>NZ_JAXGFS010000010.1:0-190295 GCF_041008745.1 Pseudophaeobacter sp. 1A09344
TCCGGCCAGCGGGTTGCCCGTGAGCTCGATAATATCGCCCGAACGCGCGGTTATCCGTGCATGGTGGTCAGCGACAATGGGACCGAACTTACGTCGAATGCCATCCTGAAATGGCAGGAAGACCGGAAGGTCGAGTGGCACTACATCGCGCCTGGGAAGCCCATGCAGAACGGCTTCGTCGAGAGCTTCAACGGCCGCCTGCGAGACGAGTGCCTCAACGAGCATCTGTTCGCAAACCTGCGCCACGCCCGGGAGCTGATCGCGTCTTGGCGTGACGATTACAATCACCATCGCCCCCACACGAGCCTCGACGGGCTCACTCCGTGGGAGTATCACCAACGGTCAATAGAGGACCAAACACTGAACAGAGCGAACTAACAACCGCGGACTCAAAGGGGAGCAGGTCATGATCTAAATCTTTTGGGAACAGGTTGGAGTCAAAGTAATGTGCTGAATACTTGACTTCTTGTACTGAGAACTCTTGAAACCACTGATCTTTTAGTGGGGATTTGTTGGTGTTTATTAAAAATGCAATCTTTGTCATGATCCTTTCGTGTTTAAATTTAAGTTGCGGTTGAATTTGGCCGTAGATCAAAGCGCATGTGGTTGTTGTGAGTGGGTGAAGGGAGTATGGTGGTCAGTCCACTTCCCTCACCGCAACCTTTTATAATTTAACATTTCCGAAAGGGTTGTTAAATCAGAGCGCATGAACTTTGTTCCCCATGAGTATTTAGAAAATACCTATGCTCCGGATTCAGCGATCCGACAAAAAGCTTATGAAATTTTCCCATGGATGGCGTTCGTTAGGTGAGTGTAATTCACTCCTTTGAACTAAATCCATATTAACAATTCGCGCAGTAGCGTGTCAATGCCAAATATATGATCAGCGCCTTGTTCTCATAAGATGTATTAGATTGTAATGAGTGGAAGGGGCAAGCCCCTTGGCTTCGCCTCAGTTTAATTTTTGCACCCATGTAGAAAAAGCAGCAAAATACACCAGTTACGCGAATGTCCATCTAATATAGAACTTATACCCTTATTACATGGGTGCAAAAATATCTGTATTGATCCGTAAGGCCCATCCGAAGGCTCCATGGTCTGATATTTCCTTTGTTGACTGCAGGAGCAATTGATGTGATTCCCGAAAATGCCCTTCGGCTTTGATTGGGTTATATTGACAAATGGCGCAGCCAGAGGCAGATCGACGTGATGTAAATGAAGCCCGAGAAGCTCTCCGCAATCTTGCCACAACGGGTAGCGACACGGCGGGTGTTTTCGGTTTGCTGAAACGCCGTTCGACCAAGTTACGCAGACGATACAAAGCCCGTTCGGCGACAACCCACCTCTGGAGCTGCCAAACTTTGCAGTAGCAGGCTAATTGAGGAGAGCCGTTTGCTGATACGCGGATAGTCGAGATTATGAAAGAGCAATAGACGGGCTTGCTGATTGCGGGGATATTTACCCTGTGAGGGTTCTGCCCGCAATATCGCAACAGCTGAAGTCTAAGTCTTGCGGGATGCAGTTTCCCTGGCAGACAGGCTAAAAAAGTTGGAGGAAAAGATCGCCTATTCAAAGTGGCTTTTTTCCTGCGCCCCCAACACAGAGGGGCGCACTTTGTGGTCTTGCTAAGGGCGCTAAGTCATGGACAAAAATTAGAAATAGCGCGTTACCAGTAAAATCAACTCACAAATTAAGGCCCATGGCTTTCAATGTTTTGCGATCGGGCGCTCCAGTTGCGGAAAGACCGTTAGCTTCCTGGAATTTTCTCAGAGCTTTCTTGGAGCCATTCCCCCAAACTCCATCAGGGTCACCTGCATTGAAGCCGCCTGCATTTAGCATCGTCTGGATTGCCTTATAGTCATCGCGGGTCAGTTCAAGGGTAGAGAACCCGCATGCAGCAGCGGCCGCATCAATGACCACATCTGTTCCAGCCATGTTAAGAGACATGCTATGAATCTCCCCATCCCGCTCTCTCAGCCGGAAGAAGGTCTTCTTGGACCCGTATAGTTTCCGCAGGAATGCCTCCCCATCGGCATTGAAAAGACCTGCCCCCTTGCTCCCGGAAAGCTCGCTCCAGCGGCCAGTTTGGGCCTCAGAGTCGTCAATGCGATAGGTCACAGAAATCGAGTTTGCACGGCTATCAGTCAGAATGTAGTCATCGGTATCAAAGACGATGGATGCAGTACCTTCCTGGCAGCCAATCTTAAGAGAAGGGTCGTCTCCATAGCCTTCCGTAAATGCGTTAACATTGATCGCAAATACTGCAGGGCTATCGTCAACTTCAGCTTGGTATTTCTTCAGGCCCCACCACCCAACAACTTCAAAGCCTTCATTGTCCAACTGGCGGAAAATGGACTGATCATAGTCGATGTCAGGGTGGGTCGGATCAGCCCAAGCGACCTTGGTGTCATCTCCGTCATCATTCGAAGGATTGGAGTTGCCAATGTCCGACGCTGATGACCTTGCGGACCCACTGACATTGGCCGGTAGTGCGATGCCATACTCAGCCTGCATCCAGGCTGCACGAATTTGGGCTAGTGTCAGCTTTTCCGTTTCGAGCCTGCTGATAGCCATGGCCTGAACCAATCCCCCTGAATACTGGGCAACTTCATCTTGGACTGCGTCAATTACCTTCATTTGCTTCATGTACTCTTCAAGAAGCTGGGCGGACTTTTCAGGATGGGGCTGAACCGCAGGCACGATTACCTCGATTGTCCCCGCGCCCTCATTGGCAAGCTTTTGATTGGTAAGCAGCGCCAAGGTTAAAGCTGTTGCATCCAATCTGGCTTGTTTGAGCACCCCAAACAGGCTGTCTGGATTTGCCATATTGGAGATTTCTTCTTCAAGCGACGCAATCTCCCCCTGGATTGCTGCAATTTCAGAGGTAATATCTGTTAATGCAGGCCCTGACACCAGCATGGTAGTCGAAAGCAACGCCGCAGCTGCAGACTGAAAAACAGTTTTCCTTATCATTTTAACTCCAAAGCTTCAGTACTTTACGTCAGCTTAGTGCGCATCTTCAGAGGGCGCACCCCCGAAGGTTGCGAAAAATCGTCCTGAGTCGCGTTGTCAAAAGGGTTTCATGGTAGAAAACGAGTAAGAAATCGAAGCGAACCCTTGTTTCAGCACTGTAAGGGGCGACGCAAAGACATCGTCCTCTGGAACTGTCCCTTCCGGCGCTTCTCGAGCTGGGTCTGAAAATCAGTGGGGCCTTCTGCATAGACAACAATCTGCGGTGGACACGGCTGATCAGTGAGGCGACCAACTGTGTCACCATCCTATACGTTTGTGGCCGAGGAAATGATTGAGGAGCGTGGCTGAAGACACTACTTTAAAGATGTGAACGCCACTTACTGAGCAGCAGCACCTCTTTTTCCAAAGAACCTCATCACTGCTCTCCACAAGAAATTATGCGTTTTGGACGCGCTACGGAGCATTCTCTCGACCAACTTTGCTTCTCGCTTCGAGAACTTCATTTCTTGGCCTTCTGGTGTCGACAGAACTTTTGTTCGCAGTTTTTGGACGCGACGAGCATAAATCGCTCCAGCACCTAGAACCAGAACCGCGGCAGAGCCTAAGAAAACCGGTACCAGAATTGATACCGAGGGCAGAATACCGGCTCGCATCATTAAGCCAGTAATACCAGTCGCTCCAATCGTAGTACCCAAGAAGCCCGCGCTTCCAATCAGAGAGATTGCTGCTCCGGCAACCGTTCCATAAGCCCAGATGGCCGCACCTCCTATTGCTGCAGTTCCAAGTGTGCCCGCCGCAATCGCAGTCCCAGTCAAGAAAGAAGCCAGCGCTGCGGTGCTTATGTATGTGCCTGCAACGTAACCTCCTGTGAGCGAACTGTATACGATCAGCCCGCCAGCAGAATGGGCGACGAGGCTTCCTCCGCTAGCCAAGGCTGTAACAACTGGGATCAATGGGAGTACCAAATTTATTTCTCCGACAAACAAATTCCATTTTCTTGTCGCTCATAGGCCCAAAACTGAGCGCCGACACGACTAGCATCGTCCCGTCTTTACGCTGTGTCAAACGCCGTGATGTAATCCCCAACAACGCCGTCGGTTTTGGTCCGGGCTTTTCGTAGCGAATCCTCGACTGAGTTTGGATGAGAAGCCATGGAACTACAGAATACAGACTCGAGAAACACTCTGAGTTGGGCACTATCTTGGACACTAAGTGGGTATTGATAAATTTTGTAAGAGGTTGAAATAAAACAGCAATAATCGGAGGTTGCGGTTCCGGTACTCGCCTCCAAATACCAACAGCGACATATCTCCTGAAAACAAGAAGATGCCGACTAGCTGGCATGCGTTTGTCATGGCTTGCCGATTGATTGGCTGGTCTTACCCGCTGTTGGCGGCGGCAATGGCCTTTGCGATCAGGGCAGGGGTGCCGGGCAGGGCGCCGACAACCGGCAGGACTTGTCCCGCGAACGCGGCGCTGTTGAGAGCCTCGGGAATGTCCCCGCGCACGTGATCACCGGCCTGAGCGAAAAACGGCAGGCACAGGGTCCGGCGGGGCAGGGTGCGTGCGATGGTGTCGATGCCGGGGGCTTGCTCCACAAAGGCGGGGCTGATCTGCGCACTGGGTAGAAGCGCGCGCAGGTGGGTGGCGAATGCCTCTGCGGCTTCGGCTGCCTTTGGGCCGCGGGCGGAGCCATGCGCAGCGAGCAGCACGGAGAGGGGGGCGTCGGCCCATCCGGCCTCTCTTTGCGCGTCTTGCAGGGCAGCTGCGGTCAGCTCCGGCAGGGAGGAATCCAGGCCAAAGGGGCAGGCCATTGTGTAGACGCGTCCCGACAGCCGCTCGGGCAGGACCTTTGCGGTGAACCAGCCCCGGGCCATGAAAAAGGGGTAGATGATGGCGCCGTCTGTCATCACCGCATCGAGCCTGCCGGGATTGGCCAGGGTGGCGGAGCGAATATCCCAACTTGGCAGATGCACCGCCACCTCTGCCGCCAAGGCGGCAAGGGCGCGTTCCGGCGGCTCTGGCGCCGAAGGTTGCCCGTGGGATGTCAGAATGGCGGTCTTCGTGGTCATGGAGGCGGTTTCCAATGCAGCGTTTGTGGCGGCAAAACGATGGCGTAGGGTGACAATTAGGGCCGCTCAGGTGCCTGTCTATCCTGATTGTTACAAAGGCCGAAAGATCAGAGCCGCAGCCGGTTGCACATTGATGGGAGATGACCGCTGGAGCGGGCGTGTGCTGCCCTTAGGTTCGGGCAAGAATTCCACGCAAGCCCCTTTGATATAGAAGTTTTCGCGCCAGGAGGGGCGCGCATCCCTTATCCGGGCTTTTGAAGCCAAGAAGGTGGTTGACCTCACCTGCGGCTTCAAATAAATCACGGATTACTCTGAGCGGGTATGGTGAAATGGTATCATAAGAGCCTTCCAAGCTTAAGGTGCGGGTTCGATTCCCGCTACCCGCTCCAGAAATTCCCCAATGCGCTGATTTGATGTTTAACCGGGACGGTCTTCCGTTGTTTGGTTGCAGCTTCAGGGCCTGTTTGCGGCCTTTGTTTCGGTGTGCGTCCAGATGCCCTTGGGCGGAACGCTTGACCTGCGGGGCCGTGAGGGCCATGAACCACACTGGACCGCAAGGCTCATGGCTTTGCCAGGAAATTGTCATAAGGATCAGCAATGGCGCGCAAGACGGCAGCCCCGAACGCGAAAGAAGAGCGGCAAAGTTCGCGTAAAATCGGAGTGCTGGCGGCGCTGTGGCCCTTTATGCGCCCCTACAAGGCGCTGATGTTCGTTGCCACCTGCGCACTGGTCCTGACCGCTGGCGTGTCGCTGAGCCTGCCGCTGGCGGTGCGCCGGGTAGTGGACAACTTCCGTATCTCCGACAATGCGCTGCTGAACCAGTATTTCATGGCCGCCTTGGCGATGGCGGCCCTTTTGGCCGTGGGCACTGGCCTGCGCTATGCGCTGGTGACGCGGCTGGGTGAACGGGTAGTGGCTGATATCCGCAAGGCGGTGTTCGACCGGGTCATCGGCATGAGCCCCGTGTTCTACGAACGGATCATGACCGGCGAGGTGCTGAGCCGGATCACCACCGACACCACGCTGATCCAGTCGGTTCTCGGCTCGTCCGTCTCCATTGCCCTGCGCAATATGCTGTTGTTTGGCGGCGGGCTGTTCCTGATGTTGCTGACCTCGGCCAAGCTGACTGGTCTGGTGCTGCTGATCGTCCCCGCCGTTATTGTGCCGATTCTGGTGCTGGGACGGCGCTTGCGAGCTATCAGCCGCGAAAACCAAGACTGGATCGCGGCCTCCTCTGGCAATGCCGGAGAGGCGCTGGGTGCGGTGCAGACCGTGCAGGCCTTTACTCATGAGGACGCAAGCCGCCTGCAATTCGCGCAGATGACCGAAACCTCCTATGACGTTTCGCGCAAGCGGATCCGCACGCGGGCGTTTCTGACGGTCATCGTGATCTTCCTGGTGTTTTCCGGCATCGTCGGGGTGCTGTGGATGGGCGCCATCGACGTGCGCGCCGGTGTGATGACCGAAGGAACCCTGATCCAATTCGTCATCTACTCGGTTCTGGTGGCGGGCTCCGTCGCCGCCCTGTCGGAAATCTGGAGCGAATTGCAACGGGCGGCCGGGGCCACCGAGCGGCTGGTCGAGTTGCTGAATGCCGAGGATGCCGTCAACGATCCCGGCGCGCCCAAGGCGCTGGCTAAGCCGGTGCGCGGCGAAATCAGTTTTGAAAACGTGATGTTCCGCTATCCCGCGCGCCCCGATGTGCTGGCGCTGGACGATGTTTCTCTCTCCATCGAACCCGGTGAAACGGTGGCCTTTGTCGGCCCGTCGGGCGCAGGCAAGACGACGATCATTCAGCTGATCCAGCGGTTTTATGACCCGAACGCCGGTGCGGTGCGCCTGGATGGTGTTGCGCTCAGTGATCTGCGCCGGGATGCCTTCCGCAAACATATCGCCATGGTGCCACAGGATCCGATTATTTTTGCCGCGTCCGCGCGGGAAAACATCCGCTTTGGTCGCCCTGATGCCACTGATGCAGAGGTCGAAGCCGCGGCCCGCGCCGCTGCTGCGCATGATTTCATCTCGGCCCTCCCCGAAGGCTATGACAGCTATGTGGGCGAGCGCGGTGTGATGCTGTCTGGTGGTCAGAAACAGCGGATCGCCATCGCCCGGGCCATCCTGCGCGATGCGCCGGTTCTACTGCTGGACGAGGCAACCTCGGCGCTGGATGCCGAAAGCGAGCGTCTGGTGCAGGCTGCCGTGGATGAGCTGAGCCAAGGCCGCACCACGCTGATCGTAGCGCACCGGCTTGCGACGGTGAAAAAGGCCGACCGGATCGTGGTGATGGAGGAGGGCCGCATCGTGGCCACCGGCACGCATGATGCGCTGGTTGCCGAAGGCGGGCTTTACGCGCGTCTGGCGCGCCTCCAGTTCACTGACGGGCTTGCCGCAGAGTAACCTTCCTGCACGGACACATTCCGCCCCACGGGCCGGTTTCCCTTTCGTAAGCTAATGATTTGTCGCAGCGTTAAATGCGCCCCTGCCTTGACGTGACCCTTGCGCTGCGCTTGCACAGCGCGGGTTTTACAACCATCTTGATCGTAGGAGATAATCCCCCGGGACAGGGGGCAGGGGAGGAAAGCAATGGCGTTTGCCACAGTGGAAGATTGCAAGGCAGTTGAGAACGAGATGCCGTGGGAGGCGCGGGACCTGCCGACCACTCTTTACGGGTTGCTGGACCGCACGGCAGGCAAGTTCCCGACCAATAATGCAATCAGCTATCAATTGTTTTCCGGCCCGAACGACAAGGCGGAAACCCTGAACTGGAGCCAGCTCAAGGATCAGGTCACCCAGGCGGCCAATCTGTTCCGCGAGCTGGGCGTCGGAGAGAAGGACGTTGTCGCCTATATCCTGCCGAACTGCACCGAAACGCTGGTGACTATGTTGGCGGGTGCCGTTGCGGGGATCGTGAACCCGATCAACCCGCTCTTGGAGCCGGAGCAGATTGCTTCGATCCTGCGGGAAACCAACGCCAAGGTCGTGGTGACGCTCAAACCCTTTCCGAAGACCGACGTGGCCCAGAAGGTGGCCGAGGCGGTGCGCCATGCGCCGCATGTGAACACCATCCTTGAGGTGGACCTGAACCGCTATCTGACGCCGCCGAAATCCTGGATCGTGCCCCTGGTGCGGCCCAAGCTGGAGAATAAGGCGCAGCTGGCCCACGCCGATTACAAGAGCTTCACCAAGGAAGTGCGCCGTCAGCCCACCACGCTGCAGTTTGCCGACAGCACCGAGGACCGCGTCGCCTGCTATTTCCACACCGGTGGTACAACCGGCATGCCCAAGGTGGCGCAGCACACCTATTCGGGGATGATCTACAACGGCTGGATCGGGCATAGCCTGCTCTTTACCGAAGAGGACAACATCATGTGTCCGCTGCCCCTGTTCCACGTCTTTGCCTGCCATGTGATCGTGATGGCAGCAGTGGCCTCGGGCGCGCATGTGGTTTTCCCGACGCCGCAGGGCTATCGCGGCGATGGGGTGTTCGACAATTTCTGGAAGCTGATCGAACGCTGGAAGATTTCCTTTATCATCACCGTGCCGACCGCGATCTCGGCCAAAATGCAGCGCCCGGTTGATGCGGATGTGTCGACGGTGAAAACGGCCTTTTCCGGCTCGGCGCCGCTGCCGGTCGAACTGTTCCGCCGGTTTGAAAAGGCCACTGGCGTCAATATTGTCGAAGGCTACGGTCTGACCGAGGCCACATGCCTGGTGTCCTGTAACCCGGTGGATGGCGAAAAGAAGATCGGCTCGATCGGGATTCCGTTCCCCTATACCGATGTGAAGATCATCAAATCCACTGCCGACGGACTGGTGGAATGCGGCACCGACGAGGTCGGGGAGATCTGCGTGTCCAACCCCGGTGTCTATGCGGGCAATACCTATACCGAGGCGGAAAAGAACGCTGATCTCTATTTCCACGATAAATACCTGCGCACCGGCGATCTGGGGCGTGTCGACGCCGATGGTTATGTCTGGATCACCGGGCGGGCCAAGGACCTGATCATTCGCGGCGGTCACAATATCGATCCCGCCGAGATCGAAGAGGCGCTTCTCGGGCATGAGGCCGTCGCCTTTGCCGGGGCGATCGGACAACCCGATATTCACGCTGGTGAGGTGCCTTGTGCCTTTGTGGAACTGGTCGATGGTGCCAGCGCCACGGCTGAAGAGCTGATGGATTACTGCAAGGTGCACATCCACGAACGCGCGGCGATCCCGAAACATCTGACGGTGCTGGACGAGCTGCCGAAGACGGCCGTTGGCAAGGTTTTCAAACCGGACCTGCGCAAGAATGCCATCACCCGGATCTACAACGAAGCGCTGCTGAAGGCGGGGCTGCCGACCCGCGTTGAAGCAGTGATCGACGACAAGAAGCGCGGCCTTGTCGCGCAGGTCGAGGCCAACGGCGCCAGCGACGGCGAAATCGGTCAGGTTCTGGGGGGCTTTACCCGCCCGTGGGAGCATCTGCCGCAAGATCAGGGCTGACTCTGGTCTGATATCAAAATTCTGCACAAAGCGCTTGAAAGGGCGCTTTGTGTCGTTTTGGGCATTCCCTTCCTGCCATGGCGTGGCCTAGGGTTTGCCTCAGCAGGCAAAAGGGAGGCTTCCAGATCATGGACTACGAACAACTGATCGACGCGGAAACCTGGGCGTTCATTCGCCGCACCAACGACTGTTATCCGGCGGATACGGCAGAGCGTTCGGTTCCGGAGCAACGCGAGATCTACAACGCCATGGCCCGCAGTTTTCTGGCGCCCCGCCCTGATATGGTCGAGACCGAGGACCGGCAGGTCAATGGGGTGCCGGTGCGGATCTATACTGCCGGGGACCCGACGCGCACGGTGATGTATTGCCATGGTGGCGGCTTTGTCGTTGGCGGGCTGGAAAGCCACGATGACGTCTGCGCCGAGATCTGCGCCCAGACCGGATATCGCGTGGTTGCAGTCGACTATCGTCTGGCGCCCGAGCATATGCACCCGGCGATGTTCGATGACGCCTGGGCGGCCTTTGAATGGATCCTGTCAGAATATGAGGGCGGTATTGTCCTCTCTGGCGACAGCGCTGGCGCCAACCTCTGTGCAGCGGTCGCCCATCATGCCCGGGGGCGGACGGATCGCATTCTGGGGCAGGTGCTGATCTATGGGGCCTTTGGCGGCGATGTGAATGCGGGATCCTACCTCGAGCATGCCAAGGCGCCGATGCTGACCAGGGATGAAATCCTGTTTTATCAGGGGATACGCTGCAAGGATGGCAAGGTAGCCCAAGGCGATCCCACCTATGCGCCGCTGCAGGACGGCGACTTTTCCGGACTCCCCGCTACCATTCTGATCAGCGCCGATTGCGACCCTGTGCGCGATGACAGCCGCGACTACCGGGACCGCATCCTCGCGGCCGGGGGCAAGGCCCATTGGATCAACGAAGAAGGGCTGGTGCACGGTTATCTGCGCGCGCGCCATTCAGTTGGCCGCGCCCGCGACAGTTTCGAACGTATCTCGCTCGCCATTGAGGCGCTGGGCCAGGAAATCTGGCCTTACGATTAGGGTTGGGGGCGGGTGATCAGCCCGCGAAATCCCGGCAGGGGACCTCCCCGGCCTTTTCATAGTTCAGCCAGCCGCCGCTTTTGACGCGCCAGTCACCATGTCCCGCAGATGTGGTGACGTAGGTCCAACCCGCATCGGGCCAGTGGCTATAGGATACGGTGTCATCGGGCAGGATCTGCCCGATCACGGGGCTGGCTTCGCTATGCCCGGCATGCAGCGCGGTCGCGGGGCCCATCCAGCCGAGGCACGCGCCCTGTATTTCGTCCGGGATCGGCAGATCCGACAGCTGCCTGCGGATATGCAAATCATCCAGATCCAGATGGTGCTGTTTGGTATTCACCCGGCAGGACATGTCGCGCTCCATTCCCTGGATCTGCGCGACACGTTGCTGATCCTGCGGCGTCAGGCTGACCGATTTGCCGATGCAGGGCCCCGTGCCGAACACCGCCTGACCCAGAGCGGAACCAAAGCAATACCCGGCCCGGTCCATGATGGCGTTCCGTGTGTACCACAGATCATGGCAGAAATCGCCCGCGGCTGCCGGAGCGGCGAATAGGGCAAGGCAGGCAACTGCGGGTTTCAGCATGGGGGCTCCGTTTGCATCAGCTCAGAAAAGGTTTGGCCTTCATCGTATCGGCGATGGGCGCACCCAACCGGTTCAGGATCGTCGGCGCCAGTTGCAGCTGGTCGATGACAGTGTCCGCATGGGGCCCTTCTGCATCGCCGAAATAATAGAGCGCGGTTTCCTGTTGCAGCGGGCTGCGTCCGCCGTGGTGGCCGCGTTCGTCCTGTCCGTGGTCGGCGGTGACGATCACCTCGTAACCCATCTTGCGCCAGCGCGGGATGAAGGGCGCCAGCATCTCGTCCATGACCGCGCAGGCATGGTCCATCTCCTGGCAGTCATGGAAGAACCGGTGCCCCATGCTGTCGAGGGTGCAGGTGTGCAGCATGCCATAGTTCAGATCGAACCGGTGGGCGAGGTTGGTGAGCGTGCCGAAGAGATCCACATCCGAGGGCGTCATCTGATTGATGAGACCGTAACCGGTCATGCTGTGAAAACGACCGTGGTTGATGGTCTCGCTTTCGGGTTCATCGTATTCGATGTCGCGCACGAAATCGAAAGGGTGCCGGTTGAAGAACTCGGACCAGAAGCTATGCGCCACGGCGCCGGTCGTGCCGCCGCCACTGCGTACCTGGCTGAAGACGTCCTTGTGCGACAGGCGAAAGACGTTGCCGTTGCCGGTGCAGCCATGTTCCGCCGGGGCCACGCCGGTGTGGATCGAGGCATAGCAGCTGGCCGAGATTGACGGCAGTACGGCGCGGTGTTTCCACACGCGGGCATCGCCGCTATCGACCCAGCCTTCTAGATTTCCGAACAGGCGGCGGAAATTGCGCCACGGCACACCGTCCAGAATGATGAGGAGGAGCTTATTGTCCATGATCGGCAATCCTTGTCTTGGCGTTTGCCCGGCGGGTGAGACCGCCCTTATCGGCACAGGCCCACGCAGCTGCGCGGGCCTATGGTGTTTTGTGACCGCGGCGCCGGATCAGTTCCCGGCGCTTTCCATCTTGCGGTTCGCGATGACTTCTTCGAGCCAGCCCAGCCGCATTTCCGGGACCGAGCCGAGTAGCAGATCGGTGTAATCGTCGAACGGCGGCGACAGCACCTCGGTCTTGCTGCCATAGCGCTGCACGCGGCCCTGATACATCACGGCGATATTGTCCGAGATCGCCCGCACCGTCGCCAAATCGTGGGTGATGAACAGATAGGCGACGTTCTCGATCTTCTGCAGGTTCAGCAGCAGCTTCAAAATGCCGTCCGCCACCAGCGGGTCGAGCGCCGATGTCACCTCGTCACAGATGATCATCTTGGGTTTGGCCGCCAGTGCCCGCGCGATGCAGACACGCTGCTTCTGACCGCCCGACAGCTCGGCCGGGTAGCGGTCGATGAAGCTTTCGCCCAGTTCGATCTCATCCAGAAGTTCGATGATCCGCTTGCGCTTTTCGGCGCCCTTCATGTCGAAGTAGAACTCCAGCGGGCGCCCGATGATAGTCCCCACGGTCTGGCGTGGGTTCATCGCCACATCCGCCATCTGGTAGATCATCTGCAATTCGCGCAGATCATCCTTTGTACGGCTTGCCAGATCGGGCGAGAGCACGCGGCCTGCGAATTCGATTTCCCCTTCGCGCGGCGGCAGAAGGCCGGTGATCACGCGGGCGAGGGTGGATTTTCCGGAACCGGATTCACCCACCACCGCCAGCGTCTGACCAGGGTAGAGATCGGCGTTGACGTGATGCAGCACGTCGAACTTGGTGCCCTTGTAGCGGGCGGTAATGTTGCGGATGCTGAGCACTGGATCGCCCGACGGGGCCTTCTCCTCATGCTCGATCGAGCGGACTGAGACAAGCGCCTTGGTGTAGTCTTCCTGCGGTGCATTGATGATCTGATCCACATCACCGTATTCGACCATGTCGCCATGGCGCAGTACCATGATGTCATCGCTGACCTGTGCCACCACCGCCAGATCGTGGGTGATATAGAGTGCGGCTACGCCTGTGTCGCGGATCGCTTCCTTGATCGCCTTCAGCACGTCGATCTGGGTTGTCACATCCAGTGCGGTTGTCGGTTCGTCAAAGACCACCAGATCGGGTTCGGGGCAGAGCGCCAGCGCCGTCATGCAACGCTGCAGCTGACCGCCCGACACCTGGTGCGGGTAGCGATCGCCGATATTGTCCGGATCCGGCAGGCCCAGCTTGGCAAACAGGGTGCGGGCACGGGCCTCGGCGTCTTTCCTGGAGAACTTGCCTTGCTCCACCGCAGCCTCGGTCACCTGTTCCATGATCTTCTTGGCCGGGTTGAACGAAGCAGCTGCGGATTGCGACACATAGGTCACTTCACCGCCGCGCAGGCGGCGCACATCGCGCAGCGAGGATTTCAGGATATCACGCCCGTTGATCCAGACCTCTCCACCGGTGATCTTCACACCGCCGCGGCCATAGGCCATGGCGGCAAGACCGATGGTGGATTTGCCGGCGCCGGATTCCCCGATGAGACCGAGTACCTTGCCCTTTTCCAGATCAAAGCTGACGCCATGCACGATTTCGATGTCATGCGGCCGTTCACCCGGCGGATAGACCGTTGCCCCGATTTTCAGGTCACGGACTTTAATCAGTGGATCGCTCATCCGCGGCCTCCTTTCAGCGAGGTGGTTCGGTTCAGCACCCAGTCGGCAACCAGATTGACCGAGATCGCCAGCGTGGCGATGGCAAAGGCCGGGATCAGTGCGGCAGGAATGCCGTAGACGATACCGTCCTTGTTCTCTTTTACGATACCGCCCCAGTCCGCTTCGGGGGGCTGCACGCCCAGACCCAGGAACGACAGGGTGGAGACGAACAGAACCATGAAGATGAAGCGCAGGCCCATCTCAGCCACCAGCGGTGACAGGGCGTTGGGCAGGATTTCGCGGAAGATGATCCAGACGGTGCCTTCGCCGCGAAGACGGGCGGCTTCGACATAGTCCATGACCTCGATATCCACCGCAACGGCGCGGGCCAGACGGTAGACGCGGGTGGAATCCAGAAGGCCCATTACGATGATCAGCATCGGCACGGTGACCGGCGTCACAGACAGAACCACAAGGGCAAAGATCAGCGTCGGGATCGACATCACCAGATCGACAAAGCGCGACAGTGCCTGATCAACCCAGCCACCGGTGACGGCGGCAAAAAAGCCAAGAACCGAACCAAGGGTGAAGGAAACCACCGTGGCCATGGTTGCGATGAAGATGGTGGTGCGCCCGCCATAGATCATGCGGGTCAGCAGATCGCGGCCGATGTTGTCGGTGCCAAGGAGGAACTCGGACGAGGACGGCTCCCAGACGTCACCGACGACCTCGGCCATGCCATAGGGGGCAATCAGCGGCGCCAGGATGGCCATCAGGAAGTAGAGCGCTGTAAAGAACAGCCCGATGAGGGCGGAAATGGGAATATTTTTCATTTCGGATGCCTCAGACGCGGGTTCGACAGGATGGCAACGATATCTGCAACCATGTTGAGACCGATGTAGACGGCAGCAAAGATCAGACCGCAGGCCTGAACCACCGGAACGTCCCGTTTCGATACGTGATCGACCAGATACTGGCCCATGCCCGGATAGACGAAGACGACTTCGATCACGACGACACCAACCACCAGATAGGCAAGGTTCAGCATCACAACGTTGACGATCGGCGCGATGGCGTTCGGGAAGGCGTGGCGGAAGATCACCTGAAAGCCGTTGAGGCCCTTCAGTTCGGCGGTTTCGATATAGGCCGATTGCATCACATTGAGGATCGCAGCACGGGTCATGCGCATCATATGCGCCAGAACGACGAGGGTCAGAACCGCAACGGGCAGGGCGATGGAGCTCAGCTTTTCACCCAGCGACATGTTGTCGTTGATCATCGCAACCGACGGGAACCAGCGCAGTTTGACCGCGATCAGGTACATCAGCACATAGCCGATCAGGAATTCCGGGATCGAGATCGAGGCCAGCGTGACAGCTGAGATCAGCTTGTCGGGCCAACGGTCCTTGAACCGCACGGCCAGCAGGCCAAGAAAGATTGCCAGAGGTACCGCGATGACGGCAGCCCAGAAAGCGAGGAAAAGCGTATTCGACAGGCGCTTGCCGATGCTTTCTGCGATGTCGCTGCCGCTTGTCAGGGCGGTTCCCAGATCGCCGGTCATGATACCGCCGAGCCAGTCAAAATATCTCTGCAGCGCGGGCTCGTTCAGGCCAAGCTCGGCACGCAGGTTGGCCAGCGCCTCGGGCGTGGCGGACTGTCCCAGGATCGATTGCGCAACGTCACCGGGCAGGATCATTGTCCCGGCAAAAATCAGGGCAGAAACCAGAAACAGCAGGAGAAGACCCAGCGCAATGCGCTGGGCCAAAAGTTTTAACAGGAGGGGCATGTTATGCCTTCACCCACATTTTGTGCGGTGCGTAGCTGTTCATCAGGGCAAAGCCTTTTGCACCGTCGACCCAGCCTGCCAGCTTGTCCGAGGTCGCATCGACGAAGTCGTTGAACATCGGGCAGATCAGGCCGCCTTCGTCGCGCTGGATGGCGCCCATGTCGGCATACATCTGGGTCCGCTTGGCGGTGTCCAGCTCGGCGCGGGCCGCCAGCAGCAGCTGGTCGAACTTTTCGTTGTTGAACCGGGTGTCGTTCCAGTCCGCTGTCGACAGATAAGCGGTGGTGTACATCTGGTCCTGGGTCGGACGACCGCCCCAGTAGCTGGTGCAGAAGGGCTGCTTGTTCCAGACCTCGGACCAGTAGCCATCGTTCGGCTCACGCTTGACGTTCACGTTGATGCCCGCGGTTGCACAGGACTGCTGGAACAGGGCCGCCGCATCCGGTGCGCCCGGGAAGGAGTTATCCGAAGTGCGCAGCAGGATCTCACCGTCGTAACCCGATTTCTTCAGGTGGTGCATCGCCTTGTCCGGATCGAACTCGCGCTGCTCGAACTCGGTATAAAGCGGATAGGACGAGTTGATCGGGGAGTCGTTGCCGACCGTGCCGTAGCCATTGAGGATCTTGTCGACCATTTCCTGACGGTTGATGCCGTATTTCAGCGCCATCCGCACGTCGTTGTTGTCAAACGGTGCAGTGTTGCAGTGCATGATGAACACGTAGTGACCGGGGCCGCTGGTGGAATGCACGTTGATGTTCGGCGCGCGGTCAACCAGTTTCGCGGTGCGCGGGGGGACCCGGTCGATCATGTCGACCTGACCCGATTGCAGCGCGGCAACGCGGGCGGTGTTGTCGTTGATCACCACGTATTCGATGGTTTCGGCATTGCCCAGATCACCCCAGTAGTTGGGGTTCTTCTCGGCAACGAAACGCACGCCCATATCGACTTCTTTCAGGATATAGGGGCCGGTGCCGATCGCGGCTGCCGGATCGTCCTTGCCGCCGCCGGGCTGGATGGCCAGGTGGTAGTCGGTCATCAGGTAGGGAAGGTCGGCGTTGGGGCTGTCCAGCTCGATGATGACGCTGTCACCTTCGGTCGAGATGTTGGTGATGCTGCGCATGATGCCCAGTGCGCCGGATTTGGTGTCTTCGCCCGAGTGGCGGTCCATGGTCTGCGCCACGTCTTCGGCGGTCACGGGTTTGCCGTTGGAGAAGGTGATGCCCTGGCGGATCTTGAAGGTCCAGACACGTGCGTCTGCGGAGGCGGAGTAGCTTTCCGCGACCTTGCCCTGGATGCCGCCGTCGTCGGCCAGCTCGACCAGGGATTCACCCCAAAGACGGATCAGCGACAGGGCAACCTGATTGGTGGCCAGCGCCGGGTCCAGGCTGTCGGTGGTGCTGCCGCCCTGCAGGCCGACGCGGATGGTGCCGCCTTTTTGGGGGCCTGCGGCCATGACTTCGGTGGACAGCAGCGAGTTGGCTGCAGCAGCGGTGAGACCCAGCGCAGCGGCGCGGCCCATGAATTCGCGGCGGCTCATCATGCCCGTGGCAGCCTGACGCGCGAGGAAATACAGTTGATCTTTCATTGAAGTCTCCCAGTTGAATTTGCCGCTTCAAACAGCTTTTTCTTGATTGGCTATTCAAGATTTGCGCATTTGCGGCGGCCTAGCAAGCATTAATACCTGTTCCGCAGCGGCGTCCGGGGCCAAAGCGGCGGGACACATGCCAGCGACAGGTCGCGTTTTGCCAGTGGTATGCCGCATTTTTGTGAATGAAAACCGGGGGAAGGCAAAAATTCACTAAAAACGACATGCGTATGCCGGTTTTGCGCATTCGTAGTGCGATGCCGGGATTGCGTGCAGATATGGCCAAATCCCGGCGGCAGAAGAGAGAATCGCCCCCGACAACACGTGGGCAAAGGACCGGTCTGGTCGGAAAAATTCTTACCCGGTGGTGTCCATCCAAATCGTAACGGGGCCGTCATTCAGCAGGCGCACCTTCATGTCGGCGCCGAACCGCCCGGTGGCCACCGGCAGGCCAAGACCGGTCAGCGCCTCGCAGAAATAGGTATAAAGCCGCGCGCCGGTTTCAGGATCGGCGGCATCGGAAAACCCGGGCCGGTTGCCGCGTCTGGTATCTGCCGCCAGGGTGAATTGGCTCACCGCCAGAACCGCGCCGCCGATGTCGCGGACCGAGCGGTTCATCTTGCCCGCGTCGTCCTGAAAGATGCGCAGCTTGGAAATCTTCGCCGCCAGATGATCGGCTTCGGCTTCGGTGTCGCCCTCCATCGCACAGACCAGCACCAGCAGTCCGGCACTGATTTCTCCGGTCACTTCGGTATCGACGGTGACTGAGGCTTCGCTGACGCGCTGAATGAGGGCTCGCATGGGGATTGTCGTCCTTTTGTGTCGAAGGCTTAGCCGCGCCAGTCGGTGAATTCGGGCAGGGGGGCACGGGTGGTTCTGAACCTGTTTGCCGGATGATCCGGGTCGGCATAGCCAAAGCTAATCGCGCAGAGGATCAGCCGATCCTGCGGGATCTTCAGCATCTCGTGCAGCATCGGCGCAAAGGACGCGACCGCGGCCTGCGCGACGCTGGCGACCCCTGCCGCCTGCGCCGCCAGGGTAAAGGCGGCAACGAAACCGCCACTGTCCATTGCGCCATAGGGGCCAAGTTCGGCAGGTGAGGACAGGATCGCACAATGGGGCGCGCCGAAGAGGTTGAAGTTCTCCATCATCTGCCGGGCAGATCCGGCGCGGTCGCCCTTGGTCACTCCGACCGCTTCGTAGAGCGCCCAGCCACATTCCCGGCGCCGTGCCTGATATTCATTTGAATAGCCGTCCGGAAAACTCAGGTCCGGTGCGTGTCCGCCCGCCATGGCAGCCTCTGTCAGCGCGTTGCGCAGACGGTCGGTTTCGGCGCCGCTGGTGATGGTCACTTTCCACGGCTGGGCATTGCACCAGGACGGGACTTTCTGGGCGCAGCGCAGGATCTGCTCGATCACCTCCCGGTCAACCGGATCCGGGCGGAAGGCCCGGCAGCTGTGACGGTCCTTCATCAGGGCGTCCAGTTCGGTCAGATCGGCTGACTTCGTGGTCATCTGCAACTCTCCTGCTGTGGTGCGGCGCCACAATGGCCAGCGGTGCCACGGGGTTCAAGGCCAGAATTGAGATGGATCAAATCGAGACCTCACCGGTTGAGATACGCTGCCCGCGTTCGAAACAGGAGGAAGATCAATGGTAGAAAAGACCGAACAAAGCGGTTTCTGGCCGTCGCTTTATGATCCCTTTCGTGCATTTGGTGCCCGGGTTGCAGATTGGCTGAGCCCGGCGACCGAGGCCTCTTCGGGGGATGCAGCCTATGACATCACCATGGAACTGCCGGGTGTCACCGATGAGGATGTTGAGCTGACGGTGGACAATGGCGTTCTGACCATCAGCGGCGAAAAGAAGACCTCGACCGAGAAGAAAGGCGATACCTGGTACTTCAGCGAGCGCCAGTATGGTGCATTCCGCCGTGCCTTCCGCCTGCCGGAAGATGCTGATGGCGCTGCGGCAGCGGCGCATATGGAGGATGGTGTGCTTCATATCAGCGTTCCCAAGAAGGCGCTGGAACAGCCAGAGACCGCGAAGAAGATCAAGATCTCCAAATCCTGAGGCGTTTTCGGCCTTGGGCAGAATGCCGGGCAGTCCGGCGACAAACGGCGCATAGCCCCGGATCCGGGCTGTGCGCATCGGCATGTCCGGGGGGCTTGAACGTCCCAGGTTTACTGCTGGTTCCCGATATAGATTGCTGCGGCGATCAGGACAGCCAGGACGGCAACTGCGCCTGCGATTTTCCAGGCGGAGTAGGGGCGTTCGCCCTGAACCCGTCCGGATTGTCCATTGACGACAAAACGATAGGTCTTGCCCCGGTATTTATAGGCCGCCAGCCACACCGGCAGCAGAATGTGTTTGAAGGTAACGTCCGAGACTTGCGTGTCGATATGCGAGATTCGCTGACGGTCGCCGCCGATATCAAACCGCACATCCCGTTTGATCACCCGGTCCATATGGGCGCGGGCCTCCTCAAAACCGTCCTGCAAAGAGATTGCATAGGCTTCGGCCCGGAACCCGGCTAGATATTGCGGTTGATACGGCTCCAGCGCCGACAGATCCCAGGGTTCCAGCGCATCGGTATAGCGTTTGGGCAGGCTTTTCGACGCCAGCACCAGCACATCGTCAAAGAAGCGTTTGACCCGACCTGACACCGGGCGCCAGCGCACCTTTGCGACCTGTTTGGCCTGCGGTTTGCCATCGACCATGACCGTTTCGGTCACGTAGTAGACCGTACCGCGCTGGCCTGAGTAGGAACTGCGGGTGTCGGCGTCATAGGTCCAGTAGGGGACATAGATCCCCTCCATCCGGCGCCCCTTGCGGGCGTATTTTTTCAACCCGTTTGGCGCGAACCACAGGCGACCGAGCCAGTCTGTCATGGCTTTGTGGCCCGCGCGTTCGTCGATGGCGAAAGGCAGGACGCCCTTGGGTTTTATGTGGCGGCTTTCGCCAGTGTCGGTGACCACGGGCGTTGCGCAGAATGGGCATTCGCGGGCGTGGGTGGTGGGATCGAATTCTACCTCTGCCGCGCAGTTGGGGCATTTGGAAACCCGCGTGGTTTCCATGTCGGCCTCTGGCAGCTGACGATCCAGCGCGGCGCGAAAGTCCAACTCGCGCAGGGCGCCGCCGCGCCAGGGCCCCCCGTTGATCTCTTCGGTATGGCCGCAATGGCTGCAGGTCAGGGTTCCGGATTGCGGGTCGAACCGGTAATCGGCGCCACATTGCTCGCAGGGAAAACGATGGGTTTCATCCGGCACAGCGGCAGAATCAGTGTTTTCAGTGGCAGGCGGAGGGGGAGGAGGGGAAGATGGCACGGCGCTCTCTCAAATTGTAACGATTTTTTCCGGTCGTTGTTTATTTAATTGATTTTTATTTATGTTTCCCGGCGGAACCGAGTCGATCAAGGGGAATTCACGGTGAGGGTTGAGATGTGAGCTTAATGTTTGATTAACCTGTGAAGGGCTACGGCAGAAGTGTTCAGTAACAAGGAGTATGAGTATGTCTGTAGCGGCTATCCAGGATGAGATTTCCGAAGCCATCAAGGCCCATAGCACATGGAAACTTCACCTTCGCACGGGCACCATCAGCGGCAGACTTGAAACGCCTTCGCGTGACATCTGCTGTGATGACAAGTGCAAATTCGGCCAGTGGCTGCATTCGCCTAGTACGGAAGCCGGTATGGCAGGTGATGCCAACTATGTGCGTGCGAAGAAACTGCATTCCGAGTTCCACCAATTTGCCGGCGCCATCGCACAAAAGATCGAACGTGGCGATCTGGATGCGGCCAAACACGATCTGGATCTGGGCAAGCCGTTCGATGAAAAGACCAAGGAACTCACCAAACACATGATGGTCTGGCGCAAGAGCCTGCAATAGTGACGACATGTCGGCCCGGCTCAGTTCTGTCAGGCCGACAGTTAAGGCTCGGAGCGCGCGCTTGGCGCCCCGAATTCAGCCCGCGGGAGGCGGTGGGGGCGGAGGCGGCAGAATGGTGAAAAGCTGCGCCAGTTCGGCGACATCACCGGCCCGTTGCCAGCCATCCTGGCCGGGAGTCCAGACGTGGGTGTCGCGCTTCAGTTGCCCTTCCTGCGCCATGCGTCCGAGACGCGCCTTGGAATAGGGTCCCGAGGTCTGACCGTTTTCTGCGATATGCCAGACGTGTTCGACCGGGGGCGGCGGCGGGGCCATCGACGCTGCAGCGGGCGCGGGACGGGCGCCCCAGGGACCTGACGGCTGACCCGCTGCACCCTGCGACATGGCATTGCCCATCTGCTGGGCCATCGCCATGCCCATCCCCATTCCCAAACCGGCGCCCATGCCGCTGTTCGGGGTGCGGGCTGCGGCGTCCATCGCCTCGGCAGCGGCGAACTGGGTGTATTGGCCAAGATCGCCCACGATCCCCATTTGGGTGCGCCGGTCCATGGCCTGTTCCACCGCAGGCGGCAGCGAGATGTTCTCGATATAGAGCTCCGGGATCGCCAGGCCATATTCGGCCACGGTGGCGGAAATCTCGGCCGCAACCAGTTTGCCCAGATCGGCGGTATTGGCGGCCATATCCAGCACCGGAATGCCCGAGCTGGCAACGACGCGGCTGAACTCCTGCACGATGATGTTGCGGATCTGGAAGCTGATTTCATCCATAGTGAATTCGCCATCGGTGCCGACGATCTCGGTCAGGAAGCGCGCCGGATCCACCACCCGCACCGAGTAGCTGCCAAAAGCGCGCAGACGCACCGGGCCGAACTCCGGATCGCGACAGATGATCGGATTCTTGGTGCCCCACTTCAGGTCGTTGAACCGGGTGGTGCTGACGAAATAGACCTCGGATTTGAAGGGCGACTGAAACCCGTGGTCCCAGTGCTGCAGCGTCGTCATCACCGGCATGTTGTTGGTCTCAAGCATATAGAGACCGGGGGTGAAGACATCCGCCAGCTGGCCTTCGTGCACGAACACGGCTGCCTGTCCTTCGCGCACCGTCAGCTTGGCGCCATATTTGATCTCATGGCCTTCGCGTTCAAACCGCCAGACCATGGTGTCGCGGGTGTCATCGACCCAGTGAATGACGTCGATGAACTCTCCGGTGAGAAAGTCGAAAATACCCATATCTCAGGTCCTCTTCCTACGGTGTGCCTGCTGGGAGCCTCATCGATGGGCGCAAGGGCCACCTTACAGGGGCTGTCCCATGATTTCGCGGGCGATAATGCGGGTGATCGGGC
The DNA here is from genome assembly GCF_041008745.1 of Pseudophaeobacter sp. 1A09344. NCBI lineage: Bacteria > Pseudomonadati > Pseudomonadota > Alphaproteobacteria > Rhodobacterales > Roseobacteraceae > Pseudophaeobacter > Pseudophaeobacter sp. 1A09344. The sequence continues at coordinate 22,346 of NZ_JAXGFS010000010.1, forward strand.
GGGCTTCTTCGGCGCTCATCCCGGTTTTCAGTCTTGGATCATACAGCATCTGCAACAGCTTTTCGTCATGGCTGGTCAGAAAGGCAAATTCGTCATCGTCGTTGAAAATCGACGGGCGCGCCCGGGGGCTGTCGTTGAGCAGGCCCAGGCCTTGTGCGATTTCCTCGTGGATGCAGCTTTGCCGGACCAGATCGGGATGCTCCGCGCGGATCAGCGCGACGCCGCGAATATAGTCGAAGGGGCTGCCCTGGGCGCCGCCGGCAAGGACAAAGCAGTAATGCGTCCGTGGCGGGTTCACGAAGAGCTGGAAATCGTTCTGGCTGATATTGGGCAGCAGTTCACGGACCCGTTTGGCCACAAAGGCGCTGTCGTCCTTGCTGGCAAAGATGACGTGGAAATTGCCGCGCTTCGCCACCGCCGCAACGGGATGGTTGGTGATCCGCCCGAGCCGCATGGCGTATTCGGCAACCCGCGCGCCGTCGGCGCGGCGCTGACTTTCAGGGATCGAGGGGCCGAATTCAGCCTGCAAGCGCACCGGCCCGGACCAGCGGCTCAGGCCGCCTGTAGCGCCGCCACCGCGCCCGGCGTATTCGTTGAAAAAGGAAATCGCTTCGAAGTTTTCCGCCAGATCCTCGGCATCATAAGGCGTATCGGGTCCGCCGCCATCGGTGCGCAAAAGGCCTCGCGTCAGCAGGTCCTGCTGCAGGACACGGTAATATTGCCGCAGCTCTGCGCTGGCGGCCGAAGGCGCAGCGGGCGCGACCATGGCAGCCGGACGTGGTTTTGGCACGACGGACTCGCTGCGGCCCATGGGCATGCAGGCTGACAGCAGGCCCAAACCCAAAAGCGCGGCAAGGCGTACAGGCGCGGATATTGCCCGCCCGGCGCTGCCTTCGGCACAAATCGCCGCCGACCTATGACGTTTTTGCCAGATCATCAGGTCAGGACGGAACCGCTGTGCCGGCATTGTCTCCGATGCCATCGCGGCGCGCCTTGGCGGCGGCCAGTGTATCGCGCAGCTCGGCTTCCATCTTCTTCAGCTCGCCCTCGGCAGCGGCGCGTTTGGCTTTGCCCTCATCGGCGATCTGCAGGCTTTCCTGAATGGTGCCGATCAGATCCGCATTGGCCTGTTTCACCGCTTCGATATCGAACACACCGCGTTCCATTTCCTGCCGGATCGCCTTGTTGCTTTCGCGCAGGTTGGCCGCGTTGGAGGTCAGCAGCTCGTTGGTCAGATCATTGGCATCGCGCACCGCTGCAGCAGCCTCGGCCGAGCGCTGGATGGTGACCGCCTGCGCCAGCTGGGTTTCCCAGAGCGGCACGGTATTGACCAGCGTTGAGTTGATTTTGGTCACGAGCGATTTGTCGTTCTCCTGCACCAGGCGGATCGAGGGCAGCGACTGCATGGTGACCTGCCGGGTCAGCTTCAGGTCGTGCACCCGGCGTTCCAGATCGTCCCGGGCGGCGCGCAGATCGCGCAGTTCCTGCGCGCGGATCACCTGGTCGGCTTCGGCGGCTGCTGCGACGGCTTCTTCCAGCGCGGGAATTTCGCTGCTGTCCAGCTCTCCGAGCTTGGCCTCGCCCGCAGCGATATAGAGCGCCAGCTCGTCGTAAAAGGCCAGCGTCTTTTCATACAGCATGTCGAGCGATTTGATGTCCTTCAGGAGCCCGTGTTCATGGCCAAGAAGATCATCGGTGATCTTGTCGATCTGCGCCTGGATGGTCTCATAGCGCGCGGTGAATTTAGCAAAGGGCGCGGCGCGGCCCAGCAGGCGTTCCCAGAAGGTGGGTTTGCGACGTACATCCAGTTCCGAGACGGAAAAGCCGCGGATCGTGGTGACGATATCCCGCAGAGAGTCCCCGGCGGGGCCGACATCCTTGTTGCGCACATCGGCCAGCATCGCCTGACTGATGGTCTGCAATTCGGCCTGCGCGCCGGATCCGAACCCGATGATCGAGTTGCTGTCGCTCATGTCGATTTCGCCCATGCGGCTGCGGATCGCTTCGCTGGTGACTTCATCCGCCTGCTCCAGCGGCTGGATGTCACCCGTGGGATCCGCAAGCGCGACGCCCGTCACCTCCGTGACCATGGCCTCGGCTTCGATTGCTTTCTTCTGAACGGTCTCGGACATCGGTGGCGTTCCTCGGGTCAAAGTGTCAATTGCGGTCCAGGCGGACCCCTTCGCGCTGCAGGCGGTCGCGCAGCACGTCGATTTCGATGGTCAGATCACTGCGGTCTTCGAGCAGCATCTTTTGCGTACGGGCTGCAAAATTCTGTTCCAGATCTTCCAGCAGGGCAAGGTAGTCACTACGGGCCTGCGGATCCTGGCTGCGGGCATAAATATCTGCGAATTTGATGGTCGCATCGCGCGCGCCCTGCAGATAGACGGTCAGATACTTGCGCGCACCGGTCAGGTCGCGCGGGTCTTCTTCTATGGTGCGGAACATGTCCCGGGCGACAGCCTGAAACTGATCCACACGCGCCTCCAGCTGCCGGTCACGCGCCCTAAGCGCCGCGTCCCGCATGGCGTCAAGGTAGGCTTCGGCCTCATCCACGGCGCGGGCAACGCGGCTTTGCTGGAAGTCGTCCACGCCCTCCACGCCCTTGTCCTGCAAAGGGTCAAGGCCAAAGGCGGCCAGATGCAGGCCGGTGGCTGTCAGCCCGTAGACGGCGGCGATCATGATCCCCGGTTCTGCCTTCCAGGCGGCCAGCGCGGCCCCGGCGCCGGTCAAAACCGAGGCGAGGATCTTGCGCGGCAAGGCCGGTTTGCGCGCGACACGGCGCGCGGCAAAGGCGGTTTCGGCCCGCAACCCTTCGCGCAGAAGAAAGGCGGCCCCGGTCCAGAGGGCAGCTGCAATCCCGCCAAGCGCCAGACCGGTGGCCCCGTCGTTCAGCGACAAGATCAGCAGCACGCCCCCAGGCACGAACATGGTATTGGCACGGGCGCCGACAGGATCGACCTGTGCGCTGCGAAAGGAATTGGTTTTGCCCGTTGGCGGGGATGTGTCACCCAAGGCGGCCGGATCACCGGCGCCATCGGGGCTGTATTTGCCGCCATACCTCTGTGCCATGGATCAGCCTCCCACAATCCATCCGGTGCTCAGTCCGAACATCAGAACAAGCAGGGCGGCGAAGGCGACTTTCTGCACGCGGGTTCCCCCATGACACGATTTACATGCCTGAAATCTAAGGGATTGCAGGCCGCCTTGCTAGGGGGAAGTGTCGGGCAAATGCCTCAGCGGCGGGGATTCTTGCCGATTGGACGATTGCCGGGCTTTGCGCCATTGCCGCCGCGTCCCTTGCCGCGGGTATCCGGTTTGCCGGGCTGTCCAGGCTTGCCGCCGCCAGTATGGCCGGATTTGCCCGTCGGGGCTCCTTGTGGTTTGGCCTGCGATTTGCCACGCGGTTTGCCAGCGCCGCCGCCGCTATAGGGGGCAGGGGCGTCAGTGCCGGGTTTGCGGCCGCCGGGGCGCTTGCCGCGCATCGGTTTGCGCCGCTGGGGGCGGTCGGTCTGTGGCGTCTCTTCGGTGTCGTCTTCGAGACCTAGCTGATCGCGGATCACCCGGGGGCGCAGTTCTTCGACTTCCCCGGGTTTCAGATTGCCCAGCTGGAACGGGCCGTAGGACAGGCGCAGCAGGCGGTTGACGGAAAACCCGATATCCTCCATGGCGCGGCGGATTTCGCGGTTCTTGCCTTCGCGCAGTCCCACGGTCAGCCAGGCGTTCGCCCCCTGCTGGCGGTCCAGCGCCACGGTCATGGGCTGGAACGTCTCGCCGTCGATCACCAGCCCTTTGCGGAGCGGCTCGAAATCCGTTTCTTGCGGGCGACCCTTGATACGCACCCGGTAGCGGCGCAGCCAGCCGGTCGAGGGCAGTTCCAGCTTGCGCTTGATGCCGCCATCGTTGGTCAGGAGCAGCAGCCCTTCGGAATTGAGGTCAAGCCGCCCGACGGTCATCACCCGCGGCAGATCCTCGGGAAGTTCGTCAAAGATGGTCGTGCGGCCCATCTCGTCGCTGGTGGTGGTCACCAGTCCGGCGGGTTTGTGATAAAGCCACAGGCGCGGCGCTTCTGCCTCGGGCAGGGGCTGGCCGTCGATCAGGATCCGGTCCCGCGCCGTGACGTTCAGCGCGGGGCTGTCGATCACCTTGCCATTCACCGCAACCCGCCCCTCGGCGATCATCCGCTCGGCCTCGCGCCGCGAGGCAACGCCGGCCCGCGACAGAACCTTGGCGATCCGGTCACCTTCGGGCGTGCCCGTGCTCTTGTCGCCTGCAGTGGCGTCGGGACGCGACGGTTTCGCGGCTTTGCCTGTCGGGCCTTTGGGGCGGTGCGGGCGCTTGGGGGATGCGGGTGTTTTGCTCATCCCATCGCCATAGAGCATTCCGGCGTCTTGCGAAAGCGGGCATTCTACGGCAGGGAAGGCCATGGTTTTCCGTTCTCACATGACCCTGGCCCTGGAAGAGGCCCGCGCTGCCGCCGCGCGCGGCGAGGTGCCGGTGGGCGCGGTTCTGATTGCGCCGGACGGAACGGTCGCGGCGCGGGCCGGAAACCGCACTCGGGAGCTGAACGATCCCACCGCCCACGCCGAGATCCTGGCGATCCGCGCCGCCTGCGCCGCAGCGGGAGGGGAGCGACTGACGGGATATGATCTTTATGTGACGCTGGAGCCCTGCGCCATGTGTGCGGCGGCCATCGCAGCGGCGCGTATCGCGCGGGTCTACTACGGCGCCTCTGATCCCAAATCCGGCGGCGTTGCCCATGGGGCCTGTGTGTTTTCACATCCGCAGGCACACCATGTGCCCGAGATTTATGAAGGCATCGCCGAAGCGGACTGTGCTGCCATTCTGAAAGAGTTCTTCACCGCAAAACGATAGGGGCCGGAATGAAAGGGCATGTGAAACCGCCGGAAGAGGTCCTTGCCGCGTTCAGGGTGACGGTACCGGAGTGGATCGCGACCACCGCCATTGCCAGCCTTTGGAAAGTCTCCCGCGCCGGGGGCGGTGCCGCGGTGCTGAAATACTATGGCGCCCGGGGCATGGGCAGCGAGGCCAGCGGTTTTCGGTTTCTGCAAGCTGCGCCCGAGAGTTGCGCGGCCCAGGTCTATGACCTGCGCCCGGATGCCGCCCTGGTCGAATGGCTGGAGGGGCCATCGCTCGCCGATGTTGCAATCGCTGGTGAGGACGAAATGGCTGCACGCGAACTGGTGAGGGTCGCCTCTGGCCTGCATCCCGGTACGGGCCAGGCGCCAGAGGGCTATCCCCGGCTGGAAGATCGTTTTGATGCGCTGTTCCATCTGAGGCCCGCGCCGAGTTGTGCGGCAGGGGGCAAGGCGGCGATTGCCGCGTGCCAGACCCTGGCCCGCGATCTTCTCGACGCGCAGGTGGATGTGCGCCCGCTGCACGGGGATTTGCATCATGGCAACGTGATGAAAACGCCCCGCGGGTTTTGCGCCTTTGATGCCAAGGGGATCGTTGGGGAGCGGACCTACGAGTTGGCCAATGCCTTTCGCCATCCCTATGGGGACCCCGATTTGATCCGCGACCCGCGTCGGATCGGGATGCTGGCCGATCTTTGGGCCACAGGATTTGCAGTGGATCGTCAGCGTCTTTTGCAATGGGCAGCGGTCAAATGCGCGCTCTCCATTGCCTGGCGCAGTAAAGGGCGATTGGCGCAGGACGCGGAGCTGGATCTGCTGGCGGCGCTGCTGTACTGCGCGTCGGGGCCGGGCGGCGCGCGCGTATAGACACTGGACGGCCCATGCAGACCATGCCATGTTCGCTCTTTGTTTCGCTGATCGAACCGGGAGGAAGGCGATGTCCGCGATTATCGTTGGGGAAGATGGGCTGGCCCGCTGCGGCTGGAGCGCCAGCGCACCGGAATTTGATGCCTATCATGATGCGGACTGGGGTTATCCGGTTGGCGACGATATCCGGTTGTTCGAAAAGATCTGTCTTGAAAGCTTCCAGTCCGGCCTCAGCTGGCGCACCATTCTGGCCAAGCGCGAGAATTTTCGCGCCGCTTTCGCGGGCTTTGATTGGAATGTCATCGCCACATACACCGATGCGGATGTGGAGCGCCTGTTGCAGGATGCCGGGATCATCCGCCACCGAGGCAAGATCGAAGCCGTGATCAACAATGCGAAACGCGCGCAGGAGCTGGTAGAAGAAGCCGGATCGCTCGCCGCGTTTTTCTGGAGCTTTGAGCCGGATCCGCAGAGCCTGCCCGAGCCGCAGACGCAATCGACCAGCCCGGACTCCGTGGCGCTGTCAAAGGCGCTGAAGAAACGTGGCTGGAAGTTTGTCGGCCCCACCACCGTCTTTGCCTTCATGCAGGCGATGGGGCTGATCAATGACCACGCGCTGGGCTGCTGCTGCAGAGAAAAGGCCGCCCGCGCGCGGGCGGCGTTTACAAAGCCGGTTTAGACCTCAAGCGCTGTCATCACCTCAGGTTCGATCACTTCGACCCCGGGCAGGCCTGCGCTCAGATCCTCTGCGGATTGCTCCAGCAGGGGGAAAGTCTTGTAGTGGCAGGGGATTACCGTCTTGAAGTCGAAGTAGCGCTTGGCCGCATAGGCCGCCTGCTTCATGTCCATGGTGAAGTGACCGCCAGCGCAGAGAATGCCGATATCGGGTTTGAAGTAATCCCCGATCCAATCCATGTCCGCCATGATCGCGGTGTCGCCGGAAATATAGATCGTCTTGCCCTCGGCCTGCAGCACATAGCCGACTTCCGACCCGCCGGTGCGCGGGCCTTCGGGGGTGGCAAAGGTCGAGCTGTGCGAAGCAGGCACCATCGACAGTTTCGGCCCGCCCAGATCGACGGTTCCACCCTTGTTGAAGCCGACGGTTTCGACCCCTTCGGTTTCACCCCAGAAGCCCATGATGTCATATTGGCCAACCACGGGAATGTTCAGTTTTTTCGCGAGCGGCAGCACATCGACCACATGGTCGAAATGCACGTGGGTCAGGATGATATGGGTGGCGCCTTCAATGGCGGCATCATGCTGGTCCTCGGGCAGGCTGGGGTTACCGGTCAGCCAAGGGTCCAACAGCAGCACTTTTCCTTCGGTTTCAAAACGGAAACTGCCGTGGCCCAGCCAGATGATCTTCATGGTGTCTCTCCCAATTCATTGATTTGTCTGCTCTCACCCTAGCACGCCGAATGCCTGTTTCCATCGGTTTGCTGTCCTGCAGGCCCGGTCAGGGCCCCGGTCCACAGTGTTTCGCAGCAAACTTGTGCTCTAGCGGTGAATGTGCCCTCATGGGCGTCAGAACATGATGGGAGGCAGTGCTGTGACAATGATCGGGTCGAAGGCCACCGTTCTTCTGAGCCTGCTGGCACTTGCGCCGATATCCGCTGCGCCCGGCCATGCCGAGGGCGCGGGAGGGCACCAGGGACACCAGCAGCATCAGGGTGATGAGGCGCAACCCTATGCCGGGCAGCAAAGTCGGCGAATCAAGAGCCTTTCGGATGCGGACATCGCTGAGCTGCGCGCGGGCAAGGGCTGGGGCTTTGCCCTTCCGGCGGAACTGAACGGCTGGCCTGGCCCTGCGCATCTTCTGGAACTGGCGCCGCAGATCGGGCTGAGCGAGACGCAGATCGGGCAGGTGCGCCAGATCCATCGCGAAATGGCCACCGAGGCGCAGCAGGCCGCCGAGGTCTTCATTGCCGCCGAAGAACGTCTTGATCAGGCCTTTGCCTCAGGCAACCCCGACGCCGATGAGTTGCGGCGCCTGGTCTCCGAAGCAGGCGCGGCGCGGGCGGATCTGCGGTATGTCCACCTGTCCCGGCATTTGCAGACGGTGCAGTTTCTTTCGGGCGAACAGATTGCCGCCTATAATCGCTTGCGCGGCTACGCGGCTGATCCTTGCGACGCGGTGCCGGAGGGGCATGATCCCGCGATGTGGCAGATGCACAATAACTGCGAATGAGCGCTCCTGCGCTCCCCAGCCTGTGGCTGGGGAGGGATTAGACACCCGTTTTCGGTGCAGACCCGCTTGCGGCGCGGACGGTGCGGCGGTAAACGCGTCTGTAACACGAGATGAGGGTTTCCATGTCGATTGACCAAAGCACTGCCGCCAAAGTGGCCAAACTGGCCCGGATCAAGGTCGAAGAGGACGCGCTGCCTGCGCTGGCAGACGAGTTCAACACCATCCTTGGGTTCATCGAACAGTTGAACGAAGTGGATGTGGACGGGGTCGAGCCGATGACCTCGGTCACGCCGCAGCGTCTGAAGCGGCGCGAGGATGTGGTGAACGATGGCAATCAGCAGGACAAGATCCTGGCCAATGCCCCCGACGCCCGCGAGGGCTTCTTTGCGGTCCCCAAGGTGGTGGAGTAAGACATGAGCGATCTGAACAAACTGGGCCTGGCCGAGGCCCGCGATGCCCTGCGCAAAGGCGACACCACCTCTGTCGAGCTGACCGAAGCCTGCCTGAAGGCCATCGAAGGCGCCGATGCGCTGAACGCATTCGTGCACAAGACGCCCGAGATCGCGCTGGAGCGCGCAAAGGCAGCCGATGCCCGCATCAAGGAAGGCGATGCGCCTGCCATGTGCGGCCTGCCGGTCGGGATCAAGGATCTGTTCTGCACCAAGGGCGTGGACAGCCAGGCGGCCTCCAACATCCTGAAAGGCTTCAAGCCCGAGTATGAGTCGACCGTTTCGCAGAAACTGGTGGATGCGGGTTCCGTGATGCTGGGTAAGCTGAACATGGACGAATTCGCCATGGGCTCGTCCAACGAAACCTCTGCCTATGGCGATGTGGTCAGCCCCTGGCGGCGTGACGGCAGCGATGCCAAGCTGACACCGGGTGGCTCCTCGGGCGGCTCTGCGGCTGCCGTGGCGGCAGACCTGTGCCTTGCGGCCACCGGCACCGACACCGGCGGCTCGATCCGTCAGCCTGCGGCCTTTACCGGCACCGTCGGCATCAAACCCACCTACGGGCGTTGCTCGCGCTGGGGCATCGTGGCCTTTGCCTCCTCGCTGGATCAGGCCGGGCCGATGACCAAATCGGTGCGCGATGCGGCGATCATGCTGGAAGCCATGGCCGGGCACGACCCGAAAGACAGCACCAGCGCCGATCTGGCGGTGCCGGATTTCGAGGCGATGCTGACCGGCGACATCAAGGGCAAGAAGATCGGTATCCCGAAAGAGTACCGCATGGACGGCATGCCTGCCGAGATCGAAAATCTCTGGGCCGATGGCACTGCCATGCTGAAGGACGCGGGCGCCGAGATCGTCGACATCTCGCTGCCGCACACCAAATACGCGCTGCCTGCCTATTACGTGATCGCCCCGGCCGAAGCCTCGTCGAACCTGGCACGCTACGACGGGGTGCGCTACGGCCACCGCGCCACGCTGGAGGCTGGCGATGGCATCACCGAGATGTACGAAAAGACCCGCGCCGAAGGCTTTGGCCACGAGGTGCAGCGCCGCGTGATGGTCGGCACCTATGTGCTGTCGGCAGGCTTCTATGATGCCTATTACAACCGCGCCCGCCGCGTTCGCACCCTGATCAAGAAGGACTTCGAAGATGTCTTTGCCGCAGGCGTGGACGCGATCCTGACACCGGCGACGCCCTCTGCTGCTTTTGGGCTGGGTGAAATGACCGATGCGGATCCGGTACAGATGTACCTCAATGACGTCTTTACCGTCACTGTGAACCTTGCGGGCCTGCCGGGCATCTCTGTGCCTGCGGGTGTCGATGCACAGGGTCTGCCGCTGGGCCTGCAGCTGATCGGCCGCCCCTGGGAAGAGGGCGATCTGCTGAACACCGCCTATGCGCTGGAGCAGGCCGCCGGGTTTGTGGCAAAGCCGGGGAAATGGTGGTAAAACCGGCTCAAACAAGAGCATGAACCATACGACCATAAACAGGTGATCCCGATGCGCGTCTTCGTCTCCCTCGCCGCCGCTGGCAGTCTTCTGGCCCTTGCAGCTTGCAGCCCGCCAGTGCCGGACAGCGCGGCCGGGGTGGGCGTGGACGGCGATCCCTTCGCCGCCCGTCCGGCGCAGGGCACCACGATCAACGGCGATCCACTGATCCCCTCGCCTCAGGTTGTCGGCGCGCCCCTGGCGATGCCGACAGATCAGAGCGGAGCCACCTCGGTCGCTGCGGCTGGAGCCTCGGTTGGCACTGGCAGCAATGCCGATATCGCTCGCGAAACGGCAGCAGCCCTGAGTGCGGCGCGGGCCAACTCTGGTCAGGCGCCGCTTGAAGCAAGCCCGGACAACCCTGCGCCGCAGATTGTCGGTGGCAACCCGCGTCTGTCGGACGAAAACAGCTTTGATGCGGTGTCGTCGCGCCAGACCATCGAAAGCGATGCCGAGCGTCTGAAACGGCAGCGCGCCCAGTATCAGGTAGTGGAGCCGACGGCGCTGCCCACGGTCTCTGCGGGCAACCGGGATCCAAATATCGTGCAATACGCGCTCAGCACTTCCAACCCGCCGGGCAACCGCATCTTCAGCCGCACGGGTATCAACCTCAAGGCCCGCTCGTCGCGTAATTGCGCAGGCTATGCTTCGCCCGAGCTGGCCCAAGTGGCGTTTCTTGAGGCGGGCGGCCCCAAACGCGACCGCTACGCGCTGGACCCGGATGGGGATGGCTATGCCTGCGGCTGGGACCCGTCCCCCTATCGTCTGGTCCTGCGCGAAGACTCCTGATGTCCGGAACTGACAGGGCAGGGGATGAGGCCGGGGCGATCTGGCATCCCAGCCCCAATTTCGGTCCGCGTCGTGACGGTCTGACGCCGGCTTTCGTGGTTCTGCACTACACAGCAATGGAGACGGCTGAGGCTGCCCTGCAGCGGCTGTGTGATCCTGCGGCCGAGGTGTCGGCCCATTACCTGATCGGACAGGATGGCACCCTCTGGCAGATGGTCGAGGAGGCGCAGCGCGCCTGGCACGCTGGTGCGGGCGAATGGTGCGGGCTGGAGGATCTCAATTCCCGGTCCATCGGGATCGAGCTGGACAATCGCGGCGATCACCCGTTCTCCGAACCGCAGATGGCGCGGCTGGCGCAACTGCTGGGCGATATCCTGCGCCGCTGGGAGATCGCGCCCGAGGCGGTGATCGGCCATTCGGACATGGCGCCGGGCCGCAAATGCGATCCGGGTGCCCGGTTCGACTGGGCGCGGCTGGCCCGTCAGGGGCTCGCCCGGCAGGTAGCGCAAGCGGAGGCGGCAGGGCAGAGCCTGATGGAGTCAGAGAGCGCCGATATGGCGCGTTTCCGCGCCTATGCCCGCGACATCGGATATACCGCCCCGGTGGAGGATGAGACGCTGCTGGCAGCTGTGCGGCTGCGCTATCGTCCCCAGGCCCGCGGGGCGCTTTGTGCGGAGGATTTCGCGCCGCTGGGCCAGGCAGACCTCTGGGTCTGAATGAGACCGGCTGCAACCACCCTTGACCTGTCAGCCCCCAGGGCCTAGGTGCAGCCCTGCGCAGAAGGCTGGACGGCCGCGCTGGGGGCTCGCCCTCCGCGAGGAAAGTCCGGACTCCCTAAAGCAACGGTGCCGGGTAACGCCCGGGCAGGGCAACCTGACGGATAGCGCCACAGAAATGAAACCGCCGTGCCCCCGGCAACGGATCAGGGCGCGGTAAGGGTGAAACGGTGGGGTAAGAGCCCACCGCGCCCCTGGCAACAGGGGCGGCACGGCAAGCCCCACCGGGAGCAACGCCAAATAGGGCCCCCGCGCGGGTAGGTCCCGGCAACGGGATACCGCCGCTAGGCATGCTTTAGCCAAGAGGGGCCGGGTTGGCAGCTAGAGGTACGCAGTAATGCGTATCGCAGATGAATGGCCGTCCATGAGGCGCAAGTCTCGGGACAGAATCCGGCTTACAGGCCTTCTGCGCAAAATATCCCCCCGAATCCTATTGACTTGGGGGGCAGTGCAGGTAAAAGCGCACGCTCATATAGGAATTTACCGAGAGGCCCCCTGCCTTTTCGGACGCAGGAGAAGCACCATGGCGAAGCCGACGACCATCAAGATCCGCCTGAACTCGACCGCGGGCACGGGCCACTTCTACGTGACCAAGAAAAACGCACGCACCATGACCGAAAAAATGGTCATCCGGAAATACGATCCGGTTGCGCGCAAGCACGTCGAGTACAAAGAAGGCAAAATCAAGTAAGCCCATCCGGCATACAGGATTTTCAAAAAGGGTCACGCCCCGCGCGTGGCCCTTTTTCGTGTTTGGAGCCGGGTTTTCGGCGGTCGTTGCAGGCGCAGGGCAGGTGAGAGCTTGTTCGAATTTGAAAAAATTACCCGATAGTTTAGCCGCCTGTACGAAAGGATAGTTCCCCTTTTCGCCTCATTTCGGTCGTAACTTGTTTACGTGGGTAAATGAGACAAGTGGGTGATAGTATGTTCAGGCGTATCTTGTTCAGCGTGGTTTTTGCCGTGGCCGTGGCGCCCTCTCCGGAGGCGACGATTGCGGGCGTGGTGCCGGTTCCGGCGCCGGTGATGGCCGGGCCGCTGTCCCTGACCGCTGGTCGAACTCAGCAGCCTGCGACAGCGCCGCGCTCGGGCAGCCAGACCCTGCGGGTCGAGGTGCAGGGCCGGGCCTTGTCGCTCTCCGTTGTACGGGCGGGCTCGACCGGGCTCGCGGTGCTCAGCGCCCCTGCGCATAGCGTGATTGGTAACCTGCCTGACATGACACCTGCGGATTTCCAGACCATTGCGGCGCGCGAAAGCGGCTGCAGCGTCTCGGGCGAGGTTCAGGTGCTCGGCAGCGACCGGGGCACGGTTGCCCTTGCCACCGGTCTAAGCTGCTCCTGAGCCGCCTCTCAGCTGGTCTGGGGGCTTGTGGAGATGAGCCTCAGGCGCGCCATTCCGCGACGGTCGTAACCGGCTGCAATCCCATGCTGCTCATCAACCCGGCAGAGGCGGTGTCAAAGACGGCAAAGCTTGTGGTCAACGTGTCGATGCCAAGTGTCTGACAGCGGGATTTCACTTCTGTCACCAGTGCCTGACCAACTCCCAGACGGCGGAATGGCGGATCCACGGCAATATGATGCAACTGGATCCGTTTGCCGCCGCGCATCACTGGCAGGTGAGGCTGGTCTTCGATCTCATAGATAGCATAGCCCATCAGGGCGCCTGCGGGGCTTTGCGCGGCGATTGCCTGTATCCCGTCCTTTTCCATCCAGTCTGACAGCCAGTCTGCAATGTCACTGTCGGCCGGGGCAGACGGGTAGCGGAGCGGTTGTTCTTCCGCGTGCTGTGCATGGAGGTCCCGCAGCAAGGGAACAATACGCCCTGCGTCGCGGGCAGTGATATCGGTAATCTTCATCTTCTAAATCCTGTGGTCAGTTCAAAAGGCCCAGCCCAAAAAGAAAAGGCTGGGCATAAAGAAAGGGCGGATCGCTGTGATCCGCCCCTTGCTGAAGTCTTGGTATGGCCGGTGGCGTTATTCGCGGTTCCCAAGCAGCTGAAGCAGCATCATGAAGAGGTTGATGAAGTCCAGATACAGGCTGAGGGCGCCCATGATCGCGGCTTTGCCCAGCCATTCCTGATCGCCGGATTCGGCCATCTGCAGGTAGGTGTTCTTGATGTTCTGGGTGTCATAGGCGGTGAGGCCTGCAAAGATCAGAACGCCGATCACCGAGATGGCAAAGGCCATGGCGGAGGACGCCAGGAAGATGTTCACCACCGAAGCCACGATCAGGCCGATCAGCCCCATGATCAGGAAGGTGCCCATTGCGGAAAGGTCTTTCTTGGTGGTGTAACCCACCAGGGAAAGGCCCGCGAATGCGATGGCGGTGATCAGGAATACCTGAACGATCGATTCACCGGTGAAAACCAGGAAGATCGAGCTGATCGACAGGCCCATGACGGCTGCGAAGGTGTAGAACACCAGCTGCGCGGCCGAGGCCGACAGGCGGTTGATGGCGGCGCCAAAGCCGAACACGAAGGCGAGTGGCGCGAACATGATCACCCACTTCAACGGCGACGCGTAGATCGCATAGCCGAGGCTGGTCAGGTATTTGTCGGCGCTCAGCTGTGCAGAGGCGGCCGACGGATCGGTTGTCACCGCGAGGCCCGCGATGGCCCAGGCGGCCAGAAAGGTGATGAACGTGCCCACGGACATGGTGCCGTAGACTTTGTTCATATGGGCGCGTAGGCCCGCATCGATCTCGGCAGTGCGTGCGCCTGCTGTAGAACGAATGGTGTCAAACTGTGCCATGTATCATGGTCTCCGTTTTCAAAAAGTCTCCCCAGTTGCGCGGAACAGCCAGTTCAACGGCCATGCACAACATTCCCGTCAAATATCGGGTCAAAGCCCATACGGTTCAAGTCTGCGATGAAAAGATTTGCCGCAAAAACATGAAAAGGCGCACCATTACAGCGGGTGCGCCTTCAGTCGTCATTTGTCATCTGTGAGGTCTCTGTCAGCGCGTCCAGGAATCCGGTGCGTCCCAGAATGGGCGGCGGGCCTCTTCCTTGGCGGCGTCGCGGCTGATGCCGATGTCTGCCAGCGCCTCAGCGTCCAGTTTTGCCAGCGCGCGCCGCTGGCGGGTCAGAGCGAATGCGCCTTTGATGCGATCCGCGAGGCTGCGGCGGGGTTTCGGGCTGACCGAGGTGGTGGAGATATAGGTCATGGCTCTTGTCCTTTTTTTCGTTCGTGATGGTATCGTGGGCCTTTATCAATTCTGTTGATGTATATGGGGGAGTGTGATTAATATTGGAAACGAATGTTTTTGATATCTTCCATCAGAGGTCGTGATGATTAGAAATTTGGACCTGACGACGCTGCGCTCATTTGTGGCAGTGGCAGACAACGGCGGCGTGACACGCGCAGCAGGTTTTTTGCATCTCACTCAATCGGCGGTTTCGATGCAGTTGAAACGGCTGGAGGAGTTGCTGGGGCTTGAACTGCTGGACCGGTCGGGGCGCTCCATTGCCCTGACCCCATCGGGGGAACAGCTGCTCGGTTATGCTCGCCGCATGGTCGCGCTCAATGACGAGGTGATCACCCGGCTGACCGATCAGGCTTTTGAAGGTGAGGTTGTTCTGGGGGTGCCGCATGACGTGGTCTATCCGGTCATCCCGCGCGTACTACAGCGGTTCAACACCAGCTTTCCCCGCGTCAGCGTCAATCTGGTGACCTCGAATACCCGCGATCTGAAGGCCGGCTTCGCCAAAGGGGCCTATGACCTGATCCTGACAACCGAAGGAACTGCGGGCGAGGGTGGCGAGCCCATCCACGAAATGCCGCTACGCTGGATCGGCGCGGTGAACGGCTCCGCCTGGCGGCAGCAACCGCTGCGTCTTGGCTTTTGCCGCAACTGTATTTTCCGGGCCTCTGCAACCGCAGCACTGGATGAGGTTGGGATCGAGTGGGATATGGCGGTGGACAGCGAATCCGACCGCACGGTGGAGGCCACGGTGAGCGCGGACCTTGCCATTGGTGTTCTGCTGGAGGGCACCCAACCTGCGCATCAGGAGGTTATCGAACACGGCGGCGTGCTGCCTGCCTTGCCGGTGCAGCAGATCAACCTCTATGGCGCGGACCGGGTGCGGGCCGAGTATGTTGGCGATCTGGCCAATATCATTCGGCAGGGGTTTGCCGCTCTGCGTCCGGCGCAGTTGCGCGCGGCGGGCTGATCAAAGGGGCTGAGGGAGTAAACGGCTCTCGAAAAGGGATGTGATCGCCATGGCCCTATAACCGTGCGATGGTGATTTCCCGGTTCTATTTACCTTTCACGGGGTAATAACGACCTTCCCGGTCGAGGCCCGGCTGCGCAGCAGCTCCATTCCTTCCGCGACCTGCGACAGTGGCAGGACGTGGCTGATATGCGGTTTGATCCGGCCTGCCGCGTGCCAGTCGAACAGGGTCGCAAAGGCCTGCTGAATGACCTCTGGCCGGGCTTTCATGTAGCCGCCGATATAAAAGCCGATCACGGTCAGGTTCTTGACCAGAAGATGATTGGCCGGGATCTGGGGCACTTCGCCGCTGGCAAACCCGATCGGTAGCAGCCGCCCGCAGGGGTTAGTCGCCCTAAAGGCAGCTTTCCACACCGGGCCCCCGACCGCATCATAGACAACATCGGCGCCGCCCAGGTCCTTGACGATGCTGCGCAGATCCTCGCTGTCGTCGATCAGGTGATCCGCGCCAGCGGCCCGGGCCACTTCCAGTTTGTCGGCGCCGCGCGCATGGGCGATAACGCGGGCGCCCATCAGCTTGCCAATCTCCACTGCGGTCAGCCCAACGCCTCCGGCAGCGCCGGTGACAAGCAGGGTTTCGCCCGGTTGCAACCAGGCGCAGTGATCCAGCGCCACCAGGCTGGTGCCATAGGCGATCTGCAGCGCGGCGGCGTGTTCAAAACTCATGCTGTCCGGAATGCGGACCGCGCGGCTGGCGTCAAACACACCTTCTTCAGCCAAGCCACCTTGACCGCAGAAGACTGCAACCCGGTCACCGATCTTGAACTCTGTTACCGTTTCTCCCAGTGCGGTTACCGTGCCAGAGACCTCCAAGCCCGGTACGAAGGGCAGGGTGGGGGTGTCCTGATAAGTGCCCTTTTGCATCAGCAGATCCGCGAAATTCAGCCCGCAGGCGGCGATCCTGACAGCGATCTGGCCTGCAGCCGGAGCCGGGCAGGCAATTTCGATCAGTTCCGGGGCGGCGTCGAAGGCGGTGACCTGATAAGCCTGCATGATGTCCTCTTGGTTTTGCCGCGCGAAAGGTGATTCGTTGCGTGACTGTTTGACAACAGACGCCGCAAATTCACCTCGCTATTTATGGGGAGGCATTATTTCACATGTTGTTGGTCGCATTAGCATGACAAAATGATGCATGAAATCATGTATTTGGATATCTTCAACCGCGACTGACCTTTGTCGCACTTGAATTCAACCGTGGAGGTCGTAAGCTCAGCTGAGGGGTTGAGCCTCTGTCGCGGTTTTAGAAGGTCCGGTAACGCGGGCCAGTGTTGATATCCTGACGGATTTAGCAATCATCGCGGCTACTTGGGCGCGAACCACTTTGGTATAACTAGGAGATAGCACATGGCTCATCCTGTAGATGTGCATGTCGGCAAACGGATCCGTCACCGTCGCTGGCTAATTGGTATGACACAGCAGCAACTGGCCGAGAAAGTCGGCATCAAGTTCCAGCAAATTCAGAAATATGAAACCGGTGCCAACCGGGTCAGCGCCTCCCGCCTTTGGGATATTTCTGACGCGATGGACGTCCCGGTCAGTTTCTTTTTCGATGGTCTACAGGAAGAGGATAAGGCCCCTGCCGACAAGGCAGACAAGGCGTCGGTGCCCGAGGATCTGATGGGCGATAAAGAGGCCCTGGATCTGGTGCGTTCCTATTACGCGATCCCCGAGAACCAGCGCAGGCGATTGTTCGAGCTGGCCCGTGTGCTCAGCGACGCAGCCTGAAAGTGAAAAGACCCTTCGGGGTCTTTTTTCTTGAATAGCGTGCGGCCAGATGGCACCGCCATCGCATGACACAGAATCCTGATTCCGATTTGGACGTTGCGCAGAAGATGGCCGATGCGGCCGGCGCAGCGATCCTGCCGTATTTCCGTAGCGCCACTCTTGGAGCGGACAACAAGCTGGAGGACGGGTTCGATCCGGTCACCGTCGCTGATCGCGATGCGGAACTGGCGATGCGGGCGGTGCTGGCGCAGTTGCGCCCTGATGATGGTATCCTGGGCGAGGAATTCGCTCCCGTCGAAGGCAGCTCTGGCCGGACCTGGGTTCTGGATCCTATCGATGGCACCCGCGGTTTCATAAGCGGCACGCCGACCTGGGGGGTGCTGATCGCCATGTCCGAGGCAGACGGCCCCGTGCTGGGCGTGATCGATCAGCCCTACACCGGCGAACGCTTTATCGGCGCGGCCGGGCTGGCGCAGATGACCGGGCCACAGGGCGCACGCGATCTGGCGACCCGCAACGGCACGGCGCTGGATCAGGCGATCCTTTTCACCACCTTCCCCGAAGTCGGCACCCCTGAAGAACGTGCTGGGTTCGAACGTGTCTCCGGAAAGGTCCGGCTGACGCGCTATGGCATGGACTGCTACGCCTATGCACTGCTGGCGGCGGGGCAGATCGATCTGGTGATCGAGGCGGGCCTCAACGCCTATGACGTGCAGGCCCCGATCGCAGTGATCCAGGCTGCAGGCGGTGTCGTAACTGATTGGGAGGGCGGCCCGGCCCATGAAGGCGGCCGGGTGCTTGCCGCCGCCAATGCCGAGTTGCACGCGGCGGCGCTGGCCCTATTGAAAAACAGCTGATCAGGTCCCGTCCGGGGCTTGAGCGCGGCCATGGCAGTGCTGTATAGCACCGCCACGGCCCGAGTCCTTTACCCGTATTCTGTCGGGCCAGTTCACACTTCCAAAACCGAAACGGGTGACAAAGGAGTGTGAACCGATGCAGGAAATCCTGATTCAAAATGCGACCACCGTCATCACCATGGATGATGCGGGCCGCGTATTGCACGATGCAGATGTTCTGATCCGGGGCGGTCAGATTGCCGAGGTGGGACAGGGGCTGCGCACGACAGGGCAGATCGTATCTGGCCGGGGCTGCGTGGTGACGCCGGGCCTCGTCAATACGCATCACCATCTTTATCAGAACCTCACGCGCGCAGTGCCCGGGGCGCAGGACGCGCTGCTGTTTGGCTGGTTGCAACGGCTCTATCCGATCTGGGCGCGCTTTGGTCCGGAGGAGATGTTCGTCTCTGCCCAGCTGGGGCTGGTGGAACTGGCTCTCTCCGGCTGTACGCTCAGCTCTGACCATCTGTACCTTTATCCCAACGGCGCGCGGCTGGAGGATACCATCCATGCCGCCCGCGAGGTCGGTTTGCGGTTTCACCCGACACGCGGCGCCATGAGCATCGGGGAAAGCGACGGGGGATTGCCGCCGGATAGCCTAGTCGAGCAAGAGACGGCCATTCTTGAAGATATGATCCGCGTGGTTGATGGCTTTCACGACGCCTCTGAGGGCTCTATGTGCCGGGTGGGGCTTGCGCCCTGTTCGCCGTTTTCCGTCAGCCGCGACCTGATGCGGGATGCGGCGTTGCTGGCGCGTGACAAGGGCGTGATGCTGCATACCCATCTGGCCGAAAATGATGAGGATATCGCCTATTCCGAGGCGCAGTTCGGCTGTCGGCCCGGGCAATATGCCGAGGAACTGGGCTGGACCGGCGATGACGTCTGGCACGCCCATTGCGTCAAGCTGGACGCGCAGGAGATCGATCTGTTTGCGCGCACCCGGACCGGCGTGGCGCATTGCCCCTGTTCCAATTGCCGCCTTGGCAGCGGTATCGCACCGGTACGGGCGATGCGCGATGCCGGGGTGCCGGTGGGGCTGGGCGTTGATGGCTCGGCCAGCAACGATATCGCCAACTTGATCGGCGAGGCGAGGCAGGCCATGCTGCTACAGCGGGTTGCGCAGGGCGCTGATGCCATGAGCGCCTATGAGGCGCTGGAAATCGCCACCCGTGGCGGCGCTGATATTCTGGGTCGTCCCGATTGCGGTCGGCTCAGCCCCGGCAAACGCGCCGACGTGGCAGTCTGGGATGTGACCGGCGTTGCCTCCAGCGGCAGCTGGGACCCGGCGGCCTTGCTGCTGGCCGGGCCGACACAGGTCAAACACCTGTTCGTGGAAGGGCGTCAGATCATCTCTGGCGGAGAGGTCACCAGCCTTGATCTGCCGCGGCTGATCGAACGCCATGGTCAGCTGGCCCGCGCCTTGGCCGAGAAGGCGTAACGGAGGGTTTCTGGCGGGGCGGGCCGTCAGACCTGCCGCCCGCCGATCCACACTTCGGACACGGCCCGGTCATCACCCATCATGATGGTGGCAAAGGTGGCCTCCCAGATGTCATCGGCGCGGGCGGCGCGCTGGGCGATGGCGGGGGAGGAGGCGAGATCGAGCACCACAAGATCGGCCTCCATGCCCAGGGCGACATTGCCAATCTTGTCTTCAAGCCGCAGCGCCGTGGCCGAGCCTTGCGTTGCCAGCCACAACAGCTGGGCCGCGTGCAGGGGCGTGCCGCGCAGCTGGCCGATCTCATAGGCTGCCGCCATGGTGCGCAGCATGGAAAAGCTGGATCCGCCGCCGGTGTCGGTGGCAAGGCCGATCCGCTGCCCTTCGGCCATCAGTCCGGCCATATCGAACAGCCCGGACCCGATGAAGGTGTTCGACGTGGGGCAATGCACCAGCGCGGCGCCATGTTCGCGCAGCCGGTCACGTTCGCGCGGTTCCAGATGGATGGCATGCCCATAAAGGCCACGTGCGCCCAACAGGCCAAAGGCCTCGTAGGTGTCCAGATAATCACGGGCATCCGGGAACAGATCCTTGACCCAGGCGATCTCATCCGTCTGTTCACTCAGATGGGTTTGCATCAGGCAGCTGGGGTTGGCGGCCCAGAGGGCGCCGATGGCCTCTAGTTGTTCAGGGGTAGAGGTGGGGGAGAACCGCGGCGTGATCGCATAATCCAGCCGGTCGATCCCGTGCCAGCGCGCGATCAGCGCCGCACTGTCGTCATAGGCAGACTGAACCGTATCCTGCAGCCCTTCTGGGGCGTTGCGGTCCATACAGGTTTTACCCGCCACAACCCGTTGCCCGCGCGCCTGCGCCGCCGTGAAGAAGGCATCGACGCTTTCGGGGTGAATGGTGCAATAGCTGCAGACCGTGGTGGTGCCATGGGCAGCGGTCAGGTCCAGATAGCGGGCTGAGATCTCATCGGCATAGGCACGATCACCAAAGCGCATCTCCTCGGGGAAGGTATAGCTGTTCAGCCAGTCGATCAGCCGCTTGCCCCAGCTGGCAATAATGGCGGTCTGGGGATAGTGCACATGCGCATCGACGAAGCCGGCAAGAATCAGCTTCTCCCCATGATCATGCAACGCGGCTGCGGGAAACCTCTGGCGCAGATCGTCAAAGCTGCCGACGGCGGCAACCTTCCCATCCTGCACTGCCACTGCCTCGCTCAGCCTTGCCGCTTCCTGCGGTGCCTCGGTGGCAAAGGGGGAGCCTTGAAAGGACAGGACCTGTCCCCGCAGGATGTGGGCGTTGCTCATGATGTGCTGTCCTTTCGTGCGAATTCACCGCATGCAGGATACGCGCGGCGCGCGCGGCGGTAAATTGTGTCATTGTCATTGTTTTCCGGTAGCAGCTTCTTCTATTCATGGGACAAGCATCGGAAGGGGCAGCGTATGAGCACAGGCGACGAGACCATCGGGACCGACAAGGGCCAGGACGACGCCTATATGCTGGATCGCCGCCGCGTGGCGCAGATCCTTTATGCTGTGGATACCAACGACAAGGCCGAGCTGGCGAACCTGATGGAGCCGCTGCACGCGGCCGACATCGCCGACCTTCTGGAGCAGGTGAACGCCTATGACCGGGCCCGGCTGATCCGGCTTTATGACCGCGAATTCGACGGCGAAATCCTGTCAGAACTGGACGAGGCGATCCGCGAGGAAGTGATCGCGATCCTCAACCCGCAGGTTTTGGCTGAAGCAGTCCGGGATCTGGACAGCGACGATGTGGTCGACCTGCTGGAGGACCTTGAGGAGCCGCAGCAGGAAGCCATTCTCGACGCGCTGGAGGATTCCGACCGGGTCGCGATCGAGCAATCGCTGAGCTACCCGGAAAACTCCGCCGGCCGCCTGATGCAGCGCGAAGTGGTGATGGCGCCGGAACACTGGACGGTGGGGCAGGCGATTGATTTCATGCGCGAAAGGTCGGACCTTCCAGCGCAGTTCTATCACGTGGTCATGGTCAGTCCGCGCCTGCATCCGGTGGGCAATGTCACCCTTGGCCGGATCATGTCGGCCCGACGCGAGGTACCGCTTACCGATCTCAGGGAAGAAACCTTCCAGGTCATTCCCGCCGATCAGGACGAGGAAGACGTGGCCTATGCCTTTAACCAGTATCACCTGATTTCGGCCCCGGTGGTCGATGACGAGGGGCGTCTTGTGGGTGTCATCACCATCGACGATGCCATGGCGGTTCTGGATGAAGAGCACGAAGAAGACATCCTTCGCCTGGCCGGTGTCGGCGAAGGCAGCCTGTCGGACCGGGTGATTGACACCACCAAGCGGCGGTTCCCCTGGCTGGCGGTCAACCTGGTAACGGCGGTGCTGGCGTCGATGGTGATTTCAATGTTCGAAGATACCATCGCCCGGTTCGTGGCCCTCGCCGTGCTGATGCCCATCGTGGCCTCGATGGGCGGCAATGCCGGCACCCAGTCGCTGACGGTGGCGGTGCGTGCGCTGGCCACACGCGACCTGACAGGATCAAACGTCTGGCGGGTGATCCGGCGTGAGGTTCTGGTGGGGCTGGTCAACGGTCTGATCTTTGCCGTTGTGATGGGCTGTGTCGGGCTGTTGTGGTTCGGCTCGCCGCAGCTTGGCGCGGTGATTGGCGTCGCGATGGTCATCAATCTGGTCGTGGCAGGCCTCGCCGGGACCGTGGTGCCGGTTATGCTGGAAAAAATGAATGTGGACCCGGCACTTGCCTCGGGGGCTTTTGTGACGACGGTGACCGATATCGTTGGGTTCTTTGCCTTCCTCGGTCTGGCTGGGCTGGTTCTTCTCTAGGCATTCAATCCCGGCAAAGGAGGGAGCAATGGCGGATCTGGCAGCGATCAAGGCACAAGCGCGCAAGGCGGCCTTTGCCCGGCGCAAAGAGGCCTTCGACATGGGAAAACCCGGTGCCGCCGGGCATCTGTCCGAGGTGCTGGCCGGGTATCGCGGTGTTCCACTGTCCGGATACATGCCGATCCGAACCGAGATTGATCCGCTGCCTGCCATGGCCGAAGCCGCAGCCCATGGAGCCGTCGGCGTACCGGTGATCGAAGGCGCAGGTCTGCCCTTGCGATTCAGTCGCTGGCAGCCCGATGCGCCGCTGCGCGAAGGACCATTTGGCGCGATGGTACCTGCGGTGGATGACTTCTTTGAACCCGAGATCCTGATTGTGCCGCTGGTGGCCTTTGATCTGTCCGGCGGGCGGCTTGGCTATGGTGGCGGCTTTTACGACCGAACCCTGGAGCTCTTGCGCAGCAAGCGGGCGACGCTGGCCATCGGCTTTGCCTTTGACGCGCAGGAGGCGGAAGATCTGCCGCTGGAGCCGACCGATCAGCCGCTTGACATGATCGTGACCGAAAGCCGTATCATCCAGTTTTCCCGATAGGGAAGGGGCTTAGGTCGCATGTGGCTCGCGGTATTTGAGGCGAAAAACGCCACATAGGGCGCGTCGGGGGCTTGTTCCCCGTCGCAGCGCCGCCTAGGACTGAGCCATGAGAATTCTGTTTCTAGGCGATGTGATGGGCCGCGCGGGGCGCCGTGCCATCACCGAAAACCTGCCGCGACTGCGCAAGGAGTGGCGGTTGGATTTTGTTGTGGTCAACGGCGAGAACGCGTCGAATGGCATGGGGCTCAGCGGCGATCACGCCAAGCTTCTGCTTGACGCCGGGGCTGATTGTCTGACCCTTGGCGATCATGCCTTCGACCAAAAGGACATGATGCAGTTCATCGAAAAGGAACCGCGCATCATCCGGCCACTGAATTTCGCAAAAGGCGCACCGGGGCGGGGATATCGCCTGTTCGACGCGCCCGGCGGGCGCAAGGTGCTGGTAACGCAGGCGCTGGGTCAGGTGTTCATGAAGCGGGCCTATGACGATCCCTTTGGCGCCGTCGAAGGCGTGCTGAAGGCGCATCCGCGCGGCGGGCTGGCGCAGGCGGTGATCGTCGACATGCATTGCGAGGCGACCTCGGAAAAGATGGCGATGGGGCATTTCTGCAATGGCCGGGCCTCGCTGGTGGTCGGCACCCACACTCATGTCCCCACCGCTGATGCGCAACTCCTGTCCGAAGGCACCGGTTATCTGACCGATGCGGGCATGTGCGGCGACTACAATTCCGTCATCGGCATGGACAAGGCCGAACCGATGCGCCGGTTCCTGACTGGCATGCCCAAAAGCCGCTTCACCCCGGCGGAAGGGGAGGCGACCCTGTCGGGTGTCTTTATCGTAACAGACGACCGCACCGGCGCGGCCAAGGAAATCCACATGGTCCGGGACGGTGGTCTGCTGCAAGGCGCGGCACCGGTCTGATCCACTGACCTGTCGCTCCGGCCACCAAATGCGCATTGAAATCATCGTGAGATGCCAAATGCTTGTGGGCGGGGTGCAGAAGTGCTTGCCCCGCAATTTAGGATCGGGGACACTCCGTGCCGGTCTGGCATAATGGGCGGGACCGCAGCATCGCAAACCAGGTAGGATATTTGCCGCACATGCATGTCTTTCAAGTCGCTCAGAACGGCAGCGCCCTGATCACCCTTCTGATCGTCGCACTGATGTTTCTGGCCTTTCTGAAGGAAACCTACCCGACCGAGGTGGTGGCCCTCGCTGGGGTGTCTCTGATGCTGATCACCGGCGTTCTGCCTTATGATGCGGCGCTGCCGGTGCTTTCCAACCCGGCGCCGTGGACGATTGCGGCGATGTTCATCATCATGGGAGCCTTGGTGCGCACCGGGGCGCTGGATGCCTTTACCGCGATTGCCCGCAAACAGGCCGAGGTCAGCCCCAAGCTGGCCGTTGCCATGTTGATGGCCTTCGTCGTGGGCGCCTCTGCTATCGTCTCCAACACGCCGGTTGTGGTGGTTATGATCCCGGTGTTCATCCAGATCTCCCGCACGCTGGATGTCTCGGCCTCCAAGATGCTGATCCCGCTCAGTTATGCGGCGATCCTGGGTGGCACGCTGACGCTGATCGGCACCTCGACCAACCTCTTGGTGGATGGTGTGGCCCGGGCACAGGGTTTGGCGGCTTTCAGCATTTTCGAAGTCACGCCGCTAGGGGTCATTCTTGTGATCTGGGGCATGGTCTACCTGCGCTTCATCGCGCCGCGACTGCTGCCGGACCGGGATAACCTGGCCAATCTTCTGAGCGACCGCTCGAAGATGAAATTCTTCACCGAGGCAGTCATTCCCCCCGAAAGCAACCTGATCGGCCGTGAGGTTTCCGGCGTTCAGCTGTTCAAACGCCCGGGCGTGCGCCTGATCGACGTCATCCGCGGCGATGTCTCGCTGCGGCGGAACCTCAAAGGCGTCGAACTTCAGGTCGGGGACCGGGTGGTGCTGCGCACCCAGATGACCGAACTTCTGAGCCTGCAAAGCAATAAAGAACTGAAGCGCGTCGATCAGGTGTCGGCGGTGGAGACCAAGACTGTCGAGGTTCTGATCACCCCTGGTTGCCGTCTGGTCGGGCGCTCGCTGGGTGCCATGCGCCTGCGTCGCCGCTATGGTGTCTATGTGCTGGCGGTGCACCGGCGCAATCAGAACATCGGTGTGCAGCTCGACGATCTGGTGGTACGGGTCGGAGATACCCTGCTGCTGGAAGGCGCCCCTGCGGATATTCAGCGTCTGGCGGCGGATACGGATATGGCCGATGTCTCTCAGCCGACGCAGCGGGCCTATCGCCGTAGCCACGCACCCCTTGCGATCGCGGCGCTTCTAGGAATCGTGCTGCTGGCCGCGCTGGGCGTTGCGCCGATCCTGATGCTGTCGGTTGTCGCGGTGGCGCTGGTGCTGGTCAGCCGCTGCATCGACGCGGATGAGGCGTTTTCCTTTGTCGACGGGCGGCTACTGGCGCTGATTTTCTCGATGCTGGCGATTGGCGCTGCGCTGGAAAGCTCGGGCGCGGTTGCGCTGATCGTTAATGCCATCGCACCGGGCCTGTCCGGCCTGCCACCCTTCCTGCTGGTCTGGGCGGTCTATCTGCTGACGTCGGTGCTGACCGAGCTGGTGTCGAACAACGCGGTGGCGGTGGTGGTGACCCCCATCGCCATCGGGCTTGCCCAGGCGATGGGGCTGGATCCGCGTCCGCTGGTGGTTGCGGTGATGGTGGCGGCCTCGGCATCCTTTGCGACGCCCATCGGCTATCAGACCAATATGCTGGTCTATGGTCCGGGTGGCTACAAGTTCACCGACTTCCTGCGCGTGGGCATTCCGTTGAACCTCAGCATCGGCCTGCTGGCCTCGGCCCTTATCCCGCTGTTCTGGCCTCTTTGAGGCGCGATTACATCGGCCAGAAGAACAGGATGGCCGGGATCGAAACCGCGATCACCAGGATTTCCAGCGGCAGTCCCATGCGCCAGTAATCGCCGAACTGATAGCCACCGGGACCAAGCACCAGCGTGTTGTTCTTGTGGCCGATGGGAGTCAGAAACGCCGCAGAGGCCGCCACGGCGACCGCCATCAGGAACGGGTCCGGGGAGACGTTCAGCGCCGTTGCCATCTGGATACCCACCGGGGCCGCAACAATGGCCGTGGCCGTGTTGTTCAGCACATCTGACAGCGTCATTGTGACCACCATCAGTACGGTCAGGATCGCCCAGGCAGGCAGGCCCTCGGTCAGGCCGATCAGGCCGTTGGCGATCAGCTGGGTACCGCCGGAACTGTCCAGCGCGGCGCCGAGTGGGATCATCGAGCCCAGAAGAACGACCACAGGCCATTCGATGTGATCATAGATTTCCGCCACCGGCAGGATCTTTGTCAGCACATAGGCAATTGCCACCAACCCGAGCGCCACTGGCAGGTAGACAAGGCCCACCGAGGCCGCCGCTACAGCTGCAGCAAACAGGCTGATGGCCATCCATGTTTTATCATTGGCGGTGACGGATAGGCCCCGTTGGGCCAGTGGCAGGCAGCCAAGCCATTCGGTCACATCGGCGCTGCGGTCGCGCGGGCAGAGCAGCAACAGGATATCGCCCGGTTCGATGGTGGTCTGGCGGATATGGCTGGTCAGACGCCGCCCTTGCCGGGAAATGCCCAACAGGACCGTGCTTTGCCGCCAGGCAAGGCCGACGGCCTGGGCGCTGCGCCCGTTGACGCGCGCGGTTTCCGGCACCACCACCTCGACCAGCTCCAGCCCTTCGCCCGCGGCGGTCAGCTTTTCCTGCCGCGCGGCATCGGCAAAATCGAGCGACAGCGCTGTGCGGAACTCGTCCAGCGCTTCGGGCGTGGCCTCGATCACAAGCGTGTCGGCGGCCCGCAGGCTGTATGCGGCGGCACGACCATAAAGTCGTTTGCCGTCCCGGATCAGGCCTAGAATCGCCACGTCCGCCTTTTCCGCCTCGCTGTCCAGCTCTCCCAGGCGCCTATCGATCAGGGGGGACTCTTCGGGCACTGTCAATTCGGCGATGTAATCGGCAATCTGCGCCTCTGACGCGCCGGCGGCGTTCTCGCGCTGCGGAATAAGGCGCCAGCCGATCAGGGCCACGAAGGCGAGACCGGCAACCGAGGCAACAAAGCCGACCGGGGCGAAATCGAACATGTGGAAGGGCTCACCAAGGGTGTCTTGGCGGATCGAGGCGATGATGATGTTGGGCGGGGTGCCGATCAGCGTGACCATACCGCCAAGGATCGTCGCAAAACTCAGCGGCATCAGGCTCAGCCCCGGCGCGCGGCCCGCCTTGCGCGCGGTCTGGATATCCACCGGCATCAACAGGGCGAGCGCAGCTACATTGTTCATGAAGGCCGACAGGACCGCGCCGATCCCGCCCATCAAGCTGATATGCAGGCCCAGGGCGCGGCTGCTGTCGACCAGCGTGCGGGTGATCAGGAACACCGCGCCAGACCGCACCAACCCGGCCGAGACGATCAGCACCAGTGCCACCACCAGCGTCGCGGGATGGCCGAAACCGGCAAAGGCATCCTTGGCCGGGACGACGCCGATCACCACCGCCACCATCAGCGCTGAAAAGGCCACCAGATCATAGCGGTAGCGCCCCCAGAGCAGCATCCCGAAGACCGCTGCGAAGATGGTGAAAAGAATGCCTTGGTCAAATGTCATTGCTGCCTGTCCCTGGTTAAATCCGGCATGAAGCCCTGCAAACGCCGGGACAGTCATTCCGGTAATGGGGGCAGTGTCGCGCAAAGCCGCAGCCGATGCCAGTACTGGCCTGAAAGCCGGACGGATTTGTGTGCCTGAAGCTTTGAGGCGTGCTGCTGAGGTGGCTTTGGCACCAATCTCTTGCGGCCCGCGATGCAGGGCTGTATCAAACGCCCCGACAAGATCAATCGGTAGAAATGGAGGCTGGCGCATGGCAGGCCACTCAAAATGGGCGAATATTCAGCACCGCAAGGGTCGTCAGGACGCCGCGCGTTCAAAGCTTTTTTCCAAGCTGGCCAAGGAAATCACCGTGGCCGCGAAGATGGGCGACCCGGATCCTGAAAAGAACCCGCGCCTGCGTCTTGCGGTGAAAGAGGCCAAGAGCCAATCGGTCCCCAAGGACGTGATCGAACGCGCGATCAAAAAGGCGATCGGCGGCGATGCGGAAAACTATGACGAGATCCGCTATGAAGGCTACGGGCCGAACGGCGTTGCGGTGATCGTCGAGGCGATGACCGACAACAAGAACCGGACCGCTTCGACGGTGCGCTCGACCTTTACCAAGAACGGCGGCAACCTTGGCGAGACCGGCTCGGTCGGCTTCATGTTCGACCGCAAGGGTGAGGTGACCTATCCCGCTTCGGTTGGCGATGCGGACACCGTGATGATGGCTGCCATCGAAGCGGGCGCCGAGGATGTCGAAAGCTCGGAAGACGGCCATATCATCTATTGCGCCGACACCGATCTCAACGATGTGTCCAACGCGCTCGAAGCGGAACTGGGCGAGTCTGAATCGACCAAGCTGATCTGGAAGCCGACCACCACCACCGAGCTGGACCTGGAAG
Organism: Pseudophaeobacter sp. 1A09344; assembly: GCF_041008745.1. Classification (NCBI taxonomy): domain Bacteria; kingdom Pseudomonadati; phylum Pseudomonadota; class Alphaproteobacteria; order Rhodobacterales; family Roseobacteraceae; genus Pseudophaeobacter; species Pseudophaeobacter sp. 1A09344. The sequence continues at coordinate 51,045 of NZ_JAXGFS010000010.1, forward strand.
GCATGCAGAAGCTGATGAAGCTGGTCGATGCGCTGGAAGATGACGACGACGTGCAGCGTGTCACCACCAACTTCGAAGCCTCGGACGAGGTCATGGCGCAGCTGTAACGCGGCATCATACGCTTCGCAGTAGAATAAAAAGGCCCGCCAATCTGGCGGGCCTTTTGCGTTTAAGTTCCTTTGGGCCGAAAGGTCAGTCCAGCTTGCGGTAGCTCAGGAAATTACCGCCGGGCAGATACATCAGCGTCATTTCGAAATCGGACATGCTGTCGATGGCATAGCAGTAGCTCTCGCCGGTCTCTTCTTCGCGCGCGTAAAGGTAGGGGCCTGCGCCCTGAAAACTGTCGCACCAGTTTGACACGGAAATATAGTCGCGTCCGGTGATGGCACCGTCATATGTGTTGTCGCGCTCAGACCCCAGAATGTTGAACTGGGAATTGGGATCATCGACCGAGTACCAACTGCCTTGCATCCGGTTCAGGATTGAATCCGCGTTGGTCCAGGGACGAATGGTGATATCGCGCAGCACAACATCCGCGCTGCGGTCGTAAATGGCTTCCAGATCGCCCTGAACCTCGATGGGCGTGCCGGGGTCCAGTTTCTCCATGATGGCAAAAACGAACTGCGGCGTGCGCCCGTCATCGGAGACGTAGAACTTGGTGCCGTCGGCATGAAAGCTGCAGGTGCGGGCGCCCTCATAGGTGCAGTCCTGCAGGTTGGCCATGTTGGAATAGGGCTCGCCATAGGTGCCCGCCGGGGCGGGGCCTGTGGCTGGAGCAGGTGCCGGTGGCGGAGGGGCGGGCTTCGGTGTGGTTTCGCTCTTGCTGGTGGAATTGTCCACCAGAGTCAGGGTGAACTGTTTCGCGGTCTTGCCGGTGTCCAGTTTGCGGAAGCCGGTGCTCTCATATCCCCGTGCGGCACACTCGGAATCTCCCGATATTGTGAAGGCCTGTGAGGTGGTGCAGAAGGTGAAATCACCGCTGGCAAAGGCCGAACCCGAAGAATTGGCACGGTAGTAATAGTAGCGATTCTTCAGATCCCCGCCGAGCGGCGTCTTGCAATCGCCCGCATCGATGTTCCACCATCCCTTGGATACCCAGGTGTCGCCATCGGCGTATCCGATCGCCACGCTGAGGCTGCGCCCGGCATCGTTGCAGATTTCAAGGCCTGCAAAGGCAGGAGCGGCAGAGAAGGCGAGGCATAAACCGGCAGTGACAAAGCGCATAACATATCCTGAATTTGAACGATTTCAGGCTAGGCACGGGGAATGCATCGCGCAAGAAAAACCGGCCTGTAACGTGTCAGCACCGTAAAAGGCACCGCAATTGTGGCGTTTTGAGCTTTTCAGTCGGCCCCGGCGGTGATCACGCCCGCGGCGCGCAGTTCCGCGTGCTCCGGTATCCAAAGGTCGGAGTTGGCCACCTCAAAGACCCTCTGCACAAACCCTTCGCTGATGCCCTGCTGCAGGAAAAAGGACAGGTCCTTCTCCTGCTCTTTCTTCAGGTCCAGTTGCGGCAGCCCACCTTCGAACATCAGTGCATAGCCGTGAAATCCGAGCTGTCCCTTGGGGGCGAGGAGGCGCTCCTGCCCAGCGGCAAAGATCACTGTGCAGGCCGAGGCACAGAGGTCGGCAGCCTGGGTATCAAGGCCACGGGTCCGGATCAGCTTGGCCACGCCGCGCGCCTCGTAGATCAGCCCGCCGGGGCCGGTCAGATGCAGGGAGCGGACCTCTGGTGCCGCGTCCAGCGTGGCTGTAATGCGCCGGGTCAGCCCGTGGGTGATCTCGCCGGTAAAGATCAGGGTGCGGCCATCATCGGACAGGGTCAGACTATAGAGCTGCTGGCGCGCCTGTTCCTGCTGCTGGGCATAGGGCAGGGTTTCCACCTGTCCGGCAGTCAGCAGGGCGCCCCACCACTGCGTCAGTGTTGCAAATCCTGCAAACAATAGAACGAGATAGCTGCCCCAGACCGGCGCCATCGATCCGGTGCTGCGGATGTGCCCGTCCGTGCTGCGCAGCAAATCGCGGCTTTGCCAGGCCAGCAGCACCCCATCTGCCGCGATCAGCGCCCAGGCCAGTGACACGGGCAGCCAGAAGAAATGATTGAGGGCCAGCCAGACCAGCAGAACCCCGGCCCGTGGCAGAACCACGTGCAGGCCAAGGCTGCGCCGCAGAGAGGCTGGCCCGGGTGTCACACCGGGCTTTCTGTCATTCGAAGACCTGGCAAATCTCCTCCAGAGGTTTTTTGAACTTGGCGACTGAGGGAACCATAGCATTTTCTGCCGGATGGCCTACAGCGATGATCATCGTAGGCTTTTCCGAGGCCGGGCGACCCAGGGCGCCATTGAGGAACTTCATCGGGTTCGGCGTGTGGGTCAGGCTGACCAGACCAGCGGTATGCAGCGCCGTCAGCAAAACGCCGGTGGCAATGTTCACGCTTTCGGGCACGTAGTAGTTCTTGTAACGGGTGCCGTCCGCAAACTCGCCCCAGCGCTGGGCGAAGACCACGATCAGCCAGGGCGCGATGGTCAGATGCGGTTTGTCTTCATTGGTGCCGATCGGCTCAAGCGCCTTGATCCATTCATCGCCAGCGCCGCCTGCATAGAACTTGCGTTCTTCTTCCTCAGCCTCGGCGCGGATCCGGGCCTTCAGTTCTGGGTTCGAAACGGCCGCAAAGAACCAGGGCTGGTGGTTGGCGCCCGATGGCGCGGTGCCCGCCGCCCGGATGCAGTCCTCGATCACCTGTCGGGGCACCGGCTGATCTGTGAAATCGCGCACCGTGTGGCGCCGCTGCATATGGGCGAGAAACTCAGTCGCCTTTTCCTGCATCTGCGCATCCGTGTACGCGGCCCGGTCGGGCAATGGCAGCGGATCATAGCTGAGAGAGTCTTGTGAAAACATGAGGGGTCTTTCCGATTGGTCTTAACGGTCTTGGGTCAAATGCCGTCGCGCTGATGTCTGCACAGACCGGGTGACCTCTGCAAGGGCAGGCGCCATCACCCGCGCCACCTGCCACGTGAGCGGAACCCGCAGGATTGTGTCGGGGATGAGTGGCACCAGACGGCCGCTGTGCAGCTCTTCCCCGATGATGGAAAGCGGGTTCATGCCCCAGCCGAGACCGGCAGCTGCGGCTTCGATAAAAGCCTGGGTAGAGGGCAGGTAGTGCGCGGGCGGCGACAACCGGGGTGCCACGTTCCGCTCCAGCCACTGCTGCTGCAGTCTGTCCTTTGCGTTAAAGATCATGCAGGGCGCCTCGGCAGCGGCCTCTGGCGTGACGCCGTCTGGAAACCAGCGCGCCATGAAGTCCGGGCTGGCGGTTGCCGCATAGTCCAGCGTGCCGAGCGGGTAGGCATCAAACCCGGGCACGGGCCGGGTGCTGGCGGTGACCGCGGCTGAGACCTCGCCGCGCTTCAGCCAGTCGGCGCTGTGATCCTGATCGTCCACCAGGAGATCGAACAGCACGCCGTCAGTTCCGGCCATCGCGTCGATGAACCAGCTGGCAAGGCTGTCGGCATTGACCGCGATGCGCAGACGCACCGGGGCCGTGCCGTTTTCCAGCGCCAGCTCCCGCGCCAGCTGCGCCTCAAGAAGGCCGATATCCTCGGCGTGTTTGGCAATCCTCAGCCCCGCCGCCGTGCCGGTGCAGGGCACACCGCGCAGGACCAGTGCGATGCCGGTACGGTCCTCCAGCGCCTTGATCCGCTGTGAAATGGCCGAGGGCGTCACCCCAAGGGCATGGGCCGCAGCTTCGAACGAGCCATGGTGTAAAACGGCCCGGAGCGCGGAAAGGTGATTGGGGTCGAGTTGCATTAGCTGTGCTTAATCCAGGTTATCATATTTAATTGGATTATCCGGACTGGGGCGCATAGTCAAAGCGCGAAGAGTTCCAGCAGAAAGACGCCCAGCATGTCAGCCAGCCTTGCTTCCGGATTTGCCCTCGGCTTTAGCCTGATCCTCGCGATCGGGGCGCAGAACGCATTTGTGCTGCGGCAAGGGCTGCGGCGGCAGCATGTGTTCTGGATCTGCCTGACCTGTGCAGGTTCGGACGCGGTTCTGATCTATGCCGGGGTTCTGGGGTTTGGATCGCTGACGCAGGCGCTGCCGGGGATCGAGACCATCATGCGCTTTGGCGGGGCTGCTTTCCTGATCTGGTATGGCGCGCGCAGTCTGCTGGCGGCCTGGCGCGGCGGCGCCGTGCTGGAGGCGGCGGGGCAAGGCAATCAGAGCGCGCCTCTGCTGCCGGTTCTGGCGACGGTGCTGGCGCTGACCTGGCTCAACCCGCATGTCTATCTCGATACGGTGGTTCTCTTGGGCACGATCTCGGCGCAGGATCCGGCGCCGCTGATCTTTGGCCTTGGGGCCGTTTTGGCAAGTTTCACGTTTTTCTTTTCCCTTGGATATGGCGCGGGTCTGCTGGCGCCTGTGTTTGCCAAGCCCCGGTCCTGGCAGGTGCTTGAGGCAGTTGTCGGGCTGACAATGTGGGCCATTGCAGCGAACCTCCTGTTGATCTGAGGGAGGGCAAGTGCTGGGCGAGGCAGAGCGCTTCGCGGGCAAAGGTGGATGCCGAAAATAATTGCCATGTTCAGGGTTGTACCCTTTGCCGTTTGGGTGTTCTGTCTGGCGTCATGAGTGATGCGCAGCAGACAAAAGACCGGGACACTAATCCCGTGATGGGCATTTTCTGGATGCTGGTGACCGGGCTGAACTTTGTCGCGGTTACCGCATTGGTCAAATATCTGGGCGGTCGGATCCCCCCTGCCGAATCCGCTTTCCTCAGATACCTTTTGGGGCTGGTGTTCCTGATCCCGATGATTGGCGCGCTGCGTCAGGCCAAGCTGACGCCCAAGCTGTGGGGACTGTTTGCTGGACGCGGCGTTCTGCATACGCTTGGGGTGATGCTGTGGTTCTTTTCCATGACTCAGATCCCGCTGGCCGAGGTCACGGCGATGAACTATCTGGCGCCAGTCTATGTCACCATCGGGGCGGCTGTGTTTCTGGGTGAGAAACTGGCCCTGCGCCGGATCGCGGCGATCATCGCGGCTTTGATTGGTGCGCTGATCATCCTGCGGCCAGGGTTTCGGGAAATCTCACCCGGGCATATCGCAATGCTGGCAGCGGCGGTGGTGTTTGGCGGCTCTTATCTGCTGGCCAAATTCACCGTGGACGGTACCAATCCGGTTGTGGTGGTAGCCATGCTGTCGCTTTGGGTGACGGCGGGGCTGGCGCCCTTTGCGGCGGCGGTCTGGGTGACCCCGACACTGGCTGAGCTTGGCATTCTCTTTGCGGTGGCCTGTTTCGCCACGGCGGGGCACTACACGATGACGCTTGCCTTCTCGGCGGCGCCGGTTGCGGTGACGCAGCCGGTGACCTTCCTGCAGCTGATCTGGGCGACGCTTCTGGGGGCGCTGGTGTTTGACGAGGCGATCGACATCTGGGTGGTTTCGGGCGGTGCGCTGATCCTTGGGGCGATCAGTTTCATCACCTGGCGCGAGGCGGTGTTGAAGCGCCGCGCCATCACACCGCCGGTGCCTGCGACCAAGGTCTGAAGGTCCTGACTGTAGGTGGTTGGGCCGGTCTTATGACAGGGCCAGATCCACGACACGGTGCGCTGCGCGCCGTGCGGCTTCGGGATCGACCGGACCTTCGGACTGCGCGGTCTGCAGCCAGACGCCGTCCATATAGCACTGCAGGGCCTGCCGCGCGGTTTCAATCTCTGCCTCGGGCAGAAGATGCCGCAGTTCGGCCAGAAAATGGCTGCGCACCCGGGTCCTGTTGATGCGGTGCAGCCGCGACAGACGCGGCGAGTAGGGCGCATTGGCCCAGAACTGCATCCACAGGCTGCATTGCGTCACGGTGAACAGATTGTCGGAAAAGTTCGCATCCATCACCGCGTATAGCCGTTCTTTCGGCGTGCGCGCGGTGGCGTAGCCTTCGACCATGGCGGTCCGCAGCTTGCGCAACAGATGCCGCATCGTGGCTTCCATCAGCCCTTCCTTGGAGCCGAAGTAATAGTTGATCGACGCCGCCGAGGCTCCGGCTTCAGCGGCGATTTCGGCCATGGTCACAACACCATAACCGCGCTTGTGCACGGCAACGATGGTGGCTTCGATCAGCTCTTCGTTGCGGATATCTCGGATGCGTTTTCGTCCCATAACGCAGTTTTGCGTTACATGCGCGCCGGATACAAGCGATGTTATGTGGCTTCAATAACTTGTATGACGGTACAAAAAACTGTTTGGCTTACCGGCAAGTCGTGGTAGGGCAGAACAGAACCGGGGTGCCGTGCAGATCGCGCGTGGCAGGACCCGCAGCAACAGCTGCCGTTTTCCGGATTGGCCGGAGCTCAGCACAAAATGAAACAGGAGAGGCGCATGACTGCACCCAATATTCTGATCCTGATGGTGGACCAGTTGAACGGGACGTTGTTTCCGGATGGTCCGGTGGACTGGCTGCATGCGCCCAACCTGAAGAAACTGGCGGCGCGCTCGACGCGTTTTGCCAATGCCTATACCGCTTCGCCGCTTTGTGCACCGGGGCGGGCCAGCTTTATGTCCGGGCAATTGCCCTCGCGCACTGGCGTTTATGACAACGCCGCCGAATTCCGCAGCGATATCCCGACCTACGCGCACCACCTGCGCCGTGCGGGCTATTACACCTGCCTTTCCGGTAAGATGCATTTTGTCGGCCCTGACCAGCTGCACGGGTTCGAGGAGCGCCTGACCACGGATATCTACCCGGCCGATTTCGGCTGGACGCCGGATTACCGCAAGCCGGGCGAGCGGATCGACTGGTGGTATCACAATATGGGCTCGGTGACCGGGGCAGGCGTCGCGGAAATCTCCAACCAGATGGAATACGACGACGAGGTCGCCTATCACGCCAAGGCCAAGCTTTACGATCTGGCACGGGGCAAGGATGACCGTCCCTGGGCGATGACCGTGTCCTTTACCCATCCGCACGACCCCTATGTCGCGCGCAAGAAATACTGGGACCTTTATGAGGATTGCGAGCATCTGCTGCCCGAGGTTCCGGCGATGGAGTATGAGGACCACGACGCCCATTCCAAGCGCATCTTTGACGCCAACGACTGGCGCAGCTTCGACATCACCGAAGAAGACATCCGCCGCTCGCGCCGTGCCTATTTCGCCAATATCTCATATCTGGATGACAAGATCGGTGAGATCCTTGAGGTGCTGGAAACCACCCGTCAGGAGGCGATCATCCTGTTCGTTTCCGATCACGGCGACATGCTGGGAGAGCGTGGCCTGTGGTTCAAGATGAGCTTCTTTGAAGGCTCTTCGCGCGTGCCGCTGATGATCTCGGCCCCGGATCTGCCCTCTGGGCGTATTGATGCGCCGGTATCGACGCTGGATGTCACCCCGACGCTGGGTGTTCTGGCCGGGGTATCGATGGAGGAGATCGCTCCCTGGACCGACGGCGAGAACCTTGTGCCGCTGGCCAAGGGCGAAGAACGCAGCGCACCGGTGACCATCGAATACGCAGCTGAGGCGTCCTATGCGCCGCTGGTGTCGCTGCGCTATGGCAAGTGGAAGTACAACCGCTGCGCGCTCGACCCTGATCAGCTGTTTGATCTGGAGGCCGACCCGAAGGAACTGACCAATCTGGCGGATCACCCCGACCATGCGGGCACCCTGCAAACCCTGCGGGCAAAATCCGAAGCGCGCTGGAACCTGGAACAGTTCGACGCCGAGGTGCGCGCCAGCCAGGCGCGCCGCTGGATCGTCTACGAAGCGCTGCGCCAGGGCGGCTATTACCCCTGGGACTACCAGCCGCTGCAAAAGGCTTCGGAACGTTACATGCGCAACCACATGGATCTCAATGTGGTTGAGGAAAACGCCCGCTTCCCGCGCGGCGAATAACCCAATTTCAAGACTGGACAGGCCTATATCATGACCCATCCCGCAGCCCCGAAGGCCAGCCATTTCATCAATGGCGCCTACGTCGAAAACACCGCTGGGACCGCCATTCCGGTGATCTATGCGGCCACCGGCGAAGAGATCGCCACCGTGCATGCCGCGACGCCCGAGATCGTCGAAGAGGCGCTCGCTTCGGCCCAGGCGGCGCAGAAGGCCTGGGCGAAGATGACGGGTACCGAGCGCGGCCGTATCCTGCGCCGCGCCGCCGACATCATGCGCGAACGCAATCACGAGCTGTCGGTGCTGGAAACCTATGACACCGGTAAGCCCTTGCAGGAAACGCTGGTGGCGGATGCGACCTCTGGCGCCGATGCGCTGGAGTATTTCGGCGGTCTGGCCGCCAGCCTCACTGGCGAGCATATCCCGCTGGGCGAGGACTGGGTTTATACCGTGCGCGAACCCCTGGGGCTGTGCGTCGGGATCGGCGCCTGGAATTATCCCACGCAGATCGCCTGCTGGAAGGCGGCGCCGGCGCTGGCCTGTGGCAATGCCATGGTGTTCAAACCTTCCGAGACGACGACGCTTTGCGCCCTGAAGGTTGCCGAGATCCTGCACGAGGCAGGCCTACCTGCAGGGGTGTTCAACGTGGTTCAGGGCATGGGCGAAGTTGGCGGAGCCTTGGTTGCCGACCCGCGCGTCGACAAGGTGTCGCTGACCGGATCGGTACCGACTGGCAAAAAGGTCTACGCTGCCGCCGCGGCCGACATGAAGCACGTCACCATGGAGCTGGGCGGCAAGTCGCCTCTGGTCATTTTTGACGATGCCGATATCGAAAACGCGGTTGGCGGTGCGATTAACGGCAACTTCTATTCCTCCGGGCAGGTCTGCTCGAACGGCACCCGGGTCTTTGTGCAAAAGGGCATCAAGGAGAAGTTCCTCGCGCGGTTGGCCGAGCGGACCAAAGGCGCGGTTCTGGGAGATCCGCAGGACGAGGCGGTCAACTTTGGCCCCATGGTGTCAGAACGGCAGATGGAGATCGTTCTGGGTTATATCGAAAAGGGTAAGGCCGAGGGCGCGCGCCTGATCTGCGGCGGCGAACGTGTGGACCGGCCCGGCTATTTCATCGCGCCGACCGTCTTTGCTGACGTGACGGACGATATGGTGATCGCGCGCGAAGAGATCTTTGGTCCGGTGATGTCGGTTCTGGATTTCGAAACCGAGGAAGAGGTGATCGAACGCGCCAATGCCACGGAATTCGGCCTCTCCGCAGGTGTCTTTACTCGTGATTTCACTCGGGCTCACCGGGTGATCGGGGCGCTGGAGGCAGGCAGCTGCTTTATCAACTCCTACAACGACGCGCCGGTCGAAGCGCCCTTTGGCGGGGTCAAGGCCAGCGGTGTGGGGCGCGAGAACTCCAAGGAAGCCATCAAACACTTCAGCCAGGTCAAATCCGTCTATGTGCGCATGGGCGATGTCGAGGCGGCCTTCTGATTGCCCTTCCGGTCAACGCCCACCCACCCGCCCCGTCGCCCGGAAGGGCAATCGGGGCAGGGGGCAGGCCAGGTTTGGACGGGTCGTTGACCGGTGACGGAGAAATGCGATGAACGCTGATTATGTGATTGTGGGCGCCGGATCTGCTGGTTGTGCGCTGGCCTACCGGCTGAGCGAGGCCGGGCACCGGGTGTTGGTGATCGAGCACGGGGGCACCGATATGGGGCCCTTTATCCAGATGCCTGCGGCGCTGTCCTATCCGATGAACATGTCGCTTTATGACTGGGGCTATAAATCCGAGCCGGAACAGCATCTGGGCGGGCGCGAATTGGTCTGCCCGCGTGGCAAGGTGATCGGAGGCTCTTCCTCGATCAACGGGATGGTCTATGTGCGCGGCCATGCCGGCGATTACAACCACTGGGCCGAAAGCGGCGCCCGGGGTTGGTCCTATGCGGATGTGCTGCCCTATTTCAAACGGATGGAAACCTGGCACGATGGTGGCCATGGCGGCGATCCCGACTGGCGCGGCACCGATGGTCCGCTGCACATCAGCCGCGGCCCGCGCGACAATCCGCTGCACGATGCCTTTGTCGAGGCCGGGCGGCAGGCCGGTTATCCGGTAACCGGGGACTATAACGGTCAGCAGCAGGAAGGCTTTGGCCCGATGGAGATGACCGTCTGGAAGGGACGGCGGTGGTCGGCGGCCAATGCCTATCTTAGGCCGGCGCTGAAGCGGGACACCTGCGATGTCATCCGCGCCCTGGCGCGCCGTATCGTGATCGAAGAGGGTCGCGCCACCGGGGTCGAGGTGGAGCGCGGCGGCAAGGTCGAGGTGATCCGGGCAGACCGCGAAGTGATCGTCTCGGCGTCCTCGCTGAACTCGCCGAAACTGCTGATGCTGTCCGGCATAGGACCGGCGGCCCATCTGGCCGAACACGGGATTGACGTAGTGGCGGATCGTCCAGGCGTGGGGCAGAACCTTCAGGACCATCTTGAGGTCTACATGCAGATGGCCTGCAGCCAGCCGATTACCCTTTACAAATACTGGAACCTTCTGGGCAAAGGTTTAGTCGGGGCGCAGTGGCTGTTCACCAAGACAGGTCTTGGCGCCTCCAACCAATTCGAAAGCGCGGCCTTCATCCGCTCGGACAAGGGGGTGGAGTATCCGGATATCCAGTACCACTTCCTGCCGATGGCGGTGCGCTATGACGGTCAGGCTGCCGCCGAAGGGCACGGGTTCCAGGCCCATGTCGGCCCCATGCGATCACCCTCGCGCGGGAATGTCAGCCTGCGTTCCTCTGATCCCAAGGCGGCGCCGAAGATCCTGTTCAACTACATGAGCACCGAGCAGGATTGGGAGGATTTCCGCAAATGCATCCGCCTGACGCGGGAGATCTTTTCGCAGGATGCCTTCAAACCTTTCGTCAAGCATGAGATCCAGCCCGGCAATGAACTGCAGAGCGACGATGAGATCGACAGTTTCATCCGCGAGCATGCCGAAAGCGCCTATCACCCCTGTGGCACTTGCAAGATGGGAGCAGAGGATGACCCGATGGCGGTTGTGGATCCCGAATGCCGCGTAATCGGCGTCGATGGCCTGCGGGTGGCGGACAGCTCGATCTTCCCGCGCATTACCAATGGCAACCTCAACGGCCCGTCGATCATGACGGGCGAAAAGGCCGCAGATCACATTTTGGGGCGCCGCCTGCCGTCTTCAAATGCCGAACCCTGGTTCCATCCGGGTTGGCAAGCCGCCCAGAGGTAAGTCCCTCAATTACTGTTTGATAAGGCCGCCCCCTGCACCACGCAGCGGGGCGGTTTTCTGTTGGATCTGATGCGCCCCTGTTTCAAGCGCAGCAGAAATGTTGCTTGCGGGCCTTTGATTTGATCCCGGTCAAAGTGAGGTTTCAAACCAGCATCTAATGTCCTGTCAAACAATACAGATAAAGGAGCGAACAGATGTCCAACACGCCTCATGAACTGGCCCAGGAATTCCCCGACAAGGCGGAGCTGATCAGCCAGTTGAAACAATCCGATGCTCATTTCGCCAAGCTTGCGGATGAGTATCACGAGGTGAACCGCGCCGTGCACCGTGCCGAAACCAATGTGGAGCCGGTCGAGGAGCTGGCCGAGGTTGAGATGCGCAAGAAACGTGCCGCACTCAAGGACGAAATCTGGAGCCTTCTGTCCGAAAAGGCCTGAAGCACAGAGCGTTGGTAAAAAGTTCCGGGGTCCGCAATGCGGGCCCCATTTTGTGTCAGCTGACCTCGTAGGGCAGTACGCCACGCGCATCGGCATTGATGCTAAGACGGCGCTCCAGCGGCGGAACAGACCGCTGATGGCAGTCCTTGCGTTCGCAGATGCGGCAGGAAATGCCGATCGGCTCATAGGCCGAGGCGTTGTTCACATCCAGCGTATCCGCATAGATCAGCGCATCGGCATGGCGCACCTCACAGCCCAGGGAGATGGCATAACGCCGTACCGGAGAGCCGAAGGAGCCCCCCGGTTTGGATACGTCATGGGCCAGCGACAGGTAGCGCACCCCATCCGGGGTTTCGGCCAGCTGGCGCAGGAACCGGCCCGGCGTTTCAAAAGCCCGGTGCACGTTCCACAGCGGGCAGGCACCGCCAAAGCGGGCAAATTGCAGCCTTGTCGCAGAATGGCGTTTGGTGATGGTGCCGGCCTGATCCACCCGCACAAAGAAGAAGGGAATCCCTTTGGCGCCCGGCCGTTGCAGGGTCGATAGCCGGTGCGCGACTTGTTCGATCGAGGCGCCAAAATGGGTGGCCAGTCGCTCCAGATCGTGGCGGGTCTCCTGCGCAGCGGCGAGGAACCGGCCATAGGGCATCAGGGCGGCGCCCGCGAAATAATTGGCGAGGCCGATCTTGGCGATGGCGCGGGCTTCGCTGGTCTGGAAGCGGGCAAAATCCAGCGTCGCCTCCAGCAGGCTGTCCTGGCTGAGCAGCGCCACCTGCAGCAGCAGCTGAAATACCTGAGTAGAGGGGGCGCTGCGGTTTGAGAGCCTCAATGTGCGGCTCTCGGCGTCGTAGCTGCGCAGCCCGGTCATATCCGTCATCTGAACCGTGATCCCGGCGTTTTCCAGCGCAGACAGCGCCGCAGCGCGCACGTCTGCCGCGCCGGCAAAGCGTTCTGCGGCCCGGTCCACCGCGTCGATGTAGTTGTCGCAATAATGGAAGAAATCGCGCACTTCCTCCCAAGGGCTGGCCTGGATGCGGGCATCCTCGCGCCCCAGTGCCTCATCAAGAGAGGCAAGCCGTTCGTGGGTCTGCCGGTAGGCCCGGTGCAGCGTCAGGAAGGCGCGCGCCAGCGCCGGTGCGTTCGATGCGGTCAGGCGCAGATCGGCCAAAGGCGGCGGGTCATCGGCAAAGACCGGGTCCGCCATCGCCTCACGCATGTCGCTGACCAGGCGCTCGCTGTCACCGGTGCTCAGCTCGGTGACATCCATGCCGAACTCCTGCGCCAGAGCCAGCACCACGGTGGTCGACACCGGACGGTTGTTGTTCTCCATCTGGTTGAGATAGGGCAGGGAGACACCCAGCTTGGCGGCAAAATCCTTTTGCGTCAGCTCAAGCCGTGTCCGCATCTCGCGCAGCTTGGCACCGGCATAAAGCTTTTGGGTGGCCATTGGGTCTACCTTTGCAAATGAACTCCACTTGCAGTGTATAATTGCAAACTCAAGGGGGCAAGGCGCTAGAGCTGCAGCGATTTTTCGCGCTGGATCACGAGGACAATAGCCAGAAGCCCGAGCACTGCGGTGACGAACATGATGGCCAGCAGCGGCACGGCGGTCGCGCCGGGCACCAGAACCCAGCCTGCCATCGCACTAAGGCCCGCACCGCCGCCGATCATGATAGCCCCGCTAAGGCCCGAGGCAGACCCGGCCAGATGCGGGCGCACGGAAATCGCGCCGGCGGTGGCATTCGGGATGGCCATGCCATTGCCGAGGCCAACGCAGGTCATGAAGCCGAAGAAGGTATAAAGACTGTCCAGCCCGGCCAGCGCGATCCCCAGAGAGATAGCAACGCCGACCCCGTTGATGATACAGCCCCAGAGCACCATACGGTTGACGCCGAAGGCCATGGAAAATCGCCCGGAAACAAAGTTCCCCAGGAAGTACCCGACTGCGGGCGCGGCAAAACAGATGCCGAGCGTCGCCGGGTCAAGGCCATAGACCTGTGTGCCGACAAAGGGCGCGCCGCCGAGGTAGGCAAAGAAGGCGCCGGAGGCCAGTCCAGAGGCCAGCGAATACCCCCAGAAGCGCGGCGAGCGGAACAGTTCGGGGTATTCCTTGAACTGCGCAAGCAGGGTCTTGCCGCTTTTCTGCGCGGTTTCCCCAAAATCGAAATAGGTCAGCGCGTAGGTGCCCAGTGCCAGCACCACCAGCAGCCAGAAGTTGGCCTGCCAGCCAAAGATCTGGTCCAGAATCCCGCCGATCGCGGGGCTGATCATCGGGACCACAGCCATGCCCATAGTGACATAGCCGATCATGCTGGCAGCCTTGTCGGTGTCGTAGATGTCGCGCACCGCGGCACGGCTCAGCACCATGGTGGCGGCAATCGCAGCCTGTGCCATTCGGAAGAACAGAAAAATTTCCGCATTCGGGGCAAAGATGCAGCCGAGTGTGGCCAGCAGGAACAGGACAATACTGGCAAGAATCACAGGTCTGCGGCCCATCTTGTCCGAAATCGGGCCAACCAGAATCTGCACCACCGCGTTCACCGCCAGATAAAGCGCGACGGAGAGCTGCATCAGCCGGTAGTCGACCTCAAAATATACTGCCATGCCCGGCAGGGAAGGCAGAAAGACATTCATCGCGAGGGCAGAGATGCCGGCCAGAAGGATGAGCGTACCGATATGGGGCGCCGTTCGGGGCGCCCGGGGAGAGGTGTTCATGCGCGGAGTAGTTGTCATGCTAAGGGGTTAGTGCAGCAGCGACAAATTGTCTATTGGTGATATTACACACCCCCTGTGCGCGGGCGGGGCCATCAATCTGCCCCGTGCCGAATGGCGATGCCGTCAGATCAGAATGTCGTCGCTAATATCGGCCAGCGTAATGCCCTTGACCAACAGGGTGTCGGCGCCAAAGTCGAACAAAACGCCTTTGTCCGTGTCACTTGCCGCGGCAAGGAGGGTGGCCTGATCGCCGTGGCCCGTGATTTCCAGACTGTCGGCATCATCGGCGAAACCAACGATGGTATCGTTGCCGAAGCTGTTGTTGAACACGAACTTGTCATCTCCGCGACCGCCGAACAGCCTGTCATTGCCGGACTGACCGTTCAGGATGTCGTTGCCGCCGTTGCCTTTCAGCGTATCGTTGCCATTGCCGCCGAAAAGCCGGTCCCGGTGTCCGCCTCCGCTCAGGAAATCCTTGCTGTTGCCGCCGCGAAGAACGTCCCGTCCGGCGTTGCCTTCCAGATCATCACGCCCACCCTGGCCAAACAGGCGATCCCGGCTGGCGCCGCCTTCGAGCTGGTCGCTGCCTCTTTGGCCAAAGATCGTGTCCTTGCCGCCGCCGCCCAGAAGGGTGTTGTTGCCGCCATTGCCGGTCATGCGGTCATCGCCAAGCCCGCCGGTGGCGTTCTCGATCTCGCTGCCAAAGGTGATCACCACGTCGCTTTCGGCATCAAAGCTGGAGAAGCTGCCCGCGCGCAAGTCAAAGACAACGCCATCCGCCCGGCCATTCGCATCAAGGGTGTCCTCTCCGCCGCTGTCCCAGATCGCATCAACGGTATTGGTGCGCGATCCGGTGTAGCGGGTGTCGCCGGTGTTGTAGTCGGCTGAGCCCCAGATGTCCTGCAGCGCCAGGACGTCGAACAGCATCATCGCATCGCTGTCCTGGCCGTTGATCGGGTTGGTAGTGTAGGACATGATGGAATAAAGGTTGCTGTCGTATTCCTCCGGCAGGTTGGCGTCCGGGTCGAATGTGTGTCGCAGGCCCATCGCGTGGCCCAGTTCGTGCAGCAGCAGATTCATTGCATCGGCGGAGGACAGATCGCGGCTCTCGTCAAAGACTACGAAGCCGTCCCATTCGGTAATGGTGGTGTCATAATAGCTGACACCGTAACCGCCATAGCCCGAGGTGTTGCCGGACAGGGTGACTGCGCCGACGTTGATATCCGGATCGTCCTCACCGCTGACCTCGGTAAATTCGACGTTCAGAAAACTCTCGATATGCGCCAGCGCGGCCTCGAAATTGGCCTTCTCGGCGGTCGTGAAATCCCGCCAGCCGCTGTAGGTGGTGTCTGTGGGGAGGTCACCCGGCTGCTGCGTACCGGCATATTGATAGGTGATCTCGAGCCGCGGAGCGCCAGTCGAGTTCAATGGATCGCTGTCGTAAAAGCGGGCGAATTGCAGGGCCTTGATGATTTCCGCTTGGCTCAGCATCTGATCATTCTCCTCACTGGTTACCGGGATCGACGGTTACTGATCAGAAGCTTACTGCCGGGTCGGGGTTGAGGAAAGAGGCGCTAGCGCGCGGTGCGCCAAGACCGGCGGTTTGCAGCCGGAAAATGCCGAGGATTTTGCGAAATATGCAAATTTGCTTATGGCGTATGCAAACGATTTGCAAATTTGCGACAAAGAGCTTTGGCCCAGACGGCCCCCGGGCTATGGTCCCCCGGAAATCTAAAGGGGACCTGTGCCATGAAAGATATCCTTTCCGAGCTGGAAGAGCGCCGCGGTACCGCGCGGCTGGGCGGTGGGCAAAAGCGGATCGATGCGCAGCATGGACGCGGCAAGCTGACAGCGCGCGAACGGATTGATCTGTTGCTGGACGAAGGCAGCTTTGAAGAGTTCGACATGTTCGTCGCGCATCGCTGCACCGATTTTGGTATGGAAAAACAAAAACCCGCAGGCGACGGCGTCGTCACCGGCTGGGGCACCATCAACGGTCGCATGGTTTATGTGTTCAGCCAGGACTTTACCGTCTTCGGCGGCTCGCTCAGCGAAACCCATGCCCAGAAGATCTGCAAGATCATGGACATGGCCGTGCAGAACGGCGCGCCGGTGATCGGCATCAATGATTCCGGTGGTGCCCGTATTCAGGAGGGCGTTGCCTCGCTCGCCGGTTATGCTGAAGTGTTCCAGCGCAATATCATGGCCTCGGGCGTGGTGCCGCAGATCTCGGTTATCATGGGCCCCTGCGCGGGCGGCGCGGTCTATTCGCCTGCCATGACCGACTTCATCTTCATGGTCAAAGACAGCTCCTACATGTTCGTGACCGGCCCCGACGTGGTGAAAACCGTTACCAATGAGGTCGTCACCGCCGAGGAGCTGGGCGGTGCCTCGACCCACACCAAGAAATCCTCGGTTGCCGATGGCGCCTTTGAAAACGATGTCGAAGCACTGGCCGAAGTGCGCCGCCTGGTCGATTTCCTGCCGCTCAACAACCGCGAAAAGCCGCCGGTGCGCCCCTTCTTTGATGAGCCGGGCCGGATCGAGGAGAGTCTCGATACCCTGATCCCGGAAAACCCGAACACGCCTTACGACATGAAGGAGCTCATCACCAAGGTCGCGGACGAAGGTGATTTCTACGAGATCCAGGAAGATTTCGCCAAGAACATCATCACAGGGTTTATTCGCCTCGAAGGGCAGACCGTGGGTGTTGTCGCCAACCAGCCAATGGTTCTGGCCGGTTGCCTCGACATCGACTCCAGCCGCAAGGCAGCGCGTTTTGTGCGCTTCTGCGATTGTTTCGAAATCCCGATCCTGACGCTGGTCGACGTGCCGGGCTTCCTGCCGGGCACCACGCAGGAATATGGCGGTGTCATCAAACACGGTGCCAAGCTGCTGTTTGCCTATGGCGAAGCCACGGTTCCAAAAGTGACCGTCATCACTCGCAAGGCCTATGGCGGTGCCTATGACGTGATGGCCTCCAAACACCTGCGCGGCGACTTCAACTATGCCTGGCCGACAGCTGAAATTGCGGTGATGGGCGCCAAGGGCGCGACCGAAATCATTCACCGCGCCGATCTGGGCGATGCCGACAAGATCGCGGCCCACACCAAGGATTACGAAGACCGCTTCGCCAACCCCTTTGTCGCGGCCGAGCGCGGCTTCATCGACGAGGTGATCATGCCGCAATCCACCCGCAAGCGGGTCAGCCGGGCCTTCGCGAGCCTTCGTAACAAGAAGCTCGAGAATCCGTGGAAGAAACACGACAACATCCCGTTGTGATCTGCTGATGGCGCGTTCGTGGCATATCCTGCGCGAGGAGGGGGCTCTGACACTCTGTCGGCAGCGCCCGCCTCGGTTCGATGTGGCGGTGGCCGCGGATCTGCCCAAGGCGGATCCGTTGCGGCTGGCGCATCAGATCCGGCAGGATATGTGGCGGGCGTTGCAGGACGTGCGGGGGTTCTCTCCGGTGGTTCGGGTGGCGCAGACCGCCGAGGGCGTCAGGGTGACGGCTGGCGGTCGCGTCCTGGGGTTGGTGTCTCCGGTGCTGGCCGAGCGGATTGAAGCTGTGCTGGAAAAACCGGCAAACCGCGGGCGCTGGCTGCGCCATGCGGCGCGCGGGCAGGGGGCGGATCTGTGACTTTCCTGATGTGCGCCCTTTTCGGTGGCCCTTCCCGAGCCGTGGGAGAGGCAATAACCCACAACTCTGCATATGCGTGTGCGAGATTTGTGCGGCGCCAAAGAATGCCGCTTGGGCAAATCATTTTGCACAAATTTGTAACAACGTTTGACACAGAGGGCGAATCGGCTCCATGATCCGCCTCATCGGCATAAGGACAGCGCGCGCCGCGTGCGCAGCGCCTGCAGCCCCGGCAGGAGGAGCCCATCGTTTTTGGGGTCGGGGCTGCGGATATTTTGTGGCCGTCGTTTCTGGTTTCCTGAATATGATCGCAGCGTCTGCCGCTTCGGCAGGTGAGGCCGGAGTGGCGCCCATTTCCGTACCTTCTGGTCAGCCGGTCACCCTGTCTGAAGTGCTGCTGGATCGTGATCCTGGTGCACTGTGGCTGCGCTTGCGTTTCGTGGCGCCGCAGATTTCCCGCAATGGCGGCACAGCCACCCATGATCAGGCGATGGCCGATATGGATCACCTGTGCCAGGAACTGGCGCTCTCCTATATGCAGGAACACGCGCTGCAGCCGGAACGTATCGTCATCTCATTTGCCGATCGCGCTGTGCCCTTTGGTGTGCAGGATCCCGCCGCCACCCAGTATTTCGAAGCCTATCGTCCGAGTGGCGACACCTGCATCTGGGAGGGTTTCTGATGTATCTACAAGATCTTGCGACCCTCGACTGTAGTGCACCTTTGCCTGCGGCTTTGCGATCACAAAGCTACCGCTCCGCGTGTTTTCGATGTGAAAAGACCTGTCATTCGGCTATGATGCAGCTGGGCGGCGCAAATGCCGTCCGCATATTGAGGTCGAACCCTGCAGAGGTACTTCCCTCGGCGGGTTTCAGGACAATAATCAGGAGACAGAAATGTCCAAGAGCATCAAGCTTTTCACGCTGGCTGGTTTGCTGGCGACCGTCGCTGCATGCGGCTCAAAAGAAGAAGAATTTGTCGTGGTGGAGCCCGAGCCCATCTCGGTCGAACCGACCTACACCGGCAAATACAAGTAACATCGTCAGGGGTCCGGCCCTGTGGCCGGCCCCAGTCGCCGCGCGGGGTGCCGGACTGGAGGCATCACCATGCTGAAACACCGCGGGTTTCCCGGCCGTCTTCCGGGTACCGATTTCCAGTTCACCATTCGTCGTCCAAACCCCAAAGGGGTCACGCCGATCACTCAGCGTGAGCGGTTCCGCGACCGGCGTCCGCCGGACCGCAGGGCCGACGCGGCCTTTATGCGGGCGCTGTGGGAGAATTTTGGCGACCAGCCTTTCGAACGGGGCAACCTTGATGCCGGGCGGCTGAGCTGGCTGTTCGGGCGCGAAGTCGTGGCCGCCGAAGATCCCTTTGATCCCGAAGATTACGAGGCGCTGCTTGTCATCGATGTGGATGTCGCGCGTTTGTCCTTCCCTGAAGCCTTTGACGGGACCGCAGATTGATGGCTCTGGCGGGCTACCATATCACGGCGCTGCGCGAATGCGCGGCAGGCCCGGTGCCTGGTGGTCCGTCCGTCCGCCTGTTTGGCGGCCAATGCCGGGATTCTGTGCGCTGCGTCGGCGTGAATTCGCACATGGGGCGCGCCTTTCAGCGGGAAGCTGCGCAGTCAGTGGCGTTGCAGAACACCGGGCTTTCCACCCCTGCCAATAGCTGCATTCTGGATGTGACAGTACGGAATGCTCGCGCTGTCACGCATCTGTTCCAGTCCCTTGACTTGGATGGGCAGGACCGCGCCCCCATCCGCGGCCTGCCTCTTTTTCTGCGCCGCAATATTTGCCCGTTCCTTGAGTGCATCCAGTGCGCGGAACCCCGCCACAGGCTGCGGGAAAGCGGGCGGTCCATCGCTCATTCCGGCATCCAGAGGCCCCGCGCGTTGCGGCTCGTTGGGCGTCCTGCAATCTTTTCTGGCCAGATAAATTCGGTCAGAAAAGGAAAACGGCAATGCAGGCAACACGGATACTCTCGCTCCTGGCCCTGTGCGGCGGATTGGCGGCCTGTGGGCAGTCAACCGGCGAGCAGGTCGTCTATGGCGCCAGCGCAGGCGCGCTCGGCTCGCTGTTGCTCGACGGCAACCCGGTCACCGGCGCCGCTGTCGGCACAGCTGCAAATCTCATCTACTGCAAGGAAAACCCTGGCAAATGCTGATCGCATTGCCGCGGCCCTTGCCCTGACATTCCGGCCCCTCGAGGCCGGTTCAACCACCGCGCAGATGCCGCGTCCGGGTACGTCCCGGGGGCGGCGTTCTGCATTCCGGCTCAAAAGAGAACAAGGGACTGCCAATGTTTGATAAGATCCTGATCGCCAACCGGGGCGAGATCGCCTGCCGCGTCATCAAGACGGCGCGCAAAATGGGCATCAAGACCGTTGCCATCTATTCTGATGCGGACAAGCAGGCGCTGCATGTTCAGATGGCGGATGAGGCCGTGCACATCGGCCCGCCGCCCGCGAACCAGTCCTATATCGTGATCGACAAGGTCATGGAGGCCATCCGCCAGAGCGGCGCCCAGGCGGTGCATCCCGGCTATGGCTTCCTGTCGGAGAACTCCAAATTCGCCGAGGCGCTGGCCGCCGAGGGCGTCGCCTTTGTCGGCCCCCCCGTAGGGGCCATCGAAAGCATGGGTGACAAGATCACCTCCAAGAAGATTGCTCAGGAGGCAAACGTCAGCACGGTTCCCGGCTACATGGGCCTCATAGAGGACGCCGATGAGGCGGTGAAGATCTCGAACGAGATCGGCTACCCGGTGATGATCAAGGCCTCTGCCGGTGGCGGCGGCAAAGGCATGCGGATTGCATGGAATGACGAGGAGGCCCGCGAAGGCTTCCAGTCCTCCAAGAACGAGGCGGCGAACTCTTTTGGCGATGACCGGATCTTTATCGAGAAATTCGTCACACAGCCACGCCACATCGAAATTCAGGTGCTCTGCGACACCCACGGCAACGGCATCTATCTGGGGGAGCGCGAATGCTCGATCCAGCGCCGGAACCAGAAAGTCGTCGAAGAAGCGCCGTCGCCTTTCCTTGATGAAGCCACCCGCAAGGCGATGGGTGAGCAGGCAGTCGCCCTGGCCAAGGCGGTGGGCTATGCCTCTGCCGGTACGGTGGAATTCATCGTTGATGGCGACAAGAACTTCTATTTCCTGGAAATGAACACCCGCCTGCAGGTGGAACACCCCGTGACCGAGCTGATCACTGGCGTTGACCTGGTGGAGCAGATGATCCGTGTCGCCGGTGGTGAGCCGCTCAGCATTACTCAGGATGATGTGAAACTGACCGGTTGGGCGATTGAAAACCGCCTTTACGCCGAAGATCCCTATCGCAACTTCCTGCCCTCCATCGGTCGTCTGACCCGTTATCGTCCCCCGGCAGAGCAAGCCTCTGGCCCGCTGCTGGAAAACGGCAAATGGCAGGGTGATGCCCCCGAAGGTCCCGTCGCAGTGCGGAATGACACCGGCGTCTACGAGGGCGGCGAGATCTCGATGTATTACGATCCGATGATCGCCAAGCTTTGCACCTGGGCTCCGACCCGTGAGGCAGCGATTGCCGCCATGCGTGATGCGCTGGACGGGTTCGAGGTTGAGGGCATCGGTCACAACCTGCCGTTCTTGTCGGCTGTGATGGATCATCCGAAATTCGTTAGCGGTGATATGACCACCGCCTTTATCGCCGAAGAGTACCCGGACGGGTTTGAAGGCGTCGAACTGCCCGAGGCAGAGCTGCGCCGCATCGCAGCTGCCACCGCAGCCATGCACCGCGTCGCCGAAATCCGCCGCACTCGTGTGTCGGGCCGTATGGACAACCACGAACGCAAGGTGGGAACCGATTGGGTTGTGACGCTTCAGGGCCAGTCCTTCGATGTGACAATCGAGGCAGATCCCTCCGGCTCTACCGTGCGCTTTGCCGACGGGGAGACGGTCCGGGTGGCTTCGGACTGGACGCCGGGCGATCAGCTGGCGCGGGTTTCGACGGATGACAGCGGGCTGGTTCTGAAGGTTGGCAAGATCTCTGGCGGCTTCCGCATCCGCAGCCGCGGCGCCGATCTGAAGGTGCACGTGCGCACGCCGCGTCAGGCGGAACTCGCGCGCCTGATGCCCGAGAAGCTGCCGCCGGACACCTCCAAGATGCTGCTCTGCCCGATGCCTGGCCTGATCGTCAAAGTCGATGTCGAGGTTGGTCAGGAAGTGCAGGAAGGCCAGCCGCTTTGCACCGTTGAAGCGATGAAAATGGAAAACATCCTGCGCGCCGAACGCAAGGGGATTGTGTCCAAGGTCAACGCAAGCGCCGGTGACAGCCTCGCTGTGGACGATGTCATCATGGAGTTCGAATAAGGTGCACCAGAGGGCAGCCATACTTGCCGGAGGGTTTGCGGGGCGATCTGCCCCGCGAGTCCGCCTGCGAGGCCGGACAAGGCATCGCCCTGAGGCCGGAGCTGCCCTTTTTTGTGCGGGGTATGACAACCCATGCACGAATTCTTCAGAATTGGCTGGCAGATTAATCCGGACGGGGCGATGGGCCCGCGACCGCTCCTGCATGGTGGGGGCGGTTTCGTGCCGCGTCCAGCCCGCACGCGAGAGGTATCAAGGGTTTCCGGAGGCGCCACATGATCCGCATTGCTGTCAGTCTGCTGTCGGGCCTTTTGGTGCTGGCGGCCTGTGCGCTGGACAAGGAAGAGGAAGTGCGCGCTCAGATCGCGCCCTGGGTCAAGCTGGGCGAGACCTATTTCTTCGAATCCTCAAGCAGTTGCACTGCGGCGGTCTTCTACATCGAAAGCCCGCGCATCAGCTCGTTGGTGTCCCGGGCACGGTCGATGGCGACGGGCATGAATATGCTCTCGGCAGGCAAACCGGTCTATTTCGATGTTCGGGGCAAAACACCCAACGCGCTGACCGAGGAAATCATGTCTCGCGATCTGCCGCAGGGGATCAGCGTGCTGAACTCCGGTTTGGCTGGGGCACACTGCATGACCGAACTGGTCAAGGGCGTCTACTATCAGGCCATCATGAACCCGACTTCGCAGCTGATTTTCGTGCCGGATGGCGATGCGATGATCGTGCTCGACCGGCAGGCCGGGGCGCTGATCTACGTGCGCGGCAGCGGCTGACGCCTCAGCTGCCGCGGCGTTCTTCGACCTCGCGCAGGCGCGATGGGAATTTGTCGATGGTCCGGGTCAGCTCCCGCACTGTCCAGGGATGCGGTTTTCGCAGTTTCACACCGCCGTCTTTGCCCACCAACACCAGCATAAAGCCGCGCGGGCGCAGTTTCTTGCGCAGGTCGGACCGCGCGCTTGGATCGGTGTCGGTCAGAACAACCACGTCCCGGTCCAGCAAATCCGCCGCACGTTTTGCCAGCCGTTCCATCTGGTCATGGAATCGCGGATCCTCAGGGCTGTCGGCAAAGACCACAACGGGCCGTTTGTGCCACAGGAAATCGCTCAGATCGCCTTTGTACTCTGGTTCGATCCACCCTGTGGTATCGGCGGTGGTTGCTTCCTCGGCGCTGGCACCGGCTGCAATGGTGGCGCAGGGAAGAAAAGCTGTCAGAACAAGGGCTAGGATTGGTTTCATGATCTCTCCTGTTGCTGTCAATATATGCCGCGCCGGTGCGAATGCGATGGCCGAATGTGTCCGAGCCGAAAAAAATTCAGAGGACATTAACCGCTTTGAGAGGGTGAAGAGGGCATGATCCGTCCGTCTCCCTCTGATGGTCCGCAAAAACGGACCCCGTCCAAAGGACTGGAAAAGCGATGCAAGTAATTGTTCATGTCGGTGCTCATCGGTGCGCCACCACCTCGTTTCAGGATTATCTGCGGTTCAATGCCGCCACGCTGGCCGAACAGCGGCTGGAGGTCTGGGGCCCGGATCTGACCCGGGACGGGCTGTTTCACGGCATTCAACCAACCCCGTCCGTGGGCAGCGCTGCGGCGGCCTCCAAACGGGCGCGTGGGCGGCTTCGGATGCGTCTGGACCAGAGCCGCGATGCGGGTACCGAGCAGTTGCTGATCAGCGACGAGAACATGATCGGCAGCGTGCGGGAAAACCTGCGCCTTGCCGGGCTCTACTGCGGGATCGGAGAACGTCTGGCGCGCTTCAACGAAGCCTTTGATGGCAGGGTGTCGGTGCTGGCGGTGAACCTGCGCAGCCTCGAAGCTTACTGGACCTCAGCGCTGACCTATGCAGTTGCGCGTGGCCATCGGGTGCCTGCCGCGGGGCAGTTGAACCGGCTGCTTGAAAGCTCCCGCAGCTGGCGTGATGTGCTGACCGACATGGCCTGCAGCATGCCGGATACTGAAATCCGGGTGCTGCCCTTTGAAACCTTTGGGGGCCGCCCCGAGTTGCAGCTGGAGCTGCTGACCGGGTGCAAGGCGCCACGCGAAAACGCCCGCATGCGCCATGCGGCGTCCCCGCGACTGGAAGAACTGCGCGGCATGATCCCAACCTCGGCCGCCCGGAGCCTGCCCGAAGGAGAGGGCCGCTGGCGCCCCCTGGACGAGGTGCAAAGCGCGGTGCTGCGCGAGCGTTACGCTGATGATCTCATGTGGCTGGCCTCGGGCGCCGATGGCCTGGCCCGTATTATGTATGACCCGGAAAAACAGGTGGCGGGACAAAACCCGCTCCGTACCGACTTGACGAGAGGAAGACCCCATGACGAAGACAGACGATTGGCGGGCTCTGGCTGAAAAAGAGCTGCGTGGCCGCCCGCTTGAGGACCTGACCTGGCAGACGCTCGAAGGGATCGACGTCAAGCCGCTTTATACCGAGGAAGACACCAAGGCGCTGCCCCATATGGGCACGCTTCCAGGGTTCGGCCCGTTCACGCGAGGCGTGAAGGCGACCATGTATGCCGGCCGCCCCTGGACCATCCGGCAATACGCCGGTTTCTCGACCGCCGAGGAAAGTAACGCATTCTATCGCCGCAACCTGGCTGCCGGTCAGCAGGGCGTCTCGGTTGCCTTCGACTTGGCCACCCACCGCGGTTATGACAGCGACCACCCCCGCGTGGTGGGCGATGTCGGCAAGGCCGGCGTTGCCATCGACAGTGTCGAGGACATGAAAATCCTCTTTGACGGTATCCCGCTCGACAAGGTCTCGGTGTCGATGACCATGAACGGCGCGGTGATCCCGATCCTGGCGAACTTCATCGTCGCAGGTGAAGAGCAGGGCCACGACAAGAGCCTGCTGGCGGGTACCATTCAGAACGACATTCTGAAAGAGTTCATGGTGCGCAACACCTATATCTATCCGCCCGAACCCTCGATGCGGATCATTTCGGACATCATCGAATATACGTCGAACGAGATGCCGAAATTCAACTCCATCTCGATCTCCGGCTACCACATGCAGGAGGCCGGCGCGAACCTGGTGCAGGAACTGGCCTATACGCTGGCTGATGGGCGCGAATACGTGCGCGCCGCGATCGAGGCCGGGATGGACGTGGACAAGTTCGCAGGCCGTCTGTCGTTCTTCTTTGCCATCGGCATGAACTTCTTTATGGAGATCTCTAAACTCCGGGCCGCACGTACCCTGTGGCACCGGGTGATGACCGACTTTGGCGCCAAGAATGATCGTTCCAAGATGCTGCGCACCCACTGCCAGACCTCGGGCGTCAGCTTGCAAGAGCAGGATCCCTATAACAACGTGATCCGCACCGCCTATGAAGCGATGTCGGCTGTCCTCGGCGGCACCCAGTCGCTGCACACCAACGCGCTTGACGAAGCGATTGCCCTGCCGACGGATTTCTCGGCTCGTATCGCCCGTAACACCCAGTTGGTGCTGCAGGAAGAAACCGGCGTCACCAATGTGGTCGACCCGCTGGCCGGTTCCTACTACGTGGAAAGCCTGACGAATGAGCTGATCGACAAGGCCTGGGCCCTGATGGAAGAGGTCGAGGAAATGGGCGGCATGACCAAGGCGGTCGCCTCTGGCATGCCCAAGCTGCGCATCGAAGAAAGCGCTGCCCGTCGCCAGGCGATGATCGACCGCGGCGAAGAGGTGATCGTCGGCGTCAACAAGTACCGCAAGGAAAAAGAAGACCCGATCGACATTCTGGACGTGGATAACGTCAAGGTCCGCGAAAGCCAGATCGCGCGGCTGGAAAAGATCCGCGCCACCCGCGACGATGCGGCCTGCACGGCTGCCTTGGATGAAGTCACCCGCGTGGCCAAGGAAGGTGGCAACCTTCTGGCCGCCGCAGTCGAAGCTGCCCGCGCCCGGGCTTCGGTCGGAGAGATCAGCATGGCGATGGAAAAGGAATTCGGCCGTCACAGCGCCGAGGTGAAAACCCTGGCCGGTGTCTATGGCGCCGCTTACGAAGGCGACGAAGGTTTTGCCGCGATCCAGAAATCGATCGATGAATTCGCTGCAGATGAAGGGCGCCGTCCGCGTCTTCTGGTGGTGAAAATGGGGCAAGACGGTCACGACCGCGGCGCCAAGGTGATCGCGACCGCCTTTGCTGATATCGGTTTTGACGTCGACGTAGGCCCGCTGTTCCAGACCCCGGATGAGGCCGCACAGGATGCTATCGACAACGATGTGCATGTGGTCGGGATCTCCAGCCAGGCCGCAGGTCACAAGACGCTGGCACCGCAGCTGGTTCAGGCGCTGAAAGAGCAAGGCGCAGAGGACATCATCGTGATCTGCGGCGGTGTTATTCCGCAGCAGGACTATCAGTTCCTTTATGACAATGGCGTCAAGGCGATCTTCGGCCCCGGTACCAATATCCCCGAGGCGGCGCAGGATATCCTGAAACTGATCCGCGAGGCGCGCAGCTGATCCCTGCGGTCAGCGCGTTGGCCTGAAAAAGAGACACCCGGCGCCCCGTGGCGCCGGGTTTTCTGTTTCAGCCGCCTTCTCCTCGTCAGGATCAACGGTGCGTCCGGTTCTCCCATACGGAATAATCGCCCACGCCAAAATCCGCATCTGGCGCCTCATCCAGCATATGCAACATCTCGATGGAATGGCCGTCCGGGTCCTTGAAATAGACAGAGACAGCAGGCATCCAGCCTAGAACTACAGGCTCATCCGCCGGTGCGCCATTAAATCCAAGCGGTGTGATACCCTGGGTGGGCAGGCGCTCAAAGGACTGAAGTACTGCCTCTTTCGTGGCGCGAAAGGCAAAATGCAGCTGCATGCTCAGCGGCGCGCTGCCCGCGCCCCAAAGCCCCAGCATCCCGGTTTCTTTTGGTCCGGCCCAGAGAAACGCGACATTGCGCTCCGGCAGCCGCCGGGCCAGCGGCAACCCCAACTGGCCGCAATAAAACGCCAGCGACTGGTCCAGATCCCGCACCGGCAGGTGGGTTTCATAGATGCCAAGGATATGTTGAGCGGCCCATTGTTCCGGGGGTAGTTGGTCGTGCATGATCTTCTCCGGTTCCGGCGGGGCGCGGCCCCGCGGGTCTGTGCTTTATGTCATGATGCGCGTTTCTGCGCGGCGCGAGGCCGGGCAGGGCGCCAGATGATTCCAAGCCTAATTTCTGAAGTTGACTTTAGATCAAGCTGAAATCGGCCCCCCCAGTCAGACCCGCGATGTTGCTATGCGCCCTTCGGCTCAGGTGGCGGGTTTCCTTCCGCTGTGAATTTGCTAGGGTCCGCGCGAAAGACAACGACACAAATCAGTCGCAACAGGGGCTTAGCCATGGAACTGGATCACATTGCCGTCGCCGGTGAAACGCTTGCGGAGGCCACGGCCCATGTCGAAGCCGCGCTTGGCGTGCTGCTTCAGACAGGCGGGCAGCACCCGGTATTCGGCACGCACAACCGGCTTTTGGGGCTGGCGGACGGGCTTTATCTGGAGGCCATCGCCATTGATCCCGAGGCAACGCCGGAACGCAGTCCGCGCTGGTTCGATCTCGATAGTTTCTCCGGGATGCCGCGCCTGACCAACTGGATCTGCCGCGCAACCGGCCTGCCGGAGTTGCTGGAGCGGATGCCGGATGGGGCCGGGATCCCGGTGCCGCTGACCCGAGGCGATCTGGTCTGGGATATGGCAGTGCCCGCCGATGGCAAGCTGCCTTTTGACAATCTGTTTCCAGCGCTCATCGAATGGCACAGCGCCCATCCCGCGCCTCGGCTGGAGCAGCAGGGCTGCGCGTTGCGGCGCCTTGTGATCGCGCATCCCGATGCGGCCGATCTTGAAGCGCTTTTGCCGCTCAACGACGGTCGGTTGGTGTTTGAAACCGGACCTGCTGCCATGGAGGCAGAATTCGACACGCCGCACGGTATTCGTCTGCTGCGTTAAAAAATCACCTGTTTCCGGTGCCTGTGGTCCTGACAGGTCGCGCAAACCGCATTAGGCTTTTCTTATGTCTCTTTGGAGCCGCATATCCGATGCGCTGGGCGCGCTGGCCAAGGGTGAAAGCCTGGCGGATGTTTTTGACCGCCTGCGGGCGCCACCTGAACGCACCGTGGGTTTTGCCATCGCGGTGATCGCGCTGGGGGCCAAGATGGCCAAGGCGGACGGGCAGGTCACCCGGGACGAGGTGACCGCCTTTCGCGAGGTGTTCCAGATCGCCCGCGATGACGAGGCAGGCGCGGCCCGGGTCTTCAACATGGCGCGCACCGATGTGGCGGGCTATCAGGACTATGCGGCGCGTATCCAGCGCATGTTTGCCAATGATCCGGCGACCCTTTGCGATCTGATGGAAGGACTGTTTCACATCGCGCTGGCAGATGGGTTCTATCATCCCGGCGAGAATGAGTTTCTGGAAGAGGTCAGCCGCATCTTCGGTCAGACACCGCAACAGTTCACTGCCCTGCGCGCGCGGTTTGTGACCGATGCGCCAAAGGATCCCTATACAGTTCTGGGGGTGTCGGCGGATATGCCGATTGATGAAATCCGCAAGCATTGGCGCAAACTGGTGCGGGAAACCCATCCCGATGCAATGCTGGCTCGGGGCGTCCCCGAAGAGGCGGTGCGTCTGGCGGAAAAGCGGATGATCGACATCAACCGCGCCTGGGACGAGATCAACGGATGCGGGGCACATGCGGCTGGTCACCTATAATATCGAGTGGTTTTCACACCTCTTCGACAAGAATGACCAGCTTATTCTGGACAATAAACCCTCGGGGCGGCACGGGGTGGATCGCTACACCCAAGGGGTATCGCTGGCGCATGTTTTCCAGACGCTTGATGCCGACGCGGTGATGGTGATCGAGGCGCCCAATACCGGGCGGCGGCAGCGGACCGTGCGCGCTCTTGGCGCTTTTGCCGCCGAGGCGGGGCTGCGCGCCAATGAGGTGATCAGCGGCTTTGCCACCGATACCCACCAGGAAATCGCCCTGATGTACGACCCAGCGGTGCTGAGCGCCGAACACGATGCCCGGAGCAGCAAGGAAGCGCCGCGTTTCGATACCCGTTTCGAGCTGGACCTCGACACCGATTCCATCCCGGAACATGTGCGGTTTTCAAAGCCGCCGCTGGAGCTGAACGTCACGACAGCCGGGGGGAAGACCCTGCGGATGATCGGCGCGCATCTGAAATCCAAGGCGCCCTATGGGGTGAAGGGGCATGACGCCATCATCCAGCGCGCCATTGAGAACCGGCGCACGCAGTTGGCACAGGCGATCTGGCTGCACCGGCGCATTGCCGATCATATCGCGGCAGGGGATGATCTGATCCTGATGGGCGATCTGAACGATGGTCCGGGTCTGGATGAATACGAGCGCCTTTTCGGGCAGTCCTCGGTTGAGATTATCATGGGGCAGGATCTGACCGATCCCCATGCCGAAAGCCTGAAAAAGCCCCGGCCCGGCATCGTGCCCAGCACCGCGCGGTTTTATGATGAGGAAAAGAAACGGTTCTTCCGGGCGTGCCTTGACTATGTGATGATTTCACAAAGCCTGACGGCCTATAATCCTCGCTGGCGGATCTGGCACCCGTTCGAGGACGCTGATTGCTATGCCGATGAGGTCCTGCGCGAGGCGCTGCTCATGGCCTCGGATCATTTCCCTGTCAGCCTCGATATCGATCTGACTTAAAATCATCGCATAGGAAGCTTATATTGGACCCATGAAACGGTTTTTACATGTAAGTGCCGCCTGCCTGCTGTGCCTGTCCGCCCCTGTGGCGGCGCAGGAGAGCGAGGAGAATGGCAAGGGTTTGATGGAAAAGGGCGCCGAGCTGTTCTGGGAAGGGCTGCGCAAGGAAATGGCCCCCGCGCTGGAAGATCTGGAAGGGTTGGCCGCAGAAATCGGCCCCTCCATGCGGGAATTTCTGTCCGAGATGGGACCGGCGCTGGCAGCCATTGCGGCCGAGGTCGAGGATTGGAGCAGCTACGAGCTGCCGGAAATCCTGCCCAATGGCGATATCATCATCCGCAAGAAGCCAGAGGCGCCCTCTCCTGAAGAGAAGGACGAAGTCCCGGAGAACGGCGTTACCGATCTCTAACGGACGCAAGCCGTAGGGTGACGCGCGCCTTTGTTATCCGTTGATCCAATCGGTCTACGCAGCCGACCGGGTTAGCCAACAATTTTGACGGTCAGCTCTGCCTCCAGCGTGTCGCAGAGCGATTTCAGGCGGGCCTCGGCGACCTCACCATAAAGGGCCTCCGTCGCTTTCGGCAGTTCCAGCGTCAAGTGTTTCTTGCGCGGTTGCCACTTCAGCTTACCGATGTCGCCGTTTTCGCTGACCATCAGCATGGCACCAAACCGCATGGCCTTGCCCAGGATTTCCGCCTCTTTCTGCCCTTTTTCATCCAAGAGATCATAAAGGTATTCAAAGGCGGTGCCCTGGCGTTTGTTGCGGTAGCGATGCAGAAGCGCCAACCCCAGGAATACGCGTTCGGAATGTTTCAGCCCGCCGAGGTTGGCACGGGTGGCATTGTCGAAACAGACTTCAGCCCGATAGTCGGGGTGGGCGCGCCAGCTGACATCATGCAGCAGGCTGGCAGCCTTGATCAGGCGTTTCTTGGTGTGCGGCCCATTGCTGAACAGCGGGATGACAAAATCATAGAGCGTCTTGCCGAAGCCGGGAATGCGGGCGTCCTTGGCCTCGGCAAAACGGCTGGCTTCGACCAGCGGATCGCGTTCGCGCAGGCGTTGGGGCATCTGTTCGTAGAGCAGCCCTTCGCGGATGCCATAGCTTGAGACGGCGATATCCTTGGGCTTGAAGGTCTTGACCAGTCGGGACAGCACATCGATCGCATAGGGCACCAAGGACATCCGCGCGTTGGAGATGCCGGTTTCGGCGCGCAACTCCTCGATGTCGCGTTTCTCGATATATTTCAGGGTGGCGCGCACGTCCTTGGCGCTCATCCGGTATTCGTGCAGAACCTTCAGCGGATACCCGCGCCGGGCCATGTCGATGCGGGCGATGGCGCGCCAGCTGCCGCCGACCAGGAACAGACGGTCGGTCTGCTTGCCCATTTCCTCGCGCAGTTCCGCCATGACCTCGGCGATATGAGCCTTGCGCCCCCGGCGCCCGCCCTTGATGTCCCGCAGTTTCAGCGGGCCAAGAGAGGAGGTGACGCGTTTGCCGACCTCGCCGTCGTGGATTTCCGCCAGCTCCATCGAGGAGCCGCCGATATCGCAGACCAGGCCATAAGAGCCGGGCCAGCCCAACAACACGCCCTGTGCGGACAGGCGCGCTTCTTCCTGACCGTCGATCACCCAGATCTTTAGCCCGGTTTCGCGAAGCACATCGGCGCAGAACTCCGGGCCATCCTCGGCATCGCGCACGGCAGCTGTGGCGACCACCGACAGGGGTGGCAACCCCATCCCATCGGCAAGGTGTTGGAACCGGCGCAGCGCGGCCAGCGCGCGTTTGCGTCCCTCGGGGTTCAGGCGCCCGGTTTCCGAGAGGCCAGCCCCCAGGGCGCACATGATCTTCTCGTTGTAGAAATAGGCCGGGCTGCGGGCCGCGCCGTCAAAGACGACCAGACGCACGGAGTTCGACCCGACATCCACCACCCCGACCCGGGACAGCGCCCTTGAATCGGGATCATCGAACAGCGGGCGGCCAAAGGGCCCCCAGTCGGCGGTGGCGTCGGGGGTGGCAGGATCCTCGGTCACGGGTGTCGGCGCTCCGTCTTGGGTCTCGAATCTAGGATGGTTTAGGGTGGGGCCGGGGTCAACCGCCGGTCCCGGCAACCCGGGTTTCGCCCGCAACACTGCGGTCTTCGGACATCAGCCGCACCGCCAGGGGGCGCGACAGGTTGCGTTTTTCCGCCAGCGACAGGCGGTCCAGTTGTTCGACGATCCGGGCTGCCGCAGCAAACGAGCGATCCATATGGGCCACAAGATAGGGGATCACGTCGGGTTTCGGGGTGATCTGGCGGTCATTGAAGAGCTTCGCCAGAACCACAGCCAACAAGGCATCGTCCGGCGGCTGCAGCTCGGCATGGGTGGCGGCCTGAACACGG
The DNA here is from genome assembly GCF_041008745.1 of Pseudophaeobacter sp. 1A09344. NCBI lineage: Bacteria > Pseudomonadati > Pseudomonadota > Alphaproteobacteria > Rhodobacterales > Roseobacteraceae > Pseudophaeobacter > Pseudophaeobacter sp. 1A09344. The sequence goes on from NZ_JAXGFS010000010.1 coordinate 83,335, forward strand.
CTTTGCAGGTCCGGCAGGCTCAGCCCCCAAAGGTTGGGCGCCGCGCGCCCCGTCATCATCAGGGCAAACCCGTTTGCCAGCACCAAGTTATGCAGGTGAAACAGAGCCTCCTGGGCGGATTTGTCAGAGGCGATCTGCGGCACGTCCTCCAAGACCACGGGCGCGGTTGCCAGCTCGGGCACCATCGCCTCGGTCAGATCTGCCGCCGGCACGATCCGGGCGCCGGACTGGCTGGCCCAGACATGGGCCAAATGCGTCTTTCCCGATCCGGCAGGGCCGGTCAGAACCAGTTTGCCACTGGGCCATGAGAACCCCGGATCCAGCAGCGCCACAGCCATGGCATTCGACGGGGCGACAAAAAAGTCGTCCCGGCCCAAAGCCGTTTTGGCGGGCAGGTCAAAGCTGAGTTGTTGCGCCATATTACTTTTTCGAATCCCGGTGGCTCAGTCCCTGGTACAGACGGCTGTGCAGATACTGTCCCGTGAGGAAACGTGCAACTACGCCCAAGGCTGCCGCAACAGGCACGGCAACCAGCATGCCGACAAAGCCAAAAAGCGCGCCAAAGACCGACAGGGCCAGCAGCAGCCAGACCGGATGCAGGCCAACGGATCCGCCAACCAGTTTCGGAGTAAGGTAATTGCCCTCGATCACCTGACCCAGTGCAAAAATCCCGGCTACCAGCCCGATCGACCACCATTCGCCCCAGAACTGGAACAGGGCAAGTCCGATAGCCAGAGCGCCGCCCACCAGCGCCCCCAGATAGGGAATGAAGGTGACGAGCCCGGCGATGAAACCCACCGCCAGTCCGAAATTCAGACCAACCAGCATCAGGGCGACAGCGTAGTAAACGCCCAAAATCAGGCAGACCGTGCCCATGCCGCGGATGAAAGAGGCAAGCACATCGTCAATCTCACCGGCTAGCTTGCGGATCACCGGCGCATGGTCCAGCGGCAGCAGCGCGTCGATCCGTTCGATCATCCGGTCCCAGTCCAGCAGCAGATAGACCGAGACAACCGGAACGATCACGAAAAGCACCAGCAGGTTGACGACCGAGACGGCTGAGCCGACGAGGGATTCAAATAGCTCGATCCCCTTGCCCTGAAGGGTGCCTGCGATGGAGGCGATGGTTTGCTGCGCGCGGCTACCTTCGGTGAAGATCGACGGGAAGTGTTCCTGCGCAAAGTTGCGCAGATCGCGAAAGGCTTCGGGCAGAACCCGGATCAGATCGCTCAGCTGGTAGATCAGCGTCGGCACCACCACCAGCAGCAGCAGCATGAAGACCAGCATGGCGCCGATAGTAATCACCGCAGTTGCGGCGGTACGGCTGAGGCCTGCGGCCTCTAGTCGGTCGGCAATGGGATCAATCAGATAGGCAATCGCCGCGCCCAGCACAAAGGGCAGCAACACGTCTCCCAAAGCCCAGAGGACGATTGCGCAAACCACGGCAGCAACGCCCCAGTATTGAAACTGCTTCTTCGCCGGAAGTGCCATATGCCAAGCGCCTCTCTGAGATATGTTCGCCAATCACCCCAGTCATTGCCCATGCGGTTGCCTCATGCAACAGCCAAGCGGCAAGTGCCGCCAAATGAGTGCCGGGTGGGGCAGGGGCGTTTCTGCACGGTCTGCGTCAGTGGATGCGCACGCCCTGACGGGTCAGTTCACCTTGTACGGCGGCAATGTCCACCGCGTGCGGGCTGCAGGCGGATTTGACGGATAGTGCCGCGGCAACGCCCGCGCCCTGACCGGCCACCGCGCAACAGGCCATATTGCGGGTGGCGGCATGGGCGACCTTGTCGCCGCCGATGGCGCGGCCGGTCACCAGCAGGTTTTCCACCCCTTTGGGCAGCATGGCGCGATAGGGAATCTGCATATAGCGCCCGGTGGTGGGCAGGATCAGGATGCCATAGCCGTCGATGAACTCGGGATAGATGCCGATGGTATCCTCGAACCGGCCCTGGTTGCGGGCCTCATCCTCGGTCATGTTGTGATGGGCGTCGATCTTGCGGGTGTCGCGGATGCCGATGGTCATGCCAAAATTGCGCAGCCGCGCGCCTTCGCAGCCAGGCGTATATGCCTTCAGCGCATTGATCGCGTGCATGGCCTGCTTGCGTCCTTCAATCTCGAACCGGGTCATGCTGTCCGGGTCGGTGCCGTCGCAGCCTGCCAGATGCACCAGATTCATATAGGTCATCTCACCACTGTCATGAACAGCCCCCCAGGTGCCGCCGATAGTATTGAGATGCGCAGGGATCAGCCCGTCGCGCAGCGCCTGCGCAAAGGGCTTGGCGAGGAAGGGAGAGAACATCTCATCCTCCTTGCCGGAAGTCTCCACCTCCCACTCCCCGGTGGACCAGTCCCTGTAGGTCTGCGGGTCTGCCTTGACCCCTTCCATGAACTTCTGCTTGTCGACGCCTGCGATGTGGAACATCACGCTGGCGGCCTGCATTTCCTCCACCGGTGTCTTGATTGTGGGGGCGCCCATCAGCTGCGCGATATCGGCGTCTCCTGTCGCATCGATCACCCGCTGAGCTAGGATCGCCTCGCGCCCTGCCTTTGATTCGACGATCACGCCGGTGATCCGGTTGCCTTCGCGGATCGGGGCCACGAACATGCGGTGCAGCATCGGGTGAATGCCTGCTTCCTCGACCAGCCGATCTGCGACCAGTTTGAAGCCTTCGGCGTCCAACTCGTAAGACAGGGACTGGCTTTCGGGCACAGCGGCATCCATCGCCTTGGCGCGTTCTTCGAATTCCCAGCCGATGCCACCGGCCTCAACCGTCTGCTCGTGCCGGTACCAGGCAAAACCTTCGACGCCGACAGCGGTGATATTGCCGCCAAAGCAGCCGAACCGGTCCAGCAGGGTCACATCGACCCCGCAGCGCGCTGCTGCCAGCGCCGCCGCCAGTCCGCCGGGGCCAGAGCCTACGACAAGCACATCGGTGCGATGTACGACGGGGATTTCCCGGGCGGGTTCGGTAATGGTGTCGCGCATCTGGGCCTCCGCAAAAAATTTGAACCAGCATTTACAAAATTGACCCGTGCTTCAAGCGCTTTCCGGGCGATTATCCGGTTTGTCCGCTGCCGCCACTCCAAAGCCCGATTGCCTGAGGCGCGGCGATGGCTTAGACCGCTTGAAAACCCCTTTGAACGAATGAGAGCGACATGCGCCTGTCCCGTTACTTCCTGCCTGTTCTGAAAGAGACGCCTTCAGAGGCCCAGATCGTCAGCCACCGCTACATGCTGCGGGCCGGCATGATCAAACAGTCCGCCGCCGGGATCTATTCCTGGCTGCCGCTGGGCTTCAAGGTTCTGAAGAAAATCGAAGGCATCGTCCATGAGGAACAGATGCGCGCGGGCCATATCCCGGTGCTGATGCCCACCATGCAATCGGCAGACCTGTGGCGCGAAAGCGGTCGCTATGATGCCTATGGCGAAGAAATGCTGCGCATCACCGACCGGCACGAGCGCGATCTGTTGTTCACACCCACCGCCGAAGAGCTGATCACCGATATCTTCCGCAGCCATGTCAGCAGCTACAAGGATCTGCCGCTGACCATGTACCAGATCCAGTGGAAGTTCCGCGACGAGATCCGCCCGCGTTTCGGCGTGATGCGGGGACGCGAATTCTACATGAAGGACGGCTATAACTTCGATCTGACCAAGGAAGACGCGCTGCACGCCTATAACCGTCATCTGGTCAGCTACCTACGCACCTATGAGCGCATGGGGTTGCAGGCGATCCCGATGCGCGCGGACTCTGGCCCCATTGGCGGCGATGATACGCATGAGTTCCTGGTGCTGGCCGACACAGGCGAGAGCGAAGTCTTCTACGACAGCGCGGTGACCGATATCCGCCTTGGTCAGCGCAATATCGACTATGATGATCACGACCAGTGCCGCGCCGTGATGGAAGAATTCACCGCGCTTTATGCCCGGACCGACGAAACCCACGACGCGGCGCTGTTCGACCAGATCCCGGCCGAGCGTCAGCGCAGTGCTCGTGGTATCGAGGTCGGTCAGATCTTCTACTTCGGCACCAAATATTCCGAACCGATGGGGGCCACGGTGCAAGGCCCCGATGGCAAATCCATCCCCGTACACATGGGCAGCCATGGTATCGGTGTTTCCCGTCTGGTTGGCGCGATCATCGAAGCAAGCCACGACGACAAGGGTATCATCTGGCCCGAAGGCGTGACCCCGTTCCACTGCGGTATCGTCAACCTGAAGCAAGGCGATGACGAGGCCGACGGGGCCTGTGACAAGATCTATGCCGCGCTGACTGCGGTTGGTCTTGACCCGCTGTATGATGACCGCAAGGAACGCGCGGGCGGCAAATTCGCCACCATGGATCTGATCGGTCTACCCTGGCGTATTACGGTCGGTCCGCGCGGGCTGAAGAACGGCGTGGTGGAACTCACCTCGCGCCGGACTGGCGAAAGCGTGGAACTGCCGCCGGAAGACGCCGTGAAAAAGATCGTCGAGATCTACGCCGAGCACGCCTCGGGCCGCGGCTTCTGAGCGGCGGCGCGCAGAGGGTTGAGGCACTAGGCTGAAACCTCCAAACGCGAGACTGAAATGGAAAAGGGGGGCAGTGATGCCCCCCTTTTTGTATCTATCGCCATTCCTACAGGACGTTGCGCAGCAAACCGAAAAGCTTGCTGCGCACGCGTGCTTAGAGGAAGTCGAAGTTTGCTGCGCTCAGCTCATCAAAGGTCACACCCTTGATTACCAGCGCATCGCCTTCTCCGAAGTCGAGGATGGTGCGGTTGCCGTGGTCGGTGGCCAGACCGCTCAGATCGTCAAAGCTTTCGACGCCTTCGATGTGCAGCGCGATCGTGTCTTCGTCCGCATCGAAGCCAATGATGCGGTCACGGTCGTAGCCGGTTTGGAACACAAAGAGGTCCGCATCGTGGCCGCCATTCATGCGGTCACGGCCAGCGCCACCGTCCAGCACGTCGCTGCCCTTGTTGCCTTTCAGGATGTCGCGACCTGCGCCACCGTCCAGAGTGTCGCTACCGCTACCGCCTTTCAAGATGTCGCGACCTTCGCCGCCGGTCAGCATGTCGTTGCCACGGTTGCCGATCAGGATATCGTTGCCCTCGCCGCCGTCCAGCTCGTCCCAGCCGCCACGGCCGATCAGAACGTCGCGGCCACCGGCGCCGTTGACCAGATCATCCACAGAAGAGCCGCGGATGAAATCGAAGCCGTTGGAGCCTTCGGTCACAGCGTATTCGTTGATGTGGATTTCAGCGATCTGAGCACCCTCACGGGTGAAATCTGCCGCAACCGCATCGATGTGCTCACCAAGCGCGTTGGTGCCGCCCAGGATGTTGCCTTCGCCTTCGGGCAGGAAACCTTCATGCGCGCCGACGACGCCACCTTCGGTGGTGCCGGTGTTCGCCACCATCTGGCCCAGGAGCGGCACTTCTTCGGCGATCTCGGAGTTAACTTCGGTGCCCGCATCCAGCACGTCGCTGCCTGCGAAGGTGATGTTTTGCGCGCCCATAAAGTGGCCGTTTTCGTCGAACAGTTGCAGCGAATCTGCGGTGCCGACAAAGGCGTCGTTCGAGGGGATGACCATTGCGGCCAGCGACAGGTGACCGTTGGAGGAACCGTCGACGGAGAATTCTGCGGTTGCGGTTTCGCCCGGTGCCAGAATCGGCGGGGTGCCTGCACCCAGCACTGCGCCGGTTACGGCATCCGCGTCTGCGGCCACAACCGCTTCGTTTGCCGGAGCGAAGTTACCGTCTTCGGCCAGGGCTTCCAGAGCAGCCGATGCAGCTTCGCCGGTGTTGTAGAGGTCAAAGCTGCCGTCGTGGGCGGCGAACCAGAAAGGGGTCGTGTAGGTGCCGCCGTGGGCAGAGGTGTTGGTTGCGACGATGCGAAGATCGGTCATTGAGTTATCCTCAGTTTGAATTGAAGTTTGCGCACTTTCTGGGGGAATTGTGGAGATGCCAAGGGGGGGCTCCCTCACAGTCTCTGACGTCGCTGTGATCCTGGGGGCAAAGTCACGAAATGGTTACTTTGTGGGTATTTAAAATACTGAAAATAAACGAAAAAGTAACGTTTCGGGCGAAATTTTGGCGCCGATGTATTCGGACATATTTGAATATATACAATCAGATGAATCGCCAACTTTTACAATCTTAAGTAGAATTACGTAAGCGGGGAGCGAGCGTCTCTTGGTGGCTTCCCGAGTGAGAGCAGGGGACCCGCCGCCGCGCGGAACCGTCGCGAGATGGCCAGCCATGAAACCAAAACCGCCTTGGCAATACAGCCTTGCCTTGACCCTGCACGCCGGACAGCACAGGTTGTCCGCAAATCTCCCAGGCAGGACCACACATGGCCACGACACCTCCGCCGTTTTCACGTTTTGAATGGATGATCGCCTGGCGCTACCTGCGTGCGCGCAGGGCCGAGGGCGGCGTCAGCGTGATGACCTGGATCAGCCTGATCGGGATCACTCTGGCGGTATTTGCGCTGATCGCCACGTTGGCGGTGCGCTCGGGCTTCCGGTCTGAGTTTGTCGGCACCATCCTGGGCGCCAACGCGCATGTGACGCTCTATTCTCATGGGCAGGTCACGGCAGAGGGCAATATCGACCGGACCTTGGAAGACTACGCCGAGATGGCCGCAGCAGCGTCGCAGGTGCCCGGTGTGATCCGCGCCGCGCCGCTGATCAAAGGGCAGGTGATGGCCAACCTGCGCCAGCGCAATGCTGGGGTCGAGGTCTTTGGTATCGCTGCCGCGGACCTGAAGGCCATTCCTGGCGTCGCCCAAAGCGACGAAAGCCTTGGCGATCTGGAGCGGTTTGGCGAAGGCGTGGCCATCGGGTCCGGTGTGGCGCGCGAGTTGGGGGTCAGTGTCGGCGACCGGATCAAGCTGATCTCTCCCAATGGGGTCAAAACCCCATTTGGCACCAGCCCGCGTATCAACGCCTATGAGGTGGTCTATATCTTCACGGCAGGGCGCTATGACATCGACCGCACCCGTCTTTATATGCCCTTTGACGCGGCGCAGGCCTTCTTCAACCGGGAAGGCGTTGCTGACGAGATCGAGGTAATGGTGGCTGACCCGGAAAAGGTCGATCTATTGGTGCTGCCGCTGCTGCGCGCGGCGGGACAGGGGATCGGGGCCTGGACCTGGCGCGATGCCTCGGGTGGTTTCCTGCGCGCGCTGGAGGTCGAGGACAACGTGATGTTCATAATCCTGTCCATTCTGGTGCTGATCGCCACGATGAACATCGTTTCGGGGCTGATCATGCTGGTCAAGAATAAGGGCCGCGATATCGGTATCCTGCGCACCATCGGCCTGAGCGAAGGATCGGTGATGCGGGTGTTCTTCATCTGTGGTGCCTTTACCGGTGTGATTGGTACACTTTGCGGTGTGGTCTTGGGCTGCCTCTTCGCGATCTATATTGATCCGATCTTCTCCTTCGTGAACTACGCGATGGGCGGCGGGGTCTGGGATCCGTCGATCCGGGGCATCTATGCGCTTCCGGCAGAGCTGAACCTGCCCGATGTGCTCTCGGCCGTTGCCCTGTCGCTTGGTCTGTCCTTCGTGGTGACGATCTTTCCGGCCCGGCGGGCGGCCCGGCTGAACCCGGTGGAGGCCCTGCGCTATGAATGATCAGGTATCGCAGGCAGGCGCACTGGCGCTGGAGCTGAAAGGCATCAGCAAGTCCTATAACCGGGGCAGCGCGGCGCAGGTGGATGTGCTGCGGGGCGTCGATCTGGCCCTGAAACCGGGCGAGGTCGTGGCCCTTGTCGCGCCGTCTGGCGCAGGCAAGTCGACCCTTCTGCATATCGCCGGTCTGCTGGATACCCCGGACGAGGGCAGCCTGTGTATCGGTGGGCAGGATGTCACCGGGCTGGGCGAGCGGGCGCGCACCGGTCTGCGGCGTAGCGATGTAGGCTTTATCTACCAGTTCCACCACCTGTTGCCCGAGTTCACCGCCGCCGAAAACATCGTCCTGCCGCAACTGGCCAATGGCGCCAGTCAGAAGGCGGCTCGGGCGCGTGCGGCAGAGCTGCTGGATCTTGTCGGCCTTTCGGCCCGCGCCGGGCACCGTCCGGCAGCAATGTCCGGGGGCGAGCAGCAGCGGGTTGCCTTTTGCCGGGCTCTGGCCAACCAGCCGCGTGTGCTGCTGGCGGACGAGCCGACCGGAAATCTGGATCCGGGGACGTCGGATCAGGTTTTTGGCGTCTTGATGGATCTGGTGCGCAGTTCTGGCCTGTCGGCGCTGATCGCGACCCATAACCTTGACCTTGCCGCGCGGATGGACCGGGTTTTGCATCTGGAGGACGGGGCGGTGGCGGCCGCGCCGCAATAGGCCCGCGCGCACGCGGCCCCGGTTTCTGGGCGCATCTCTGCCGCCGCCGGTTTACGCAGCAAAACCTGCCGGTTACAGTGCCCCTGACTGAGACGGTTGCGGCCAGAACGACAGGAACGATGCCATGAAGACCAAAACGATCCTTTGCATGCTGCCGCTTGTGGCCGGGCTTGCCGTGGCCTGCACCGAAATCGTCAACAGCATGCCCACCGCGCAGGAAGGACAGATCCTGTTCAATCAGAACTGCGCGCTGTGCCATGGCGAAAATGGTGATCTCGCCCAGCGTGAGACCACGCTTGATGCGCCCGACCTGCGCAAGATCAACGCGCGCCATGACGGTGCGTTCCCGCGCGCTGCAGTGCTGTCGCAGATTGATGGTTACGGACGCGGCAAGGTCAGCGCCGAATACATGCCGGAATTCGGCTCCCTGCTGGAAGGCGAGCTGATTCCGGTTGAGGTCGAAGGCACCCTGACGCCGACACCGCGCCCGCTGGCCGCGCTGATGACCTACCTCGAAAGCATCCAGGCCGAAGGCTGAGCCGTAGCATATGCCTCAGCTGCAGATGCCGCGCAGATCGGCGCCTTTCCAGGGCAGGTAGACGTCGCTCTGGCGGCTTTGCGGCAGGTCCGAAACCGGCATCACATCCTTCAGCATGGCATGCAGACGCTGGGTGCGGGCGCCCTGCGGCGCCAGCGCGCGGCAGCAGACGTATTCTTCAACGATGGCGCCTTGCTGTTCATAGCCATAGCTCAGGAAATCGGGGCTCTGGTCCAGCTCGAACAGATAGGGATCGGGGTTGCCGCGATGCTCGGCTGCGGCCCGCAGTGGGGTATATCCGGTGCGGGCCCGGTTCTGCCATTGCCAGACATGGGTCACCTCATGGGCCAGCAGCATCGCCTCCACCAGATACAGGCGCTCGGGGTAGGCGGGCAGGTAATTCTCGGTGTACCAGTCGCGGATATAATAGATCCGGTTGAACAGCGTCACCGCTGCGGGGGAGGATGTGACGATCTCGTCCTTCACTGGCGGCAGGATACGTTCGCGGCAGGCCACGCGCGGGCGCGGTTTGCGGCGGAAGGTGGTCGCGGCCACTGGCGCGCCATCCATGATGCGCACCTTTTCCGGCTTCAGGTCGCTGCCGTGAATGTCCGACAGAAAGGCACGCTCCTGCTGCGTCAGCTCGCGCCCGCAGGATGCGAGGATCAGGGCAATCAGGAAAAGACGCAGGATCATGAGGTCACGCTAGCGCAGCAAGGAAGGGCGGTATAGCCGTTTTGCGCCTCACCTCAGGCGGCAAAGAAGCTGGCGGTGGCGGTGGCGACCAGTTTGCCGCTGTCCTCTTCGCTCATCTCTGCGCGGGCAAAGACCAGCGCCTTGCCGGCCCGCACCACCTGCGCCCGGCAGAGGATCGCGCTGCCCACCCCGGGGCGCAGGAATTGCGTGTGCAGATCGGTGGTTGCCAGCGGGCGCACGCCGCCTTGATGGGCAAAGGCCGCCAGCACCATCGAAGTATCGGCCAGCGCCGCCAGCGCCTGTCCCGAGACGATCCCGCCCATGCGCGCCAGGTTCGGCGTCAGCGGCATGCGCAGGGTGGTTTCCTCTGGGCTGGCCTCGGTCACGGTCAGATCCAGCGCCTGCACCCAATCGGCAAAGCCTTCGGCCAGAACGGATTGCAGATCCGCGGGGGTCATGGTGGCGGTCATTTCTGTCTCCCTGTTTTGGTCGGAGGTTAGCCGCTGCCCCGCGCGAAAGCCACGGTGATTTCAGGCTGTCTGTGGAGGAAGGAAGTCATGTTGCACCGCCTGCTGGATACCCCTTGGGATGTGGGCGTTAGCCGCACGGCCCGCGCCTGACCTTGCATTTGGGAGTTCGTCCCGGACCGTGTAGCGGCAAACAGTGCGGGGCACTGTTTGGGGTAAGAACGGGCGGAGCCCCACGCTGTAACACTTGCCCCAAGATGCAACGCTTACAAGGTGGCCCTTTGGGGCGTGGGGCGTAGCCGCACGGCCCGCGCCTGGCCTTGCATCCGGGAGTTCACGCCGGATCCCGAAGGGACAAACAGTGCGGGGCGCTGTTTGAGGCGTGAACGGGCGGCGCCCTTCACTGAGACATCTGCCCCAAGATGCAACGCCTGCAAGGTGGCCCCTTGGGGCGTGAGGCGTCAGCCGCACGGCCCGCGCCTGACCTTCCCCCCGGGAGTTCGTCCCGGACCGCGCAGCGGCAAACAGTGCGGGGCACTGTTTGGGGTAAGAACGGGCGGAGCCCTTCGCTGAGACACTTGCCCCAAGATGCAGCGCCTGCAAGGTGGTCCTTTGGGGCGTGAGGCGTAGCCGCACGGCCCGCGCCTGACCTTCCCCCCGGGAAGGCGCTTCACGCCTCCCCAAGGTCAGGCACGGGCCTTGGGGGGGTGACGTGTGCAGGAAAATGCGCCTTGCGTTCCGCCCGTTCAAGCCTGAAACGCTCCCCCGGAGGGCGCGGGCCTCAGGATGGGTTAGAAAGGAATAAAGTTCCCACAGTCATCCTCGAGTTTCTCTAACTTACGTGAAATTTCAGAATCAAAACCGTCGCTTCTGTTGTGTAAGTAATCGGCTATCCTTAATTGCTTTGCTACTTCACCGTTTACTTTTGACGAGGTAAACTTTTTGTTGTGTTCCATCATGTTCTCGATGGTGGAGATGAAATCCCTAACTAGTGCGACAGGAACCGAGTTTATTTCAGTTTCTATCGTTTTCGATCGTTGTCTTGCTCGAGTAAGTATCAGTATCTCTTCCAGGAGGTCGCGGTCTGAGCGTAAGTCTTCCGGACTATTTTCTTTTTCCTCAGCGATAATGCTGGAGATTTTTTCATTTAGTTGAGGCCACCACATATCGAAGACACGGTCGAATGTCTCTTTGGGGAGAGCGTTTTCTCCGCCGCTCTGGTTGACGGTTTGCATCATTTTTTTAAAATCTGACTTGTTGAAATTCGTTGTTTGAAAGGTTGTCAATGGGCCTGTTAAGTCAGTGTTTTCCATTCCAAACAAAATGGAACATACCTTTGATTGCTCTAAGTCTTTTGATAAAGCGCCTGCCTCAAATAGGATCCAGGGTTTGGTGAAATTTTCCTTTGTAAGGCACACTATGCCGATGTTGCTCTCAGAAAGTTTCTTGGAAATCTCGCTTCCCCATTTTGCACCTTTTTCGATGTCGTTGGGAGTGTAGTAGGGCTTAGCAAACTGGAGGACAGAAGGAATCCAGTTTCTTAGCTCTTCAGCGATTTCTTTGCTCTGCTGGCCGCTCCAGCTAATGAAGACGTTCGTCATGTCAGCCCTTTGGGTTATTCGTTCAAGGGTTGAGTAACTACTTTCTCCTCAAACATCCAGCTCCTCCACGAACTTCGCGTTCTCCTGAATATACTGGAACCGCAGTTCGGGTTTCTTGCCCATCAAACGCTCCACCAGATCGCCGGTCTCGCCCGGTTCGTCCTCGTCAATGGTGACCCGGATCAATTTCCGGGTCTTGGGGTCCATGGTGGTCTCTTTCAGGTCCTTGGCGTCCATTTCACCCAGACCCTTGAAGCGGGAAACATCGATCTTGCCTTTGCCGCCCAGACCCTTTTCCAGCCAGGCGTCGCGCTCTGCCTCATCCAGGCAATAGACCCGTTTCGCGCCTTGGGTCAGACGGAACAGGGGGGGGCAGGCGAGGTAGAGGTGACCGCCGTCGATCAGCGGCCGCATCTGGGTGAAGAAGAAGGTCATCAACAGGGATGCGATATGCGCCCCGTCGACATCCGCATCGGTCATGATGATGATCTTGTCATAGCGCAGATCATCGAGGTTGAACTTGGTGCCAAGCCCGACCCCCAGCGCCTCGCAAAGGTCACTGATCTCCTGGTTCGAGCCGAGTTTGTTCGAGGCCGCGCCCAGAACGTTCAGAATCTTACCCTTAAGCGGCAGTAGCGCCTGATATTCGCGGCTGCGCGCGCCCTTGCCCGAGCCACCGGCCGAGTCGCCCTCCACGATGAAGAGTTCGGTGCCGCGCCGGTCTTTTGACGTGCAATCGGTCAGCTTGCCGGGTAGGCGCAGCTTCTTGGTGGCGCTCTTGCGCTGGGTCTCTTTCTCCTGCTTGCGGCGCAGGCGTTCCTCGGCCCGCAGGATCAGGAAATCGAGGATGGCGCCCGCGGATTTGGTATCGGCGGCCAACCAGTTGTCAAAGTGGTCGCGGACCGAGTTTTCCACCATCTTGCTGGCGCTTTCGGTCGACAGGCGGTCCTTGGTCTGGCCGACGAATGCGGGGTCCGCGATAAAGCAGGAAACCAGTGCGCAGCCCCCGGTCATCAGATCTTCGCGCGAGATTTGCGTGGCCTTCTTGTTGCCGACCAGCTCGCCATAGGCCTTGATGCCTTTCAGGATCGCGGCCCAGAAGCCCGCAACATGGGTGCCGCCTTCGGGGGTGGGGACGGTGTTACAGTAGCTCTGGATGAAGCCGTCGCGGGCAGGCGTCCAGTTGATTGCCCATTCCACATAGCCGGGCTCACCGAATTTCTCGCGGAACTCCACCTTGCCGCCAAAGGGCGCATCGGCATAGGTCGTGGCCTTGCCCAGCACCTCGGAGAGGTAATCCCTGAGCCCGCCGGGGAAGTGGAAGGTTGCCTCGGTCGGGGTTTCACCGTCGTCGATGGCGGATTTCCAGCGGATTTCCACGCCCGAGAACAGGTAGGCCTTGGAGCGCACCAGCGTCATCAGCCGCTTGGGCTTGAAGCGGTGCGAGCCAAAGATCTGCTCATCCGCGTGGAAGGTGACCGATGTGCCGCGCCGGTTGGGGGCGGCGCCGACCTTTTCCACCGGCCCCTGCGGGATCCCGCGGGAGAAGCGCTGTTCGAACAGCTCCTTGTTCTTGGCCACCTGAACGACCATCAGATCAGACAGGGCGTTCACCACCGAGGAGCCAACCCCGTGCAGGCCGCCCGAGGTCTGATAGGCCTTGCCCGAGAATTTGCCGCCCGCGTGCAGGGTACAGAGGATCACCTCAAGCGCGGATTTATCGGGAAACTTGGGGTGCGGGTCGATCGGGATGCCGCGGCCGTTGTCACGGATGGTGACCGAGTAATCGGCGTGCAACTCCACCTCGATCCGGTTGGCATGGCCGGCGACCGCCTCGTCCATCGAGTTGTCGAGGATCTCGGCCACCATATGGTGCAGCGCGCGTTCGTCCGTGCCGCCGATATACATGCCGGGCCGCTGGCGGACGGGTTCAAGCCCCTCCAGAACCTCGATCGAGGAGGCGTCATAGGTTTCGGCGTCAGGCGTGCTCAGGAGATCGTTGGCCATCTGTTTCGGGCTGCTCTTGGTTGCTTTTGGTTAAGGGGCATTATGGCAGGTGTCAGCGCCGCGGGGAAGAGGGCGACGGGGCCTGTGGATAACCCTGCGGCGCTGTGCCATGTAAGGAGGCAAATCGCGCGAGAGAGGGGGCGGGCATGAGCAAGGGTGATGGGCTGGACCCGAAGGACTGGACCGCATTCCGTGCCGAGGCGCACCGGATGCTGGAGGCATCGCTGGACCAGCTGGAACAGGTTCGTGACCGTCCCTGGCAACCGGTTCCCGAAGATCTGCCTGCGCGCTATCGGATCGGGCAGGGCGGTGATCTGGTGGGACGGATCGAGCGGGATGTGTTGCCGCATCATGGCGGCAACGTGCATCCCCGGTTCTGGGGCTGGGTGCAGGGCTCTGGGCTGGCCTCCGATCTGATCGCGGGCATGGCGGGCGCGGTGGTCAACGCCAATGTCGGCGGGCGCGATCATGGCGCCGTCTATATGGAGCGCGCTGTGATCGACTGGACCCGCCGCCGGATGGGGATGCCAGAGGGCGCCAGTGGCGTTCTGACCACGGGCACGTCGCAGGCAACAGTGATTGCCTTTCAGGCCGCGCGGGTGCGTGCCTTGCCCGAGGTGCGGCAGACAGGGCAGGGCGCGGTGCGGCTCACGGCCTATGCAGGCGTCGGGGTGCATAATGCAACGCGCAAGGCGCTGGAACTGATCGGGGTTGGCGCGGAGAACCTGCGGCAGGTGCCACTGGTGGACGGGCAGATGGACCCAGCGGCGCTGGCCGACATGATCGCGGCGGACCGGGAAGCAGGTGCGGTGCCCTTCCTTCTTGTCGGGACTGCTGGCTCTGTGGATCTGGGCCTGTTCGACGATCTCGAATCCCTTGCGGATCTGGCAGTGGATCACGGGCTGTGGCTGCATGTGGACGGGGCCTTTGGCGCCTGGACGCGCATCGCGGCGGAGCCATGGCGCGGCCTGAGCAACGGGATCGGGCGTGCCGACAGTATTGCGCTGGATTTCCATAAATGGATGTATGTGGGCTATGACTGCGGTCTGGTTCTGATCGCGGATGAGGCCGCCCATCGCGCAGCCTTTGCCGCCCGCCCAGCCTATCTGGAAGGCGGTGAACGCGGGTTGGCAGGCGGCGATCCGTGGTTCTGCGACTATGGCATCGATCTGTCACGCGGCAATCGGGGCCTCAAGGTCTGGTGCGCGCTGGAAATGCATGGTGAAGAGGCGCTTGCTGCAGCGATCACCGACAACTGCCGACTTGCGGCTCTGATGGCCGATGAGGTCGAGAAACAGCCGCGCATGGCGCTGGGCGCTGCGGTGGTGTCGAACGTCTGCGTCTTCACCGCGCGGAAGGATCTGCCTGCTGCGGAGCAAACGCGGCTTAATACTGCAATCGCCCAGGACCTGCAGGAAAGCGGCGAAGCGGTATTTTCCACCACACGCATGGGGGACCGGGTCCTGCTGCGCGCCGCGCTGACGAACCACCGCACGCGGGACGAGGATATCACTGCGGCCATTGCCGCGGTGGCGCGCCGGGCAGAACTGTCCGATTTGTGATCACTTCGTTTCGGCTTTACCTCTTTCCCCGGCGCTGCGGTTGGTTAAGCTGCCGCAAAGCAAGAGGAGAGTGCATATGGCGTGGATCAGAACCGTCCCCTTTGACGAGGCCACCGGGAAGCTGAAGAAACTTTACGACCGGGTGACCGGGCCGGGCGGTAATGTCGATAACATCATGATGGTGCACAGCCTGCGCCCGCATTCGATGGAAGGGCATATGGCGATCTACAAGAACGTCCTGCACCACACCGGCAACACCATTCCCAAGTGGTTCTTGGAGGTGCTTGGCGTCTGGATTTCTTCTCTGAATGACTGCGCCTATTGCGTCGAGCATCACTTTGCCGGGTTGCAGCGCCTGTTGCAGGACGAAGAACGCGGTCTGGCTATCCGGGCTGCGATCGAGGCGCGCGATCCCGAGGCGGCACCGCTGGAGCCTGCGCAGAAGGTTGCGATGGGCTATGCGCGCAAGCTGACCGAGGCGCCTGCGAGTGTTGAGCAATCCGACATTCAGGCGATGCGCAATGCCGGGTTTGACGATGGGGAGATCCTCGAAATCAATCAGGTCACAGCCTATTTTTCCTACGCCAACCGGACCGTTCTGGGGCTTGGCTGCTCGACCGATGGCGATGTGCTGGGCCTCAGCCCCAACAATTCGGAAGATCCGAACGACTGGGGGCACAAGTAAGCCGCGACGAGACGCAAGACAGATGCGCCTGCGATCCAGTCCCGCGTCAGACGCTCTGCTCTGACCATGTCAGGATCGCATGGCTCATCTCATCGGGTCTTTGATGGTGCAGCCAGTGATCGCAGCCCCCCAGGGTGATGCGTGTCAGGTTGGGGGCGAACTCCTCAAGCCCCTCGGTCGCTTCGGGCAAAAGGGCGCTGTCATCCGCGCCCCAGATCAGCAGATGCGGCTGGGGAACCTGCAATCGGTTCAGCGGCAGGTCCGGCATTGGGGTCGGGCTGCCGGGCTGGGCCAGTTGCAAGGGCGAGGCTCGGTACCAGTTCACCATGCCGCGAAGGCGTCCGGGGCGGGACCATTCCACATTGTAGGCCTCCAGCCGTTCACCGCTGAGCCAGCTCATATCCATCGGGGCACCAAACAGGGCCAGTAGCTTTTCGAAATCATTGGCCATTAGATCTGCCTCCGATCCGTCGCGCCGCAGGTCCGCGATGTATTGCGAGGCGGCGGCCTGTGGTCCACCGGTAGCCAGCGCCCGCTGGAAGGGCACCGGGTGCACACCATTGGCGATGATCAGCCGCGACACCAGATTGGGTCGGAACATCGCCAGACCATAGGCCACTGCTGCACCCCAGTCGTGTCCCAGCACGGTGACCGGGGCGCCGGTCGTAGGGATCAGATCCGCCATGTCTGTGACCAGTCTGGAAGTGGTATAGTCGCCTACGTCCTGCGGCGCCCAGCTTTGGCCATATCCGCGCTGATCCGGTGCGATGCAGTGAAACCTGTGGCACAGGCGTTCGGCTAGTTCCTGCCAGGCGCCGCCATATTCGGGAAACCCATGCAGCATCAGCAAGGGCGGCAGGGCAGGGTCGCCCCAGCGGCGAACGAAAAAGGCTTTGCCGTTCAGTGTCTCGAAACCTGCCTGCATGCTGAAATCCTCCGCGCTATCAAGAACAGGCTGATGACAGACCGCACGGGGCGCAACGATTTCGTCACGTGACACCCAATTTGCGCCCGTCCTTTGATACAGGTCAGCGCGCTCGCGCAGCAAAGCCGGTAAGCTGGCGGCAAATGTGATTGTAAGGAGTTCCATATGTCCACACCCCCCGCACAGCCAGTTCCCGCAGGGCCAGCCGCCGCGAACACCAGCACCCCCCAGCCAGGCGCTACGCCGCGCCCGCCCGCGCCTGAGGAAATCCGCCGCGCCTTTGAAAGCGGCAAGTACCCCTATGCCCGCAAAATGGCCCGCAAAGCCTATGAAGAAGAGAAGGCAAAGCTGCAGGCGGAGCTTCTCAAGGTGCAGCACTGGGCGCTGGAGACCGGGGAAAAGTTCGTCATGCTATTCGAAGGGCGTGATGCGGCGGGCAAGGGCGGCACGATCAAACGTTTTACCGAGCACCTGAACCCCCGCCATGCACGCGTCGTGGCGCTGAACAAGCCGACCGACGAAGAGCGCGGGCAATGGTATTTCCAACGCTACCTGCAACACCTGCCCACCAGCGGCGAGATCGTGCTTTATGACCGCTCTTGGTACAATCGCGCCGGGGTCGAGCGGGTGATGGGCTTTTGCGAGCCGAGCGAATATCTGGAGTTCATGCGCCAAACACCGGATCTGGAACAGATGCTGGTGCGCTCGGGTATCCGACTTTACAAATACTGGTTCTCGGTGACGCAGGACGAACAGCTGCGCCGGTTCAAATCGCGCGAGACTGATCCGCTGAAACAGTGGAAGCTGTCACCGATCGACAAGGCCTCGCTGGACAAATGGGATGACTATACCGAGGCGAAAGAGGCGATGTTCTTTTACACCGACACCGCAGATGCGCCGTGGACGGTGGTGAAATCCAACTGCAAGAAACGGGCGCGGCTGAACTGCATGCGCCATTTCCTCAGCACGCTGGATTATCCTGGAAAGGACCCTGAAATCGCTACGGCGCCGGATCCGCTGATCATCGGTCAGGCACATCATGTGATCCACCGCTCGGACCATATTCTAGGGAAGGCGCTGCACCCCAATTCCCGGCTGCGCTGACCTTTGCCGATCCACCTTGGCGCGGCGGGATGCCGTCTTGTTGGGGGCGGGGCTTGCGGCTAAACCAAAGGACATGAAAACGCTGCAAAAACGCCTTGCAGGGCCGGTCTTTGCCACCTGCGCCGCTCTTGCGCCTGCTGCTGTGCAGGCGCATCCGCATATCTTTGTGGATACCGGTTTGGCGGTGCAGATTGGCGCGGGCGGAGCGCTTGAGGCGGTCGAGGTCACCTGGGCCTATGATGAATTCTATTCGCTGCTGATTTTCGAGGATCTGGGGCTGGACCCGGATGCGGACGGGGTCCTGACCGACGATGAACTGACGCGCCTCAAAGGCTTTGATCTCAATTGGAGCGCAGACTACGACGGGGACACCTACCTGACCCGGAACGAAGCGCCGCTGGCCCTGATGGCGCCTGAACACCTGTCGACCGAAGTGGTGGACGGGCGGATCACTACCCGCCACCGGCGCGGGCTGAAGGCGCCGGTCCCGGCGGAGGCCGTTGTGATCCGGGCCTATGATCCCACTTACTACACGGCCTATACGGTCAACCAGGGCGTGTCGGTCGGGGCAGGGTGCCGGGCCGAAATAACCGAACCGGATCTCGACCGTGCCTACACGCTGGTCGAAGAGCTGCTGTATGCCATGCCTGCTGATCAGGCCGAGGCCGCCTATCCGGAGGTCGGAGAGGCCTTTGCCGATACAGTGCAGCTGATCTGCGGGGACTGAGATGCGGGTCCTTACGGCACTCGCCGCACTCGCGGTCCTTGTCATTGCGATCTGGCTTTGGGGATTTGGCGGGGCGCAGGATGTAGCGCGCTGGGCGGCTTCTGGCCAGCGCGAGGCGCAATCGGCGCTGGCGCGGGGCCTGCGGGCGCTGAAGGCCGGTCAACCGGGTGCGCTGATCTCGCTTTTGTCACTCTGTTTCGCTTACGGGTTCTTTCACGCAGCAGGGCCGGGGCACGGGAAGCTGGTGATCGGCGGCTATGGTATGGACCGCTCGGTGGCCATGGGGCGGTTGGCTGCGCTGGCGGTGGCCTCCTCGCTGGCGCAGGCGGCGACGGCGGTTGTGCTGGTCGTAGGCGGCCTGACCGTGATGGACTGGGGCCGGGAGCGCATGACCAGCATCGCAGAGGAGGTCCTGGCGCCGCTGTCCTATGGTCTGATCGCGCTGGTCGGCGTGTACCTGTTCCAGCGCGGGACGCGCCGCCTGCTACGCGCGCGGCAAAATCCTTCTGCTGCGAAGGTGGATGGGCTGGCCGCGGCCTGTGACCATGGCCATATGCACAGCCACGACCATGATCACGATCATTCAGCAGATGCCTGCCCAAGCTGCGGTCACCGGCATGGCCCGACGTTGGAAGAGGCGGCACAGGTTCATGGGCTGCGCGATGCGCTGGCGATTATCGGCGCGGTGGCGCTGCGTCCCTGTACCGGCGCGGTGTTCCTTCTCTTGGTGACATGGCGCATGGATGTGCTGCCCGCCGGGATCGCCGGGGCCTTCGCCATGGGGCTGGGCACGGCCAGTGTGACTGTGGCGGTGGCTATTGCCTCGGTCAGCCTGCGACAGGGCGCACTGGACCGGATGCAGGGGCGCGGCGCGCTGGCTCTGGCGGCGGGGCTTGAATTGCTGGCCGGAGGGGTAATCGCGCTTCTGGCAGTTCAGATCATGTTGCGGGCGATCTGATCTGTCGTTCTGATCAGCCCCGCCAGCCGGTTGCTCCGGCAGCGGGGCTTGGCTGTCTAAGTGACTATTCGCCCTTTGGCAGGGTTTCAAAGGTCAGCCCCTGCGCGGTGCGCGGCGCAAAGCCTTTCCAATAGGTATGACCGGGGCCTTCCTTGCCCGCATCGTCCGTGTCGACGACGCCATCCGCCGCGCGCGGGATCAGCTCCAGATACGCGGCTTTGTCCTCGGCGCCTTTCAAGTGCAGATCCATGAAGGCCGTGGCGAAATGCTGTGCGATATTGTTCATCCGGTTGGTGTCCCAGACCGCATCCGCATAGTGTTCAAACGGCACGAAATCGAGCGTTTCCACCGGTTGCCAGCTTTCGATCGGGGCGGGCATCGGGGCGGCGGCATTGTGGTTGGCTGCCTCAAAGGTCAGAAGATGCCGGTCGGTGTTGAGCATGCCTTCGAAGATCTGCCGCATGGCGGGGTATTTCGACACATCATCGGCGCTGCCTGCCATCATCATCACTGGCTTTTCCACGCCTGCTAGCCCAGTGGCATCCCAGAACCCGGTGTTCATGCCCCAGGGACCGATGGAGATCACCGCCTTGACCCGCTCGTCCACCAGCGCCTTGTGGCTGTCCGATCCGGCTAGATGGCGCGACAGCAGCCCGGCGGGCGTGCCCCAGCTGTATTCGGTCGAGGCTTGGGTGACGCCCGCCCCGGCAAAGATCAGGGCGCCATAGCCCCCCATGGAATAGCCGATCACCCCAGTCTGCGAGACATCGGTGATGGCGCCCAGCGGTCCATCAAGCGCGGCCATCTGATCGATAACGAACCTCTGGTCGATGGGGCGGTTCAGCAGGGTCGAGCCAAAGGCCGCCTGATCGGAGTAAGTGCTGTCGGTATGGTCTATGGAGACGGTCACATAGCCTTTGGAGGCCAGGTTTTCGCCCAGATGCGACAGCAGGAAGCGGTTGCCGGGATAGCCGTGAGAGATCACCACCAGTGGATAGCGGGCGCCGGTTGCTGGCTCTGCCGCGCGGGCTGCACGGCCCTGCAACGTGACTTCGGTCGCACCATCACGCAGGACGGTGCGATAGCTGCCGCCAGGTTCGGTGCCGGGGGCGGCCGGATACCAGACTTCGACCGTCAGAGGGCGGTCATAGATCGGCTGACTGTCGGCCGATGTATTGAGGATGTCGTGTTGTCCAGGGTGGGTGAAGGTCAGCGTCTGTACCCCGATCGGATGGGGTCCAAAGGCCGCCAGTTCGGGCGCATCGGGGCGGATCCGGTCAATCCGGTTTTCGGCCACTGCCGCCGTGCCCGCAGCCAGTCCCGCCGCAAGTCCGATCGCTGCAATTTGTTCGCGCATAATGCTCTCCTGTTGAAACCAATAGTCCCACGGTAGCCCGTGACCCCATCATGTGTAGCGAATGTTCTGCAAATCCCGCGTGACACCGCGTCATTCCGCTCTGGTCTCGGCAATATGGGAACGCATGCAGGAACGTTTCAAAGTGAGACGCAACCTCTTGCCAGAGGCGGCGGGCGGCCCTAATGCGAGAGCATGGAAACTGTGATGACATATCGTGCACACGCCCGGGCCGTGGCGGTTCTGGGCCTGCCCCTGATCGGCGGCCATGTGGCCCAGTTCGCGATCAACATGACCGATACCATCATGCTGGGTTGGTATGGCGTCGATGAACTGGCGGCGGTGACGCTGGCCGGATCCTGTTTCTTTGTCTTTTTCATGCTGGGGGCCGGCTTTGCCTTTGCCGTGATGCCGCTGGTGGCGGCCGCAGCAGGCGCTGGGGAAGAGCGCCAGATCCGACGCTCCACCCGCATGGGGCTGTGGCTGTCGCTGGCCTACGGCGTTCTGGCGATGCCGGTGCTGTGGTATTCCGAGCCGCTGTTGTTGATGCTGGGGCAGAAACCGGGGGTTGCGGCGGATGCCTCGGCCTATCTGCGTATTGCAGGCTGGGGGCTGTTCCCGGCGCTCCTGGTGATGGTGCTGAAATCCTATCTGGCGGCGCTGGAGCGCACGCAGGTCGTGCTTTGGGTTACGGTGTTGGCGGCTCTCGTCAATGCCGTGGTGAACTACGCGCTGATCTTTGGCCACTGGGGCGCGCCAGAGCTGGGCATTACGGGTGCGGCGATTGCCTCGGTGCTGACGCAGCTTGTGTCGCTGGTGGCAGTGCTTGCATATGCGCTGAAGGCGTTGGCCGAGCACGAGCTGATGCGTAATTTTCACCGCCCCGACTGGGAGATGTTGCGCGAGGTCTTCCGCCTTGGCGTGCCGATCGGGCTGACCAATCTCAGCGAGATCAGCCTGTTCACCGCCTCTGCGATGATGATGGGCTGGCTGGGCACGGCCACCTTGGCGGCGCATGGGATTGCGATCACGCTGTCGGGCCTCACCTTCATGGTGCACCTCGGTCTCAGCAATGCGGCGACGATCCGGTCCGGTAACGCCTATGGGCGCCGCGACTGGCCACATATGGCGCGTGGGGCGAAGGTGGTCATCGCCCTGTCGCTGGCCATGTCGGTTGCAACGATCGTGCTGTTCCTGACCGCGCCGGATCCGCTGATTTCGCTGTTTCTGGGCACCGAGGATCCGGACAAGCCGCAAATCCTGCTTATCGGGACCGGGCTGTTGGCCGCGGCGGCGCTGTTTCAGCTGATGGACGGCATGCAGGTGGTGGTTCTGGGGCTGCTGCGCGGGGTGCAGGACACCGGCGTTCCGATGGTGATTGCTGCGCTCAGTTATTGGGTGGTCGGCATCCCGGCCTCCTACCTGTTCGGCTTTACCTTCGGTTGGGGCGGTGTCGGGGTCTGGTACGGGCTGGCGCTGGGGCTCAGCTGTGCCGGGTTCTTCCTGCTGATCCGGTTCTGGCGTCAGGCCGCCCATAGGGTACCTGCCGCCGCGATCTGATCAGGGTCACGGGAAATGGAGACGGGCCGGTTTAGTCCTTGCGAGATTTCATCAGCTGGTCGGCCTTCTTGCGCACCAGAACCGAGCGCAGGTCGTGCATCGCCATTAACAATGCATCCGAGACTTCATCCAGCTGTTCGTCGGTGGCCTTGCTTTGCACCCAATGGGCGGTGAGGTTCAAATGGTCCACCGCCCGGTGGATGTCATCAATGTCCCGCCGCGCCAGCGTGGCGATGCGGTCTGCCATCCAGGTCTCGATCGCCTCCATGTCGCGGGCGGAAAGCTGGCGGTCCCCATGCGGGCGGATCTCGCCGTTGCGGGTGTTCACAACGGCGATCTGATCCATGTCGATCCGGCGCTGGCGGTTCTCCGTATCCACACGGAACACGAAGGCCCCGTTTTCGCGGACACGGAAGTAATACTCGGGCAGCGCAGCGGACATAGGCGGTTTCTCCGGTTCAGCTGAGGGTGTCGCAGAAGCTTTTGATGCGGCGGCAGGCCTCTACCAACGCTTCGTCCGAGGTGGCGTAGCTGATTCGGAAATTCGGGGACAGACCGAATGCCGCGCCAAAGACCACGGCCACATCCTGCTCTTCCAGGAGCGCGGTGGCGAAGGCTTCGTCATCGCTGATGACGGTGCCCTTGGGCGTGGTCTTGCCAATCAGTCCGGCGATGGAGGGGTAGACGTAGAAGGCGCCTTCGGGCGTTGGGCAGGTGATCCCGTCGATATCATTCAGCGCAGCCACCACCAGATCGCGGCGGCGTTTGAAGGCGACGTTGTTCTCGGCAATGAAATCCTGCGGTCCGTTCAGCGCCTCGACTGCGGCCCATTGACTGATCGAGCAGGGGTTCGAGGTCGATTGCGACTGCACCTTGCGCATGGCGGCGATCAGATGTTCGGGACCTGCGGCATAACCGATGCGCCAGCCGGTCATGGCATAAGCCTTGGACACGCCGTTGCAGGTGAGGGTCCGCTCGTAAAGGCCCGGCTCCACCTCGGCAGGGGTGCAGAATTCGAACCCGTCAAAGACCAGGTGTTCATACATGTCATCGGTCATCACCCAAACATGCGGATGGCGCATCAGGACGTCGGTCAACGCCTTCAGCTCGGCCCGGTTATAGCCCGCACCGCTGGGGTTGGAGGGCGAGTTGAAGATGAACCACTTGGTCTTCGGGGTGATTGCGGCTTCCAGCTGCTCGGGTGTCAGTTTGAAATCGCTTTCCAGCGAGGCTTCGACCGGGACCGGGGTTCCGCCAGCCAGTAGCACCATGTCGGGATAGCTGACCCAATAGGGGGCTGGAATGATCACCTCGTCGCCCGGGTTCAGCGTTGCCATCAGCGCATTATAAAGCGTCTGTTTGCCGCCAGTGCCGACCGAGACCTGTTTCGGGGTATAATCCAGCCCGTGATCGCGCTTCATCTTTGCACAGATCGCCTGTTTCAGCTCGGGAATGCCGTCGGGGGCGGTGTATTTCGTCTTGCCCGCCGCGATGGCGGCGACGGCAGCGTCCTTGATGTTCTGGGGCGTGTCGAAATCCGGCTCACCGGCGCTCAGACCGATCACATCGCGCCCCTGGGCCTTCAGCTCGGCGGCAAGGGTGCTGATGGCGATCGAGGGTGACGGTTTTACGCGAGAAAGTGTTGCTGACAGAAAAGACATGGCGGAGTGGCCCCGGTTTGTATGTTGCTGTTAACTGTCATAGGGTGCGGCCAAATCGCGATCAAGCGGCATTGGCGCGTTCATTTAAGGGAGAGCCAAAATGGCCAACGATACAACAGACTGGTTCGGACCGGAGGCCGCGACGTTCGGCGACCGCGTGGCAGCTGCAAGAGAGGCGGCAGGCATGACCCAGGGCCAGCTGTCGCGGCGTCTGGGCGTCAAGAAAAGCACCCTGTCGGGCTGGGAACAGGACCTGTCCGAGCCGCGCGCCAATAAACTGTCGATGATGTCCGGCTTGCTGAACGTGTCGATGACTTGGCTGCTGACGGGCGAAGGCGACGGCATGCCCGAGCCGGGCGAGCTGGAACTGGAAGCTGGCGATTTCTCTTCCGTGCTGAGCGAGCTGCGCGAGTTGCGCGCCGAGCTGCGCGCCGGTTCAGACCGCGCTGCGCGTCTGGAAAAGAAACTGCGGAACCTGCTACAAAACGCAGCACAATAAAACGAGAGCGACTCACATGAGCGGACAGACCCCTGGGGCAGAAACACGCGAAAACCGGCTGAAGCGTTTGCAGATGCGGTCGATGCGGCGTGGAATCAAAGAGATGGATATTCTTCTGTCCGCTTATGCTGAGGCCAACCTCGCGGCCATGTCAGAGGCGGATCTCGACCTCTATGACCGGCTGCTTCATGAAAATGATCAGGATTTATATCAATGGGTTACGGGGCAGGTCCCGGCGCCCGAAGCGTTTTCTGAGCTGGTTCAACACATTGCGCAAACCTATCAATAATCATAAAAATTCAGCTTAACTGATTTTTCGGAAATTGTAGGCATTCTGTCTCTCAGCAAATTCGAGTCGGAGATGCGAATGAGTATGGAATTGCCAATTGGCCAGCAGGACCGAAAAGGGTTCATGACTGGCTACCTTGAAGCACTGGCGCTGGTAGAACGTCTGCACCGGTTGTTGCTGGATGTGATCAAGGATGAATTTGAACGCGTAGGCGTTCTGGAAATCAACGCCGTCCAGGCGCTATTACTGTTCAACATCGGCGACAATGAAGTCACCGCTGGCGAACTTAAGACGCGTGGCTACTATCAAGGTAGCAACGTCAGCTACAACCTGAAAAAGCTGGTCGACATGGGATACATGCATCACCAGCGTTGCGAAATCGACCGCCGGTCGGTGCGTGTGCGTCTGACGCCGCGTGGCCGGGAAATCCGCGATATCGTGGCTGGGCTGTTCTCGCGTCACGCAGAAGGCCTGGAAGGCAAAGGTGTCATCAGCGGAGAGGGTATTGCAGACATTACCGCCTCGCTGAAACGTGTGGAGCGCTACTGGTCTGACCAGATCCGCTACATCTACTGATTTGGTGCTGGACCGTTTGGTCCAAAGCCGCTGCCATGCAGCCAGAAAGGCTGCTCGATCTACCTGTTAAGAAGACCCTAGTACGGCTGTAAAACGCAGCCAAAACCCCGACTTGAAGAATTCAAGAGTGAACCGTTTGCGACCTACAGGAGCTCAGCCGCGAGGGTGAGTGTCGCACAGGCAAGAATGCCTCAACAGATCAATACATGGCCCCAAAGGGAAACGGTGTTTAGCCAGTAAAGATCAAGGCCCCGACAGACCGAACACGGCAGGGGGCGTATAGAGGTACACGCGCTGCCCGCAGATCACCGCGGCGCTGAGCGACAATAAAGGCGACAAAAACAGAAAAAGGCGGCCCCGGGAACGGGGCCGCCTTTTTCACGTGTTCTGTTCTGGTGTCCTGAACCTGCTCCTGTGCTCTGGCCCAGCAGCCGGAGGGCTGCTGGCTTTACCAGTGCCCGGAGCTTTCCATACTAGCCCAGGGCTCTGCCGGTTCCAGAGCTTCACCGTTCTGCAGCAGCTCGACCGAGATATTGTCGGGGGAACGCACAAAGGCCATGCGCCCGTCGCGCGGCGGGCGGTTGATGGTGACGCCATTGTCCATCAGGTGCTGGCACATCTCGTAAATGTTATCGACGCCATAGGCGAGATGGCCGAAATGGCGGCTGTCGCTGGGCAACCCGTCGTCGCCATCCCAGTTGTAGGTCAGCTCGATCGGGGCAT
This sequence comes from Pseudophaeobacter sp. 1A09344, assembly GCF_041008745.1. NCBI lineage: Bacteria > Pseudomonadati > Pseudomonadota > Alphaproteobacteria > Rhodobacterales > Roseobacteraceae > Pseudophaeobacter > Pseudophaeobacter sp. 1A09344. The sequence goes on from NZ_JAXGFS010000010.1 coordinate 109,599, forward strand.
CTTCCTGACCCGGAGGCGCGAGGAAGATGAGAGAGAACCGGCCTTGCTCACTGTCATAGCGGCGCGTCTCTACAAGGCCCAGAAGCTTGTAAAAGGCCATGGATTTCTCAAGGTCCTTAACGCGGACCATAGTGTGCAAATAGGTAAGGGGCATGTGATTTTCCCTGATCTGATCACGTTCGGGCCGACAGTAACCTTCAGGTCCGGAAAGTCGAGGGGGCCAGCGTCAGAAAGCCGACTGAATGCCGAAGTTCACGCCGAAGCGATGCGATTCATAGAGGCCGATATTGCTGTCGAGCTTGGATGCTGAAATGCTGACCGTCGGGTTGAAACCGTAGTAATCAATCTTGTTGAAGGTGAGCGAGACATCTGCCTGGTAGCGGTCATCGTGGCGCCCGTCCGGGCTGTGCGGGGAGACGTCATAATCCCGGACCCGCCCCCAAAGACCAAATTGCGCCGTCGCGCCGAGGATCGGCTTGCCCAGCGTCAGCTGGGTGCGCAGGCCGACCTCCTCAAATTCGTCGGGGGCATAGTTTGACGTTGCCCCGGCCACAGACAGGTTGGTCCAGAGCGTTGCGCCAGAGGGCAGCTTGAAGCTGTAGGAAAGATCTGCGCGCCAGGTGTCCTGGTCGCTGGTCGCGACACCGTCCTGAATTTCATGCGACAGGCGCGCGTTGATCCGGCGGCCGCGGTCCAGCTTGTAGCTTTGCCCGGCAGAAAGGCGCAGGAAGCGGGCGTATTCCTCACCGCCGTACCAGCTTTGCCCCAGATCGGCGGCGACGCGGAATTCGCCCCTACGGTCCAGATTGATACCGCGCAAGCCATAACCCATCTGGTAGGTGGTAAAGGCAAAGTCGTTGCCCTCGGCGCCGGGCGCCTGTGCCTTGGCTTCGGAAGAGAGGGTATAGCTACGCGCATCCAATGAGAAGGCGAGGTCATGAGCCCGGGTTTCGGTTTCGTGAAACCGGTATCGGGAGCGCAGGCCCACTGCGTATTCGATCCCAGAGAGCGCCATCTGGGTGCCGCCCAGTTCAAATTCGACGGGCTGTCCCAGCAGCACCTCTGCCAGTTCGTAATTCAGGAACGAGGACCGCTCGGAGGAGCCGTTGTTGATGTTGGATTCAGGAGAAACCGAAAAGGAAAACCGGTGCAGCCAGGGGGTGCTGGCGCGCAGGTATCGGAAATCGCGCACTGCGCGGCGCTCCAGCTGTTCGTCCGGGGCATGTTCCACGGCGCGGCGCAGCCAGAATTGCGCCATGGTGCGTTGTCCGCCCGAGGAAAGCGCTTGCGCCATGATCAGGGCGGCTGCGTATCGGTCGCTGTCGGTCTCGGCCAGCGACCAGGCTTGTTTGGCTGTTTTTCGTGCGGTGGGATAGTCGCCCAGATCCCGCGCTGCCCGCGATTTGATGAGGAGCGCGGTGCGGTCCTCTGGGTCGCGTGAGATCAGCGCCTCGGCCAGGGCCATGGCCTGTTTCGGATTGCTGACTTTCAGGAGCTGCGTCGCCGCAGCGCGCATTTGATCCGGGGTCAGCACCGTTTCACCCGAAGGCGCAGCCGTGGTCACGGCCCCGAAAGAGGCCGGAACCGTCGCGCAGAGCAGGACCAGTGCAGCCCTGCCCAGACCTTGGCTGAGCGGCTGAACGCGAGGCATCACAGGCTCAGTTATTGTAGACGATGAAGCCACCCGTCTCGCGGACGGAATTTGCAGCTGGGTCAAGCGAGTTTTCCAGCACTACGACGCCGACGATTTCCTCGGCATTGTCGCCCGAGACCACCGCGTAGTAATTGCCGGTTTCATAGGTTTGGGCCGTGCCGTTGGCATCGACATAGGTGCTTTGCAGGGTGCCTATGATTTCGCCGTTGTCATCCAGATTGTTCGGGCCGACATCGAAGACGGCAACCGGAATACTGGACAGGGTCAGGTTATTGTCGACGTTGATCCGGTTGATCACGTCATTGGTGATGTCATTGCCGGCAGTGTCGTAGATGGTCCGGTTGGTCAGGCTGCCCCTCACCGCATCGCCGCGCCCGCCGGTCGCCGGGTTGAAGTCGTCAAAGTCGATAGCGATCTGCACGTCGGCGGTGGTGTACTCCAATCCCGCGGCGCCGTTGTAGTCCCGTAGGCCGGCCAGGGAACCGTTGTACTGGGCCTGTCCGCTGCTGGGCAGGGTGACGGAGTTATCGCGCTGATAGACGAAGCCGCCAAAGCCATAACCGGCATAGGCGCCTGTGCGGACAATGGCGAATTTGCTGTTGCCGGAGGTGCTGACGCCGTAGATCGCCCGGTGGGTGAACTGGTTGATTGGCTCGTTGTCGGTGATGTCGCTGTACTGGGCGTCGGCTTCGTAGACTGCAAAGGGACCAAGGCTGCTGACGGCGGTGCCGCGGGCATAGGTGCCGTCCCCGTCAAAGGCGAGGTTGTCCACCGAGAACGTATCGTTGTTGCTGTCATAGCTGATTTCGGTGGCGTAGCCATTGCCGATATAGGCGTCTTCGGTGCTGGTACCTTCGCGGCGGAAGATGGAGGTGTCGGGGGTCGGGGAGGATGTCCCCGGCGGGCGGCCGTCCCCGTCGATACCGGTATCCGTTCCGGTGTCGGTGCCTGTGTCGCCGCCGTTATCAGTCGTGTCTTCGGTGAACGGATTCCCGTTGCCGCACGCCGATAGCGCAAGCGCCGCAATAAATGCGCCAGTAATCTTATTCATGATGTGCCTGCCTCTGCTCGAACTTCTGGGCGGTTTTTTTCTCACAATTTGCCGCAGCTCCCAAAAAGTCAACGGATTTGCGGGCTGGGGAAAACTTTGTCGGCGGGGCTGGCCTGAATGCCATAGTTCGTCTTTGGGGTGTTGGCAGCAGGCGCTGGGGCGCAAGGCCTTGGCGCGAGCCGGTGCAACGGGTATGACCAAAGGCGAAACAGCCCGGCAACCGGGCGCGGCCGGGGAGGGGACGACCTTTGCAGCAATATCACGACGCCTTGCGCCACATTCTGGAGAATGGCACCCGCAGCAGTGACCGCACCGGGACCGGGACGCTGTCCTGTTTCGGCATGCAGGCGCGCTACTCTTTGGCCGATGGGTTCCCGCTGGTCACCACCAAGAAGCTACACCTGCGCTCGATCATTCACGAGTTGCTGTGGTTCCTCTCCGGGGATACCAACATCGGCTACCTGAAGGAGAACGGGGTGTCGATCTGGGATGAATGGGCGGATGAGAATGGCGATCTGGGACCGGTCTACGGCTATCAGTGGCGCCGGTTCCCGCGTCTGGATCTGGTGCCCGGAACCACGGGGGACGAAGCCCTCTATCGCGCGTGCAGTGTCGATCAGATCGCGGATCTGGTGAAGATGATCGAAACCTCGCCCGACAGCCGCCGCCTGATCGTGTCGGCCTGGAACCCGGGCGATGTGCCGGATATGGCGCTGCCGCCATGCCATACCCTGTGGCAGGTGCGGATCCTGGGCGGTAAGCTGCATCTGCAACTCTATCAGCGCTCGGCGGACATGTTCCTGGGGGTGCCGTTCAATATCGCCTCCTACGCGCTGTTGCAGGCGATGCTGGCGCATGTGACGGGCTATGAGGTGGGCGATTTCATTCACACCATGGGGGATGCGCATATCTATGCAAACCATATGGATCAGGTGCAGGAGCAGCTGTCGCGGACGCCGAAACCCCTGCCGCAGCTGCGGATCAAACGGGACGTGAAATCGATTTTCGACTTCCGCTACGAGGACTTTGAATTCCTGAACTACGATCCCGATCCGGCCATCAAGGCGCCGGTCGCGGTTTAACGGGGGCAGCAGAGATGATTACACTGATCGCGGCCCGCGCCCGAGATGGCGCCATTGGCAAGGACAACACGATACCCTGGCACGCGCCCGAGGATCTGAAGGCGTTTCAGCGTGAAACACTGGGCGGTGCCATCGTGATGGGGCGCCGGACCTGGGACAGCCTGCCGTTCAAGCCGCTGAAAAACCGCCTGAATATCGTGGTGTCATCAGATCCCGCCGCAGCGGATACCGTCTGCGCCTCGATCGGGGAGGCCATCGATATGGCCTATGCACAGGGATACCGGCGCGTCTATGGTATCGGCGGCGCCGGGATCTATGCTGCGATGATGGGGCTGGCTGATCGCCTGCTGATCACCGAAGTCGATGTTGCCGTCGAAGGCGCTGATACGTTCTTCCCCGATTTCAGCGAGGCGGATTGGAACCCCATCGGAACCACCGCCTTACGGGCGGCAGATCCGGCCTGCGCTTTGGTGGAGTACCTCAGACGATAAGATGGCCCGGTGAGGTGTCGCGTGGATCGGCGTGCCTGTGCGCGCCGCCTCACCCCCCGTCAGAGTTCGGTGATTTCGCCGGCCATCTGTCGGCCATCGCGACCTTCAGTCAACTCGTAACCGACTTTCATATTGTCAGAGAGTCCCTTTAATCCGGAACGTTCGACCTGAGAGATGTGAACAAAGACATCCTTGCCGCCTGTGTCGGGTTCGATAAATCCGTAACCCTTTGTGTTATTGAACCATTTCACGGTGCCACTTGGCATGTTCCGTGTCTCCTTCTACCTTATACGCGCCCCGGATATTGCCAAGGCGTTCACAATTGCCTTTCTTCGGCGCCGGACAATGCTGCGTGAGGAGCTATACGGCGTCCGAAAAATGTCTAGGTAAGTCCGACTGTTACATGCGTGAACAAAAAATCAAGACCAGACCTCAAAATCTTCCGTAAATTACGGGAAACGATCCAAAGCGAAAGAGAATGATACGATGCAGCTTTTTGGACTGAAGAACTGTGATACTTGCCGTAAGGCACTGAAACTCTTGCCAGAGGCTACACTGGTGGATGTCAGGGCCGATGGCGTGCCGGATGATGTTCTGGAGCGCGCCTATGCTGAATTTGAAGGCAAACTGGTCAATACGCGCTCAACCACATGGCGGGGGCTCAGCGACGCTGAACGGGAAACCCCGGCGCTTGATCTGCTGCGCGCGCATCCGGCGCTGATGAAACGGCCCCTGATCGAAGATGACGGCAAGCTGTACCTTGGCTGGGACAAGAGCGTTCAGCAGGCGCTTCTGCCCGAATAAGGTAACGAAAAACGCCATCCCCGTTTTTGGCGGGGATGGCGGGAATGACGCGTGACGATTTCGGTTGAGATCAGGCCGGATCGGTCGCAGCGAATTTGCGGCGCAGCACTGCATCAAGCGACAGGGCGCCGGCACCTTTGATCACCAGTACGCTGAGCAGGAATACCCACAGCAGACGTTGATCCAGGATGATGCCGTCCGGGAAGCGGTCGAACCAGGCGCCAAGTGTCTTCGGATCGGTGCCGTTGTGACCGTAGATATCGGTCAGGGACTGCACCACGACAAAGCCAATCATGCCAAGCGCGGCAAGACGGGTGAACAGGCCGAGGATCAGCAGCAGCGGCAGGATGAATTCAGCCCAGGTGCCTGCCATGACAACCAGCCAGTGGAATGCGCCGAGCTGCGACACGTCATAGCCGACGGCTTCGAATTGCTTCGGGAAGATCTGCGCATAGGCGCCCATAGATGGGCTGAACAGGCCCAAAATGCCATCACCCAGCTTGGTGACGCCGGAGACCCAAAAGTACATCAGAAGGGTTGCAGCAAAGACGAAACGGGTGAGGGCAGGCAACAGCCAGCTTCCCGCGGTTTCGATGAGGCCGAAGACCGCGTTGTGGAGCGAAACAACAGAACGCATTGGTTTTCCTTTATGTCATGAGATCATAAGATCGGTCAGCCCGCCGCCCTCTAAGAGCAGGGTCAGCGGTTGGGAGAGGTCAAAATCAGGGCTCGCTTGCAGGGCCGCCTCATAGGCTGCCCCGATGCTTTGACCCTGGATCAGGGCGTCGATCCAATCAGCGCCGCCGGGGTGCAGCGGCTGGGCGATGGGATCGAATTCGGGCCGGGTAATCAGCACGTCCTGCGCCTCGGCCCGGGGTTTGGGGGCGCCGGGCTGCGTGGCGAAACGCCAGATGTCATACAGCGGCCAGTCGGAGCGCAGCAGTTCCACCGCCGGGGCAATTCCCACCTTCAGTGACATCAGCACATCAGGGGACATCCCGGCCAGCGCATCCCGTGCGGCGGGCGTTGTGTCGGCTGCGTGGTAGGAGCGGCGCAGCGCAAGTTCGAGACGGGCCACATCGGGCAAGTAGCCCAGATGGTTCAGCTGCTGCATCCCGGCCAGAAAATCAGGGAAATCGCCGCCGAAATGCATCATCAGGGGCGAGGCGGGCGGGTGCTTGCGAAAGTAAAGCCCGGCCAGCCCGTCCATGTTCTCCTTGCCCAAAAGGCCCGAAATCGCCGGGAACCCTTCGTGCAGGGCTTCTGTCAGAGAGGCTGCCACATTGTTGCGGTAGACCGAAAACCGGCGACCCGCCGGACGGCCAACACCATCTGACAGCCCATCCGGAATCGGGGCATCTGGCGCCAACAAGGCGCTGACAAAACCTGTTTGCGACAGTTTCATCTCGCCACCTGTGTCGGGGCAACTTTCGACAGGGCCTGATCCGCGCGCATTGCTTCGTTCCGCAGAATGGGCCAGTCCGGCACATCTGTATCCCATTCGATCAGAACAGGTTTGGGACCGGATTTGGCCAAGGTGTAGTCGAGCAGAGACCAGACAGGGTCCACAACTTCGCGCCCGTGGCTGTCGATCAGCAGTGGAGCGCCGTGATCGTCTTCATCCTCGTCGTGCCCGCCCAGATGGATTTCGCCAACCTTATCGAGCGCGAAGGCGTCGATATATCCGGTGGGCGAGAACCCGAGATTGGTCGCCGAGACAAAGACGTTGTTGACGTCCAGCAGCAGACCGCAGCCAGTACGGCGGCTGATTTCGGCCAGAAATTCCGGCTCGGACCAGTCGCTTTCGTCAAAGGCGAGATAGCTGGAGGGATTTTCCAGCAGCATGCTGCGGCCGATGGTGGTTTGCAGCTGGTCGATGTGATCACAGATCCGCTCCAGCGTCTCTGTGGTATAGGGCAGAGGGAGCAGATCGTTCAGGAAATGGCTGTCATGGGTGGACCACGCCAGATGCTCAGAGAAGCTCGCCGGGTTCAGCCAGTTCACCAGCTTTTTCAACCGCGCAAGGTGGTCACGATCCAGCGGCGCTTCACCACCAATCGACAGGCCCACGCCGTGCACGGAAATGGCAAACCGTTCGGCCAGATGACGCAGCTGCGCGATAGGGCGTCCGCCGTCGCCCATGTAATTCTCGGCATGGATTTCCAGCCAGCGCACTGGTCCAGGGCCGTGTTCATCCGTCACAGACCGGATCAAGGCGTCAAAATGCTGCGGCTTGTACCCCACGCCGGGGGTCGTCGGCAGTTGGTTGGGAAGTACGGCGTCCAGCATGGCGTGTCCTGCTCGTCTGGTCGTGGCTTGGGGCGGGGCGAAAATGTGAAGGGCGGGCAGGCGCGCGCCCTTCACGAAATCAATTATTATGCGGGCAGGTCGCGTTCCAGCGGCTCAAGCGAGCCTTTGCGCGCGGTGCCGTCTGCCATTTCCGGCAGTTCGATTTCGGCGCAGGTGCCTGCGTCGACCAGGGTCCAGGCGTTGCCCTGATAGTCAACGACCGAGCTGCCCGCGCAGGTGGTGCCGGGGCCGGCGGCGCAATCGTTCTGGCCGGCCAGGGAGATGCCGTAGCACTTTTCCTTGCTCTGCGCAGCGGCAGGCATGGTGGTTGCAGCGGTCAGGGCAGCGGCAACCGCGCTGGCGACGGCGAGGGATTTTGCGTGGTTCGACATATGAAGTCCTCCTCAACGGGTTTTGCGGTATATCGAGTATACCCTTGGGGTACGTGAAAACCCTAACCCAGGTCCGGAGGTCTTTAAATTCACGAGGCTGTGTGTCACGCGGGCGTCAGGAAGTGTGACAGTCTGATAGTGTTTAACCATCTGATTGGGAACGTTAATCAACTATAAAATGAAAACCGGCCCCCGATTGGGAGCCGGTTTTTGATAGCGGTAGCCGCAATTGTTACAGCAGATCCGGCGGCGTGGCCTCAAGGCCCAACGATTTTGTTACATCGGCGAGGGTTTCGACCTTGGTCTGTTTTTCACCGAGGCGCCGCACGGAAACGGTGCGCTCTTCGACCTCGCGGTGGCCGACCGCCAGAATCACCGGCACCTTGCCCAGCGAGTGTTCGCGGACCTTGTAGTTGATCTTCTCGTTGCGGATGTCCGCCTCGGCGCGCACGCCTGCGGCTTTTAGCGTTTCCACGACTTCTGCAACGTAATCATCGGCTTCCGAGGTGATGGAAGCGACAACCACCTGACGCGGCGCCAGCCAGAACGGCAGCTTGCCCGCGTGTTCCTCGATCAGGATGCCGATGAAACGTTCGAAGGAGCCGAGCGTTGCGCGGTGCAGCATGAAGGGACGATGCTTGGCGCCGTCCTGACCCACATAGGTCGCTTCGAGGCGTTCAGGCAGGTTGGGGTCCACCTGAAGCGTACCGCACTGCCAGTTCCGGCCGATGGCATCGGTCAGGGTGAATTCCAACTTGGGACCATAAAAGGCGCCTTCGCCTTCGAGGATTTCGAAATCATAGCCGGCCGCCTTGCAGGCATCGCCAAGCGCCTTTTCCACGAAGTCCCAGCTTTCGTCGCTGCCGATGCGTTTCTCGGGGCGGGTCGACAGTTTGATGGTCCAGTCGTGGAAGCCAAGGTCGGCGTAGATCTTCGACAGGAAGTCGATGAAACGCGCAGTTTCGCTTTCGATCTGATCCTCAGTGCAGAAGATGTGGCCGTCGTCCTGTGTAAAGCCGCGCACCCGCATGATGCCGTGCAGCGCCCCAGAGGGTTCATAGCGCGCACAGGAGCCGAACTCGGCCATGCGCAGCGGCAGATCGCGATAGGATTTCAGACCCTGATTGAATACCTGCACGTGGCAGGGGCAGTTCATCGGCTTCAGCGCGTTTACCGCCTTTTCCCGGGCATGGTCTTCGTCCACTTCGACAATGAACATGTTTTCCTGGTACTTGTCCCAGTGGCCCGAGGCTTCCCACAGTTTGCGGTCGACGACCTGGGGCGTGTTCACCTCGACATAGCCGCCGCGTTCCTGCTGACGGCGCATGTAGTCCTGCAAGGTGGTGTAGACCTTCCAGCCATTGGGGTGCCAGAACACCTGACCGGGGGCCTCTTCCTGCATGTGGAACAGGTCCATTTCACGGCCCAGCTTGCGGTGGTCACGCTTGGCTGCTTCCTCAAGCATGGTGAGGTAGGCTTTCAGCTTTTCCTTGCCGGTGAAGGCAACGCCATAGATCCGCTGCAGCATGGCGCGGTCGCTGTCTCCGCGCCAGTAGGCGCCCGCGATGGACATCAACTTGAAGGCATCGCCCGGCACCTGTCCGGTGTGCTGAAGGTGCGGACCCCGGCACAGATCCTGCCAGTGGCCGTGCCAGTACATGCGCAGCGGCTCGTCGCCGGGAATGGCATCGATCAGCTCGACCTTGTAAGGCTCGTTGTTGGCTTCATAGAATTTCACCGCACGTTCGCGGTCCCAGACCTCGGTGGTCACGGGTTCGCGCTTGTTGATGATTTCCTTCATCTTCTTTTCGATGGCGCCAAGGTCTTCGGGGGTGAAGGGTTCGGCGCGGTCGAAGTCATAGTACCAGCCGTTTTCGATCACCGGGCCGATGGTGACCTTGGTCTCGGGCCAGATTTCCTGCACCGCGCGCGCCATGATATGCGCCAGATCGTGACGGATCAGTTCATTCGCCTGCTCTTCGTCCTTCATGGTGTGCAGGGCAATGGAGGCGTCGGCCTCGATGGGCCATTGCAGATCCCAATGCTTGCCATCGACAGTGGCCGAAATTGCTTTCTTGGCCAGCGAGGTCGAAATATCGGCAGCCACTTCGGCAGGGGTTACGCCTGCGTCAAAGGATCGTGAATTGCCATCGGGAAGGGTGAGAGAGATCTGGGCCATATCGGCTGCTCCTCGTCGGTTTGGCGCCCACTGAACGCCCGGTTGCGGGTTATGGTGTCTGTGCCCCTTTTTGACTGAGGCGCTGGCGCTGTCAACCACTGCGGACTGTCATTGTGCCACCTCTGACAACGGCGAGGAGGTCAGAGCATATTGGTTTTCTTTCCATTCTTGCCTTTTGACGGGCGCGGGGCCACGATCCCCGTGTGTTTTGTCCGATTGCCCGATTAGAAAGAGCACCATGCATAGTTTTGAAGAGATATTGGACTTGGCGGCGGATCGCCATGGCGGCCCCGAGGCAATTGCGGCCATGCTGCCGACGATCCGCCCCAAGGCGGAGGTGGCAGAGATCCCGGATGCAATCTGGCTGCAGGCCATGGCGATGCGGATCTTTTCGACCGGCATGAACACAAAGATGATCGAGGCCAAAGAGGACGATATCGTTGCCGCCTTCGAGGGGTTCGAGGTGGGGCGCGTGGCACTGATGTCCGATGAATGGTTTGATGCGCTGTTGCAGGACAAGCGGATCATTCGCAACGCCCCGAAACTGCGCGCCATTCAGGAAAACGCGGTTTTCATTCAAGAGGTCTCGGCAGAGGCGGGTGGTTTTGGCCGCAAGATCGCCGACTGGCCGGATGACCGGTTTGGGGAACTGCTATTGTGGCTCAAATCCGAAGGGTCCCGGTTGGGCGGCACCACCGGCGGCTATGTCCTGCGGCAGATGGGGCGCGATGGCTATGTCTTTACCAAAGACGTGGTCGCCCGTCTTGTCGCTGAAGGGGGGATATCGGGCCCGCCGGGATCAAGAAAGGCCATGCTGGCGGCGCAGGAGGCATTCAATACATGGCAGGCGCAGTCGGGGCGGCCGCTGGCAGAGATTTCCCGCATTCTCGCGCTTAGCATATAAGCCCGCCCGCCGGTGGATGGCGGGTTTTGCATATGGCGCCACGACATGGCAGAGGAATGGCGAAAGACATGACAGAAGGACACGCGAGATGACGGCCAACTATCTGGAGACGCCCCAAGGGCGGCGCATCGCCTATCACAAGACCGAGGGTGCGGGGCCGGTGATCGTCTTCCTTGGCGGGCTAAAGTCCGACATGGAGGGCACCAAGGCCATCCATCTGGAGGCCTGGGCGCAGGCGCAGGGGCGCGCCTTTTTGCGGTTTGACTATTCCGGCCACGGGGAAAGCTCGGAAACCTTCGAGGATGGCTGCATTGGCGATTGGCACGAAGACACGCTGGCGGCTGTTGCGGCACTGACCGACGGGCCCATCGTGCCGGTCGGCTCTTCCATGGGCGGCTGGCAGGCGCTGCTTCTGGCGCGCGCCGTACCCGAACGCATCGCCGGGATGGTCACCATCGCTGCCGCGCCGGATTTCACCGAGGATGGATACTGGGCGAGTTTCACCGATGCGCAGAAGGCTGAGCTGGATGCGCAGGGTTATGTGGAGCTGCCCAGCGATTACATGGAACCCTACCGCATTTCCAAGCGGATGATCGAGGATGGGCGCACCCGTCTGGTCCTGCGCAGCCCGCTGGCGCTGCCTTTTCCGGTGCGCTGCCTGCAAGGCACCGCCGATACAGCTGTCTCCACCGAGACCGCGCTGCGGCTGCTCGATCATGCGGAATGCGCCGATATGCGGCTGACATTGGTCAAGGACGCAGACCACCGGTTTTCCGATGAGGCCTGCCTGAAGCTGATCGAGGCGGCGCTGGAAGAGGTGCTTGGCGCTTCATGATCCGGCGGGGGGCAAAATGGCTGCTCCGCGCCGGAGTGGCCCTGTCGGCCGCCGGGGCGGCGCTCTGGGCCTTTGGGCCTTATGAGCCGGTGGACCTTTTAGCCTCCTTCGAGCCGCGCCGCTTTGGTGAAGGGGTGGGGGTCTATTTCGAGACCGTCGAAAGCGCCTATTCCGATATCACGCCCGGCGCCGAAAAACGGGTGATCTGGGCCGGGCAGCCAGAAGAGCGTACACCGTTTTCGGTGGTTTACATCCATGGCTTCTCGGCCACCTCCGAGGAAATCCGCCCGGTGCCGGATCGCGTCGCGGCGGCGCTGGGTGCGAACCTTGTCTATACCCGGCTGGCGGGCCACGGGCGCCCCGGCGCCGCGATGGCCGAACCAACGGTCAACGATTGGATGCAGGATGTGGCCGAGGCCCTGGCGGCGGCGCGCGCGGTCGGCGATCGGGTGGTGGTGATCGCCACCTCAACAGGGGCGACGTTGATGACCGCCGCAGCGCTTGATCCGGCGCTCTCGCAGGATCTGGTGGGGCTCGCAATGATTTCCCCGAACTACGGCGTCAATCATCCGGCAGCGCCGCTGCTAACCTGGCCCGCTGCGCGCTATTGGCTGCCGTTGCTGGTGGGGAAAGAGCGCAATTTTCCGGCGCGCAGCCCGGAACATGGTCGGTTCTGGACCACCTCTTACCCATCCGTGGCGGCGATGCCGATGGCGGCGCTGGTGCGCGCGGTGATGGCGCTGCCAGTGGAGAAGGCGCAGGTTCCGGCGCTGTTCTGGTATTCCCTGCAGGACCGCGTGGTCCGTCCGGATTTGACCACTGAAGTGGCGGCGCGCTGGGGCGGGACGGTCGAGGTAAAGAACCACACGCCCGGTCCTGGTGATGATCCCTATGCGCATGTCATGGCCGGGGATATCATGTCGCCGGGCCAAACCGAGGCCGCCGTAGAGGATATCCTGTCCTGGCTGGTCGATCTGGAGGTGAAGTGATGGAACAGAGGATCAGCCTGATCACACTGGGGGTGCCGGATATGGAGGTGGCGACGTCTTTTTACGAGGCGCTGGGCTGGCAAAGGGCGCAGAGCCCGGATGGGGTCGTTGCCTTCGATCTGATTTCGCAGACGCTGGGCCTTTATCCGATTGAAAAACTGGCCGAGGATATCGGTCTGCCGGTAGAGGCGCTGGGCACTGGGGCGATGACGCTCAGCCACAACACCCGCAGCGCCGAAGAGGTGGACGTGCTGATGGAGGCCGCCAGAACTGCGGGGGCAGAGGTGCTGCGCCCCGCGGGCGAGGTGTATTGGGGCGGATACATCGGGTACTTCCGCGCGCCGGATGGCCATATCTGGGAAATCGCCCATAATCCGTTTTCGCCCCTGTCTGAAGATGGCGCCTTTCGCTGGAATGGATTTCCCGAGGCAGATTGATCTCTAATTGACCTCTAACTTCTTGCAATTTCAGAAAACTCTCTACAAAGTTGCAGTATGAGACCTGTGTGACCTTGCGGCAGACTGCAGGGCGCAGAACAGCGAGGCACCGCAGATGCAATACACCACCTCCCCGGATGCTTCGGCCGAGCTTGGATCAGAGCCTCTGGTGCTGCTGCCCGGGATGATGTGCGATGCGCGCCTCTTTGCACCGCAGATCGCGGCGCTTTCGGCCTATCTGCCGGTCACGGTGGCGCCACTGCTGGGCGGTGACCGGATTGAGGCGATTGCCGCGCACATCCTGAACATGCTGCCCGAACGGTTTGCCTTGGCCGGGCTGTCCATGGGCGGGATTATCGCGCTTGAGATCCTGCGCCGTGCGCCGGATCGGGTCAGCCGCCTGTGCCTGATGGACACGACGCCTCTGGCGGAAACTCCGGCGCAGGCCGCCGAACGGGAACCGATGATCGTGGCGGCCCGCACCGGACGGCTGGAAGAGATGCTTGCCAAGGCCCTGCCTGCGGATTGCCTAGCGCCCGGACCGGGGCGGCTGGAGGTTCTGAACACGGTGCGGCAGATGGGGATGCATCTGGGCAGCGATCTGTTCGTCGCGCAAAGCCGGGCCTTGCAGCGCCGCATGGATCAGCAGGGCGTGGCCCGGCGCTGTCATGTCCCGACGCTGATACTGTGCGGCGAATATGATCGCCTGACGCCCGTCAAACGGCATGAATTTCTGGCCGACCTGATCCCACATGCAGAGCTGGAGGTGATCTCTGGTGCAGGGCATCTGCCGGTGCTGGAGCAGCCCGAGGCGGTGAATCGGGCGCTGCTGCACTGGTTGTCGCGCGCGCCGGAGGCGACCCATCAGGCCTGATCCGGCGTTCCCGGCAGAGTATCGATGTGGGGTGAGGGCGGCTTCATCCCTGTGTCAGGGCGTCTCGGTCTGCCTTGCTCAGCACGATTGGCTCGCTCACTGGGCGGCCTGTTTCGATGTCAAAGAAAGGAGTCTCTTTCCACTTGCCGGACAGGCGCGCGGTGATCATGCGGCGGAACAGGGCATAGACCATAGTCCCGGCGCCCTTGGTGCGGGGCGGTCTGCCCGGCTGGGGTTCAAAGGCGCGGGTGCGGATCTTGCCGAATATCTCGGGTTGGTCGAACAGATTGGTACGCATCCCGGCGAAGGGCAGGCCGGGTTTCGCAAGCGTGTTGGCGAAGGGCATGCCGCAGCAGCCTGCGTACCAGCGAAACAACCCCTTGGGGCTGAGCCGCATCAGGCGCAGCTCCTCCGCGCCTTGGGTGATGTGGATGCCATCCGGCGACATCTGGAAGAGCGCCACCGGACCCGGGGCAGGATCCGGCCTGTGGTGATAGAGCTCGTTGGCGCGGCAGTCGGCGCAGAAACAGGCGATATGAGTGCCCGACTTCAGCGCCTCTGGCGTGATGTATCCCTGCATTGTCCCGCAAGAACAGGAGAAGACGTGGCCTGAATGGTCCTGCTCCGGCGCCATCAGATCAGACCGCTGCGATCTTGGGTTTGCTCCGTTTAGCCTTACCCTTGGGACGGCTGTTGGCATTCATGAATTCAATCACCAATGGCCGGATGTTGTTGCGCCAGCTGCGGCCCGCAAAGATCCCGTAGTGACCGGCGCCCGGTTCCACGTGGCTGGCCTTTTTCGAATCCGGCAGGCCGGTGCACAGGTCCAGCGCTGCGATACATTGGCCGGGGGCAGAGATGTCATCATTGGCGCCTTCGACGGTCTTGACCGCCACATCGGTGATCTTGCCGATATCGACCTTGTGACCATCGACGACGAATTCGTTCTTGGCGATCTCGCCTTTCTTGAACACGCGGTCCACGGTCGACAGGTAGAATTCCGCAGTCATGTCCATCACCGCCAGATATTCGTCATAGAACCGGTTATGGGCGTCGTGATCAGAGGCTTCGCCGCTGCTGACCCGCTGGATCTGATCCATGAAGGCCTTGGAGTGGCGGTCCATGTTCATCGACATAAAGGACGAGAGTTGCAACAGGCCCGGATAGACCTTGCGGCCGACGCCTGCGTATTTGAAACCGACCCGCTGGATCATGGTCTCCTCAAGCTGGCCCATGGTGACGCGGCGACCGAAATCCGTGACTTCGGTCGGCGTTGCATCCGGGTCCACCGGGCCACCGATCAGTGTCAGGGAGGAGGGCTGCGCTTCGGGGTCCTGCTCGGCCAGATAGGCGGTGGCGGCGAGGGTCAGCGGGGCGGGCTGGCAGACGGCGATGACATGGGTTTCAGGACCCATCTCGCGCATGAAATCCACCAGATAAAGGGTGTAATCCTCGATGTCGAACTTGCCAGCGGAGACCGGGATGTCCCGGGCGTTGTGCCAGTCGGTGACATAGACCTCGCAGTTTTCCACCAGGCTTTTGACGGTCGAGCGCAGCAGGGTTGCGTAGTGTCCGGACATCGGCGCCACCAGCAGCACCTTGCGCGGCTGCACTTCGCGGCCGACGACACGGAAATGGATCAGATCGCCAAAGGGGCGTTCCAGAACCGTGTCGATTTCGACGGTATGGTCCTTGCCGTCTTCGCAGGTGAAGGTGCCGATGCCCCAGTCGGGCCGGGCAACCATGCGCTGAAAGGTGCGCTCCGTGACCTCACCCCATGCGGCCAGCCAGTTGAGCGCCGGATTGGGGATCGCGGAAAACGCCGGATAGGATGCCATCGACAATGCGGTCGCCCCCAGCCACTGGTTCATGTTCCGGGTCGTTTCCATCAGGTCGTAGGACATCATGTAGCGCATGGGTGTCTCCTTTAGGTGTCCGCCCTGCAACCCATTATCATAAATCATGGGCGGATTAAGTGCAGAGATTAGAACTTGCTGTCACTTTCTCGTAGACTACCTGAGCAAGTATTCTGCATAGCAGAAAGATTAGGGGGGATTCCTTAAGATGACAACAAGTGACGTGCAGGGTGCCGGAACTTCTCCAGAACACATTGATCGACTTAAGGAAAATTTAGAAAAGGTAGAACATCTGTCGAAGCGGCTGGTCGAGGTGATGGCAAGCAAGAAGCCGCATCATCCCGGACTGGACGGTCCGAATCAGGAATTGTTCGCACGTGCAGCAACGTCTTACTGGGCTTCTATGCTGCAAAACCCGGCAAAGCTGCTGGAACATCAGATCGAATACTGGGGCAAATCGGTGCTGAATTTCGCCGAGGCCCAGCAGGCGCTGGCCGGGCAACAGGACGGGGAAGGCGACGATGCACCCTCGGACCGCCGCTTCACCAACCCGATGTGGGACAAGAACCCCTATTTCCGCTTTATCAAACAGCAGTACATGACCAATGCCGCCGCCATCCGCGAGGCTGTTGACGAGGCGGGCGATCTGGATCGGGTTGACCGGCAGCGGTTGTCCTATTTCGCGGACCAGATCATTCACATGATGGCGCCGACCAATTTCCTGCCCACCAATCCGGATGCGCTGGAGCGGGCTTTGGAGACCGAGGGCCAGTCGCTGATCAAGGGGTTGGAAAATCTGGTCGCGGATCTCGAAGCCAATGATGGCGAGCTGGTGGTCCGGCTGGCGGATGATACCGCCTTTGAAATTGGCCGCAATCTGGCCACCACCCCGGGTGAAGTCGTCTATCGCAACCGCATGATGGAGCTGATCCAGTACCGCCCGACCACGGATACGGTGCATGAAACGCCGATCCTGCTGTTCCCGCCCTGGATCAACAAGTTCTACATTCTCGACCTCAAGGCGCAGAACAGCCTGATCAAATGGGTCACCGATCAGGGCTATACCTTGTTCGTGGTCTCTTGGGTCAATCCGGATGCCTCCTATTCTGATGTGGGGCTTGAGGATTATGTGCAGGACGGTTTCCTGACCGCGATCGAGCAGGTGAAGGAGATCTGCAAGGTCAAACAGATCAACGCCGTCGGATATTGCATCGCTGGCACAACGCTGGGTCTGACCCTGTCTCTGCTGAAACAGCGCGGCGACAAATCGGTGAAATCGGCGACCTTTTTTACCGCGTTGACCGATTTTGACGATCAGGGGGAATTCACGCCCTTCCTGCAAAACGATTTCGTGGATGCCATCGAGGAGCAGATCGGCGACGATGGCATGCTGCCCTCCTATATCATGGCGCGGACCTTCTCTTTCCTGCGCGCCAATGACCTGGTCTACGGGCCGGCGATCCGCAGTTATATGATGGGAGAGACGCCGCCTGCCTTTGATCTGCTCTACTGGAACGGCGATGGCGCCAACCTGCCGGGCAAGATGGCGATCCAATACCTGCGTGGGCTATGTCAGGGCAACCAGTTTGCCAAGGACGGTTTTGAGCTGCTGGGGCACAAGCTGCAGCTCAAGGATGTCGACATTCCGCTGATGGCCGTCACCTGCGAAACGGATCACATCGCCCGCTGGAAGGACTGCTACCGAGGCGTTCAGCAGATGGGATCGCGCAGCAAGAATTTCATCGTATCGCAGTCCGGCCATATCGCGGGCATCGTGAACCCGCCCACCCGCAACAAATATGGTCACTATACCAATGACGATCTGAAACTGGATGCCGCTGCCTGGATGGAAGGCGCAACCTTCCATGAAGGGTCCTGGTGGCCGCGCTGGGAGGCCTGGCTGAAGAAGCGTTCGGGCAAGCAGGTTCCAGCCCGCGAACCGGGTGATTCGACCCATCCGCCACTGGTGCAGGCCCCCGGCGACTATGTGCGCAAGATGGTAAAGTCCTGATATTGCTGCGGTTCCCATAATTTTTCTGCATTGCAGCAAAAAAATCTTGAAATGCTGCGATGCAGAAAGCATATTGTTGTCAGACACGGCGGGCGGGCATCTCCCTGCCACGGCAACGAGAGGAACTAGTACGATGGCTAAGACCCAAGATTTTACCGCGATGATGAAAGACATGATGGGCGCATTCCCCATGGACACCAAGACCATGGAAGATGCGTTCAAGAGCTCTGCTGCTCTGAATGAAAAGCTGGCCGCCGTTGCGATCGGTGCTGCCGAGCAGTCCGCCGAGATTTCGACCAAATGGACCAAAGACACCCTGTCCAAGATGGGCGCGATGTCCAAAGTTCAGGCCGAGCCTGCCGACTATGCCAAAGCCGCAACCGATTTCGCCAGCGCCTCTGCTGAAGTGGCTGCCGAAAACATGGCTGCCTTTGCCGAAGTCGCCAAGAAAGCACAGACCGACACCGTCGAGCTGCTGATGGCCGCAGGCAAGGATATGAGCGAAGAAGCGACTGCCGCCGTGAAAAAGGCCACCGAAGAGGTGACCACCGCAGCCAAGAAAGCTGCAACCAAATAAGAAAGTCCACAAGACGGCACCAGCTCTCCTCCCAATCAGTGCCGGATTGTGATGAAAGGGCAGGCCACGCGGGCCTGCCCTTTTTATATTGTGGAACGGTCTTTTCGGACTGTTGCTTTTGTGGCCGCCGATGCAGGCTGTCAGAAGGTGGCCATCGAATAACAACGGTATCGTGGTGTCCAGCCACACAGGCGCCGCAGCTTTTCCGCGCACATCTGCTGGTCCAGCGTCGGCCCCTCGGCCCAGGCCCCGTATTTACACAGAACGTGTTTGAGCGTGCGCACCATATACCCGCCCGCATGATCCGTCTGCTGCGCGATATGGGCGACGATGTCCGATGCCGCGACGCCGCTTTGGGCGCAGGCGTTGAATTCCCCCGTCAGATCGGGACGCTCCAACAGGATGCGATAGGCCACCGCCAGATCGTAACGATGCACCAGCGGCCAGCGGGTATTTAAACTGCCCCAGATTTCGATAGGCTGATCGCTGCGGGCTGCGGTCAGATAGCGTTCGAAGACGCCGCCATCCTCGTGATAGACCATACCGGGATGGATCACGGCGCCTGAAACCAACTTCGCCTGCAGTACTGTCCGGCTTTGTTCTGTCATCCAGGCGAAACTGGCAATCGGCCGTTTGGGCGAGGTTTCATCGGCAATACGGTTGCCGGTTGCGCCATAGAGCCAGCAACCGCCCGTATAGATCAATCTCAGCGGGGTGCCCCGATCCGCGGCATGATCAAGGATCGCCTCTATGGCGCGCTCGTCGGTCTCTCCCATGTCCTGATCAAAGGTCGCGGCGGCCTGCACAACGGCATCGACCTCTTTCACCACGGGCGCCCATGCCTCAGGCTGCCGCAGGTCACCGGGCAGTGGGCTACCGCCAAGGGCGGCGATCTTCTGCGCGCTGGCCTCTGATCTGACCAGACCGATTACCTGATGGCCCCGGCCGACCAGTTCACGCGTGATGGCGGTTCCGATTGATCCTGTCGCGCCAAGCAACAATACCCGCATGTTTCGTCCTTCGGTCTGAAACTGATTGTGAGGTCTGGGGTAAAATCTCAAGTATACTTTAGGTCAAGGTGGTTTTCTTGATGTGAAGACAGTTTTGACCGATGGTTCACAAAGGCGGATCAGAGGGACAGTGAGAACAATTGTTTTCCAAAGCGGCGCGAGGCTTTTCTTTTGTTCTGCGCTCGCATAGGGTTTCTGCAATGCATCATGTCTGGGGAGGTATGACCATGGCGGAACAGGAAAAACCCCTGCTTATCAAACGCTACGCCAGCCGTCGGCTGTATAACACGGAGACCAGCGACTACGTCACGCTGGAGGATATTGCTGGGTTTATCCGGGATGGACGCGAGGTCCAGATCGTCGACCTGAAAACGGGGGACGACCTGACACGCCAGTATCTGCTGCAGATCATTGCAGAACACGAAAGCCGCGGAGAAAACGTGCTGCCGGTGAATGTGCTGAATGATCTGGTCCGCAGCTATATGGTGCCAGGCGGCGGGGTAATGCCGCAGTTCCTGCAGACCTCATTCGATATGCTGCGCGACAGCCAGTCCAAGATGATGGAAAACATGTCGGCGATGAACCCGATGGCCACCATGCCGGGGTTCGAAGCGATGAAGGTTCAGCAGGAAGCTTTCCTCAAGGCAATGACCGGTGGCCTGTCCGGCGGCTGGAGCGGCGGCAGCGGCCCGGAACCGGAAGGCGCGAAATCGGATGCTGATGGCGAAGAAGATCTGGAATCGATCAAGCGCCAGCTGAGCGAATTGCAGGACAAGCTTTCGAAGATAAAGTGACGGACGCACGAGAAAGCGTCTGATCCGATGAAAGAGAAAAACCCGGGGCAAGCCCGGGTTTTTTCGTATCTAGGGTCAGGCTTTACTGCGCGATAAGTCTGCAAGGGGCGGTAGGCTCCCACCCGATCCCGGACACCCCATTGGGGGATCCGGATCCGTTGGGCTCGGCGCCGGGCGGTCGCCCGGCGGAGCAGACCGCCGGGCCGGTTCAGGCGGCGACCCGTTCCATGGTTTCGCTGGCGGCAGTGAGTAGGATGTCGACGATCACGTCCAGCTCATCCTTGGTGAGGCGGACCGGAAGGCGCACGTCGCAGGCTTTCATCAGCATTGCGCGGGTCTGCGGCAGCTCGGGCAGGTCCTTGAGGAACTGCCAGTTCCAGAAGGCGCGGGCGTTGTCCTCGGAGAGGCCGAAGACCTGCACCTTGACGCCTTTTTCCGCGGCGGATTTGGAGAAGGCCCTGATGTCGTCCTCGGTCATGCCAACCAGATTGAACTGGATCGAATCCGGGGCGCGCTGTTCGGGCGCCAGCGGGGCGGGCACATCGAAATAGGGCGCGGCGTTCAGACGGGCGGCGACGTAATCGTGATTCTTCAGACCATCGCGGACCCGGCGGGCCAGTTCCGGGATCTGCGGGCGGATGACGGCAGCCGACAGATTGCTCATCCGGAGGTTATAAAGCGGCAGCTGGTTCTGCCACTTGGCAAAGGCCTGCGCCAGATCCGGGGTGTTTTCGCCGCGGGGGCCTTTGTGCTTTTGCCAGTTGTGCTCATAAGCGCCGGACATGATGACCGCGCGGGCGACCAGTTCGGCATCATCGGTGATCAAGATGCCGCCTTCACCTGCGTTGAGCATCTTGTAGGACTGGAAGGAGAAGCAGCCGATCCGGCCGATGGTACCGATGTTCTGACCGTTCCAGGTGGTGCCAAGCGAATGCGCCGCATCTTCGATCACCGGAATGCCGCGCGCATCGCAAAGCGCCATGATCGCGTCCATATCCGAGGTGTGACCGCGCATGTGGCTGATGATGACAGCCGCGATATCCTGATCCAGACGGGCCTCAAAATCGGCCATGTCGATGCGGTAGTTCTCGCCAACTTCGCAGAGGACCGGAACGCAGTCGGCATGTACCACCGAAGAGGGCACCGCGGCGAAGGTGAAGCCGGGGATCAGGACGCGGGCATCGCGCGGCAGGTCCAGCGCCTTCAGCGACAGGAACAGCGCAGCCGAGCAGGAAGAGACGGCGAGGGCATATTTGCAGCCAATGAGTTCTGCGAATTCCTGTTCCAGCAGGGCAACAGGGGCATCCTGGGGCGCGGTATAGCGAAACAGATCGCCGGATTGCATCAGCGCATCAATGGCTTCGCGGGCTGCTGCGGGGATCGGTTCGGCGTCGTGAACATTCGGTGGCTGCGTCATATTTCAATTTCCCAAATGGATCATTTCATAAATCTAAAACAATGGGCGCGCAAAGCCAAGGCCGACGGTGCATTTCCCGGCGCAGGGGTGAAAATTTCACAGAACTGTTGCGAAGGCGCGCAGAGCGACAACGGCCAGAAGGCACGGGGTGCGTTCTGGCCGTCGGTCCCGGCAGGGGATGGCAAAAGAGGAGGGGATCAGAGCCGGATCAGATACCAAGCCGGTCGCGCAGCGCGTACCAGGTCATGGCGAGGGCCAGCAGCGGTGAGCGCATGCGCGGCCCACCGGGGAAGGCCGGGGCGGGAACCCGTGCCATGGTATCAAAGCCTTCGGTCTGCCCCTGAATGGCAAGCGCCATCAATTGCCCGGCGTGGGTGGCGGTGCCGACCCCATGGCCAGAATAGCCGGAGGCCGACAGGACATTTGGCGCCAGCCGTGCCAGATAGGGCATCCGTTTCATGGTGATGCCCAGCGTGCCGCCCCAGGCGTAATCGACGCGCACGTCGCTCAGATGCGGAAAGATCTGATGCATCGGCTTGCGTACCACGGCTTCGATATCGGCGGGGAAGCGATAGCCATAGCTTTCGCCGCCGCCGAACAGCAGCCGCTTGTCATGGCTGAGGCGGAAATAGTTGACCACGAATTTGCTGTCCGCCACCGCCACGTCGCGGGTCAGCACTTGATTAGCGCGATCCCCCAAAGGCTCGGTTGCGACGATGAAATTATTGATCGGCATGACCTTGGCCGCGACCTGACGGTTGAGACCGCCAAGATAGCCGTTGCAGGCCAGGATCAGGTGGTCTGCCGTGACCGTGCCTTCGGCGGTGCGCACAGTGACCTCGGCGCCTTCGGTGATCTCCAGTGCCTCACTCTGCTCGTATATCTTGGCGCCTGCGGCCTCGGCTGCGCGGGCGAGGCCAAGCGCATAGTTCAGCGGGTGCAGATGCCCGGCGCCATGATCCAGAAAGCCCCCCTTGTAATCGGGCGAAGGGCAAAGCTTGAGGCATGCATCGTCGTTCAGAACTTCGATCTGATCGTAGCCGTACCAATCCTGCAGGTGGCGTGCATAGTCGTGCAGATGCGACACCTCACTGCATGAGGAGCCGGTCCACGCCACGCCGGGTTTCAGGTGGCAGTCGATATCGTGCCGGGCGATCAGGGATTTGACCAGATCCTTGGCCTCTTCCCCCAGCCGCCAGAGCTTCAGGGCCTCGGCTTCGCCCATGAAGCTTTCCAGATCTTCCTGATCCATCCGCTGTCCGCTGCCGAGCTGCCCGCCATTGCGCCCGGAGGCGCCAAAGCCGACGCGGTGGGCGTCGAGAAGCACAACCTCCATGCCTGCCTCCGCCAGATGCAGCGCGGCGGACAGGCCGGTGTAGCCCGCGCCAACGATGCAGACATCGGCCCGTATGTCCCCGCGCAGGGCGTCATAGGGCTTTTGCTCTGTTGCCGTCGCATTGTACCAGCTGGCAGGGTACTTTCCCTTGCGGTCGTTGGAATAAAGCAGGTTCAAAGCCATAGATTACCTCATGCGGGCGGGCGCGCCGCAGCAGCGGCACGGTGGTCGGGAATTGGGCAGGAACGGTTGCTGCCTAGACGTTCAGCAGCAGGTGTTCACGCTCCCAGGGGGAGATCACCTGCAGGAATTCCTCGTATTCGCTGCGTTTGACGATGCCATAGACGCGCGCGAACTCGGGGCCGAGGATTTCGTGCAGTTCGGTGGCCGTATCGAACAGATCCAGGGCCTGGCCCATGACCTGCGGAATATCGCCTTCGCCCTCGTAGGCATCGCCCTTGAACTGGCGGCGCGGGCGCTCCTCCTGGATCAGGCCAAGATAGCCACAGGCCAGTGACACGGCGATCCCCAGATAGGGATTACAATCCATGCCAGCGAGTCGGTTTTCCACCCGGCGGGCCGAGGGGCTGGACAGCGGTACCCGGATGCCGGTGGTGCGGTTGTCGCGGCCCCATTCCAGATTGATCGGCGCGGCGTGATCCTTCACGTAGCGGCGGTATGAATTCACATAGGGTGCCATCACTGCGATCCCGGCGGGCAGGTGGTTCTGCAGACCGGCGATAAAGTGATAGAAGGCGTCGGTTTCACCGCCCTGGGGTCCGGAGAAGATGTTCTCTCCGGTGGCCTTGTCGATGATCGAATGGTGGATATGCATGGCCGATCCGGGCTCATTCTCGATCGGTTTGGCCATGAAAGTGGCGAAACAGTCGTGGCGCAGTGCGGCCTCACGGATCAGGCGTTTGAAGTAGAAGACCTCATCCGCCAGTTTCACTGGATCGCCGTGGCGCAGGTTGATTTCCAGCTGCCCGGCGCCGCCTTCCTGGGTGATGCCGTCAATCTCGAATCCCTGTGCCTCGGCGAAATCGTAAATATCGTCGATCACCGGGCCGAATTCGTCCACGGCCGTCATGGAATAGGCCTGTCGCGCCGCCGCGGGGCGACCCGAGCGGCCCATCATCGGTTTGATCTCATGGGCCGGGTCGACGTTGCGGGCAACCAGGAAGAACTCCATCTCGGGGGCCACCACCGGCTCCCAGCCTTTGTCGTGGTAGAGTTGCACAACGCGTTTCAGCACATTGCGGGGCGAGCAGGCAATCGGGTTGCCGTCGCGGTCAAAGGCATCGTGAATGACCTGAAGCGTCCAGTCCCCGGTCCAGGGCGCCGCCGTGGCGGTGGTCATGTCGGGATAAAGCGTCATGTCCTTTTCGATGAAGCCATCCTCGTCTGCGGCCTCACCCCAGTCCCCGGTAATGGTCTGGTAAAAGATGCTGTCGGGCAGGTGGAAATATTCCTGCTTGGCGAATTTGGTGGCCGGGACAGCCTTGCCGCGGGCGATGCCCGGCAGATCCGAGATAACGCATTCCACCTCGTCAAGACGACGGCCCTCCAGGTAGGATTTGGCGGCGTCGGGAAGCGTATCGAGCCAGGCGGACATCAGGTCCTCTCTTTCTTCAAAAACTCTGCGAGGAAGGTTGCGATCTTAAGGTTGTCTACGGGGGTGCTGAGGCCTGCGGCGGCGCGCTCCAGAATGGGGTCCGGCACTACGCCGCGGCCGCGTTTCTCGATCAGGCCCTGTACGAAACTGTTGGAGAATTCGGGGTGGGGCTGCACGGTCCAGATGTGGTCACCGTAGGCCAGAATTCCGTTTTCGCAGAAATCGTTGCCGGCCAGCACCCGGGCGCTTTTGGGGCGGGTCACAACCTGATCCTGATGCCAGGCGTTCAGGGTCACCGGCTGGCCGTCCTGTTCATAGGTCACATGACCCACCGCCCAGCCGCCATCGAATTTGGCGACCTTGCCGCCGAGGGCCTGTGCGATGATCTGATGTCCGAAACAGATCCCTGCCATGGGGCGTTTCGCGGCGTCGATCTTGCGGATCAACTCCTCTAGCGGCGGGATCCAGTCATGGTCTTCATAGGCGCCGTGTTTGGATCCGGTGATGATCCAGCCGTCCGCCGCATCGGGACCGTCCGGGAACGCCCCATCGACTACGGCCCAGGTTTGAAATTCAAAACCGTGCCCGGCCAGCAGGTCGCAGAACATCTGGTCGTAATCACCTGAGCTGTCGATCAGGTCGTCCGGGGCATGGCCGGTTTGCAGAATGCCGATTTTCATGGGTCACCAAATTTGATCAAATTTATTGTAGCCGAGCCATAAAGGCCAGGCAAGGGATCATACCGCTTCGAGCCAGGACAGCCAGTGGCTCTCTTTAGGGCGGCGGGCGAATTCCTCCAGTTCCTGCCGTTTTGTCATCACCAGATTGCGGATCGCGGTTTTTGGCAGGATGCGGGCGATGATGGGATCGCTCTCGAACAGGTCGATTGCTTCCTGCCATGTCGCGGCAAGCTGCGGCAGGCCCTTGATGTCATAGATATTCCCACTCGAGGGGGCAGGCGGCTGCATCGCGTCCTCGATCCCGACAAGGGCCGCGCCAAGTACAGTGGCCAGCATCAGGTAGGGGTTGATGTCCCCGCCTGCGGCGCGGTGTTCGATCCGGCGCGCCTTGGGGCTGCCGCCGGGAATACGGATTGCGGCGGTACGGTTTTCATAGGCCCAGGCCGCGCTGGTCGGTGCATGGGCGCCGGGGATCAGCCGGTCATAGGAATTGCCGTGGGGCGCAAAGATCAGGGTGCTGGCAGGCATGGCGGCCAGACAACCGGCCACCGCGTTCAGGAGCAGCTCGGACCCGGCGTCGGTGCCATTGTCGAAAATGTTGTTTCCAGCCTCATCGACCACCGAGAAATGCACGTGCATGCCATTGCCGGCTTCCTCGGCATAGGGTTTCGCCATGAAGGTCGCCGCAAACCCGTGTTTGCGTGCCAGACCTTTGATCAAGGCCTTGAACAGCCAGGCATCGTCGGCGCAGCGCATGGCATCCTGATGGTCGAGGTTGATCTCGAACTGGCCGAGGCCGGCCTCGGAGATGGCGTCCTTGGCGGGAATGCCCATCGCCTCGGCGCCCTCGTAGACATCGGAAAAGAAGGCGTCAAAGGCATCAAGCTCGGCCACCGACAGAACCGATTGCTGGTCCAGCTCGCGTCCGGTGAGCGGATCAATCGGCGGGCCGGGTTGGGCACCGCCATCATCCACAAGGTTGAATTCCATCTCGGTGGCGGCAACCACACTCCATCCCCGCGCCGCATAACGCTCCAGGACATGAGCCAGAACCTGACGGGGGTCGCCCATGAACGGCGTTCCATCCTCAAGCATCATGGTCATCGGAACCAGGGCGGACGGCGTGCTCAGCCAGGGCATGGGCACGGCGCCCCGGTCCGTGGGCAGCAGGATGCCATCGGCATCGCCGGTCTCGAACACAAGCGGGCTGTCTTCGATGTCGCGCCCCCAGATATCCACGTTGAGCACCGAGACCGGCATCCGCGCGGTGCCATCATCCAGCTTATGTGCTGCGCTTGCGGGCATGCGCTTGCCGCGCATCTGTCCGTTCATGTCACAGGCGGCAATGCGGACGGTTCTGAGGCCGGACAGGTCCATAGGGGGCTCCATTGTTTCTGACCATAGTTCTACCCGAGCCGCGTAAAGACGCAATCAAAATTTGATCAAAAATTGTCGCAGCCGCGCCTGCGCACAAAAAATGGCCCCCGAAGGAGCCATTTTCAAAGTGCTATTCCGTGGCGGCGTTCAGCGGATAAGGCTTGGCCTGAACCGCATTTTGACCCGTCTTTCCTTCGGTACGTGCCGGTTCAGTCTTTTGTTCACAAGGCCAAACAGACCTATGATCAAAAGCGTCAGCAGGATGAAATAGAAGGCCAGGATCGGATAGGGCACAAAGGGGTTGAAGGTCTTGTCCGCAAAGTAATTCGCGTAATAGAGCGCATCGCCCTTTTGCCGCCAGGCTGGGAAGCCGGAGAAGAAGACCAGCGTTGTGGCGTGGAACAGGAAGATTGCCTCATTGGTGTAGGACGGCCAGGCGAGACGCATCATCGTCGGCCACATGATGCGCCGGAACCGGTGCCAGCCCGACAGGCCATAGGCATCCGCCGCCTCGATATCGCCCTTGGGGATTGATCGCAGCGCACCATAGAAGATCTCGGCGCTATAGGCCGAGGTGTTAAAGAACAACACCACCAGCGCCCCCAACCAGGCCGAGGAGAAGGCATCAAGGATGGGCGAGAAGCCCTTCATTTCCAGGAACAGGAAATAGGCAAAGAAGAACTGGATGAAGAGTGGCGATCCCCGGAAGACGAAGATGAACCATTCTGCCGGTTTGCGCCAGACCGCGGACTGCGAGTTTTTTGCCACCGCCAGAAGGTTGGCAAAGAAGAAGCCGGTAATCACCGCAAGGGTGCCGAAATAGATGTTCCAGATCATCCCTGATCCGATCAGGGTGAAATGTTCGCACAGGGTGAAATCACTGCGCGGCAGCAGGCGTTCCCCGTAACCAAGTGAGCGGAAGGCGTAGGCCTGAATGGTCTCGATACAGCTCATTTGGCTTTCCTCTGCGCTTCACCGCCCAGGGTGGCTTGCCCATGCGACAGGCGGGTCGTGATCCGGGCCAGCACCACCTCTGACACCTTGGTAAAGGCGAGGTAGAAGACCAGCAGCGCCAGGAAATACCACATGCGCCAGTCGCCGTGCGGGTAATCGGTGAACTTGGCCGTCTTGGAGCCGCCCAGTTCACGCGCCCAGTAGACGATATCCTCGACGCCCAGAAGGAACAGCAGCGGCGTCGCCTTGATCAGCACCATCCAGAGGTTCGACAGGCCGGGCAGGGCATAGGTCCACATCTGCGGCACCTGAATGCGCCAGAAGGCCTGCCTGCGTGTCATGCCATAGGCCTCGGCGGTTTCGATCTGCGGTCGCGGCACCGCGTTCATCGCGCCATAGAGCACGTTGGCCGCAAAGGCGCCGAACACGATAGCGAAGGTCACCACCGCAAGGGAGAAGCCGTAGACTTCGTGGATCCACTGCGGCGAGGTGCCCAGCGGCATCTTGGCGATGTCGCAGACCAGAAAATCGCTGCCCTGGCGGATCGGTTGATCCCAGTCCGGGCATTTGACCTTGTGGCGCAGCCATTCAATTCCCTGATCCAGCGCGATGACGAAGAATAGGAAGAAGGCAATGTCGGGCACACCGCGCACGATGGCGATGTATCCCTTGCCCAGCCAGGACAGGGGCGGGAAGTGAGAGCGGGCTGCAATAGCGCCACCAAAGCCGAACAGGAGCGCCAGCGGCGCAGTGATGGCGAGCAGCAGCAGGACCGTCCCGAAAGCGAGATAAAATCCCATGTGCTTTCCGGTGGTCAGGTAACATGACAGCCACTGGAGGCCCTCCAGGGTGGCCGGGTCTGAGCAATAGGAGAAAATGGCTGACCTCGTCGTCTATGTCACCCGCATCCCTCCTGACGGAGCCGGATCATGCGCGCAACGGGGGGAATACAGCAAAGGGGAGCAGTGCCCCCCTTTGCCAGTCTCTTGGAAAGGGCAGGCGTGGCTTACCAGGTGCCGCCGACTTCCCATTTGGTGATCAGCTCGTTCAGGCTGCCGTCTTCCTTCATCGAGGTGATGGCGGCGTCGAACTTGCCGCGCAGCTCGTCATCGCTTTCGCGGAAGGCCATGCCGATGCCACCGCCCAGCGGTACATCGTCACCGACGAAGACCAGGTCAGAGGCTTCGACTTCCGGCTCCAGGTAATCCTTGTCGGCCAGAACGGCGTCAGCTTCGCCGGATTTCACGGCTGCGATGGTTTCATCCGGGGTCGGGTATTCCACCAGGGTCGCGCCGGTGTCGACCACGTGGTTGGCCTGGATGGTTGCGGTCTGGGCGGCGATGATGCCACCGGTCAGGTCCACATCGCTGGACATCGCGGCATAGGCCGAGGGCGACGGCGGTGTGTAGCCTTGGGTGAAGTCGACGACTTCTTCACGCTCTTCGGTGATCGACATGCCCGCGATGATCGCGTCGTAGTTTCCCGAGGTCAGGTTCGGGATGATCGAATCCCAGTCGTTGGTGACCCATTCGCAGGTCAGCTCGGCGCGTTTGCACAGCTCGTCACCCAGCTCGCGCTCGAACCCGTCCACTTCACCCTTGTCGTTGATGAAGTTGTAGGGAGGGTAGGCGCCCTCGGTGCCCAGACGCACGGTATCTGCCAGTGCCACGCCTGCGGTCAGGGCCAGGGCGGCGGTGCCGAGAAGAATGGATTTCATGAGTATACTCCCGTTTTGGTTGGTTATTGGTCGTTTTATTGGTTTTAGCGTTTGGTCGAAGACAGGAAAGCCTTCAGTCGTTCGGATTTGGTGTTGCCAAAGACCTCGGCCGGGGTGCCTTGCTCCTCGATCAATCCCTGATGCAGGAACACGACGTGATCGGAGACGTCCTCTGCCATCTTCATGTCGTGGGTCACGATCATCATGGTACGGCCTTCGGCGGCCAAATCCTTGATCACCTTGACGACTTCCTGCTCCAGTTCCGGGTCGAGCGCCGAGGTGGGTTCGTCGAACAGCAGGGCTTCGGGCTCCATGCACAGAGCGCGGGCGATGGCGGCGCGCTGCTGCTGGCCACCCGACAGTTGCGCCGGGTAAACGTCGCATTTGTCGCCGATGCCGACCTTGTCGAGATATTTGCGCGCAGAAGCTTCAACCTCGGCGCGGTCGCGTTTCAGCACCGTCAGCGGCGCCTCCATCACGTTTTGCAGGATGGTCATATGGGACCACAGGTTGAACTGCTGGAACACCATCGACAGGTTGGTACGGATGCGCAGAACCTGTTTTGCGTCGGCAGGGCGACGGCTCAGGCCGCTGCCGACCCATTTGATCGGCTCGCCCTTGAACAGGATTTCCCCCTGCTGACTGTCTTCCAGAAGGTTGCAGCACCGCAGCAGCGTCGATTTGCCAGACCCGGATGAGCCGATCAGCGACACCACGGCGCCGCGCGGGGCGGTGATGTCGACGCCCTTGATGACCTCCAGATCGCCATAGGATTTATGCAGACCGCGCATCTCCAGAACCGGAGTGGCGTCGGGTGCAGTTTTGCTCGCAGGCGTTGCTTTGGTCGTTGTTTCGGTCAAGGTGCGCGTCGTCCGGTTGGATAAAATTTTGTCTTATTGGACCCAAAAAAAGCCGAATTGCAATGTTCAAACCGCACAAAGATCCGTGGTTTCCTGCGAAACGGTCAGGCCTGCCGACAAAACGGACAATGCATCAGGCCTTGGCGCGGGCGCGGATCTTTTGTCCGGTCAGCACTGGGCCGGGCGGTGTCGGCACCGCCAGATAATCGGACATGGGAATTTGTACGATACCCTTGAGGTGCAGCGTCGCCAGCGTGTCCTCGTCGAGGTTGGAAATCGCGGTTTCAATCGCCTTGAACAGCACGTCCGGAGCGTTCCCGATGGCCGTGATAAAGGGCAGGCCGGGGGTCTCCGCGGTGCGCTCAAAGGCCTGAAGGTCGGCGGCGAAATCGTCGTATTGCTGCATCAATTCCCAAGATAGGATATCAAGGGCGGCAAAATCGGCGCGCCCCTCTGCCACGGCCAGAGCAGACTCCCGGTGGCCACCAGTCTCCAGCAATTCGCCGGGCAGCATGCCTTCATCCTGCATATGGATCAGCGGTCCGGCCCAGCCGGATTGCGACAGGCCGTCGTTATAGGCAAAGACCTTGCCATCAAGCTGGCTCAGGCGGGAGAGATCTGCATCTTTGCGGGCAACAAAGACGCTGTAGTAATGCCCCGGCGCGCAGCCTGCGTGGCCGTAATCGGCGGTCCCGATCAGCTGTACCTCGCCGTATAGGCGGGTGCGCAGCGGGCAGCCGCAGGTCTGGGCCAGCAGCAGGTTCTTTGCCGTCCAGGCGCTCCAGGGATCGCTTTTGCGGTCCAGCGTCTCCGGGACGTCCCATTCGCCGTCCAGCGCCTCACGTATTGCCGCCCAAAGACGGTCATTGGCCTCGGCGGTTTCCGGGCGGTCGTACATTCCAAGAAAAGCAATCACAGTGCAGCCTCCGCACGTTGTCTGGCCAGGGCGCTGTCCCGGTCGTTCACCCCAAGCAGGCTGGAGGAGAGCCGGAGCAACGTATCCTCGCTGTCATCTCTGTGGCCGTCAGCCAAGGCGACCATCCACAGCGCCTCGATCACCGCAGTACGGTCCTCATAGCGTACGGCATCCTTGATGGCGCGGGTGAAACGGACGGTGTCGGGGGCTTCGGCCTCCATCGCCTCTGCCTCTTCGCGCAGCAGGATCGCGCCTCCCATGTCCAGCCCGTAGCGGGATTGGTTGATGCGGTCGATCCGGTCCTTTTCCTCTTCGGAGTAGTTGTGATCCGATCGTGCGACGCGCACCAGAAGGGCGCAGAGGGCCAGTCGGGCGTCCTCATCCGCGAGGGTGACCTTCGCGGGGGACAGAAGGCGGTTCAGGAGGTCCTGGAACAAGTCTGAGTTTCCTCTGAGGCGTTGGCGAGTTTGCGGCGCGCCCGCTCCCGCGCGGTTTCGTTGTCGGCATAGGACAGGCCCATGGCCTTGCGGGCGTCTTCCACAATCTTGACTTCGCCCTCGTGTTCGTCGCCATCCGCCAGCACCACTTCCCACAGGGCGTCCAGCGCGGCGAGCCGTTCGTCAAGCCCGGTGGTTTCGCGGATCAGGCGGCCAAATGTATCGGTCTCGGGCGCTGCGGCGTGCAGTTTTTCGCAGCTGGCGCGCACCTTGGCCGCTTCAATGGCGTTATGCTGATATAACCGCGCCAGAATCCGGTCGATCAGGCTGATCTCTTCCAGCTGATATTCCCGGTCGGACTGCGCCACGCGCACCATCAGCGCCCCGAGGGCCAGTTCAGCGTCGGGATCCGGCAGCGCAGGGGGCTGCGGCGGGCGGAAGGCTTGAAAGAGCTTTTTGAGCATGAGATCAGGATACCCTGCAACGCCGGTGGGGCCAACAGTTTCTAACCGTCGTAGCCTTCGATGATTTCCATGTCGCCGGTCGAGACCGGATCGCGCAGCGCTTTGGCGTCTTGATAGGCGACCGAGTCGTAGCAGGCCTTTGCGGTGTCGAAATCCTTGAATTCGATCACGACCGTACGGGCGCGTGTTTGTCCTTCGCGGACTTCTTTCGCGCCGCCGCGCACCAGGAATTTCGCGCCGTATTCGGCAAAGGGCGCCGCGTTGGCCGCCACGTAGTCCTTGTAACGCTCCATATCGTCAACATCGACATGGGCAACCCAATATCCCTTTGGCATTCGGAATCCTTTTTGTCTTTTTGATAAGCTGAAACAGAAGCGACACAAAAACAATGGCCGCCTTGGCCTGAATTTCCCCGTTCGGTTCCGGAAAATCTAAAAAATTCGTTAAATAACGGGGTTGCGCCTAGTGAAAGCCGCCCGTTTTGCGCGGGCGGCTTCAAGGGGTATGTCAGCCGAGTTCAGAAAGGCGGGCAAGCGCCTCTTTGATCTTGGTTTCTTCCTCTTCGCGGGCGGCAAGGTTCTCGCGCGCTTCTTCCACCACCTCATCGGGGGCGGAGGCCACGAACTTCGGATTGTTCAACCGTCCGCGCAGGCCGCCAAGTTCCTTGGCCAGTTTGCCAAGGGTTTTCTCAAGGCGTGCCTTTTCCTCGTCGATGTCGATGATATCGGCGAGCGGCAGGCCGAAGGAAGCGCCGGGCGCCGAGATCGAGACACAGCCCTTCGGCAGGCTGTCGACCTTGGTCAGGCTGTCGATCCGCGCAAGGCGTTTGATCAGCGCCTCGTTGCGGTCCCATGCGGTTTGGGCGGCCTCGTCGATCTCGGTCACCAACATGGCGACCTTGAGGCCCGCAGGCACATGCATCTGGGCGCGGGCAGAGCGGGTGTTTTCGATCACCGAGATCACCCAGTTGATCTCCCGGTCGGCCTCGGCATTGACCAGGTCAGCGGCGGCGTAGGCGGGCCAATCAGCATGCACCAGCATCTTGGTGCGGGTTCCGGTCTGGCCCCACAGCTCTTCGGTGATGAAGGGCATGATCGGGTGCAGAAGGATCAGGCACTGATCCATGACCCAACGCATGGTCTCGCGGGTCTCGGCCTGGGCTGCGGCGTCTTCACCCTGCAACAATGGCTTGGACAGCTCCACATACCAGTCGCAGACCTTGCCCCAGACAAAGGCGTAAAGCGCCTGCGCCGCATCGTTGAAGCGATAGGCCTCTAGCGCTGCGTCCACTTCCTCACGCACGCGGGCGGTCTCGCCGATGATCCAGGCGTTGACGGCCTGCGCGGGCTTCAGATCGGCCACATCGGTCTGCGGCACCGCATCGGTGAAGACCCCGTTCATTTCGGCAAAGCGGATGGCGTTCCACAGCTTGGTGCCAAAGTTCCGGTAACCGGCGATCCGCTGCATATCGAGTTTCAGCACCCCGCCGAGGCTCGCCATCGCCGCATTGGTGAAACGCAGCGCATCAGCGCCGTATTCGTCAATGATATCCAGCGGGTCGATGACGTTGCCGGTGGATTTCGACATCTTCTTGCCCTTGGCGTCGCGCACAAGGCCATGCAGGTAAACAGTGTCGAACGGGATCTGATCCACGACGGCCAGCTGCATCATCATCATGCGGGCAACCCAGAAGAACAGGATGTCCTGCCCGGTGACCAGCGTCGAGGTCGGGAAGTATTTGCCCAGTTCCTCGGTTTGTTCAGGCCAGCCCAGCGTGCCGATTGGCCACAGACCGGAAGAGAACCAGGTGTCGAGCACATCGGGGTCACGCCAGACCGGGTAGACCAGTTTGGTCGGATCCTGCGTGGTTTCATACTCGGCCAGCGCGGCGGCAAAGGCCTTGACCGCATCGGCGCGGGTTTCGACTTCAACCACCTGCGCGTGGTTCAGCGGCGTCGGCAGGCCAACCAGAATGTCGTCGAATTGCGGTTTGACGCTGTCGAAATCAGCGGCGCAATGGCGCGGCTCTTCGCCGATCAGCAGCTTCTGCTCCCACATCAGGCGCAGGCTTTCGACCAGATCAAGCGCGCCATCGCCCTCGTCATCGGTGAACCCTTCACCGGAGAGGTCAAAGCCGTACCAAACCGGGATCTGGTGGCCCCACCACAGCTGGCGCGAAATGCACCAGGGTTCGATGTTTTCCAGCCAGTGGTAATAGGTCTTCTCACCCGACTCCGGCAAGATCCTGACGGTGCCGTCCTTCACGGCCTCCAGCGCCGGGCCGACGACCTTTTCAGCGTCCACGAACCACTGGTCGGTCAGCATCGGTTCGATCACCACCTTGGAACGGTCGCCGAAGGGCTGCATGATCGGCTTGTTCTCGACCAGCGGCACCATGGTTTCGACAAGGTTGCCCTCGTCGTCCGTCTTGGCCTCTTTCACCATCACGGCGAGACCTTCGTCGGTGATCTGCTGAACAACGGCCTTGCGGGCCTCGAAGCGGTCCAGACCGCGCAGGTCCTCAGGCACCAGGTTGATGGCGTCGGCTTCGGCCTCCGAAAGGGTCTGCTCGCCCTTGGCGACGGCCATGGCCGTGGTTGCGGCCTCTTCGTAAGGCGCACCATCGGCACGCATCGCGCCCTTGGTGTCCATCAGGCGGTACATCGGGATGCCGCCGCGCTTGGCCACCTGGTAGTCGTTGAAATCATGTGCGCCGGTGATCTTCACCGCACCCGAGCCGAAGTCGGGGTCGGGGTATTCATCGGTGATGATCGGGATTAGGCGGCGGTGTTCCTTGGGGCCGACCGGGATTTCCACCAGCTTGCCCACGATGGGGGCATAGCGCGCGTCATCGGGGTGCACCGCAACCGCGCCATCGCCCAGCATGGTTTCGGGGCGGGTGGTGGCGATGGAGATGTAGTCGCGCTCTTCCTCGAGCGTGACATTCCCGTCCTCGTCCTTTTCGACGTAGGTATAGGTCGCACCGCCCGCGAGCGGATACTTGAAGTGCCACATGTGGCCTGCGACCTCGATATTCTCCACCTCAAGGTCGGAAATCGCGGTCTCGAAATGCGGGTCCCAGTTCACCAGCCGCTTGCCGCGGTAGATCAGGCCCTTGTTGAACATCTCCACGAAGACCTTGATGACGGCATCGTGGAAGTTGCCCTCTTCGCCTTCCGGGGCACCGGGGGCGCCGGACATGGTGAAGGCGTTGCGCGACCAGTCACAGGAGGCGCCGAGGCGTTTCAGCTGATTGACGATGGTGCCGCCGGACTGGCTTTTCCAGTCCCAGACCTTTTCCAGGAACTTTTCCCGGCCGAGTTCGGCGCGGGAGGGCTGCTGGTTCTTCGCCAGTTCGCGTTCCACAACCATCTGGGTGGCGATGCCGGCGTGGTCCTGTCCAGGCTGCCACAGGGTGTCAAAGCCCTGCATGCGTTTCCAGCGGATCAGGATGTCCTGCAGCGTGTTGTTAAAAGCATGGCCCATGTGCAGGACGCCGGTGACATTGGGGGGCGGGATCATGATGCAATAGGTGGAAGCCTCGGGCTTCGCGTTTGCGCCTGCCTTGAAACAGCCCGCCTCTTCCCAGGCCGCGTAAAGACGGCTTTCGGCTTCGGCTGCGTTGAATGTCTTTTCCATCGCCATCGGTTTGGTCCTGCGTGCGTGTCATTTTTCGTCGCGTTCTCCCATATAGAACGGGGCGGCAAAGGGAAAGTGCCAAGGCGGGCAGGAAAATAAGGCAGGCGGGGGGAATAATGCGGGTTTTGGCGCCGTCAACGCGCGGGGCGGTAACGGTGGTTTAACTCTGAGCCGCTAGGGTGATTTATGAAGAGAACAGCGGGTCCTCCCCTCGGTCCGCCATTCACGAGACGCCCGGCCAGACTTTGATGCGGATGCCCGCAAAGTCGGCCGGGCGCACTATTTTGGGCACCCCGTAAATTCTGTAAATTCTGTTTTCACCGGTGTTGAAGGATGGGCGCGGCGCTTAGCCCCGGCTGCCGCTGCGGTCCAGTTTGGTCGATAGGTGGATCAGGCTTTCTGAAGAGCGGACGCCGCGCGCCTCGCCAATGCGGTCGATGGTTTCGTCCAGTTCATCCGTGGTTTGGGCCACGACCTGCGCCAACAGGTCGAACCGGCCCGAGGTCGTATGCACCACTTCGACCCCCGGAAGGCTGCGTAGACGGGCCAGAACCTCGGGGCCGCTGCGGGGTTCGATGGAGATCAGCACCGTCGCCTGCAGGGGAGGGCGCACTGCAGGGGAGATTTTCAGCGTGTATCCGGCGATAACGCCCAGCGTTTCCAGCCGTTCGATCCGGGTTTGAACGGTGGTGCGCGCAAGATTGAGGTGACGCGCCAGTTCGGCCACCGGGCGGCGGGCATTGTCGCGCAATAGCGCCAGAAGTTGTTGATCTGTTTCGTCTATCTGCATTTTTTTGTGCCATAATGACGGAAATTTTCGTCATAATATCAATATTGACGGGGGAAATCGACGCGCTACTGGGCGAAAATGCAAGAAAACCGTCAATCGGCACGCAGTCCGTCCAACAAGGCTTTGATCTTATGCAGCATATTCCCCCGCTCTGGCTTGACCCCGAAACGCATCTTGCGCGGCGGCAGCCGGATCATCCCATCCTCTATTTCTCGCCGCGGGTGCTGCACGCGGTGGCGGACCGGTTTCTGACCGGCTTTCCGGGGCTGGTGACCTATGCGGTCAAGGCGAACCCGCATCCGGCGGTTCTGTCCAATTTGGTGGCCGCCGGGGTGTCGGCCTTTGATGTGGCATCGCCTGCGGAAATGGAGGCGGTGCGCGCCGCCAGTGCGGATGCGGTGATGCATTACAACAATCCGGTGCGCTCGGATGTGGAAATCACCGCAGGTATTGCCCACGGCGTGGCCAGCTGGTCGGTGGACGAGGCAAGCGAGCTGGACAAGCTGGCCGATGTGTCGCGCGACTGCGAGATCGCGGTGCGCTTTGCCTTGCCGGTCGAGGGCGCAGCCTATGATTTCGGCAGCAAATTCGGTGCCGCCCCGGAAGAGGCGATCGCGCTGCTGCAACGGGTGGCGGCAGAAGGCTGGACACCGGCTCTGTGTTTTCATCCCGGCACCCAATGCGAGGATGCCTCGGCTTGGGTCGAATATATCCACGCCGCACGCCGGATCGTCGATGCCGCCGGGGTAAAGGTGGCGCGGCTGAACGTCGGCGGTGGCTTTGCCGCCAACCGCGATGGCGTGGCGCCGGATCTTGAGACGGTGTTTTCCGCTATTGGGACTGCGGTTCGCGATGCCTTTGGTGACGCCGCGCCAGAGCTGATCTGTGAGCCAGGCCGGGCGATGGTGTCTGAGGCCTTTACCCTGGCGGCCCGCATCAAGGGGCTGCGCCAGGGCGGCGGTGTGGTCTACCTCAACGATGGGATCTATGGCGGGCTGGTCGATATCCGCGACATGGG
The DNA here is from genome assembly GCF_041008745.1 of Pseudophaeobacter sp. 1A09344. Lineage (NCBI taxonomy): Bacteria > Pseudomonadati > Pseudomonadota > Alphaproteobacteria > Rhodobacterales > Roseobacteraceae > Pseudophaeobacter > Pseudophaeobacter sp. 1A09344. The sequence goes on from NZ_JAXGFS010000010.1 coordinate 147,048, forward strand.
TTTGCCCGGGCGCGTGACCGTGGTCAGCGCCGAGGGGCAGCACCGGTCGGCGCCGCGCAAACCGCGCATCGTGTTCGGCCCGACCTGCGACAGCCTGGACCGTCTTCCGGATGGTCTGCCGTTGCCCGAAGACAGCGTCACAGGCGATTATGTGCTGTTCCCCGGGCTTGGTGCTTATTCTTCCGCCATGAGCACGCAATTCAATGGCTATGGCCTTTCGGATGTGGCCACCGTGATCGAGCTCTCTGGACAAGCTGGCACGCGAGGCTAATGTCGGCCCCAAAGCAGCACTGAGCGCGCGAAGGGGATGAGCATGGAAAAGTTCGGAAAAAGCCAGCCGGTGAAACGGGTCGAGGATGTCCGGTTCCTGACGGGACACGGCCGCTATATCGAGGATTCTGCGCCCCAGGGCGCCTTGCGCTGCTGGGTTCTGCGCAGTCCTGTGGCGCATGGCACGATCACCCGGCTGGACGTCGAAGACGCCCGCGCCGCCCAGGGCGTGCAGATGGTGGTGACCTATGCCGACTATCTTGAGGCGGGTTATGACACCGGAATCGATGGCATCCTGATTAAGAATCGCGACGGATCGGGCGCGGCGGCACCGCATCGGCCGATGCTGGCCCATGATCGCGTGCGTCATGTGGGCGAACCTGTGGCGGTTGTTGTGGCCGAAACCATGGATCAGGCCCGCGATGCCGGAGAATTGATCGAGCTGGAAATCGACGACCTGCCGGTGAAAATGGACATCGCGCCGGGCGGTGAGCCGCTGCACCCGGATGTGCCGGACAACCTCGGCTTTGACTGGGGCATGGGCGATGAGGCCGCAACCGAAGCCGCCTTTGCCGAGGCGGCTCATACCGTGGCGCTGCAAGTCGAGGACAACCGGGTCATCGTCAACTCGATGGAGCCGCGCGGCTGTTTTGCCGAATGGAAGGACGACCGTCTGCATTTCACCTTTGGCGGGCAGGGCGTCTGGGGCGTCAAATCCAACCTCGCCAATAAACTGCGCCTTGAAGAAGAGCAGGTACATGTGGTGACCCCGGATGTGGGCGGCGGCTTTGGCATGAAATCGCAGCCCTATCCGGAATATTATGCTGTCGCCCATGCGGCAAAGGTTCTGGGACGGCCGGTGCTTTGGGTTGGGGACCGAACGGAATCGATGCTGTCGGACAATGGTGGGCGCGATCTGACCTCGCTGGCGGAACTGGCCTTTGATGCGGATCTGAAGATCACCGCCTATCGGGTGAACACCCGTTGCAACCTTGGCGCTTATAACGCGCCTTTTGGCCAGATCATCCAGACCACCCTGTTCAGCCGTGTTCTGGCCGGGGTCTATGACATCCAGACCGCCTGGTTGCGTGTCGAAGGGATCTATACCAACACCACCCAGGTTGATGCCTATCGCGGCGCGGGCCGCCCCGAGGCGATCTATGTGCTGGAGCGGGTGATGGACCGGGCCGCGCGTGAACTTGGCGTTGATCCCTGGGAGCTGCGGCGCCGCAATTTCATCGCCCCGGCGGCCTTTCCTTATGCCACCGTCACTGGCGAAAGCTATGATGTCGGTGATTTCAACCGGGTGCTGAGCCGCGCCGCGGAAGAGGCTGATATGGCAGGCTATCCGGCCCGCAAGGCTGCAGATGCAGCATCGGGCAAGCTGCGGGGCGTCGGCCTGTGTTACTATATCGAAAGCATTTTGGGTGATCCTTCGGAAGGCGCGGAAGTGGAGTTTCTGGAGGACGGCCGGGTGAATATCTATGTCGGCACGCAAAGCAACGGACAGGGGCATGAAACCGTTTATGCGCAGTTCCTTGCGGATCAGACCGGCATTCCTGCAGACCAGATCCAAGTGGTGCAGGGCGACAGTGACCTGATCGCCAAGGGCGGCGGCACAGGCGGGTCGCGTTCGGTCACCACGCAGGCCAATGCCACCCTTGCCACCGTCGATGCGATGGTCGCGGCCTTTACGCCTTTCCTCGCCGATGAAATGGGTGTCGAGGAAGACGCAATCGAATTTGATGGTGAAACCTTCCGCGCGCCGGGATCCAACGTTACCCCCACCGTACTTGAAGCGGCCGAGATGGCCCGCGCGCAGGGCCGGACCGAGTTGCTGCGTCACTCGGCGCGGGCCACGCTGCCGGGGCGCTCGTTCCCGAACGGGGCTCATATCTGCGAAGTGGTGATCGATCCGGAAACCGGCGCGTCCGAGGTTGACCGCTATACTGTGGTGGATGACTTTGGTAACCTGATCAACCCGGCGCTGGCCGAAGGGCAGGTGCATGGCGGTGTTGCGCAGGGCCTGGGTCAGGCCATGCTGGAACATGTGGTCTATGACGAAGAGGGGCAGCTGCTCACGGCAACGTTCATGGACTATGCCATGCCACGGGCGTCAGATATGCCAATGATCGGCTTTGCGACCGAGGCCGTGCCCTCGACCCAGAACCCGATGGGGATGAAGGGCTGCGGCGAGGCCGGAACCGTGGGCGCCATGGCGGCGGTCGCCAATGCGGTGCAGGATGCGGTCTGGGCACGTGGTGTGCACCAGATGGACATGCCGTTCACGCCGTTGAAACTATGGGAAGTGCTAAGGGATGTCTCTGTCGCAGCTGAGTAAACGTGTCTTTGGATGGCTCGGGCGGCCTTTGCGGTCCGAGCATTCCGCCGAGACCGCGCTGCGCGGGCCGCAGGCCCATGTGATCATTCTGGACGGGACCATGACCTCGCTGCGGCCGGGCCATGAATCCCATGCCGGGCAGACTTACCTTCTGTGCAAGGAGGTCGGCCCGGAAGTTTCCGTATTCTACGAAACCGGCGTGCAGTGGACGGGCTGGTCCAGTGCGCGGGATGTCATGGTGGGCACTGGGATCAACCGGCAGATCCGTCGTGCCTATGGCTATCTCGCCTCGCGCTACCGGCCTGGCGACAGTATTTTCCTGATCGGATACAGCCGCGGGGCCTATGCGGTACGCTCATTGGCCGGGGTGATCGGCGAGGTGGGCCTGCTGCGGCCCGAACACGCCACCGAACGCAATATCCGCACCGCCTACCGCCATTACCAGCAGGGGCAGGACGCGGAGATCGCGCGCGCCTTTCACGATGCCTATTGCCACGCTGAAACCCAGATCGAAATGATCGGCGTCTGGGATACGGTCAAGGCACTGGGCTTTCGTCTGCCGGTGCTGTGGCGCTGGTCCAAGGACCCGCATGGCTTTCACAATGATGAATTGGGCCCGCATGTGAAGAATGGCTATCATGCGCTGGCGCTGGAGGAGACCCGCGACGTCTTTGCTCCGGTGCTGTGGTCCTGTCCCGACGGGTTCAACGGCCGGGTGGAGCAGATGTGGTTCCGCGGCGCCCATGGGGATGTGGGCGGGCAGCTTGGCGGTTTTGAGGCGGCGCGGCCGCTCGCGAACCTGTCGCTGGTCTGGATGCTGGAAAAGGCCGAGGATTGCGGATTGCCGCTGCCGCAGGATTGGCGCATGCGGTTCCCGGTGGATCCCGGCGCGCCATCGGTCGGCACCTGGCGCGGCTGGGGTAAGATCTTCTTGCTGCGCAGTCGCCGTCCGGTGGGCAAGGACCCGAGCGAGCGTCTGCACAGCAGTGCTAAGGGTTTTGTGATCAAGGAAAAGCGCTCGGCCTGGCGCCTGTTCTGGCCCTCGCGCGCAGCACGCTAAGCCTTCGTGTTGATCAAGGGGCGTGGAGGAATGCTTTCCTATGCGAATAGAACGCTTTGATTTAGCAGATAGCTACGAAGCCGAGTGTCAGATCAGTGAGGAACACCAAGTTGGGGATATCTACCATCGACGTGGAAACCGAGTAGGAAGTGGCGCCACACTGACACCGGTTGCCCGGTTTTTTGTCTGGCGTCCTGACTACTCGGAAGGGGTAAATCCGCACTGGCGCGTTGATTGTTACGTAAAGAGGCATCGCTTGTCTGGTGCCCCCGAAAAGCTAGCCAAGGCTCTTTCTGCCGCGCTGTTGGAGCGAGGCATCTGTGAGGCACCGATGTGGATCGGCTGGCACCGGAGCGAGGAACAGGGTGGGCAAGCGGTTGGAGATCTGTTCGAACTAGACTGAAGATCACAAGGTATCGATCAGCCTTTTGCGGGCGGCAGTTTCATCACGATGCAGGTGGTTGAACCTGTCGCATAGAGCTTGCCATCCTCGACGCCGCGGATTTCGCCATGGGCCACGCCGGTCGACCGTCCCACGTGATCGGTGACGCCGATGCAATCCACTGTGACGCCCAGTGGAATTGAGCGCAGGATGTTGATCTTGTATTCCAGCGTTGTGTAGGCGGATCCCTTGGGCACGCGAGTCATCACCGCGCAGGCCATGGCGCTGTCCAAGAGCGTACCGTACCAGCCGCCATGAACGGTGCCCATGGGGTTGGTCATGGAAAACTCCGGCGTGCCGCGGAAGACGATGCGGCCGTCGCCAACCTCGTGCAGAGCATAGCCCAGCTGCGCGCCGATGGGCGGGCCGGGCAGTTTGCCATCCAGAATACCTTGCATGAATTCAAGGCCCGACAGCTGGGTGATTTCCGACATCGGCAGCAGGTCCGCAGGCGATTTTGCAATGAACATGAAAGAGATGCCCCATCCAATTGAAGTGCCCGGCGCCAAGGCCGGGCAATCAGAGTTCCATTTTGGAATGAGGCTAGGTGCGGCTTACGGCGCCAGCAAGTCTTACGCCACGTTCTCGAGCGAGACCTTGGGCGTGATGCCAAGGGCGAAACAGACATCGCGGGTAAGCTCGGGACGGTTCAGCGTGTAGAAATGCAGCTTTTCGACGCCGCCTTCGAGCAGCTCGGTGCAGAGCTCGCTGCACATCGCGGTGGCCAGCAGATCAGCGCGGTCATCGCGCAGCGCCTTTTCAAAGGCATCTTCGACCCAGGCGGGGATCTTGGTCCCGCAGCGGCGGGCAAAATTGCGGGCGCCTTTCCAGTTCTCGATCGGCAGGATACCCGGCGTCAGTTTCGAGCCGTCGATGCCCGCCTTTTCGCAGGCATCGCGGAAGCGGAAGAAGGTTTCGGGTTCAAAGAAGAACTGGGTCAGCGCTTCGTCCGCGCCTGCGTCCAGCTTGCGCTTCAGCCAGTCGACATCGGCCTGAGCGGTTGCAGCATCGGGGTGCTGGTCAGGGTAGGCGCCGACACGCACGGTGAACTTTCCGGTGTCCGCCAGGGCCTCGATCAGTTCAACCGAATTGGCGAACCCGTCGGGGTGCGGGGTGAACTTGCCTTCGCCCTTGGGCGGGTCGCCGCGCAGGGCAACGATTTCAGACACGCCTGCCTCGGCAAAGCGGTCCGCGATCTCCATCGTTTCGGCCTTGGTCGCCTGCACGCAGGTCAGGTGCGCGGCCACATTAAGGCCCGAGGATTTATGCAGCGTCGCCACCGCATCGCGGGTTAGATCGCGGGTGGTGCCACCGGCGCCATAGGTGACAGATACAAAGCGCGGGTCCAGCGGTGCCAGAACCTGAACCGTGTCCCAAAGGCGGAAAGAAGCCTCAAGCGACTGCGGCGGAAAGAACTCGAACGAGATGTCAGGGGTCTTCATTAGGGGATCTCCGACTGATTTGACCTCTTGTTGCACACGCAGCATTGTGAGACAAACTCATAATTCTCAAGAACAACATGAGCGACGCGATAGAATGCACATCGAATTCCGCCATCTGCGCACGATCAAGGCCATCCACGAAGCCGGCGGTCTGGCCCGCGCGGCCGAGCAGTTGAACATCACGCAAAGCGCGCTCAGCCATCAGATCAAGGGGCTGGAGGAACAAGCGGGGGTGGAGTTGTTCCTGCGCCGCTCCAAGCCGATGAAACTGTCGCCTGCCGGGCTGCGGCTATTGCGTTTGGCCGAACAGGTCCTGCCGCAGGTCGAGGCCGCACAGGCCGAGTTTTCCAACCTGCGCGAGGGTCACGCCGGGCGGATGCATATCGCCATCGAATGCCACGCCTGTTTCGAATGGCTGTTCCCCGTGCTTGAGGCCTTTCGCAAAAGCTGGTCGGACGTGGATGTGGATATCCGACCGGGCCTCGCCTTTGACGCACTTCCCGCGCTGCAAAAGGAAGAGGTGGATCTGGTGGTCTCCTCCGACCCGGACACGCTGCCGGGCGTCGAATTCATCGAGTTGTTTGATTACCGACCGGTCTTTGTCGCCTCATCGCAGAACCCGCTGGCGGCAAAACCCTATATCGAGGCTGAGGATTTCCGGGATCAGACGCTGATCACCTATCCGGTGGAGAAATCCCGTCTGGATGTGTTCAGCCAGCTCCTGACACCGGCGGGGGTCGAGCCTGCGTCTATCCGTCAGGTCGAGTTGACCGCCGTGATCCTCTTGCTGGTGGCGTCGAACCGGGGGGTGTCTGTTCTGCCAGATTGGGTGGTGCGCGAGGTCAAGTATTCCTCGGACTATGTGACCCGGCCGCTGACCGCAGAGGGGATTACCCGCAGGCTCTATGCTGCGGTGCGCAGCGAGGACCGCGAAAAGCCCTACATGCAAGAGCTGATCCGCCTGGCCAAGGTCGAGGCGCGCAAGCTGCAGCAGCAATAACGCGTTTGGCAGTGCCCCCGCCGGGCTGATCTCGGCGGGGGCGGTTTCTTGGACGTAAACAGGCGGTCAGATAAGTTTGACGATCTGCTTGCCAGTATTGCCGCCCTTCAGCAGCGAGCGGAACGCCTCGGGGGCGTTTTCCAGACCAGTGGCGATGTCCTCAAGGAAGCGGATCTCACCCGAGGCCACCTTGGGCGCGACTTCTTTCAGGAACTCCGGGTAGCGGTCGAAGTGATTCGAGATGATGAAGCCGTTCACCGACAGGAATTTCACCAGGATATTGCGCCAGATGTTCGGCCCGGTCAGCGCCACATCCGATGCGCCTGCGCCCAGACCGCCGGCGTTGTACCAGGCGATCATACCGCAGATCGGGATACGCCCATGCGGGTTCATCAGCGGTAGCACCGCCTCCAGCACCTTGCCGCCGACGTTCTCGAAATAGATGTCGATGCCCTTGGGGCAGGCCTCGGCCAGATCCTTGCGCAGGGATTTTGCATCCGCATAGGCACGGTGATCCAGGCAGGCGTCAAAGCCGAAGGTCTCGGTCGCCAGTTTGCATTTGTCGGCGCCGCCCGCGATGCCGACAACGCGCAGGCCTGCCAGTTTGGCCAGTTGTCCGACCATTGAACCAACGGGACCGGTTGCGGCGGCCACTACCAGGGTTTCGCCCGCTTCAGGTCGGCCATAGGCGGTCAAGCCATGCCATCCAGTAAAACCGGGCATGCCCAGCACGCCAAGCGCTGCGGTGATCGGACCCTGCGCCGAATCCAGCTTGCGCAGTTCCTTGGCTGGCAGGCAGCCGTGGCTGGCCCAACCCAGCATGCCAAAGGCGAAATCGCCCGGTTTGAAGTGCGGGCTGTTCGACGCGATGACCTCACCCACGGCGCCGGCCTCCATGGTGCCGCCGATAGGCACCGGCGCGGCATAGGATTTGGCATCGTCCATGCGGCCACGCATATAGGGATCCAGCGACATATAGTGCGATTTAACAAGCACTTCGCCCTCGCCGGGCTGCGGCAGGTCAACGGTTTCAAGGCGGAAATTGTCATCCGTTGGCTCGCCGTCCGGGCGGCTGGCCAGCACGATACGCTGCATCTGTTCGGTCATTTGGATCTCCCTATCCATTGTGTCACTGTCCGTCTCACCTGTGTCTCACTGGGGCGATGCGGCTTATCTGAACTGTGTAGTTCAGTTTTCCGGAATGCAACCATCCTCGAAAATAACCCGACGGCAAAGAAGGCGAAGACGCTGTCCCGGAATTGCAGGGTATTGGCTCTTGGCAAGAAGGGGCAGGGCGCGTATAGGCACGGTTTGACCGGCATCTCCCCGACCGACACAGGAGTCTGCAGATATGATTGGCAGCGCGAACCTTAATGTGATGATCAAGGCCGCCCGCAAGGCAGGCCGCTCCCTCGTGAAAGACTTTCGCGAGGTTGAGAACCTTCAGGTCTCGATGAAAGGCGCGGGTGACTTTGTGTCCCGGGCGGATATCGCCGCGGAAAAGATCCTCAAGGATGAGCTGATGGGCGCGCGTCCGACCTATGGCTGGCTGGCCGAAGAGGGCGGAGAGACCCCCGGCGAGGATCCCACCCGCCGCTGGATCGTGGATCCGCTGGATGGCACCACCAACTTCCTGCACGGCCTGCCGCATTGGGCGATTTCGATAGCGCTTGAGCACAAGGGCAAGATCGTGGCCGGGGTGATCTATGATGCCGCCAAGGACGAGATGTTCTTTGCCGAAAAGGGCGCCGGTGCCTGGATGAACGACACCCGCATCCGGGTGTCGGGCCGTCACCGGATGATCGAATCCATTTTTGCAACCGGTTTGCCGTTTGGTGGCCGCTCGGATCTGCCTGCGACTCTGCAGGATCTGGCGCGGCTGATGCCCGCCTGCGCCGGTGTGCGCCGCTGGGGCGCTGCGGCGCTGGACATGGCCTATGTGGCGGCTGGCCGCTACGAAGGGTTCTGGGAACGTCGCCTGAACGCCTGGGACATGGCGGCTGGCATCATCATCGTCAAAGAGGCAGGCGGGTTGATCGAGGCGCTGGACCCCGAGGAGAGCATTCTCGAATCCGGCGAAGTCGTTTGCGCGAACGAGCCGATGTTCGAAGCCTTCGCCAAGGTGATCCGGGGCTGATCCCAAGACAGGGGTGCCGGGGTTATCCCCAGGAACTCCACAAGAATTCCACATGAAGAAGCGCGTGCAATCCCAGCGGTTGCGCGCGCTTCTTCATTTATCCACCTGGGCAGGATTTGGTTATTTGCCCCAGGGACCCGGCCTTGAATGCGGATGGCGGCTCTTGCGGTGCAGGCGGGGAATGCGGCTGGGGCTATAGGTGTAATGGGTATCAGGATGATCGGGGCGACCATGGGTACGGTTCCAGAACACAGGGCCGCCGCGTTTCATCCACAGGGGCAGGCAGAGCGCCATGCCAACGACGAAACCGCCCGTATGCGCCCAATAGGCGACCCCGCCGGTGTTGGGATCAGCGCCAAGCCCGCCGATGAATTGCAGCGCCAGCCAGACCCCCAGCATGATGAAGGCAGGGATCGAAAAGACCCGGAAATAGATGATGAGCACCAGAAGGATATCCACCCGCGCCTTTGGAAACATCAGAAGGTAGCCCCCCATGACCCCGGCAATCGCACCAGATGCCCCGACCGTGGGCACGTTGGACATTGGGCCTGCCATCACGTGGATCAGTCCGGCGCCAAGCCCTGCCAATAGGTAGAAACCCAGAAACGGCAGGTGGCCCATCTCGTCTTCGAGGTTGTCGCCGAAAATCCAAAGGAACAGCATATTCCCGGCCAGATGCATGAAACCCGCGTGCAGGAACATCGAGGTGAACAAGCTACTGAGATGGCGACCGTAGGAGAGTTCAGCCGGAACGATGCCGTAGGTATAGTAGAAGCCTGCCATCAGCCGGGGGCTGGTGTAGGTGGTCACGGCATATAGAAACACCGCGATATTCACTGCCATCAGCAGGTAGACGACATAGGGCGTGCGCCCGGATGGATTGTGATCACGCAGCGGAAACATGCGGGAACGCTGGGCCGGTTTCGGCCCAGCGTCAAGCAGTTATCGGGCGGAGCTGTTGCCGGATCTTGAGCGTCAGGCGTTGCCGCCCAGCAGCGCGGCGTTGCCGCCGGCGGCCGTCGTATCGACGCAGACGTGGCGCTCGGCCAGGACCCGGGCACGGTCGGGCTGTCCGGGGATCAGCGGTACGATGGGGCCGTCCCGTTTGGCGAGGGTCTCTTCGATCTGGCGACCGGCGTCCTCATCGCCCCACCACAGAACACCCGCGATGTCCTGAAGGTTCACAAGCTGCTGCAGGTCGAGCATGCCGTTCGCCTGAATGGCGGTGCCGCCAAGCTGCATGACCGCCTTAGCCTGTGCGGCGGCAGCCTTGGCCCCCGGCCCCATGCACAGAAGCGGCGGGCGGGCGGTGACGGTCAGCCGGTTGGATTCGCCGGTCGGCCCGGGCAGAGAGGTGGTGACGGGCGCCGTCGCCGTCCCGAGTGCGCCGGGCAGCTGGCCTGCAGCGCCTGACCAGGTCTCTGCGCTGTTTTGACGATCCGGCGCGCAGAAGCGCGACAGGTAGAAGGGGCCACCCGCCTTGGGGCCGGTGCCGGACAGGCCTTCGCCGCCAAAGGGCTGGCTGCCGACAATGGCGCCGATCTGGTTGCGGTTGACGTAGATATTGCCCGCGTGGATCCGATCGCAAACGTGTTGCACCCTGTCGTCGATCCGGGTGTGCAGGCCAAAGGTCAGACCATAACCGGTGCCGTTGATCTCGGCGATCACCCGGTCCAGATCCCGCGATTTGAAACGCGCCACATGCAGCACCGGACCAAAGATTTCCTGCTCCAGGGCCGCGATGCCGGGCACTTCGATCAGGGTCGGTGCCACAAAGGTGCCGCCCTGCGGTGTCTGCATCTCTTTCAGCACCCGACCTTCGGCGCGCGCGGCGTCGATATGGGCCAGAATGCCCGCCCGTGCGGTTGCGTCGATGACCGGGCCGCTGTCGGTGGACAGATGCCAGGGGTCGCCAAGGGTCAGCGTGTCCATCGCGCCTTTCAGCATCTTCAGGAAATCATCCGCGATGTCTTCCTGCACATAGAGGCAGCGCAGCGCACTGCAGCGCTGGCCTGCGGATTGAAAGGCGCTTTCGAGGATCGATTGCACGGCCTGTTCCGGCAGCGCAGTGGAATCCACGATCATCGCGTTCAGCCCGCCGGTTTCCGCAATCAGCGGCGCGCCGGGTTTCAGGTTTGCCGCCATGGCGCGGCGGATACGCAGGGCTGTTGCGGTTGAGCCGGTAAAGGCCACGCCGCCAACGCGCGGGTCCGAGGTCAGGGCCGCACCAACGCGCGAGCCGGGGCCGGGCACCAGTTGCAGGGCGGACCGCGGAACGCCTGCCTCATGCAGCAGCTGCACGGCGCGATGGGCGATCAGCGGCGTCTGCTCGGCTGGTTTGGCCAGAACGGCGTTGCCAGCAGCCAGCGCTGCTGAAACCTGCCCCGAGAAGATCGCGAGCGGGAAATTCCAGGGCGAAATGCAGGTGAAGATCCCGGCTGGCGCAGCATCCGGAATGCGGGCGGCGTAGTAGCGCAGGAAGTCCACTGCTTCGCGCAGTTCGGCGACGGCATCGGGGATAGATTTACCCGCCTCCCGTGCCAGCAGCGCGAAGAGTTCGCCGTAGTTTGCCTCGTACAGATCCGCCGCCTTGTTGAGGGCCGCCGCCCGATCCGCAGCAGAGGCGTTCCAGGGCTGGGCGGATGAGAGCGCCGTTTCGATATCCGCCGCGCTCGATGGGGTGAGCTGTCCCACTGGCGTCAGATCCGAGGGGTTGGTCACATCCTCGGCGGCATCCGGTGTGGCTGTGCCTGCCAGCAAGGGACCTGCCTGCCATTGGTGATCGCGCCAAGGCGCGCGGGCGGCTTCGATGGCAGCCAGCGTCGGCGCGTGGCCCAGATCAAACCCCATGGAGTTGCTGCGTTCGGGCGCAAACATCTCGGGGCCGGTGGGGATGCTGCGGCTGACATCGGCAACTGCATCGAAGGGATCGGCGGCCACCACCTCGGGCGGGACGTTCTCATCGACGATCTGGTTCACAAAAGAGCTGTTGGCACCGTTTTCCAGCAGACGCCGCACCAGATAGGCCAGCAGATCACGGTGCGCCCCAACGGGCGCGTAGATCCGGCAGTTGGTGCCGTTCTGCTCCTTGACCATCTGGTGCAGGGTTTCGCCCATGCCATGCAGGCGCTGGAATTCGTAGACACTGCTGTCGCTGGCCATATGCAGGATGGCGCTGACCGTATGGGCGTTGTGGGTGGCAAATTGCGGATAGATGCGGTCGGTCATGCCCAGGAGTTTGCGGGCATTGGCGATATAGGACACATCGGTCAGCGATTTGTTGGTGTAGACCGGGAAGCCGTCGATGCCTTCGACCTGTGCGCGCTTGATCTCGGTGTCCCAATAGGCGCCTTTGACCAGCCGCACCATAAACCGGCGGTCGTATTTTTCGGCCATCTGGTAAAGCGCATCAATCGCCAGCCCGGTGCGCGGCCCATAGGCCTGCACCACGACGCCAAAACCGTCCCAGCCTGCCAGCGCCGGATCCGACACCACCGCTTCGATCACCTCCAGCGACAGCGACAGGCGGTCGGCCTCTTCGGCATCGACGTTTAGCCCCATACCTGCGGCCTTGGCCAGCAGCGCCAGCGCCTTCAGCCGCGGCACCAGTTGCTGCATCACCCGGGTTTCCTGCGCCAGTTCATAACGCGGGTGCAGCGCCGAGAGTTTCACGGAAATGCCGGGGTTCTTGCGGATGTCATCGCTGCCACAGGCCGCGGCAATGGCGGAAATCGCCTTTGAATAGGACAGGTGATAGCGGGAGGCGTCCGCTTCGGTACGCGCGGCCTCGCCCAGCATGTCGTAGGAATAGGTGTAGCCCTTGGCCTCCATTCCGGCGGCGCGCTTCATCGCGCCTTCGATGCTTTCGCCCAGAACGAACTGGCGGCCCATTTCCTTCATCGCGCGGCCCACGGCGGTGCGGATCACCGGCTCACCCAGACGTTTGACGGCGCCGCGCAATGCGCGCACGGGGCTTGGCTTGGCCTCATCCAGAACCTTGCCGGTCAGCATCAGGGCCCAGGTCGAGGCATTGACCAGCGAGGAGGAGGAGTGACCGAGGTGTTTGCCCCAGTCAGACGGCGCGATCTTGTCCTCGATCAGGGCATCGATGGTATCGGCATCCGGCACCCGCAGCAGCGCCTCGGCCAGACACATCAGGGCGATCCCTTCATCGGTCGACAGACCGTACTCCGCCAGGAACACCTCCATCAGCCCCGGGGCCGAATGGCCACGAATATCCCGCACCAGGGCGGCCGCATTGGCGCAGATCGCCGCACGTTCGGCTGCGGGCAAGGCGGCGGTGGCAACCAACTGGTCGCGCATGGCGTCCTGATCGACGTAGGTGCCTGCATCAATGCGATAACGCAGTTGATCCTGCTGTGTGTCGGGGCTCTGGGGGGCGGGGGCGTGTGTCATGCAGAAGGCTCCACTATGTTCCGCAAAAAGTCTGATGCCCAGAATACAGCAAATATTGCGGGACATTCGCCTGATTGTAGGAGATACTCAGGTCAATTGCCGCAAATTTGCGCTGTAGGAGGGTCAATTGAACTATAGCGATCTTGATGGATATGACCGCGCGATTCTGCATGTGCTGGGCGAGGATGGCCGGATTTCGGTTGCGGATCTGGCCCGCCGCATCGGCCTGTCCAAATCGCCAACCCAGACCCGGCTGAAACGGCTGGAGGCCGAAGGCATTATCACCGGTTACCGGGCCTTGCTGGATCCGATCCGGCTGGGGCTTGATCACGTCGCCTTTGTCGAGGTCAAGCTGGAAGACACCCGCGAGGCGGCGCTGGCGAAATTCAACGCTGCCGTGGCGCGGATCCCGGAGATCGAGCAGGTGCACTTGATGGCCTCCCATTTCGACTACCTTTTGAAGGTGCGGACCCATTCGATGTCGGCTTACCGCGCGGTGCTGGGAGAGAAGATTTCCTCGCTGCCGCATGTGGCCTCGACCTCGACCTATGTGGCGATGCAGGCGGTCAAGGAAGACGGCGCCCTCGCTCAACTTTAGGTGGCGTTCAGGGGGTGCTGTTGCGCGCGTGGGATGGACAGCCCCCGGAAATTCCCCCATCGTGCCTTCAACAGCGGGCAGGCCGGGGCGCCTCGCTCGGTAAGAAAATGAGGCAGCATTACATGAGCGAGTATCCCAAAATCTGGCTATTGCGCCACGGGCAAACCGAATGGAACGCCGAGCGCCGCGTTCAGGGGCAGTTGGAGTCCCGTCTCAGCCCGCTGGGGCTGGAACATGCGCAGCGTCAGGCAGAATTGATGCAGCCCATCCTGAGTGCGGAAAACCCGCCGTGCTATGTCTCGCCTCTGGGCCGGGCGCAGCAGACCGCAGAGATCGCTCTGGCAGGTCGCGAATTCACCACGGACGCCCGTCTGGCCGAAGTTCACGCCGGTGATTTTCAGGGCCACCGGCTGGTGGATCTGGAGCAGGACTACCCGGATATCTTTGCGCGGAACACCACGCCGCTGGATATGTTCTGCGCGGCGCCCGGCGGTGAGGGGTACGAGCGCTTCCAAGCGCGGACACTGGATTTCCTGCAAACGCTCAGTGCGCCTTCGGTCGTGGTGGCGCATGGTCTTCTGGGGCAGGTGATGCGCGGAATCATATGCGGATTGGACAGATCGGAGCAGGCAAAATTGTCGAATGGACAGGGCTGCGTCTATGTTCTGGAGCAGGGCCGTGAAACGGTTTTACGCTGAGCGAATTTTTGTGACAAAAAACGCGAGGAAGCTCTTGCGCTGCCACGGGGATTTCTCTAAATCCCGCTTCATCGGGTGATTAGCTCAGTTGGTAGAGCGCTTCGTTTACACCGAAGATGTCGGGAGTTCGAGTCTCTCATCACCCACCATTCCCCCTTCGTTTGTATGCCAAAATCATATCTGCGCGGCAGAAAAGTTTTCAGGTCAGTTCTCGCATGGCGATGCGTCTGCGCATAGCGTCGCAATCTCGGAAATCTGCTGCGGAGATCTGGATAGGGTGAATTCTGACCGGCGGCTGGTCAACCATTGGCCATAGCGACCCAGTGACACAATTGCGGCCTTGCGCGATGTCTTTTCCCTAGTCGTCGCGATTGGCTGGGGCGTCAGGCCTGACGCCCCCTAGGTGGATTGTTGTGTTTTTTGCCGCTAGGCGATCAACCCCGTCCGCGATAGGGCGGCACGCCTTGGTCCGGGATCCACACGCTCTCAGGCAGTGGGCCGGTTTGCCAGAAGACATCAATCGGAATGCCGCCACGCGGATACCAGTAGCCGCCGATGCGCAGCCATCTGGGATCAAGAAAATCCGCCAGCCGACGTGCGATGGAGATTGTGCAGTCCTCGTGAAAGGCACCGTGATTGCGGAAGGAGGTCAGAAACAGCTTCAGCGATTTTGATTCCACCAGCCAGTCGCCGGGCACATAGTCGATCACCAGATGGGCAAAATCCGGCTGTCCGGTCATCGGGCAGAGCGAAGTGAATTCCGGCGCGGTGAAACGCACGTTGTAGTCCACATCTGCCTGCGGGTTGGGCACCCGCTCCAGTTCCGCCTCTTCGGGGCTAGTGGGAATACGGGTTTCGCCACCCAGCTGTTTGAGATTGCTGTAGATATCGTTTGTCATGAAAAGCTCCAATCGGTCAGACGCCGCGCTTGTTGCCCCAGATCAGGACATGCAGTTGCGGCAGGATACGGGGGGCGAACCAGCCATCTGTCATGGCGCGTTCGTTCAGCCATTCCAGCCGGTCTGCAAGATCCTGGGGATCCACAGGGGATTCCGGATCCACATCGGGATTGCCCGGTTGCAGGTAAATTGGCAGGTCGGGGTGGCGCGCATGGGCCTCTTTGGCCCAAGAATAATCAGCCTCGTCAAAGATAACGATCTTCATAACCACCTGCCGGGCGCTCTGCCCGGCCTTCACGCAGGCGGTAAAGGCTGCCCAGTCGACGCTCTCACCGCTTGAGGGCGGTTTCGGGGACAACACCAGCGTATCAAGGTCGCCGAACCAGGGCCGGGACACCGATCCTTGCGTTTCGCAGGCGAACCGGTAGCCCGCCGCCCGGCCGCGCGCGATCAGTGGGCCGAAATCCTGGATCGCGGGGTTGCCGCCGCTGAGCGAGACGGTCAGGGCCTGCCCGCCTGACAGGCGCAAAACCTCGCCCCAGATCTCCGCGTCACTCATCGGTGTCCAGGTGTGGCGATAGGCACTGTCCACCGCGTGCAGGCTGTCGCACCAGCTGCAGCGATAGTCGCAGCCCCCTGCGCGTACGAATACGGTCGGCTCACCGATCAGGGCGCCTTCACCCTGGATGGTGGGGCCGAAAATCTCGGCAATTCGTAGGGTCATGGCCGGTATTCAGCCCAGGTTTTTGGCGTCTCACTCACTAGAACCGCGCTGGTTTCAGGCCAGCGGGCCGCGCACCAGTCGTGGAAATGGCGGGCCATGTTTTCAGCCGTCGAGGGCACATCCAGCACATCGTTCAGGTGCCGGTGGTCGAAGGTCTCGTCGATATAGGTCTTGAGCGGTTTGAGATCGTGATAATCGCGCACGAACCCATCCGCGTTCAGTGCCTTGGCAGCCAGTTCCACCACAACGATGTAATTGTGCCCATGCAGGCGCGCGCATTGGTGGTTGTCCGGCAGATGGGAGAGCTGATGCGAGGCGGAGAAATGAAACTCCTTGCGGATGCGGAACATCAGTGCCCCTCCTTTCCGGCAATGGCGGAGAGCCAGTAGTCCGGGTCGGTATAGGCTGTCGGATCCGCGACCCCGGCGAGGTGGAAGGCCTCGCGGCGCTCAACACAGGTGCCGCAGCGCCCGCAATGCAGATCGCCGCCCTTGTAGCAGGACCAGGTCTCGGCAAAGGGGGTGCCATGACGGGCGCCATCGGCGACGATGTCGGCTTTGCTGCGTTCCACAAAGGGCGTGTAGAGTTCCACGTCGGCATAGCCGTCTAGCGCGGCTTTCTGCATGGTTTCGAACGCGCGGGTGAACCCGGGACGGCAATCGGGATAGATGAAGTGATCGCCGCCATGTACGGCGGTGGCGACGGCCTCATCCCCGTTTGCGGCCGCAACGCCGAACCCGATGGCGAGCATGATGGCGTTGCGGTTTGGCACGACGGTGATGCGCATCGTTTCTTCTGCGTAATGACCGTCGGGGACGTCGATGTCGTCGGTGAGCGCTGATCCGGTCAGCGCGGCGCCGATGGGGCGCATGTCGATCAGGTGGTGGGGGACATTAAGGCGCTGCGCGGCAGCGGCGGCAAAGTCCAGTTCCTTGCGGTGGCGCTGGCCATAGTCAAAGGAAACAAGCCGGGTGAGCTGACGCTCGGCGGCGACGATATGCGCAAGCGACACGGAATCGAGTCCGCCTGAGCAGATGACAAGTGTTTTCATGTTGGGCCCTTGTTTTGGTATCCGGGTAGGCTGCGACCGGATTTCGTGGCGCTGCCTATCAACGCGTCGCGGGGGAGGCAAGACACCTATTTGGGATCCGGCGTTCGCCGGTCACTGCCTTACGGCACTGGCGCAACGCGCGCTGCGTCGCCTTATCAATCGCGCAGCTTGGTCAGGATCAGCTTGAACGGAATATCAGGGGCTTCTGGGCTGTGTCCGGTGCCAGCGATCCGGCCGCCTTCGATCTGCTTGCCCGTGATGCACAGGGTGCAACAGTCCGTTTTGAAAATCGGCTGCATTTGTCCCAGATGCGAATGGCGGCAGACCTCCAGGTCAAGGGTCACATCACCGCCTGAGCAGTCGCAACTGCCAACGTAGGACATGATCGAGTCGCCCCCGCGGGCGGTTCCATTCGCGATGGCCAGAACACCGAACCCGTGGTGCTCTGGTGTCATGAATTCGGCCCTGTAAAACCCTTCGATCGCGGTCATCTTGTCTTCTCCCAACCAGCAACGGCTTTGGACCCGGTGGAGAGGTGAAATTCAAGGCATTTATGATGATCAATTTAGAGCAAATAGTCCCGGATGTCCTACAGAAACCGGGGGGTCCGTGGACGGATTGGGGCAAGTGGTGCCGAATTTTAACGTCGGAACAGACAGTTGGTCTGTCGTAGCGGGGGATTTCAACTTGTGAGACACCAGCTGCTGCGATGTGCTCTCTGTCGAGCTGCGCGCATTCGTCGCTCGTCGGCACGCGCCGCCGGGGAGGCATGCGGTCCAGGCGGAGCCGCCTGGACCATTAGCACCAAAGGACGGCTGAGATCAGCTGTCGGGGCGCACGCGGGCGGCGCTTTTGTCGGCAAAGGCCGCGAGACGGGCGCGGGCGTCGGGCTGGGTGTTCACCACGCCGGCCACCACGGCCTCGGCATAGGCTGCATCCAGCGCCGACATGTTCTGCATGTGGCTGACGGCCGAACAGATGGCAAAGTTCGACAGGGGTAGGTTTTCGGCAGCGCGGCGGGCCAGTTCCATTGCCTTGTCCAGGCTGGAGCCTTCGACGATATATTGTGCGAGGCCCAGATCGCTGGCTTCCTGGCCTTTATAGACCCGGCCGGTCAGCATCATGTCGATCATGCGGGATTTGCCGACCAGATCGGTGACCCGGATGGTGGCGCCGCCGCCGGTGAACAGGCCGCGCTGGCCTTCGGGCAGGGCGAAATAGGTGGTCTGGTCCATCACCCGGATATGGGCCGAGCTGGCCAGCTCCAGCCCGCCGCCGACAACCGCGCCCTGCAGGGCCGCGATGATCGGAACGCCGCCGTATTCCATCTTGTTGAAGGCTTCGTGCCAACGCAGACAGACGTGCATGAAATCGGCCGGGCTGCGGTCTTCGTCGTGGTGCTCAATGAGGTCGAGGCCGGCGCAGAAGTGATCGCCAGCCCCGGCCAGCACCACTGCCCTGACCCCGGCGCGCGGCGCCAGTGAGAAGAACTCAACCAGTTCTTCGATGGTGTCGATATCCAGTGCGTTGCGTTTGGTCGGCCGGTTCAGTGTCACCACCCAGACGCCATCCTCCTGCGCGTCAATGGCCAGGTTGGTGAAACGGGAGATGTCGATTTCGACGGTCATGGGGATGTCCTTTCGGAAAATGTGGGAAAAGGGCGGCGGCCCCTAGGGCCACCTGCCAGGGATTGGGGGAGGTCAGAGCACCGCGGCCAGCAGGCTGTCCGAGCCCTTGAGGATCCGGTCGGCTTGCGCACCGACATCGATCAGGATGTGATCGGCGTAGAAACGCGCCGTGGCGATCTTGGCCTGCATGAAGGCCGGGTCCTCGCCGACCTGCAATGCGGTTTCGGCAGCCATCAGGGAGCGCGCCAGCTGCCAGCCTGCCACCAGGTTGCCCGCCAGCATCAGATAGGGCACTCCGGCGCCAAAGGCCGCCTTGGGATCTTCCTTGCCGGTTGCGGCCATGTGGCGAACCACAGCCTCAAAGGCTTGCCGCGCATCGGACAGCCGCGCGCCGACCGATTTCGCCTCGGCAGAGCCTTGCGCCAGATCCGTCTCGGTCTGCGCGATCATCCCGGCCAGCCGCAGCGCGGTTTCACCGCCATCGCGCAGTGTCTTGCGGCCCACCAGATCATTGGCCTGGATCGCGGTTGTGCCTTCATAGATCGGCAGGATGCGCGCGTCGCGGTAGTGCTGGGCCGCGCCGGTTTCCTCGATAAAGCCCATGCCGCCGTGCACCTGCACCCCGGTCGAGGCGACCTCGACGCCCATCTCGGTGCAGAAACCTTTTACCAGCGGTGTCAGGAACTCCGAGATTGCGGTGGCTGCAGCGCGCTCTTCGCCGCTGGCGGAATGTTTCGCCAGATCCTGCCAGCCGGCGGTGAAGGCCGCCATCGCTCGGCCGCTTTCGGTCACTGCGCGCATGCGCATCAGCATCCGGCGGACGTCGGGGTGGTTGATGATTGCCACCGCCTCGCGGCTGGAGCCATCGACCGGGCTTGATTGAATGCGTTCGCGGGCGAAACTGACGGCCTGTTGATAGGCGCGTTCGGCAATGGCAACCCCTTGCAGACCAACGGCATAGCGGGCGGAGTTCATCATCTCGAACATGTAGCGCAGCCCGAAGTTTTCTTCGCCGATCAAAAAGCCGGTGGCGCCTTCGAAGTTCAGGACTGCGGTCGGGCTGGCCGTGATGCCCAGCTTGTGTTCGATGCTGGCACAGTTCACGGCGTTGCGCGTGCCCGGGGTGCCGTCGGAATTGACCATATATTTCGGCACCAGAAACAGGCTGATGCCTTTGACGCCTGCGGGGGCATCCGGCGTGCGGGCCAGCACCAGATGAATGGTGTTTTCGGCCATGTCATGCTCACCATAGGTGATGAAGATCTTGGTGCCGGTGATCGCATAGGTGCCGTCGTCCTGCCGTTCGGCGCGGCTGCGCAACAGGGCCAGATCGCTGCCGGCCTGCGGTTCGGTCAGGTTCATGGTGCCGGTCCATTTGCCGGACACCAGATTTTCAAGATAGATCGCCTTGGTTTCCTCTGACCCGGCTGTCAGCAGCGCCTCGACCGCGCCATCGGTCAGCAGGGGGCAAAGGGCAAAGCTCATGTTGGCGGCGTTCAGCATTTCCGTAGCGGCGGCGCCGACGGCGCGGGGGAGGCCCTGACCGCCGAAATCCTCCGGATGGGGCAGGCTTTGCCAGCCCATTTCGACGAACTTGCCATAGGCCTCGGTAAAGCCATCGGGCAGGATCACCCGGCCATTTTCAAGACGTGCGCCGGACTGGTCGCCGGGTGCGTTGAGCGGGGCAATCTCTTCGGCCGTGAACCGCGCAAGTTCGGTGAGGGCAGCCGCCGCATCCTCGAGTTCCAGCCCGTCATAGGCAGGCAGGCTGGTCACCTCTGACCATCCCGCAAGATGCTGGATATTGAAAATCATGTCTTTGACCGGGGCATCAAATGTCATGGGGCGGCCTTTCTTTAGCGGTTGCCATTCCCGCCAGATAGACATTGGTCTGAGTGTGGTCTATATCCTCTGTGGACGCGAAACTTGCTAAAAGTGACAAATACCATGTCGCCGCTCCCCCCGGAACATGCGCAGGGCGCACTGATCCTGCCGACGGTATCGCGGGCCTTTCTCGAAGATTGGCTGTCGACCTTGCGGGTGCATTGCGCGCCGGGCCAGCTTGAAGGATTCCTTGATCAGATCGGATTGGATGATGCGGCGCAGCCGTTGGGGCGTGTCACCCATGACCAGATCGTGCGGCTTTACCAGTTGGTGGCCAGTGAAACCGGCGATGAAATGATGGGGTTGTGGAGCCGCCCGGTCCGGTCTGGGGCGCTGAAACTGCTCTGTACCTCGGTGCTCGGGGCGTCGTCGCTTTCGGCGGCCTTGTTTCGCTTTAGTTCGTTCTGGAACTTGGTCCTGGATGATTGCCGCGTGCGGCTTGAGACCGGAGAGGACAGGCTGCAGATTGTTCTGGAGCCGCAGGGTGATGGCGGCCAGAACAGGTTCGGGCATATGCTATTGCTGAAGCTTGCCCATGGGATTGCCTCATGGGTGGCGGGGCGAGAATTGCCGCTGCGGGAGGTCAGCTTTGCCTTCCAAAAGCCTGAGTTTGCGGAGGATTACCCTATCCTGTTTCCCGCGCCGGTCAGGTTTGGTGAGGTGAGTTCCTCGCTGACCTTCGACGGAACGCTGGACCGGCTGCCAGTGTCGCGCAGCGAGGCAGAGATGCAGGAGTTTTTGATCCGGGCGCCGCGGGACTGGATCTTTACCAGCTTCCGGGAGCATGCGGTGATGCTGCGCGTGCGTGAGCTGCTGCTGCAATCAGAGCGGCTGAGTTGCAATCTGGAAGATGCGGCGCGTACGCTTAACCTGACGCCCCGCACGCTGATCCGGCGTCTTGACGCCGAAAACACTTCGTTTCAGGAGATCAAGGATGGTTTGCGGCGCGATATTGCCATCCGCGATCTGTCACTTGGGGCAAAGAGCATCGAGGCGGTGTCGCAGGACGTGGGCTTTGCCTCTGCCGCGAATTTCCACCGCGCTTTCAAACGCTGGACGGGTACGACCCCCGGCAGCTACCGGAGGTCGGATGTGTAGGAGCCGCTGGCCCCGTCAGGCGACAGCCTGCGAGTGTGGCTGGGCCTCTGGGTTCGGCATTGGTGGCTCAAGCGTGAGGCCGAGGCTTTCGCAGAGCGGCAGGCGCTGAGCCGCAAATGTGTTGGCCCGCACCCGCAGAACCGCAAGGTTTTCCTCAGGCGTTTCCAGAATGCGACCATCGGCATGCAGCCGATAGCCTTGCGGCGCGAGGATCTGCCAGGCCAGCTCTGCCCATTCATTCGGCGTTTGTAGCCCTTCGCTGCGGGCCAGCAGGAACAGCTGTTCAAACCGGTCCATTTCGATGCCGCCGCCAGTCACGGGTGAAGCCAGAAAGCGCAGGGTTTCGCTGTCTTCAGCGCGTTTGCACACGGCGGTATTGAAGGCGCGGCAATGTGCGGCGCGTTCTTCCAGACCTTCCTGCGGCAAGCAGGGGGTGATGTGGCCTGCGCCGATCAGAACGGTCAGGATACGGGTGATGGCCTCCCATGTGTTTTGCCCGAAGGCGCCCTGATCCAGCAGATCGCGGACCGTTAGCGGGCCGTCCTGCAGGGCCGTCAGCACCGGCGCGTATTGCTCTGGTTGCAGCGGCAGGTCTCCCTGACGCCCCTTGAAGGTCAGTCGCCCACCGCCATAGCGGCGCGACAGCGCCAGCGTGGTTTCAAACCAGGCGCCGATGGCGCCGCGTGCCGTGTGGGGCAGTTCCCCCCGGATAAACAGGTCGGTGCGGAATTGCTCGTTCAGCAAAAGATCCCGCAGGCCCTGACGGCGCACCGGATCGGTTTGCGCGTTCAGAAGGGCCAGCTGCTCGGCGGAAAATGACACGTCGTCCAGATGATCCATCGGATCGGTCGAGGCCATGAAGGACAGTTTGGCCTGGGACATGTCGCTGGCCACATCCGCGAAATGGAACGGGGTCCAGTCCCTGTTGAGATACTCATGCGCCAGATAGTTGGGCGACATGTTCTTGATCTTTTCAATCCATGCAGACAGCGACGGGTTCGAGGAAATATACCCCGCTCCGGCCTGATCCAGTTGTTCCAGGTGCTGGATCGCATCGCTGATCCGCTCGGCTAGGGGAC
This sequence comes from Pseudophaeobacter sp. 1A09344, assembly GCF_041008745.1. Classification (NCBI taxonomy): domain Bacteria; kingdom Pseudomonadati; phylum Pseudomonadota; class Alphaproteobacteria; order Rhodobacterales; family Roseobacteraceae; genus Pseudophaeobacter; species Pseudophaeobacter sp. 1A09344. Next base: position 169,815 of record NZ_JAXGFS010000010.1, read on the forward strand.
CACTGCCTTGTGCCGTGCGGTCCACCAGGATGCGGCGCAGGGGCACGGCCGCCGCCCAACCGGGCTGCGTGTTGTAGCTGATGTAGACCATGCCGCCGGATTTCAGCCGCTTCGACAGGAAGTCGAGGATATGCTGCTGGTTTTCCCTGGACACCCAGCTGTAGACCCCGTGTAGGGCGATCACGTCAAAGGTTTCGGGCAGGCCGGGGGCATTGGCGAAGTCTTCGAAGGATTGTTCGTGGAAATGCATGTTGTCCAGCTGTGCCTCTTCGGCCAGCGCCCGGGCGCCAACCATATGGGCCGGATTGAAATCCATCGCGTGGAATTCGATATGCGGGTTGGCCGCTGCCAGCAGATTTGCCGAAACGCCCTGGCCGCAGCCCAGTTCGCAATATGTCAGCTTGGATCGGTTCAGCCCGTGTTTCTTCCCTTGAGAGACGGCGCAGAAGGCGAGGTGGGACGGCGCCAGTTCGCGAAAAAAGTCATGTGTGTAATCAAGATCGGCCACATAGCCGGAAGTCCAGTCGTTCATATTGCGCCTTGTTGGTCCGAGGTTTGTTCGAATGCAGCGTGACGTGCTGGCTCACAAATTTCATAAAACTTGTAATAATAGAGTTAATGTCACTCAGCATTTTCCGGCCTCGCTATTCAGGCCGGATGCGCCGGTTTGGCCGCGTGGTGATAATGGGAGAACACGTGCGCCGCGGCTGCACTTTCGCTGCCGTGACTGCGGTTCTATACTGGCCCTGCTGCGTACCCTGCGGCGCCAGGGAGACAACCATGAAACTGACCAGATATACCAATTATGCCTTGCGTTCCCTGCAGTTGGCAGCGCTGAAGGCGCCCGCATTGGTGCGGGTCGAGGACATGGTGCAGATCCATGGGCTGTCGCGCCCCCACGTGGTGAAAATCGTGCATGAACTGGGCAAGGCGGGCTACCTGCAGACCCAGCGCGGGCGCGGCGGCGGTTTTCGTCTGGGGCGGCCTGCTCACGAAATCGTGGTCGCGGATGTGGTGCGCCTGACCGAGGGGCCGATGGAAGTGGTGGAGTGTTTCAACCCCGACAAGAATACCTGCCCGCTGATGGGGGTTTGCAAACTCTCCCGAAAGATTCAGGAGGCTACCCGGGCCTTCATGGCGGTGCTGGAAGAAGTGACCATCGCAGATATCGCTTCGAACAGGGACGACCTATTGGCCCGGATCGCGCCACTGGACCCCCGACCGGAGAGCGCAACGTGACGGCGGAGAGCGAAAGCCGGGATTGGGTCGATCTGTTCCCCGGTCTTTCGCAGCTGGAAACCCCGGCCAGACAGGTGCTGCTACAGCGCAGCACCCTGATCGATGTGCCTGCGGGCACTGTTCTGTTCGGGCCGGGCAAAACGGCCGAGCATATGCTGTTCCTGTTGGAGGGCACCGTTCGGGTTCAGCATTTGTCGGACAGTGGCCGTGAGATCGTCCTCTACCGTGTGGGCGGCGGCGAAAGCTGCGTTCTCACCACCGCCTGCTTGATGGGCTATGCGGAATATTCCGCCGAAGGTATCGCGGAAACCGAGGTGCGGGCCGCCGCCGTGCCACGTCTGGTTTTTGACGATCTGGTGGCGCAGTCACCCTCGTTCCGGAATTTTGTCTTCACCGCCTTTTCGCGGCGGATTACCGATTTGTTTCTGGTGATCGATGAAATCGCCTTTCAGCGAATGGACGTGCGGCTGGCGCAGCGGCTGTTGGAGATTTCCAAAGGCGATGACCGGATCGAGACCACGCACCAGCGGCTCGCCGTCGAACTGGGCACCGCCCGCGAGGTGGTGTCGCGGCAATTGCAGGAATTCCAGCGCCGCGGATGGATTCGGCAGGCGCGGGGAAGCGTCCATATTCAGGATCGCGGGGCTCTGCTGAGCCTGGCGGAAGACGCCGCAAAGGCGTGATGCCCCGGGGTGATGTCCGGCATCTGCGGCTTTGGTGACTAAGTCACCGACGGGTGTAGCGTCAAAACTTATAAAATGAATGTAGTTTTGTGAGAGGGGGCTGCAGTGTTTGCCGATGTCAGGTCCGGTGATCTGACTATCGGGAGCTGCACGGGCTGGTTTTGCTGGTCGCGCGCCACCAGACGTGAGGAGACACCATGGACTTCAAGACATTGACGAGCGGCCTGTCGGTCAGCCCGCAGATCACCATCGCGGACCTGCCCGCGATCCGCGATGCGGGGTATCGGGCGATCATCTGCAACCGGCCGGACGGGGAGGGGGCGGATCAGCCCACCTTTGACGAAATTCAGGCTGCGGCTGAAAAGCTGGGGCTTGAGGCGCGCTACCTGCCGATCGTGTCGGGCAAGGTCAGCGATGCGGACGCCGCCGGGTTCGGTGCGGCCCTGACGGAGTTGCCGGGGCCGGTGCTGGCCTATTGCCGCTCGGGCACCCGATCGGCAACCTTGTGGTCGCTGTCGCAGGCGGACCGGCTCAGCGTTGCGGATATCCTCGCCACGACCAATGCGGCTGGCTATGACATGGGCGGGGTTGTGCGCCGGATTGCCAATGGCGGCAAAACGCCGACCGACCGGGCGGATGCGCGGTTCGACGTGGTCATCGTCGGCGGCGGCGCGGCCGGGATCTCGGTGGCCTCCAGCCTGAAATCCCGCAAACCGGATCTTGACATCGCGATCATCGATCCGGCGGATATCCATTATTATCAACCGGGCTGGACCATGGTCGGTGGCGGCATCTTTGACGCGCAAGACACGGTGCGGACCATGGGATCGCTGATCCCCAAGGACGTGCATTGGATCAAGGCGGCGGTCGCGGCCTTTGAGCCCAAGGACGATGCCGTCGTTCTGGATGGCTGCCGGGTGGTGAAATACGACCGGCTGGTCGTCTGTCCGGGGCTGAAACTGGATTGGCACAAGGTCGAAGGACTGGTTGAAACGCTGGGCAAAAACGGCGTCACCTCAAACTACCGCTACGATCTGGCGCCCTACACCTGGGAGCTGGTGCGGGGGCTGAAAAAGGGGCGGGCGATCTTCACCCAGCCGCCGATGCCGATCAAATGCGCCGGGGCGCCGCAAAAGGCAATGTACCTGTCGGGCGATGCCTGGCTGCGAAACGGGGTGCTGAAGGATATCGACATTCATTTCAACAACGCCGGTGGCGTGTTGTTCGGGGTCAAGGACTACGTACCCGCGCTCGAAGGCTATGTGAAGAAATACGGCGCTCATCTGAACTTCTTCCACAATCTGGTGGCGGTCGATGGCGAGGCACGCAAAGCTTGGTTTGATGTGGCCAAGCCGGACACCCCAGTCGAACGGGTCGAGATGGAGTTCGACATGATGCATGTCTGCCCGCCGCAGACGGCGCCGGATTTCATCCGGGTGTCGCCGCTGGCCGATGCCGCAGGCTGGGTCGATGTGGATCAGTCCACGCTGCGCCACACGAGCTATGACAATATCTGGTCGCTGGGCGATGTGATGAACGCGCCAAATGCCAAAACCGCTGCCGCGGCACGTATTCAGGCGCCCATCGTGGCGGAAAACCTGGCGGCGGATATCGAAGGCAAGGCGCCGGTCGCGCAATACAACGGCTATGGCTCCTGTCCGCTGACCGTGGAGCGTGGCAAGATCGTGCTGGCCGAGTTCGGCTATGGCGGCGCCATGCTGCCGAGTTTCCCGAAGTTCCTGCTGGACGGCACCAAGCCTTCGCGCACAGCCTGGCTGCTGAAGGAGAAGATCCTGCCGCCGATCTACTGGAAGGCCATGCTGAAGGGGCGCGAATGGATGGCGAAACCGGAAAAGATCAGCGCGCGCTGAGGAAACCGGCCCATGGCAACCTTGTTCCGGTTGGCGTGGGCACACTTTCGGCAGGGCGGCGATCACGGCTGGTTGAGGCGCGGCCTTTGCGGGGTTGCTGCCCGGATGCCTTCGCGCGTAGCGTGCTGCGAGAGGAGCCGCCGATGATGGATGGGCGGCTGAACCTGCTGATCAAGAAAAGGAAACTGCCATGCCCCTGACACTGCAACAGATGATGCAAGACGCCAACGCCGCCGTGGAGCGCCTGCCGGTGGAAGAGGCGCAGAAACTGCTGGAGCAAGGCGCCTTGCTGCTGGATATCCGTGATGCGCCGGAACTGTCGGCCAATGGCCGGGTGCGGGGGTCGCACCATATCCCCCGCGGCATGCTGGAATTCCGCGCCGATCCGGCCAGCCCGTTCCACGACGACACCCTGAAGATGGATCGTCCGATCTTGCTGCATTGTGCTAGCGGTGGCCGGGCGGCCCTTGCGGGCAAGCTGCTCAAGGATATGGGCTATGAAACCGTTTACAACACCGGCGGCCTGTCCGATTGGGCAGCAGCGGGTGCCTCGATCGAAGAGCCGGTCGACAAGGGCATGTAATCGCGATCATCCGGGCCGTTCCAGGATCAGGGTGGCCCGGATCATGACACAGCCTGTTCAGGCGTTGAAAAAGGCCCGCGCCGTCTGTTCAAAGGCGCGCGGGTTTTCTGCATGCAGCCAGTGCCCGGCGTCGGGGATCTTGGCGAACCGTGCGTTGGGGAACTTGGCCCGGATCTGCGGCCTGTGCTCCGGCAGCACATAGTCCGAATTGGCGCCGGACAGAAACAGCGCAAGCCCGTCCCAGCTGGCCTCAACCTGCGGAAAGGACATGATGTCGGGCATATGATTGGCCAGCGCATCAAGGTTCAGCAGCCAGCGTTTTCCCTGAATATCAAGCGATTGCGTGAAGAAGCTCTGCAAAGCTGGTTCCACACCCAGTTTAGCTAGCTGTGCATGGGCATCCGAGCGACGCGTCACCTGTTCCAGATCCACCTGCCGCATGGCTTCGATGAACTGGATCTGACTGTGGGTGTAGCTGACCGGGGCAATGTCGGCGACCAGCAGGCGCCGCACCGCCTGCGGGTGCAGCAGCGCCAGCATCATCGAGGCCTTGCCGCCCATGGAGTGGCCGATCACATCCATCTGTACGCCGTGGGCCGCGATCACCTCGGCCAGATCCTCGGCCATATCAGGATAGCTGTGGTTGTCGCTCCAGGGGCTGTTGCCATGGTTGCGCATATCCACTGCGATCACCTGGCGCTCATCGGACAGGCGTTTGGCAATGACGCCCCAGTTGCGGGCCGAGCCATAAAGCCCGTGGGCGATCAGAAGAGGCGGGCGGTCAGTCGGGGCACCGTGCAGGATCGTGTTCAGCATGGGGGCAGGTGATAAACGCGATGTCGCAGCGGCGCCAGCCCCATTGAGCCAGCTATGTGAACGCGGTAGGTTGCGCCTTGGCAGGCAGGACGCCGCCAGACCGGAGCCCAGAACGATGTCACAGACCGTCCTTGAGGAAATCGAAGAAATTCGCAGCCTGCTGGCCGAGCGTACGCAGGCCTCGGGTGATCTGCCTTTGGCCCTACGCAAGGCGCGCCGCCAGTTGCCGCGACGGATCTACCGACAGGGAATGAGACTGGCCGAAGCCCTGCCGCTGCTGGAGCATCCGAAGCTGAGCCTGACGCTGGATCAGGCGGCGTTGCATGGAGCCAGCCGCGAGGTTACGGCTCATCTGCGCAGCATCAATCTGGCGGAGCGGCGCAAGGACCGGCTGTTGCAGATGCTGGGCAGCATGGCGTTTTCCCTGCTGGCCGTCGTGGCGCTGCTGATCCTCGTGTTGCGCTGGCGTGGGTTCGTCTAGCGCAGCTAGGGCGCCTTTGCTGCGCCGGTGGGGCCTTTGACACGGGGACGCGAGGCGTGCAGCGGCTTGTTGCTCAGCGCTTCGCGGAAAACCAGGGTAACCGTGGCAAAGCTTACGTACAGCAGCAGATACCAAGACCCCATCTTGGCAAGGCTCACCCAATCTGTCGGAGCCTGCCCATGATAAAGCCAGGTGCGCGTGCCGGTGCCGATGTTTTCAGCCAGCCACAGGAAAAAGCTGGATAGAAAGGCCGCAAGCGGGAGCGGCATCCAATAGCGGTTATGGCCGATGGTGAACCAGATACGGGTGCGCAGGAAAATGATCACCGTTGCCGCAAAAAGCGCGACGCGCATGTCCGGCAGGAAGTGATGGGCGAAGAAATTGCCATAGATCGCCACCGCAAGCAGAAGGGGCATCCAGTAGTGCGGATAGGGGGCAAAGCGCATATCGAACAGCCGGATAACCCGCGCCATATAGGAGCCCACCGAGGCATACATGAAGCCGGAAAAAACCGGTACCTGATATATCTTGAACAGACCGTCGCCCGGATAGCTCCAACTGCCCATATGGACCTTGAAGATCTCCATTGCGGTGCCGGTCAGGTGAAACAGCAGGATCACGCGAACTTCGCGCCAGCTTTCCATCCCAGTCCACAAAAGCAACGCCTGCAAGGCCAGCGCGTACATCAGCAGCGCGTCATAGCGCGCGAGCACCCAGTTCGGCTGCCAGATGTGATTGCTGAAGAGAATGCCGAACAGGAGCAAGGCTCCGAATATGGCGGCCCAGGCTTGCTTGAGGCCGAACATAACAAATTCTGCCACGGCAAAGGGCAGGCGGGCCCGCATGGCATCGCCAAGTCGGCGTTCAAGGCGGCGGGTGCGGTTGGGACCGGCGGGAAAATTCGCCATTCTACAAGATCTCAAACAAAATAAATGGTTACCAAACTGTGCAGGGCGGAGACGGTCCTGTCAGGCGCCGTACTCCCCCTTGAGAATATCCATTGCCCGATAAACCGACATTCGGCAAGAAAAATGCCCGGGCGATGTCATCGCGCCGGGCACTGGAAGCATAAAGAACCGTTCTGGGATCAGAGGTTCGGGTAGAGCGGGAAGCGGGCGCATAGGGCCGCGACCTTGCCGCGTACGGCCTCTTCCACGGCCTCGTTGCCGTCTTCACCGTTGGCGGCCAGACCATCGATCACCTCGACGATCAGGTCGGCGATGTGGCGGAACTCTTCCTCACCAAAGCCGCGGGTGGTGCCCGCCGGGGTGCCAAGGCGGATGCCCGAGGTCACGGTGGGCTTTTCCGGGTCAAACGGGATGCCGTTCTTGTTGGTGGTGATATGCGCACGGCCGAGGGCCTTGTCCACGATATTGCCGGTCACGCCCTTGGGGCGCAGGTCGACCAGCATGACGTGGGTGTCGGTGCCGCCGGTGACGATGTCCAGGCCGCCCTTGATCAGCTGATCAGCAAGGGCCACGGCATTGGCGCGCACTTGCTTCTGGTAGCTTTTGAACTCGGGACGCAAGGCCTCTCCGAACGCAACAGCCTTGGCTGCGATCACATGCATCAGCGGGCCGCCCTGGATACCGGGGAAGATGGCTGAGTTCACCTTCTTGGCGATGTCGGCATCGTTGGTCAGGATCATGCCGCCGCGCGGACCGCGCAGAGTCTTGTGGGTGGTGGTGGTCACCACATGCGCATGCGGGAAGGGCGAGGGATGCTCACCTGCGGCCACGAGACCGGCGAAGTGGGCCATATCCACGTGCAGATAGGCACCAACCTTATCTGCGATTGCGCGGAAGCGGGCAAAGTCGATGACCCGCGGGATCGCGGAGCCGCCGGCGATGATCAGCTTGGGCTGGTGCTCAAGCGCCATGGCTTCGACCTGATCATAGTCGATCAGGTTGTCGTCGCGGCGCACGCCATAGTGCACGGCGTTGAACCATTTGCCCGACTGGTTGGGCGCGGCGCCGTGGGTCAGGTGACCGCCCGAGGCGAGATCCATACCAAGGATGGTGTCGCCGGGTTTGATCAGCGCCTGGAAGACGCCCTGGTTGGCTTGGCTGCCCGAGTTCGGCTGAACATTCGCAAAGCCGCAGCCGAACAGTTCCTTGGCGCGTTCGATCGCCAGGTTTTCCGCCACGTCGACATACTGGCAGCCACCGTAGTAGCGGCGCCCCGGGTAGCCTTCGGCGTATTTGTTGGTCAGCACGGATCCCTGTGCTTCCATCACTGCGGCAGAAACGATGTTCTCCGATGCGATCAGCTCGATCTCGTCGCGCTGGCGGCCCAGCTCGTCAGTGATCGAAGAATACAGTTCGGGATCGCGATCGGCGAGGGACTGGGTGAAAAAACCGGGGTCACGGGTGGTCTCGGTCATGCTGGCTCCGTCGGGTTGGAGGTGGGATTGCGCGATTTCCTATCGGAAACACGGCCGATCTAAAAGCCCGTAAAGCGACTATTACCTGCGGCAGAACGGCCACTCTGGTCTTTGTGGGGCAGCTGTGCTTGTTTCGGAACCGAATGCGCACCACCGGAAACAGATTTCCGCGCCCTGCGCCCCCAGTCGTGACCTCAGGGTGGCCCCAATGAGAATAGCTTCATGAGAATCGCCTTTCTGGCCAGCTCCGCCAAGGTGGCGCAAACCGCGCTCAAGGCTTTGGTCGACCGCTATGGAAATGTTCCGCCGCAGGAGGCGGAAGTGATCGTGGCTTTGGGCGGAGACGGCTTCATGCTGCGCACCATGCACGAAACCGTCGATCTGCCCGCGCCGGTCTATGGCATGAACCGGGGCACCGTCGGCTTCCTGATGAACGAATATCACGAAGAGGCGCTGATCGAGCGGCTGCGGGAAGCGGAGCAGGAAATCATCAATCCGCTATCGATGACGGCAATGGACCGGGATGGAAAGATCCACCACGCGCTTGCGATCAACGAGGTGTCGCTGCTCCGCGCCGGGCCACAGGCGGCGCGGCTGAAGATTTCGGTGGATGGGCGACAGCGGCTGGCCGAGCTGGTTTGCGACGGGGCGCTGGTGTCCACGCCCGCCGGCTCTACCGCCTATAATTACTCTGCCCACGGCCCCATTCTGCCCATCGGCGCCGACGTCCTGGCTCTGACGGCGGTGGCCGCCTTTCGCCCGCGGCGTTGGCGCGGAGCGCTGCTGCCCAGTACCGCCAATGTGCGTTTTGACGTGCTGGAGGCCGACAAACGCCCGGTGATGGCCGAAGCGGATTCAATCTCATTCGAGAATATCGACTGGGTGGAGATCCGGACGGATACAAGCATCCGGCACAAAATCCTGTTTGATCCCGGCCACGGTCTGGAAGAGCGGCTGATCTCGGAGCAGTTCACCTGATCCAGAAGACTGAGATGTGAAAAGGGGCGCTGCGGTTTGCAGCGCCCCTTTATAAAGGTGTTCAAGGTTGGGGCAGGCTGTGTCAGCCCTGATCCATCATCTCCCACAGCGGCAGATGCATACGGCCAACGCGAGCCTCGATCGCGGCGCAGGCATCGACCGCCATGTCTTCGCGCCAGCGCGGCGATACGATCTGGACGTTGATCGGCTGCGGGCCTTGCTCCAGCTGCGCCAGCCGGGAGGGAACACAGCCCGCAGGTAGCCCCATGAAGTTCATCGCATAGGAATAGACCGCGCAGCCCAGCACCTCGTGCACGCCTTCAGCACCTTCGGTGTCGCGATCCGGTTTGAAGAAGGGCTGCGGCAGGAAGGGGGTCAGCACGAGCGGGTAGTCCTGCTGGAAAAGGGACCACTCCCGCGCGTAGTGGCTGCGTTTTGCCATCATCTGCAGCAGCTCATCGCCCATGAAAGGCGGGAACTCCTGGAAGTAGACCTCGAAGATGTCGCGTACGGTTTGCGATCCGGCGGCATCCACGTCCTTTTTCATCATCGCGTAGACCTCGCCCATCAGGGCGCGATAGCCGTTGCGGCCTGCCTCGAACACATTGGGCGGCTCGACCTCTTCCACCACGTAACCGGCATCGCTCAGCGCATCGCGGGCGGTCAGCAGCGCCGCCTCGACCTCGGGGTGTAGATCATAGCCGTGGGTGTTGCGGGTAAAGGCGACCTTGATCGGTCCTTCGGGGGCTTCCCCGCGCCAGGGCAGGGGGACGTGGAAGGGATCGCGCGCATCGGGGGCGATCATGGTCGGCATTGCCAGGTGCAGATCCTCGGCCGAACGGGTGATCAGACCCTGCACCGACATGGATTGCGCCAACATGCCGCGCTCTGCCTTCTGGCTGGGGTTCCAGGCAGGCACACGGCCCAGGCCCGGTTTCACCGTGACTGCGCCGTTGGCCGCAGCCGGAAAGCGCAGAGAGCCGCCGATATCATTGCCATGCCCCAGCGCGCCGATCCCGGCCATTACGGCTGAACCTGCGCCGCCAGAAGAGCCACCCGGCGAAATATGCCGCCCCCAGGGATTGTAGGTGCGTCCGTGCAGCGGGTTGTCAGTATCAGCACGGAATGAAAACTCCGGCGTATTGGTGCGCCCAATCACGACGGCACCGGCCTTGTGCAAGTTCTCGACTACCGGGGCATCCGCCGGGGCGATGAGATCCTTTAACGCGGTGACCCCGTTCGAGGTCGCATGACCCGTCTGATCGACGTTGATCTTGATGGTGACCGGCACCCCGTGCAGCGGGCCGGGCGCAGCGCCTGCAGCGCGTGCCTTATCGAGGGCCCGGGCGCGTTCCAGCGCCTCGGCGCTCAGGTCTTCGACCACCGCATTGAGCGCGAGATTTGCGGTCTGCATGCGGTCGATCGAGGACTGAACCGCGGCCTCGGCGGAAATGTCCCCGGCACGGGTCTGGGTGGTCAATTCGGTGGCGCTGAGACGCCAGATATCGCTTTGTGTCATATGTAATTCTCCTGCCGGCAGGTTAGACGCCGCGCGTCGGGTTGCAAGGGGATATGCGGCAAAACCAGGGATCATTTTGCGACTTGCTGCGGGAACGGGCAGGGCTGTGCGCATGCCGCGCGGAACGCAAGATGGGCGTCCTGACGCGTGGAGTGCTGCGCATTGATTCGAAGGCGTAGCGGCAGGCCTTAGCCAAATCGGCTTTGCAATTTTGCAGATTTCCAGAAATCGCGCCGTAATACGTAAGGCTCCGCCGCGTTTGCATATATTTGCAGGGCGCAGCCGCAAAGAATTGCAAATTTCTGCTACACTGTGACGCCACGTTCTTTCGGCGGCTTGCCCGGGTGCATCGGTTGGGCGTAACTCTTTTGCATCGAGGAGCGAGGAGGACGCCATGTCGTATCAAGACGTATATGCCAGCTGGAAATCGGATCCTGAGGGGTTCTGGATGGAGGCCGCGAAAGCGATCGACTGGGACCAGGCTCCGAGCCGGGCGCTGAGCGATCTTGGCGGCGGGCTGTACGAATGGTTCGCCGACGGCATGGTCAACACCTGCTACAATGCCGTTGACCGCCACGTGGAAAACGGACGGGGTGAGCAGACGGCGATCATCTATGACAGCCCGATCACCCATACCAAGCGCGAGATTTCATTCGTCGAGCTGCGCAACCGCGTCGCCACGCTGGCCGGTGCGCTGCGGGCCAAGGGCGTTGAAAAGGGTGACCGGGTCATCATCTACATGCCGATGATACCCGAAGCCCTTGAGGCGATGCTGGCCTGCGCCCGTATCGGCGCGGTGCATTCGGTGGTCTTTGGCGGTTTTGCGGCAAACGAACTGGCGGTGCGCATCGACGACGCCACTCCCAAGGCGATCATCGCTGCCTCCTGCGGGTTGGAGCCGGGCCGGGTGGTCCACTACAAGCCGCTCTTGGATGGGGCCATTGATCTGGCCTCGCACAAGCCCGACTTCTGCGTGATCTTCCAGCGTGAACAAGAGGTTGCCGAGCTGGTCGAAGGGCGTGATGTCAACTGGCATGGCTTCCAGTATGGGGTCGAACCGGTCGATTGCGTGCCGGTCGAGGGCAACCACCCGGCGTATATCCTCTATACCTCCGGGACTACGGGGCAACCCAAGGGCGTGATCCGCCACACCGGCGGGCAGCTGGTGGCGCTGAACTGGTCTATGAAGAACATCTACAACGTAGATCCGGGCGACGTATTCTGGGCGGCCTCTGATGTGGGCTGGGTCGTGGGGCACAGCTACATCTGCTATGGGCCACTGATCCATGGCAACACCACAATCGTGTTCGAGGGTAAACCTGTGGGCACCCCCGATGCGGGTACTTTCTGGCGGGTGATTTCCGAGCATAACGTCAAGAGCTTCTTTACCGCTCCTACGGCGTTCCGCGCCGTGAAGCGCGAAGACCCCAAGGGCGAATTCGTCGGTAAATACGATCTGTCCTGCTTGAAACAGGTGTATCTCGCAGGCGAACGTGCTGACCCTGACACCATCACCTGGGCGCAGGACCAGCTGAAGGTGCCGGTGGTCGACCACTGGTGGCAGACTGAAACCGGCTGGTCCATCGCAGCGAACCCGCTGGGGATCGAGGAGCTGCCGACCAAGCTTGGCTCGCCCGCCGTGCCGATGCCGGGCTATGAGGTGGATATTCTGGATGAGGGCGGCAATCCGATGCCTGCAGGTGAACTTGGCGCCATCGCGGTGAAGCTGCCCTTGCCGCCGGGCACCCTGCCAAACCTCTGGAATGCCGAGGAACGTTTCAAGAAAAGCTATCTCACCACCTTCCCGGGCTACTATGAAACCGGCGATGCAGGCATGAAGGATGAGGATGGTTACCTCTATATCATGGCGCGCACTGATGATGTGATCAACGTGGCCGGCCATCGCCTGTCCACCGGCGGCATGGAGGAGGTTCTGGCCTCGCACCCCGATGTTGCCGAATGCGCGGTGATCGGCGTCAGTGATCAGTTGAAGGGGCAGATGCCGGTTGGCTTTCTTTGCCTGAACGCGGGCACCAACCGCCCGGGCGAAGAGATCGTCTCTGAGGTCGTGAAACTGGTACGCGAAAAGATCGGCCCGGTTGCGGCATTCAAACTGGCCGTGGTGGTGGATCGCCTGCCCAAGACGCGGTCTGGCAAGATCCTGCGCGGCACCATGGTCAATATCGCAGACGGCACGCCCTACAAGATGCCCGCAACCATCGACGATCCGGCCATCCTGGATGAGATAAAGGACGCCCTGCAAAGCATCGGCTACGCCAAGGGCTGAACCAGTCTGAAGGCTAGAATACCAAACCGTGCCGCATTGCTGCGGCGCGGTTTGTTCGTTGGGGGTCGAAGAAAGCCAGTGCTCGCGGAGGGTTTTGAAACCCCCGTCTCAGGCCGCCGGACGGTGTGTTTGTAAGGGCGTTTCCGGGGTGGTTTGGACAGCCCGGACGGTGCCTTGCCCCGCGTCGCCGCCGACCTTGAAAGTAGCGACACGCTGCTGCAGCAGCCGGGCGTTGTGCGACAGGTCCAGACTGACCGCGCTGGTTTCTTCCACCATTGCGGCATTGCGCTGCGTGACCTGATCAAGCTGACCGATGCCAACGTTGATCTCTTGCAAGGCGGCTGCCTGTTCCTTGGCGCCACTGGCGATATGACCGATGCGTTCGGAGATGTCCGATGCGCCGCCAATGATGGTCTGAAGTTCCTGGCCGACCTGTGCCACGACATCCACACCCGAATGCACCTGCGAAGAGCTGCGTTCGATCAGCTTTTTGATTTCCCCTGCAGCGCTGCCCGAGCGTTGGGCCAGGGTTCGAACCTCGGCCGCAACCACCGAAAACCCCCTGCCTGCCTCTCCGGCGCGGGCGGCCTCGACGGCGGCATTCAGAGCCAGAAGGTTGGTCTGAAACGAAATGTCGTCAATGAGGGAGACAATGCTTCCGATTTCCTCGGAGGATTGCTTGATCGCCTCCATCGCGTCGACGGCCCGGTCCATGACTTTGTTGCTGTCCTTAGCAGTCCGCTGCGCCGTATCTGCGATGCCTTTGACGTCCTGCGCCAGATTGGCCGAGGAATTGACCGCTGATGACAGCTCTTCCAGTGCGGCGGCGGTTTCTTCCAATGTCGCCGCCTGCGATTCCGTGCGTGACGACAGTTCCCCTGAAGCGCCCTCAATCCCGTCGGCGGCTGCGGAGACTGTCGATGCAACCTGTTTGACCGATAGAACCACTTGCTCCAGTTTTTCGATGGCCGCATTGAAGGTGGTGCCGAGGGTGCTCAGCTCTTTGATGTCTGATACCTCGACCCGGTGCCGCAGATCGCCCTGGCTGATGGCCTCTAGCCCGGTAAGGATGCCATCCATGGCTTCCTGGCGGGCGCTGGCATCGGACACGTCGGTGGCAATCTTGATGACTTTGCGCACCTTGCCTTCAGAGTCGAATACGGGCGCATAGGTTGCCTGTATCCAGACAGGTTCGCCGGATTTCGAAACTCGTTCGAAGCGGTCCGAATAATATTCCCCCGATGCCAATCCCGACCAGAAGGTCGCATAATCCGCCGATTGCGCGTCTTCGGGCTTGACGAACATCGAATGATGATGACCTTCGATCTCGCTGAGTTCATAGCCCAGGGTGTCGAGGAAATTCTTGTTTGCTTTTAGGATTGTGCCGTCAGTCGCAAACTCGATAACGGCCTGTGTCCTGTCGATGACGTCCAGAACCGCCTGCTGTTCTTCGAACTTTCTTTCCCGCCGAGTACGGGGCTTGATAATTTTCAGCATCAAATCGTCCTCACATAATAACTCTTGCCTTAGTAATCGGCAGGAAAAAGGGTCTGTCGATACGTGCAAAACGTTGAATTGTTGCAATCAATAAACGATTTGAGGTGCGGGCGTGTTTTTCAAAATTTTCGGTGAAACGGAAGGATGAACAATCTTTTCAGGATCTTCCGAAGTATTTTGTAATCCTTATGGTTGCAGTAGCCGCGGGCGGCTCCATTAACTTTTGCGAATTTTTTACGGCTGTTAATTCGCTATGCTGCTTTTGTGTATGCCTGCCGTGCAACAGTCGGCAAAGGTAATCGCCTAAGTTTTCAGCCGTCTGAACACGTTATCCGGTTTGAGCCGCTGGTTGTCTGCTTGGGTTACCGGTCGGCGAAACGGAGGCGAGGCGCAATACTTGGAACAAATCCATCGATCTGTTAGCGGTAGCTAGGTGTAGAGTTCAATCTGGTGACAGTATTAAGGGGTGGAAATAATGCGTGCGAAGGTTTCTTGGGGACAGAACGCAGACGAGATGGGGTTTGCCCAACCGCATAACATCTTCAATCTTTTCAACGGAATCGTCGGGAATGATGATTTCCCCATCAAGACATCAACTGACCGCGCCCTGGTCGTTGAGGGGCAGTTGGGGTTTGCGGGCTTTCCGCTGGACCTGCGGATGACGATCAAGGGCGTCGGTTTCACCTATCAGGGCGATGAGGTCACGGGCGGGGAGATCCGCCGGATCAAAGTCGAACAGCTGACCGATGATGGCGGGACCGCCAAGATCTTCAATATGCGCGGCTTGCGGATCGACGTGAACGATCTCACCGATGCGATGGATTTTGAAGACAACGGTGGCTTTGATGGCACCGTTGAAGAGCTGCTCTATGGCAAGGGCTGGGTTTACCGGGGCGTGCCTTCGGTGGATGTCATCGACCCGAATGAGATGTTTTTTGGCAATGGCACCCAATTCAGCATGGATGGGCGGGACAAAATCTTTGGCCGCGCCGGGGACGACACCATCCTTAGCGGTGAAGGGCGTGATTTCGTGAGCGGGGGGAACGGCAACGACTTCATTCGCGGCGGGTTGGGGAAAGACACCCTGAAAGGCGGCCGAGGGGATGATGAGATTTATGGCGACGTCGGCTACTGGGACGGGCGACGCGACAAGATCTTTGGCGGTGGCGGCGACGACTACATTGAGGCCGGCGCTGGCAACGACCGTGTCAACGGTGGCCGCGGAAACGATAAGATGGTTGACACTGTCGGGCGCGATACCTTTGTCTTTGGTAAGAGATCCGGTCACGACTGGATCCACGATACTGACAACAACGGTGCCGACTTGATTATCCGCACCGGCAAAGAGATCACGGTCACCTTCATCAATATGGAGGATGAGTTCAGCTCAGGCCCCTGGGCCGGGGAATACTTTGACCGCGGGTTCCTGCTGGAATGGGGGCGCAACAGCCTGCTGCTTGGAACCTATGGCGATATCGAAGATTTCGGCCTAACAGATTATACCATGCTGTGATGGTCAAAGGGCGCAGGGCGAGGAGTATCGCGCCTTGCGCCCGTCAGAAGCCGTCAGAATTTGCTTGCGAACGTCCCGAGCATAAAGCTGCTGCGGGCAGGTTATTGTGTGTGGGTCCTAAGTGGGGCCGTGCCTAAACCATGTGCCGCGCGCGGGCGCCGCGTTCAATGGCGGCGGCGTGCAAGCGGTCGATGTTCAGCTCATACCGCATTTCTTCCAAAAGACGCAGCTCGGATTCCGCCAGCGTGCCATCGGCAGCAGCCACGTCACAGGCCAGCGCATAGGCGGTTTCGAACAGGCGTTCTGGCAGGTTGTCCCGGATCAGGCCGAACAGGGCGTCCAGCCCGTCCTCCTGCTCGAATAGGTCGAAAACGGTGTGCGAGATCGTGTTGATCCGGTCGATGTCATAGTCGGCAAAGACCGGCAACATGTTGACTGCGGATTGGATCTTGACCAGCTCGGCGGTGCGGATGTTCTCGTCCGAGGCCGAAATCGCCACCATCAGCGCCACGAGGCAATCCTGCGGCGTCATCGGATGGGGGGCTTGCTCGCTCATGGGGGCAACCTTTTGTAAAACCACTGTACATCACGGACGATATGCGGGGTTTTCTGCGGGTGCAACCATGCCGGTCCGCAGGTCGGCCCCCGGGGCGGTGTTTTGCCGCCGACAGGCGGATCCTGCAGGTTTTGTTGCGCGGGGCGACGGGGTTTGGCGCCAGTGTTTATTGACTTATGCCGCACCGGCACAATAGAGGAGGAGGCCGGATGCAAGACGCATGCCGGTAAAGCGGATATAGGCCGATTGGCGGCCCCGATGGAGAACAACATGTCTGAACTGCGCGAAACCGCTCTGACGAGCAAAGCCTGGCCGTTTGAAGAAGCACGCCGCATTCTCAAACGTTATGCCAAGGGCGCGCCGGAAAAGGGCTATGTGCTGTTTGAAACCGGCTATGGTCCCTCGGGTCTGCCTCATATCGGCACCTTTGGCGAGGTTGCGCGCACCACGATGATCAAGCGCGCCTTCGAGGTGATCTCCGATATCCCGACCAAACTGATCTGCTTTTCCGACGATCTGGACGGCATGCGTAAGGTGCCGGGCAATGTCCCGAATGCCGAAAGCCTGCACGACCACTTGCAAAAGCCGCTGACCTCGGTGCCCGATCCCTTTGGCACCCACGACAGCTTTGGCCATCACAACAACGCCATGCTGCGCCGGTTCCTGGATACCTTCGGGTTCGAGTATGAATTCTACTCGGCGACCGAATTCTATGGCTCGGGCCAGTTTGACGAGATCCTGAAGCGTGCCTGTGAACGCTATGACGAGATCATGGAGGTCATGCTGAAATCTCTGCGCGAGGAACGGCGCCAGACCTATTCGATCTTCCTGCCGATCCACCCGGAAACCGGCCGCGTTCTGTACGTACCGATGAAAAAGGTGGATGCGGAAAACCACAGCATCACCTTTGACGATGAGGACGGCAGGGAATGGACCCTGCCGGTCACCGGCGGCAACGTGAAACTGCAGTGGAAACCGGATTTCGGCGCGCGCTGGGCGGCGCTGGAAGTTGATTTCGAAATGTACGGCAAGGACCACAGCACCAACACGCCGATCTATGACAAGATCTGCCGGATCCTGGGCTGGCGCGCGCCTGAACATTTTACTTATGAGCTGTTCCTCGATGAGAACGGCCAGAAGATCTCCAAGACCTCGGGCAATGGCGTGTCGATCGATGAATGGCTGACCTATGCCTCTTCCGAGAGCCTTGCCTACTTCATGTATCAAAAGCCGAAAACGGCCAAGCGGATGCATTTCGACGTGATCCCCAAGGCGATGGATGAATACCATCAGCAGCTTCGGGCCTACCACGGTCAGGATCTCAAGGGGCAGCTCAACAACCCGGTTTGGCACATCCACGGCGGCGACGTGCCGGAATCCAAAATGGTGGTGCCTTTCTCGATGCTGCTGAACTTGGCCTCTGTGGCGTCGGCGCATGACAAGGAAACGCTCTGGGGCTTTATCCGCCGCTATGCGCCCGATGCGACGCCGCAGACCCACCCCGATCTGGATGCGGCGGCGGGCTTTGCTGTCAAATACTACGAAGACTTCGTCGAGCCGCAGAAAGTGTTCCGCGCGCCGAGCGACGTCGAACGTGCCGCGCTGGAGGAATTCCGCGGCAAACTGGCATCCTGGGATGGCGAGACCACGGGCGAAGCGCTGCAAGGCATCGTCTTTGAAGTGGGCCGCGAGCATTTCGGCAAGGAGAACATGCGCGACTGGTTCAAGGCGCTTTATGAGGTTCTGCTGGGCGCCAGCCAGGGTCCGCGTTTTGGCGGCTTCGTCGCCCTTTACGGCGTAGAAGAGACTGTTGCCCTGATCGACAAGGCGCTGGCTGGCGAGCTGGTCTGAAGGTCACCGCAAGCCAAGGATGAGAAGGGCGCCCAATGCGGCGCCCTTTGCTGTTCATGGTGCAGCGTTGGTGCAATCGCGTTGTGGGTATGACGCCGTATTCCACAAAGGCGCGCGACACAATATTCGGGTGTCCCTTGCTCTTGAGGTTGGCTGTGATGGACGAAGCGCCATTTCAAGGCGATAGCTCGTGACCTGCTCCCCTTTGAGTCCGCGGTTGTTAGTTCGCTCTGTTCAGTGTTTGGTCCTCTATTGACCGTTGGTGATACTCCCACGGAGTGAGCCCGTCGAGGCTCGTGTGGGGGCGATGGTGATTGTAATCGTCACGCCAAGACGCGATCAGCTCCCGGGCGTGGCGCAGGTTTGCGAACAGATGCTCGTTGAGGCACTCGTCTCGCAGGCGGCCGTTGAAGCTCTCGACGAAGCCGTTCTGCATGGGCTTCCCAGGCGCGATGTAGTGCCACTCGACCTTCCGGTCTTCCTGCCATTTCAGGATGGCATTCGACGTAAGTTCGGTCCCATAGCACGTCGGGAAAGAGCGCTGCCGAGAGGTTATGGCCACGCGCGCAGCCCCCAAATAGCGCAGCGTGTGGCCATAACCGGTCTCAGGTCTCAACAGTGGTTTTGCAGAACCACACCGCTTAGGAGACCGGCTATGACCGCCACCGATACTACCGCTTCGCCCTTGCTGGTCGCCATCGACATTTCCAAGCATCGCCATGAGGTGCTGATCGGCGTCCCAGGCAAAAAGCGCCGTCGCCGAATGACGATCCTGAACACGCTTGACGACTTCCAGCGTCTGTCCGCAACCCTTGCCAGCTATGACATGCCGGTGCGGATAGGGTTCGAAGCGACCGGCAACTACCACCGAACGTTGGCGCACCATCTCGGGCGAACCGGGTTCGAGCTGAAGTTGGTCTCCTCGGTCGGCCTGGCCCGCACGCGGGAGGCCCTGCACAACAGCTGGGACAAGAATGACCCGAAAGACGCTCAGGTCATTTTGCACATGCTCGAGATCGGCGCCGTGCAATTCTTTCATGATCCGATGGTGGTCGGGACCGTCGACATCCAGGAGCTGTCAAAAACGCACGAGATCGTCTCTCGGTCCAAGACCGAGCTGTGGCACCGCATTCTCACCCACTACCTGCCGCTGTATTTTCCCGAGGCTGAAAGATTCCACCGAAGCTCGCGGACGGATTGGTTCCTGGCATTCCTGGAGAAGTACCCATCGCCACACATGATCTCGGCCCTGAGCCGCGAAGCCTTCATCGCCGATGCCTGGGATGTCGTTGGCCGCAAAGTGTCCAAAGAGCAATTGCTTTCAGATATTTACGCCACCGCAGTCAACTCTGTCGGATTACCAGTTCATGCGGATTCTGACGCAGTGCGCATGTTCCGCCTTGTTCTTGCAGAGGGGCGCAGCCTGGTCCGGCAGCGCGATATTATCGAGGCACGGGCCGTCGAGCTGTTGTCGGACCTGCCAGACTATCAGCTGCTGACCACCATTCCCGGCATCGGCCCGATCAACGCCATGACAATCCTCGCGGAGGCCGGCGACCTTCGCCGTTTCCGCCATCACCGCCAGTTCCTGAAGTTCTGTGGCATGGACCTCGCCACCGTCCAGTCCGGCATGTTCCGCGGTCAGAGCCGGATCTCGAAGTACGGCAATGCCCGGCTGCGGCGCACGCTCTGGATGGCCGGTCAAACCGCGGTACTGAAGCGGACCAACAGCTTCCGGGACAAATTCGAACGCTACATTTCGAAAGACCGACACAACGCCCATCTGCGCCGCAAGGCTTACACTGCGATCGCGGCCAAGATGGCACGCACCGTACACGCCGTGGTCAATCACGGCGAACCCTATCGCCCCTTCTTCGAGGGGGTGAGCCCAGGCGGAAGGACCTCTCTCTGACGAGCCGTGGAGGCAGCTTGCTGACCTCGTAGATAATGTTCGGGCCTTCTGCTTGGGATTTGGGATCTCGTATTGAGGACGGTGAGGGCCGCCAAAGCGCGTACCCTGTGTTTGCTATGGAAGAGATCATTTCTTGACGGCAGAGCCCGTCTGGGCAACTTTAACAGGGCATCCGGAGCACCAGATGCCCCATGACCTGCTGACCTAAGCGGCCAGATTTTCCCGACATAGGACGTTGTCGCTGACCACCATGCACGGATAACCGCGCGTTCGGGCGATATTATCGAGCTCACGGGCAACCCGCTGGCCGGA
>NZ_JAXGFS010000011.1:0-146971 GCF_041008745.1 Pseudophaeobacter sp. 1A09344
CTCTGTGTGGGCCATGTCCGTTCTCCTTGCTTTTCAGCAAGATAGGGGATGTGTCGCAACCCAGTTTAGAATGTGCCCCGCGTACAGTATAAAGTCGCATAATGAAGTTTATGTTAATTTCCAGGCCTCGCCATCTTGTACCACCCGCGACTCAGACAACAGCTTCTCCAGATGCGCCGCAACGTTTCGTTCTGCGGCCATTGCGATATGTGGGTCGGTTTTCTGGTAGACGGAAGCGGCGATATTCTGGACCGAATCCGGGGTGTTTGAGAGGTGGGCGAGGATCTCCGCCTCGCGACGCATGCGGTTGGAAAGCAACCGTTTGACGTAAGGTTGCGGATCCCGGAGTATAGGTCCGTGCCCCGGAAAGTAGATCCTATCGTCGCGCTCAATCAGCCGCTGTAGCTGCGCGCAGTAGTCGTGCATGTTTCCGTCAGGGGGGCTGACGATCGAACTGTTCCAACTCATAACGTGGTCGCCCGTGAAGAGCACTCCGTCAGGTCTCGCGAAACAAAGGTGGTCGCTCGCGTGACCAGGTGTGTGCAGGACGGTAAGACCGGCAATGACCTGTCCGTCCTCCAGAAACCGGTCAGGTCGAAATGCATCGTCAGGGAATGCCCGTGAGGCATAAACAGGTGCGTCTGTCCGTGCTCGCAGGGCTGGGACGACTCCAAAATGATCAGAATGGTGGTGTGTGAGCAGAATCCCGGATGGTTTGGCCCCCAAATTTTTGATGATTGCCTCGAAATGTGTACTGTCTTCTGCTGGGCCGGGGTCGATTATGAACCGACCATCAGGCGTATCAATGATGTAGCTATTTGTCCCGTGGTAGGTCATCTTTCCGGGATTGTTCGCGACGATCCTCAGAATTCCAGGGGCCAATTCGACTCCCTTCGCGCGGCAAGGCTCCGGCTCTGAGAAAAACATGCTGCTTCTTTTCATTGTGTGCGACCAGGTATTGATTGCGAACAATTTGGTTCGCACAGTTTTGCGCATTGCTCTCGCATGGCGCCGGAAACCTCAGGCTGGCGTCCGGTGCCTGTCAAATCCGGCATCGGACCATTTCAACTTATATTGGACCAAGACCGTATGAGACTGAAACAGTCTGATACAGTCTTGGGCTGGCAGTCACACAGCGCGGCGATTATGGTAAGCAGTATACAGAACTACAGCAATTGTCGCCTTCGTCAGATCCCCGAGAAGGAACGGGTAAAGACCGGCGTTCAGCAACTTTTCGCCATAGCCGACAAAGCCACCCAACCAGAACAGCCCTGCGCAATACATGAGTATCGAGCCCAAAAAGACCGCGACAGATGCTCTGAATGAAGGCCAAAGTCCTTGCAGTGCTTGAACAACCCAACCGGCAGCCGCCGCTGCAAGTGCGAAGCCTATCAGGTATCCGCCTGTGGGACCCGCAATATACGCCAGTCCGGCCGGAGCCGGAGGCGTGCCTGCGAAGACCGGCAGGCCAAGCAGACCTTCAAAAAGGTATGTCACAACAACAAGACTACTGCGCACCGGCCCCAGGAAAAGGCCCAGACCCAAGACAACCAGGGTCTGTGTAGACATAGGTACGGGGTAGAACGGCACCACGATTTTGGCGGATAGTGCCAAAAGAATTGTGCCGACGAGTATTATCGAGATTTCTCGGGTCAGTCTTGCGACTGATTGGCTTTGAGTGGTTTCCAGATTCATCTTTTTCGTCCTTGTTTCTGAAGATTGTTATTTTTTGGATAGTAAGCTCACATGCGCTTGGCGACTTCTTCCAACATGACTTCGCTCGCCCCGCCGCCGATGGCCTGCACACGGGCATCGCGTGACATGCGTTCCACCGGTGTTTCGCGCATATAACCCATGCCGCCGTGAAACTGGACGCAGTCATAAAGCACGCTGTTCACCAGTTCGCCGCAATAGGCTTTGACCATTGAGACCTCTTTCACGCAGTCACCGCCCGCGGCATCCAGACCGGCGGCGTGATAGACCAGCTGACGTCCTGCCGCGATCCGCGTCTGACAGTCGGCCAGCCGTTGGCGCACGGCCTGCTTGTCCCACAGAACGCCGCCAAAGGCCCTGCGCTGCTTGACGTAATCCACGGTCATGTCCAGCGCGGTTTGCGCTTCGGCACAGGCCATCGCACCCAGGACGATGCGTTCGTTCTGGAAGTTCTTCATCACCGAATAGAAGCCGCGGTTGACCTCGCCCAGAACGTTTTCGGCCGGGATGCGGACATCTTCGAAGATCAGTTCGGCAGTGTCCGAGCACAGCCAGCCGGTCTTGTTCAACGCCCGTCCGACCGAAAAGCCCGGCGTGCCTTTTTCGACCGCAAACATGGTGATCCCGCGCGACCCCTTGGCATCGGGATCGGTCTTGGCGCCGACAAAGTAGAGATCGCCATGCACGCCGTTGGTGATGAACATCTTGGTGCCGTTCAGCACCCAATCCGACCCGTCCCGCACCGCGCGGGTGCGCATGCCGGCCACGTCCGAGCCCGCGCCCGGCTCGGTCACGGCGACGGCGGTGATCATTTCGCCAGAGGTGATCGACGGCATCCACCGCGCCTTCTGTTCGGGCGTGCCGGCGTTTTCCAGATGCGGCGAGGCCATGTCGGTGTGGACCAGAACCGTGGCCGAGAATCCGCCGAAGGTGGATCGCCCGACCTCTTCGGCCAAAACCACGCTGGACATCACGTCCAGCCCCGCGCCGCCATACTGTTCGTCATAGCGCATCCCCAGAACGCCGAGATCACCCATCCGGCGCAGCACGTCGCGGGGCACCATGCCCTCCTCCTCCCAGGGCTCGGCCTTGGCGGTCACCTCGGTTTCGATGAACCGGCGCAGCTGGTCGCGGATCAAGTTGAGGTCTTCGTTGAACGGGCCGGAGGCCGCGGTGATGTTGTCTTGTCTGGTCATGTGTTTTCCTCTGGATCGAGTTTGATAAGTGGGGCGTGCCCGGCAACCGTGTCGCCCGGTGCACAATAGATTTCCGTCACTACGCCCGCGACCGGCGCGGGCAGGCTTTGCAACAGCTTCATGGCCTCAAGCACCACAAGCGTGTCACCGGCTTTAACGCGGTCGCCGCGTGCGACACGCACCTCGGCAACGGCGCCGGGCATGGGTGCGGACAACAGGTCAGCGACGCCAGACCCGCCGGTGGCACGTTGCAGATGCTGGTCTTCCAGCGTGCGCAGGTCTGTCGCGGTCATTCCGGCAGGGGTTTGCAGGTGCACCCGCCAGTGACCCGGCGCGCGCGAGACATAGGCGGTGCGCGAAAACGGAACCCCGTCGATGCGTCCGCTCAGACGGCATCCTGTTAAGGCGGCACTCTCGACCGCGATGGTCTGGCCGTCCAGTTGTACGGCTGTCAACACCGACCCGGAGCCGTTTACGCGGATCGGGTCGTCTTTGGTCGTCTCCCAATAGGATGCTGCACCGGGCCACCCCGCAGGGGCCGTGAGCCGCCATGACCCCAGGCTTTCCCAGGGCGACGCGCCCGCCGGGGCGAGATGCAGATGCAGCGCCATCGCGGCAAGGGCCATGTCCCGGGGATCAGCGGACGGTTCAGTCCAGCCGCCTGGAAACATCTCGGGCAGGCCTGAGGTATGGTGCCGGAACGCCTCAAAATCCGGGTGTGTCAGCAACGCGCGCTGATAGGCCAGGTTCAGACCGACGCCACCGACTGCAAAGGCATCCATTGCGACAACCGCCCGGCGGATCGCACCGGCCCGATCCGGCGCGTGGACGATCAGCTTGGCAATCATCGAATCGTAATGGTGGCTGACGACCGAGCCTGCCTCGACCCCGGTATCGAGCCGCACGCCGGCGGGCGGAGCCCAAAGGCTGATCTCGCCCGTTTCGGGGCGGAAATTCTCGGCCGGGTTTTCGGCGGCGATGCGGATTTCAATGGCGTGCCCGTCAAACTGCACATCGCCTTGCGTCAGCGCCAGCGGCTCGCCCCGCGCGATGCGCAACTGCCATTCGACCAGATCGATGCCGGTGATCGCCTCGGTCACGGGGTGTTCCACCTGCAACCGGGTATTCATTTCCAGAAAGTAGTATTCACCGCGCCCGGGGTCATAGAGGTATTCCACCGTCCCGGCGGAGCGATAGCCGATCGCCTGCGCCAACCGCACCGCTGCCGCACGCATGCGGTCGCGCACAGCCTCGGGAAGATCGGCGGCGGGGGCTTCTTCGATCAGCTTTTGGTGGTTGCGTTGCAGCGAACAATCGCGGTCGCCCAGATGCAGCACGGTGCCGTGAGTGTCGCCCAGAACCTGCACTTCGACGTGGCGGGCACGGGGTGCATAGCGTTCGAGGAACACCGCCGGATCGTCGAAGGCGCTCTGCGCTTCGGCCCGGGCAGATGCAATCGCTTCGGGTGCGTCGCCCGGATCGGAGACCAGCCGCATCCCGCGTCCGCCGCCGCCGGCGCTGGCCTTGACCAGAAAGGGGGTGCCTAGCGCCTCGGCCTCTTGCAGCAGGCGCGCGTCGGACTGATCCTCGCCTCGATAGCCGGGCAGGACGGGCACGCCTGCGGCTTCGGCGGCAGCCTTGGCCTCGATCTTGGAGCCCATCCGCGCGATAGCGTCGGGTTCCGGCCCGATGAACACAAGGCCCGCCGCCTCGACCGCCGCCGCGAAACCGGCATTCTCAGACAGAAAACCATAGCCCGGGTGCACCGCACACGCGCCCGTCGCCCGCGCGGCCTCAAGGATGGCCTCGACGTTCAAATAACTGTCCGACGGGGCGGCCCCACCGATGCAGACGGCATGATCGGCCTCGGCCACGAAGGGCGCGTCGCGGTCCGCGTCCGAAAACACCGCTACGTTTTCCAGCCCCAGTTTGCGGCACCCGCGCTGGATGCGCCGGGCAATCTCGCCCCGGTTGGCGATCAGAACGCGGGTGAAGCTCATTTCACCCGCCATGACGGAACGCCCTTGTTGATGAAACTGTTGATGCCTTCGATACCTTCCTCAGTCTCCCACGCATCGGCCAGCCGGTCGGCGGTGTAGATCATGTTGGTCTCCAGATCGTGGGACGCGACATAGGCGATCAGCGCCTTGGTATCGGCCACGGCACCCGGCGCGGCCTGAAGGTGATCATGCACCACCCGGTTCACCGTGGCGTCCAGGTCGCCCGGCGCGACAACCTCGGTCAACAGACCGATCCGCTCGGCGCGGGCCGTGTCGAACAACGCCCCCGACAGCATGGTTTCACGCGAATGCACCTTGCCGATGCGGGCCACCACATAAGGCGATATATTCGCGGGCAGAAGGCCCAGTTTTACCTCGGTCAGACCGAAGCGCGCGCCTTCGGCGCCGATGGTGTAGTCGCAGACGGAGATCATGCCGACACCGCCACCGTAAGCCGGGCCGTTGATCCTCCCGATCAAGGGTTTGGGCAGCGTGTCAAGACGGCGCAACAGCCGCGCCAGCGTGGCGCTTTGTGCGACCCTTTCACTACGGGTTTTCTCGACATTAGAGGCGAACCAGTTGAAATCGCCGCCCGCGCAGAAGCTCTTGCCCGCGCCGGTCAGGACCACAATACGCACATCGTCATCTGCAGCCAGCTTTTCGGCGGCATCGTATAGCTCTGCGATCAATTCGCCATTCAGCGCATTGTGTTTGTCGGGGCGGTTGAGCGTCAGCGTGGCGACGCCACGCGCATCGGTTTCGATAAGGATCGTGTTGTAGGTATTGGTCAACTTGAAGCCTCACATTCTGAATACAGGCGTATGGCGACCGGCTTCGGGCACCGATGTCACGATGGCCAGACACAGGCCAAGGATATCGCGGGTTTGCGCGGGTTCGATCAGCCCGTCATCCCAAAGCCGCGAGGTGGCATAATAGGGATCGGACTGTTCACCGTACTGGGCCCGAACCTGCTCCTCGATCAGCTTCATGTCGGCCTCCATCTTGCCCGGGTCGCCCCCTTTCTGGCGGCGCAGTTCCAGCATCACATTTGTGGCGATGTCGGCAGACATGGTGGCCAGTTCCGCCGTGGGCCAGGCAAAGAGAAAATTCGGGGCGAAACCACGTCCGCACATGCCGTAGTTGCCTGCCCCGTATGAGCCGCCCAAGAGGACCGACAGGCGCGGCACCTTGGCAACCGACATGGCATAGACCAGCTTGGCGCTGTCTTTGGCAATGCCGCCGCGCTCGGCTTCGGTGCCGACCATGAAGCCCGAGATGTTGTGGAGGAACAAAAGCGGGATGTTGCGTTGATCGCACATCGACACGAATTGCGCGCCCTTGAGCGAACTGTCGGACACAAGCGCCCCATTATTTGCGAGAATGCCCACTCGATAGCCGTGAATCCGCGCGGTGCCGCAGACCAGCGTCTCACCCCATCCGGGCTTGAATTCGCGGAATTCGCCGGCGTCGATCATGCGCAGCAGAACCTCGCGCATGTCATAGGGCTGTTTGCGATCGGCGCTGATGACGCCAAGCAGTTCCTCTGGGTTGCGCGCCGGCGGCGCGCAGGTTGCATCGGGACCCATCGGGCGCGACAGGCCCAGTTCGGATACGATGTCGCGCATCAGAGCAAGCGCATGATACTCGTCCTCGGCCAGATGGTCAGACACACCGGAGACGCGCGAATGCATCTCGGCCCCCCCCAATGTTTCTCCATCAACCTCTTCGTTGATCGCCACCTTGACGATCGAGGGGCCGCCCAGATGGATGCGTGCGTTGCCGCGTACCATGATGACTTCGTCCGACAGGGCCGGGATATAGGCCCCACCGGCCGTGCAGCCTCCAAAGACCGCCGAGATCTGCGGCAGGCCGCTCGCGGACATGTTGGTTTGACGATAAAAGGAATTGCCGAAATGGCGGGCATCGGGGAAAACCCGGTCCTGCTCTGGCAGATAGGCACCGCCGCAATCCACCAGATAGAGGCAGGGCAGCCGGTTCTCGGCTGCGATTTCCTGGGCGCGGATGTGTTTCTGCACGGTTTCGTGATAGAAAGACCCACCCTTCACTGTCGCATCGTTGGCGATCACAACGCAGGGCAGCCCGTGGACGATCCCGATACCGGTCACGATCCCCGCACCGGGCACCTCGCCCCCGTATTGACCGTAGGCGGCAAGCGACGACAGCTCAAGAAACGCAGTGCCCGGATCCACCAGCAGGTCGATCCGTTCGCGGACCAACAGCTTGCCGCGCTTGCGATGCCGCGCGACCATATCGGGGCGGCCGCCAGCCGTTGCTTCGGCGATCCGCGCACGCAGCGTTTCGACGCGCTCGCTTTGTGCGGCGTGGTTGCGGGTGTAGGTCTCTGATGCGGTCAGCACCGCTGTTTCAAGACGTGCCATGAAGTCAGGTATCCTGTCTTTGGAGTATCCCGTTGAGGAACACATCGGCATAGGTGCGTGACAACGCATCGGCGCTACCGCGGTCCGGGTCGAACCAATCGAGCGTGGCGTTCAATGTACCGATCAGCATCAGGCGCAGGCGACGGATATCGACGTCTTGCTTCAGCGTGCCATCTTTCTTAAGCTGGGACAGAAGACTGTCCCACTCTGCCTCATAGGCCCTGCGCGTGGGCAAGTTGGCATCCCGGACGGATTGCGGCACCTGCCCGAAAATACGCACATTCGCCGATGTATAATCGCTCACATCAATAAGCGCGCGCAGATGCGCCCGGATCGCGGCGCGCAGTACCGTTTCGCCGTCGGCATCGGCCCGCAGGTCGGTGACGGCGTCTCTCATGCTCTCGTGAACGACTCGAATCCCTGCATCAAGAACGGCCGCGACGATCTCGTCCTTGGAACCGAAATGATAATATATGCTACCCGCCTTGATCCCGGCGGCCTCGGCAATTTTTCGGAGCGAAACGGACCCGTAGCCTTGTTCGCGGAAAAGCCGCGCGGCAATGTCCAGCACCCCATCCCGTCCAACCGCGCTGCGCGATGTCTCGTTGATTTTGATTGCCGTGTTTTGTGCCATATACTTTCGTATCGCCCCAACGCCTAACTAACGCCTGTTAGGTTAATAACGCAAATGAGTAAATCGTCGTGATCGTGCCGGACTAGAGTTTGCGGAAAATTCCGCATTGGCGACCGCCAAGAGGCCGCCCAGACATTAATGTGCTTGCCCGGACCCCGTCATCGGGTCCGGGCAAATGCCTTAGATCACGAAACCGCCACCGCAGATGACGTGCTGGCCTGAAATGAAGTTCGATTCCGGCGCACAGAACAGATAGACGGCACCGGCAGCTTCTTCCGGAGTGCCGACCCGGCCCAGCGGGATCATGCGCTCCATCTGGGACAGGAGATCGGGATTCACGCCGACCTTGATCTCTTTTTCTTCGACCTTGATCGTGCTGTCGCCATCCGCGCTGCCTTCGGTCAAGCGGGTGCGAATCGGGCCGAAGGCGACGGCGTTGACGTTGACCTTATAGCGGCCCCATTCCTTGGCCATCGTCCGGGTGACCCCTAGGATACCGGCCTTTGCGGCGGAATAGTTGATCTGGCCAGCATTGCCGCCGGTCCCTGCGATGGACGAGATGTTGACCACCTTGCGGAACACCTCTTGCCCGGCGGCGGCCTCTTCCTTGGCCTTGGCGCTGATCACCGGCTGGGCAGCGCGCAGGATCTTGAAAGGTGCCGTCAGGTGGACGTCGATGATCGCCTGCCACTGTTCGTCGGACATCTTCTGAACGACGCTATCCCAAGTGTAGCCTGCGTTGTTCACGATGATGTCTAACCCGCCAAAGCTGTCCACGCCGGTCTTGATGAACCGTTCGGCAAAACCGTCTTCGGTGACGCTGCCGGCACAGACCACGGCCTCAGCTCCCATTGCGCGCACCGCCTCGGCGGTTTCATTGGCCGGATCCGCATCCAGATCGTTGATCACCAGCCGGGCCCCTTCCGAGGCCAGTTTGAGAGCGATTTCGCGGCCAATGCCCCGGCCCGAGCCCGAGACCAGCGCCACGCGCCCGTCGAGTTTTCCAGTCATATTGATTCCTCCCGAAAGGCGCTATCAGGCTTTTTCATAAAGCGTGGTGACGCAGGCCCCGCCGAGGCCCAGATTGTGCTGAAGCGCCAGACGTGCGCCATCAACCTGGCGCGCATCTGCCTGGCCGCGAAGCTGCTGAACGAGCTCGGTACATTGCGCTAGGCCGGTCGCCCCAAGCGGATGGCCTTTGGACAAAAGACCGCCCGACGGGTTGGTCACGTATTTTCCGCCGTAGGTGTTGTCGCCATCATCAACGAATTTCGCCGCTTCGCCGCGACCGCAAAGGCCAAGCGCCTCATAGGTGATAAGCTCGTTGTGGGCGAAACAGTCGTGCAGTTCGACCACATCCACGTCCTCGGGCCCGATGCCCGCGTCCTCGTAAACCTGATCGGCGGCGCGCTTGGCCATCGAAAAGCCGACCACTTCGCGCATGTCATGGGCTTCGAAAGTTTCCGGTCCGTCTGTTGTCATGGCCTGCGCCGCGATCCGAACGGAACTGTCCAATCCGTGCTTGTCGGCGAATTCCTTGGAACAAATGATCGCCGCCGCCGCGCCACAGGTTGGCGGACAGGCCATGAGCTTGGTCATGACGCCGGGCCAGACGACCTGGGCGGCCATGACATCTTCCGCCGTCACCTCCTGCCGGAACAGGGCAACCGGATTCTTCGCAGCATGTCGGCTGGCCTTGGCGCGGATCTTGGCGAAGGTCTCGACGGGTGTGCCGAACTCGTCCATATGCGCCTTGCCCGCACCGCCAAAGTACCGCAGTGCCAGCGGGATTTCGGAACGGCCAACCAGATCGTCGGTTTCACTGTCGAATGCCGCAAACGGGCTGACCCGGTCATGGAACATCGCACCGATTGCGCCGGGCTGCATCTGTTCGAACCCAAGTGCCAGAGCACATTCGACCGCGCCGCTTTCAACTGCCTGCCTGGCCAGGAACAGGGCGGACGATCCGGTCGAGCAGTTGTTGTTCACATTCAGAACCGGGATGCCTGTCATTCCGACATGGTACAGGGCGCGCTGACCGCAGGTGCTGTCGCCATAGACATAGCCAACATAGGCCTGTTGGACTTTATCATAATCCAACCCCGCGTCTGCCAGAGCGGACCGGGTCGCAGCGGTCGCCATCACATCGTAGCTTTCGGATTTTCCCGGCTTCTGGAACGGGACCATCCCAACGCCTGCAACATAGGCTTTGTCTGTCATTTCTCTCTCTCCCAAGTTCGGTCAGGCCACCCTAATCGGTCCGCCAGCCTATTTTCTACCATTTGTTAGATTTTAAATCCCAACCTTGGGAAGTGTCAATATCGCCAAGCTGTGACGTAGGGAGCTTGCGCTATTTTCTAACTTGTGTTTGTTTTCGGGCCACACGCCCTGATCGGCGGCACAATTGAGGGATTCTGGTCCCGGCGCAACCGCTGACAAGCGTTTAGCACTCAGCTTACGAAAGGTGGTCGGAATGGCATACTGTTATGAGTTCAAGGGTTTTATACCCGTCGTGCCCGAGGATACATATGTCCACCCCCAGGCCGTTCTGATCGGAAATGTCATCTTGGGTCATGGATGCTACATCGGCCCCGGAGCAAGCTTGCGGGGCGATTTCGGCAGGATCGTGATCGGGGATGGAGCCAATGTTCAGGACAATTGCATCATCCATTCCTTTCCCGGCCGCGACGCCGTGGTGGAAAGCGACGGCCACATCGGCCATGGCGCGATCCTGCACGGTTGCACAGTGGGCCGGAACGCTCTGGTCGGAATGAATTCCGTCATTATGGATGGTGTAGAGCTTGGGGCGGAATCGATTGTCGGCGCGCAGGCGTTTGTGCGTGGCGAAACCGTGATTCCGCCGCGTTCGATGGTGGTGGGATCGCCGGCAAAGGTGATCCGCGAGGTCAGCGAGAAAGAAATCGCGTGGAAAACGCGCGGCACCGCGGAATACCAGCAACTTGCGCGCGACTGTCTGGCCGGATTGACGCCGGTCGAGCCGCTGAAGGCGGTCGAGGCAAACCGGCCCGGCATGGCGGCCTCTGACGTCGTCTCCATTCAGGAGGCGCGGCGGACATCGTCCTGACCGGTCCGGGAACCGGACCGGTCAGGACTACTTCAGATTCCGAAAGCACCAGATGGAAGCGCCTTGACGCGGAACGGCACTCCCCGACCCGGTGTGCCGTCCCTCAAGCCTTTACAGACGGAAGATCCCGTAGTGCGGATCGTCGATCGGTGCATTGAGCGAGGCAGAAATCGACATGCCAAGCGCGTTGCGTGTGTCCGCCGGATCGAGGATGCCGTCGTCCCACAATTCCGAGGTCGAGGTATAAGCCTCGACATCGCGCTTGTATTTTTCCAGCACCGGTTCGCGGATCGCGGCGATTTCTTCTTCGGTCAGCTCTTTGCCTTCGCGCTGAAGCTGCCGAATCTTGACGTCCGCCATGGTATTTGCGGCCTGATCCGCCCCCATCACGCCGATCTCGGCCTGGGGCCACATGAACAGCGTGCGCGCGTCCCAGGCCCGTCCGCACATCCCGTAGTTGCCGGCCCCGTAAGACGCATTGGCGATCACGGTAAACTTCGGCACGACCGAGCCGCCCTGCGCCATCAGCATCTTGGCGCCATCCTTGGCGATGCCTCGTTCTTCGTATTCGCGGCCCACCATATAGCCGGTGATGTTCTGGAAAAAGACCAGAGGCGTGCGGTTCTGGTTGCACAACTGCATGAAATGCGCTGCCTTGAGCGAACTGTCGTTGAACAGCACCCCGTTGTTGGCAAGGATGCCGACCTTGTAACCCCAGATATGGGCAAAGCCGCAAACCATCGTGGTGCCATAGTCGGGCTGGTATTCGTGAAAGCGCGAGCCATCGACGATCCGCGCCAGAACCTCGCGCATATCAAACTGGGTTTTCCGGTCCTTGGGGATGATCCCATAAAGCTCCTTGGGGTCGTAGTATGGCTCTTCAAAAGCGGCGGTTTCGATGATCGTTTTCGGGGTGCGCATCCATTGGCTGACAATCTCGCGCGCCAGTGAAAAGGCGTGTTGTTCGGTCGCGGCGCGATAGTCGCCGGTGCCCGATACCGAGGTGTGCATGACCGCGCCGCCAAGCTCCTGAACACCGACCTCTTCGCCGGTAGCCGCCTTGACCAGCGGGGGACCGCCAAGGAAAATCGCGCCTGTGCCTTCGATGATGATGTTGTAGTCGCTCAGCGTCGGCACATAGGCACCGCCAGCCGTGCAGTGTCCGCCGACCACGGCAATCTGCGGGATATTGGCCTGGCTCAGCTTGACCTGGTTGCGGAACACCCGCCCGCCCAGATACCGGTCGGGAAACACCCCGTGCTGCAGCGGCAGGAAACCGCCCGCGCTGTCGCAGATATGGATGACCGGCAGACGGTTTTCCAGCGCGACATCCAGAAGACGCACGACCTTTTTCACGGTATGCGGATACCAGGCACCGCCCTTGACGCTGGCATCATTGGCATGAATGGCGACCTCGCGGCCTTGCACGATGCCGATCCCCGTAACCACGCCTGCGCCGGGCACCACCCCGTCATATTCACGACAGGCCGCCAGGGTTGAAAATTCCAAAAACGGAGTGCCGGGGTCCAGCAGCAGTTTCAACCGCTCGCGCACGCCCAGTTTGTTCTGGCGGGCGAGGCGGTCGATATCGCGTTGCGGACGTTCGAAACGCGCCGCGTGCTGGCGAGCGTGGAATTCCTTCAGCCGTTCAGACATGGCGGCGAAATTTGCCTTGTAGTCGGCGGCATTGGTGTCGATCTGACTTTCAATTCTGCGCATGGTCACTCCTCCTCCGGAGCCAATTGGGCCAGGATGTCTTTCAGACCAAAACTGTCGCCTTCGGCGAATGGCATTTCGGCAACGACCCCGTCGCGCGGCGCCGTCAGTGTGGTTTCCAACTTCATGCTTTCGATCACCAGAAGTGGCTGGCCTTCTTCAACCGCATCGCCGGGTTTAACCGCAACTGACACCACGACACCCGGCATGGGCGCCACCAATCGGTCGTCGCTCGCGCCACCGTCGCTTCCGGCCAGGCGTTCGGCGGGATCAACCCGCCCGACTTCGTAGGTTCGCCCGTCCATGTGCACAAAAGTTGCTTCCGGCCCCACGGCCAGTCGCAATTCGCGCACAACACCCTTGGCCCGCAGCTTGTAACCGCCCGGCAGACCCGTCGGATCCAATTGGCAGGCAACAGCGCCAGTGGGGGTGTTGAGCACGAACCGGCTGCCATCATGACCCAGCCAGCAATCAGTCTCTTCTCCGTCGATCTGAAAAATCCGTTGCATCAGTTTCTCCACCCACCCATCTTGCGGTACATTTCCGGTATCTGCATTACGTCACTCACCAGGCGCTCGTCCGATAGGGCCGCCGCCGCTATCAGCAAGTCAGAGACATCTTCGCCCGGCGCGGTTAGCGTTTCGGATTGTTCAGCCAGGAAGCCAGTTGAAACGTCACCAGAGGCGAAATCCGGATGTGCAAGGATTGCATCCAGGTAACCGGTGTTGGTCGTTACCCCGAGAATCACATAGCTTTGCACCGCGCTCCGGGCACGGGCGATGGCCTGCGCGCGATCCGGGCCATGCACGATCAGCTTGGACAACATCGGGTCGAAGTCGGTCGTTACCTTGCCGCCATCCAGAATGCCGCTGTCTACGCGGATCCCCTCGCCCTGGGGTTCGTCCAGCAGCAGGATATTGCCGATCGCGGGGCGAAAATCGGCGGTCGCATCCTCGGCACAGATGCGCAGTTCGATCGAGTGTCCGGTTTGGGGAATATCCGCCTGCACGGCGCTCAGCCCGTCGCCCGCCGCGACACGCAGCTGCTCGGCAACCAGATCAAAGCCGGTTACCATCTCGGTCACCGGATGTTCGACCTGAAGGCGGGTGTTCATTTCCAGGAAATAAAAGGCCCCATCCTGTGCATAGATGAATTCGACAGTCCCTGCCCCGCGGTATTTGACGGCGCGGGCAATTCCGGCAGCGGTCTCGCAGATCTCATCCCGTTGCTCGGGGGTCAGCGCCGGTGACGGCGTTTCCTCGATAATCTTCTGGAACCGGCGCTGGATCGAACATTCACGTTCCCAGAAATGGACCACGTTGCCCTGTCCGTCGCCCATCACCTGCACCTCGATATGGCGCGGGCGTTCGATATAGCGTTCGACGAAAAGCCGCCCGTCGCCGAAATATCGTTCGCCTTCGCGGCGCGCGGTTTCGATTTCGGTCTCCAGCGTGCTGTCCTCGCGTACGACGCGCATGCCCTTGCCGCCACCGCCGGCCGAGGGCTTGATGAGCAGCGGATAGCCAACGGCGCGGGCGCGTTCGACAAAGCTCGCCGGATCATCATCCTCGATGGCCGAGGGGGCGACGGGAAACCCGCGTTCCTCGACGAAGGCGCGGGCGCGGACCTTGTCCCCCATCAGGTCGATGACCTCGGACGTCGGGCCGACAAAGGTCACTCCGGCTTTTTCCAGCGCCGCGACAAAACCGGCATTCTCTGACAGAAAGCCATAGCCGGGATGAACCGCGTCCGCGCCGATCCCTTTGGCGGCTTCGACGATCTGAGGAATATCGAGATAGGCGGCCACGGGCGTCGGGCCGTCGATCATCACGACCTCATCTGCGATCAGATGCGCCGGCCCCTCTTGCTCGGCGACATAACGCAACACGGCAGTCGCAAGCCCGCGGGCCTTAGCGGTGCGCAACACGCGCGCCGCGATCTCGCCCCGATTGGCGACCAGGAGTTTCGAAATGGTCATGGTGTCGTCCTCTTAGTTCCGGGCCGCGGCATTCAGTCCGTCACGTGCGGCCAGATCGGCTGGCACGGGAATTTCGATATCAAGCAGCATCTGCGCGAACCCTTTGCCCTGCGGGTCTATGCGGACCGAGGCGATGCCGCCACCGCCAAGCGATTCATGCAACAGGAAATTCAGCGAATGGCTTCCAGGCAAGTCGAACCGTTCTACCCTGCCGTCGCAGACATGGGCGAAATAGTCCTTCACCACCTCTTCGCTGAGAGCCGAGCGGATATATGGTAGGTAGTCCGGCTTGCGCGCGAGGATGCCGATATTGGCGATGTCCCCCTTGTCGCCCGAGCGGCCCCAGGCCAAATCGACGAGGCGGACCTTGACAACGTCCGGACCGGGCTCGCGGCTATCTGCGGGCGGTGCGGCAGGCGGATCAAGGTGGACTGGCGTAGTGGCCACGCTCACGGGCACATCCTTGCCGTCGACCTCGACCGCGACGGGGGTTTCGGCCTTGCTCTGAAGGAAGGAAAATAGACGGACCACCGGCTGCACCTTTGGCCGTCCGGCGAAGAACCCGGTCAGACCCTGCGCGGTCGAAATCGCCATCGGTGCGATTTCGCCGGCAAAGATGTTCAGCGCGGCGCGATCGTCATGGACCGCGCCGATCTTGAGCACCACCTCGCGGGTCCGGGCGCGCGCATTTGCGCCGTAGGCCGCCTCGGCCCCCAGCACCTCGACGCTGACCTGCCGGAAATCTCCCATGTTGCGGTCGCGGAAAATCCGGCGACAGCGGGTCAGGATCGCCTCGGCCACACGTTCGGCCTTGGCGGGTGCGTCAATCGCGGCCAGTGTCAGGGTAGAGACCGCGCGCCAGCCATCGGCATGGGTCGCCGACACCTTGTAGCTGTCGGTGCGCCCAAGCCCCCTGCCGCCCTTGACCAGCACCCGGTCGGGTCCGACCTGTTCCAGGGTGACCCCGGACCAGTCGCAGATCACGTCGGGCAACAGGTAGGCGCGCGGGTCCCCGATTTCATAGAGCATCTGCTCTCCGACTGACCCGGGCACGACCAGCCCGCCGGTGTCAGGCGTCTTGGTCATGATGAAACTGCCGTCTTCGGACACCTCGACGATGGGCATGCCCATATTGTCCCAACCCGGCACGTCCTGCCAGTCGGTGAAGTTGCCGCCGGTTCCCTGGGGGCCGCATTCGATCAGGTGGCCGGCCAGCGATCCCTGGCTGAGCTTGTCCCAGTCATCGTCGCCCCAACCGTATTCATGCATCAGGGGACCAAGCGCGACCGCGCTGTCGGCGCAGCGTCCGGTGATCACGATGTCGGCCCCGGCATCCAGCGCGGCAGCGATGGGGCGGGCACCCAGATAGGCATTCATGCTCCAGATATCATCTGGAAATGCGACACCCGAGAACATTTCCGTCTGACCGTTTTTGCGAATTTCATCGGCCCTGGGCAACAGGTCATCGCCTAGCACGACTCCGACGGACAGATCGATCCCGGCCTGGGCGGCGGCTTTGGCAAGCGCATCGCTGCAGCCACGCGGGTTCACGCCCCCTGCATTGGCAACGACCTTGATCCCTTTTGCCTTGATATCCGACAACCAGGGTGCCAGCGCCTTGACGAAGTCCGGCGCATAGCCCGACTCGGGCGCTTTGGCGCGGGCCCGCGCCATCAGCGACATTGTCACCTCTGCCAGATAGTCAAACACCAGATAGTCGATCTCGCCCTTTGAGACCAGTTGACCGATCGCTTCCGGCGTATCGCCCCAGAAACCCGACGCGCATCCGATGCGCAGCTTTCGTTCCGACATATTCCTCTCCTCCCCGTTTGATCAGCGGCCCGTCCATTCGGGTTTGCGCTTCTCAATAAAGGCATCAAAGCCTTCGCGCGCGTCTTCGGTCTGCGCCACACGCGGTAACAGTGTTTCTGCAAACCGCATCTGCTGCGGATAGGTCATGTCCTCCATCGCGTGACAGGCGTATTTTCCCAGCCGGATCGCGCTCGGCGACTGCGCGGCGATCTGGGCAACCAGTTCTGCAACCTTGTCGTCCAGCCCCGCGGCATCGGTCACATAGTTGACCAGATTGAACTGCAGGGCTTCCTCGGCCGTCAGAGGAACGCCGGTGATGAACATCTCCATCAGCCTCCGCCGGGGCAGCACGCGCATCATGGGTGGCACGATCGTCATGGGAAACAGACCCACCTTCACTTCCGGCGTTCCGATGCGAGCATGATCCGCCATCACAGCCAGATCGCAGGCACAGATGATGCCCGCTCCTGCCCCCATAGCGACGCCATTGATGCGCGCGATCGTTGGCTTTCGGCACGCCTGTATCGTCTCGAACAACCTTCCGGCAAAATGATCCGGGTCCGCCGGATCCTGAACAAACGGGCCGCCATCCGCCCCCGCCTTGATGTCGCCCCCGGCACAGAAGGCGCGCTCGCCCTCGCCGGTCAGAACGATCACGCGGCAATCGCTGTCCCTCTCGGCAGCACATATGGCGGCCATGATCCCGTCTGCGACCTCACGGTTGAGGGCATTTCGATTGTCAGGACGTCGAATCGTGATACGCACTTCTTTGCCGAGCGCCTGCGATTGAACAACGCTCTCAGTCATTTCCGAAGCTCCCCCCCCTCTGTATTGCAGGACACCGCGCTTTCTTACGTCAGGTCGTCAAAAGCTTGGCTTGATCTATTTTCTAACATATGTTTGATTTTGGTCAACACGGCGGACGACATTTTTCGGGAGGATGATATGACCACTCAAAGTGAGGCCATCTCGGCTGATCTGGAAGCCATCAGGGCGAACTATTCTTTGACTGATGAGCAACGGCAGATCGTCGATCACGTGGATCGGGTGTCGCGCGAGGTGCTACACCCACTGCAAGCGCGTATGGATGACGAGGAATGGTGGCCCGATGATCTGTTCAAGCAGATGGGCGAGCTGGGCCTGCTGGGGATTACCGCACCCGAAGAGCTTGGCGGATCGGGACAGAACGAGTTCACCCAGGCGCTGGTGTCCGAGGTGATTTCGAAGTGGAATCCGGCTGTGGGCCTCTCACACGGGGCGCATGACAACCTGTGCCTGAATAACCTGCTGCGCAATGGATCCGAAGAGCATGTGAAGAAATACGTGCCGGGCCTTTGCTCGGGCGAGCTGGTTGGTGCTTTGGGCCTGACCGAACCGGGTGCGGGATCCGATGCGCTCGGATCCATGGCCACAACTGCCCGCCGCGACGGTGATGATTATGTCATCAACGGCTCGAAGATTTACATCACCAACGGCCCCATTGCCGATGTGATCCTGCTTTATGCCAAAACCGACAAGTCGAAGGGCGCCAAGGGCATTTCTGCTTTCATCATCGAGACGGACAATCCCGGTTTCAAGGTGGCGCAAAAGCTTGACAAGATGGGCTTTCGCGGCTCGCCAACCGGAGAACTGGTGTTTGAGGATTGCCGCGTACCCGCATCCGCCATGGTTGGACCGGAAAACACCGGCGTTTCGGTGGTAATGAGCGGGTTGGATCTGGAGCGTGCTATGGTTGCCTCAGTCTGCGTTGGCATGGCCGAACGCGCCCTGGAACTAGGGCTGGAATACGCCAAGATTCGCGAACAATTCGGCAAACCGATTGCAAGTTTCCAGATGATGCAGTCGAAACTGGCCGAGATCTACACCGAGGTCGAAACCGCGCGCGCATTCGGTTATCGGGCACTGGCCGCCTGTACGGGCCTACCAAAAGGGGCCGGGGGCCGTGGCGAAA
Organism: Pseudophaeobacter sp. 1A09344; assembly: GCF_041008745.1. NCBI lineage: Bacteria > Pseudomonadati > Pseudomonadota > Alphaproteobacteria > Rhodobacterales > Roseobacteraceae > Pseudophaeobacter > Pseudophaeobacter sp. 1A09344. The sequence goes on from NZ_JAXGFS010000011.1 coordinate 18,485, forward strand.
TCCACAAACTGACCGCGGCGGCCTGTCTTTACGCAGGCGAGGCATTCAACAAGGCGGTGACCGAAGCCTGTCATATTCATGGTGGCTCTGGCTACATGCAGGACACCGAGATCAACCGGCTGTTCCGCGCCAACAAATTGTTGGAGATCGGCGCGGGAACAAGCGAAGTCCGCAAGATCATCATTGCCGAAGAACTTTTGCGCGCCTGAGGGGGACGAGACAATGAACAAGCAACTGCGCAACGACACCGCTCTGCCAACACATTTCATGACGGACGAACAGCAGGCCCTGGCCGATCAGGCCGGCAAGTTCTTCATGTCCGAATTCCACCATCTGAATGCGGAAATGGACGATACTGATGACCTGCCGTCTTCGGTTTTCCCCAAGCTGGGCGAAATGGGCTACCTGGGACTGAACGTGCCGACGGAATTCGGCGGTGCCGGGCTCGATTTTACCTCGGCCTGTATCATCACCGAGGAAATGTCGCGCGCCTCGGCGGCCATCGGACTGACCCATGTGGCGCACGACAACCTCTGCGTCAATAATATCTATCGCAACGCCAATGACGAGTTGCGCCGAAAATACCTGCCAGGTCTGTGCGACGGCACGCTGGTGGGTGCCCTGGGTCTGACCGAACCCGGCGCGGGGTCTGATGCGCTTGGCTCGATGCGGACCACGGCCAAAAAGGATGGCGACGACTACATCCTGAACGGCGCCAAGATCTACATCACCAATGGGCCGATTGCCGATCTGGTGCTGGTCTATGCCAAGACATCGCCCGAAAAAGGGGCCAAGGGCATTTCCGCCTTTATCGTGGAAACCGACACGCCCGGTTTCAAGGTGGCGCAGAAGCTGAACAAGATGGGATTCCGGGGCTCGCCGACGGGCGAACTGGTATTCGAAGATTGCCGTGTTCCGGCCAGAAACATGGTCGGCAAGCTGGATGGCGGGGTTGCCGTTACCATGTCCGGACTTGATCTGGAACGTGCCATCGTCTGTTTCAACGCTCTGGGCATTGCGCAGCGGGCGCTGGATATTTCCATCGATTACGCCAAGACACGCCAGCAATTCGGCAAACCGATCGCCAGTTTTCAGATGGTTCAGGCGATGCTGGCCGACATGTATACGCAGATCGAGGCCGCGCGCAGCCTGTCCTTGCGCACCGCTGCCATGTGTGAAGGCCTCGAAGAGGGCGAAGGCGGGCGCGGCGAAATCCACAAGCTCACCGCTGCGGCGATCTACAAGGCCGCTGAGGCGACATCCTTCGTGCTGGACAAAGCTGTCCAGATTCACGGCGGCTCGGGTTACATGCGTGATACAGAAGTGAACCGGCTGTACCGGACCGGTCGCGTGCTTGAGGTCGGCGCAGGCACCCAGGAGGTTCGCAAACTCATCATCTCTGGCGAATTGCTGAAGAACTAGGGGCGGAACATGAACGAAGCGAAATCAAGGCGTTACGCGTCGGATCTCATGGCGGGCCAGGTTGCCCTGGTCACGGGGTCCGGATCTGGAATGGGCCGGGCGACGGCGATCGAAATGGCCGCTTGCGGGGCCAGGCTTGCGCTGTTCGCGCGCCGCGAAGAACCGCTGGAAGAGACCGCCGAAATGATCCGGGCGGCGGGGGGCGAGGCCTTTGTCGTGCCCGGAGACACCCGCGACGAAGACAGTATCGAAGCTGCGATGGGGCGGATCAAGGAGCACTATGGGCAGTTGGATGTTTTGGTGAACAATGCCGGCGGCCAGTATATCGCGGCCGCCCGCGATATCACCAACAAGGGCTTCGAAGCCGTGATCCGCAACAACCTGATCGGGTCTTGGCAGATGACCCGGGCAGCGGCGGATCACTTCATGTACGACAATGGTGGATCGGTTGTGTTTGTCACCGCCATCTCGGCGCGCACCGCGCTTACCGGCTTTACACACACCGTCGCCGCCCGCGCCGGTGTGACGGGCATGATGAAAACGCTGGCCGCCGAATGGGGCGAATACGGCATCCGGCTGAACTGTGTCGCGCCGGGCACGATCAAGACCGATGCGCTTGGCCGCTATCCGATTCCGCCGGAACAGTGGAAAAAGCTGAACCGCTCGGTGCTAAACCGGATGGGGGCGGCCGAGGACATCTCAGGCACGATCATTTTCCTGGCCTCGAAACTTGGCGGTTTCATCACCGGAGAAGACATTTATGTAGACGGCGGTGAGACCTTGCATATGGGTCATGACGCGCGGGACATGATCAACCCCGCGATGTTCGAGAAACGCGAACGGGGAGATGGCAAGAATGAGTAAACACCCAGTCCTTCTGGAGATGTCCGACAGGATCGCCACGGTTACGCTGAACGATCCCGAGCGGCGCAACCCGGTCACCGGAAACGACATGATCGCTGCTCTTCTGGAGACCTTCGCCAAGGTGCAGGCAGACCCGCAGGTCAGCGTCATGATCCTGACCGGCGCCGACCCGGCCTTTTGTGCCGGCGGCGACATCAAGGAAATGAACGATTCCGACAGCGTGTTCCGCAAGGAGCCGCTGGCGGCGGCGCAGAGCTATGTTGATGGGGTGCAGCGGCTGCCGCTTGCGCTCTACAACATGGATATTCCGACCATCGCCGCAGTCAACGGCCCGGCGGTGGGCGCGGGGTGCGACCTGACCATGATGTGCGACATGCGCATCGCGTCCGAAAAAGCAAGGTTCGGCGAGGTGTTTCTGAATCTCGGAATCATTCCGGGCGATGCGGGCAGCTGGTTCCTGTTGCGTCGTCTGGGCCACCAGAAGGCCGCCGATCTGACCTTCTCAGGGCGCATGGTCGAGGCCAAGGAAGCGCTGGAGCTTGGCATGGTGCTTGAGCTGGTGCCTCATGAAAAATTGATGGCACGGGCCCGTGAACGGGCCGCCGTCATCGCAGCGAAACCACCGCGTGCGGTGCGCGTCGCCAAGCGTCTGATGCGCAATGCCGAACGGATGGATCTACCGGATTTCCTGAATTCTGCGGCGGCCTATCAGGCGCTCATGCATCAGACCGAAGACCATCACGAGGCGGTTGCTGCGTTCATCGAGAAACGAAAACCCAACTTCACAGGGCGCTAATGGAAGAATTGCATGTCTGATATCTCCAAAAAGAAAATGGAGCAAATCGCGCAGATGTGGAATGCGCGCGGCAAGGGTCTGATTACGCATATGGCGCTTGAGATCGAAGAGGTCTCGACCGAAGGCGTTCGCGTTCGGATGCCGTTCAATCCGGACTTTTGCGCCGATGCGGAACAAACGCTGCTCCATGGTGGTATCCTGACGGCGCTTCTGGACAGTGTCTTTGGATTGGCTAACTTTGTCGCCATCGAAGGCGTCAGTACCATGGCCACTCTTGATCTGAGAGTTGATTACCTGCGCCCTGCTCGTTCGCGCGCGGATGTCATCGTTCAAGCGCATTGTTTTCGCCAGACCCGCCACATCGCCTTCAATTCCGGCAGCGTCTGGTTCGAGGGCCATGATAATGCTGAAATCGCCCGTGGAACCGCCTCGTTTGCATTGACGCGTGGGGAAACCAGCCTGTTTGAAGCGATGACCAAAGGAAAAGCCTCGTGATGGATTTGCAAACTGTCAATGCCCACGTATCCCGGGTGCCGTTTTTCCGATTTCTCAACTTTGAGGTCCAAAGCTTGGATAGCCTCCATGCCGAAGCGGAAATGACCTTTGATGACCGCCATATCGGGAACCCGATCATGGAGTACTACCATGGCGGCATAATCGCGAGTTTTATGGAGGCCACTGCCGCCGTCGCGGTACAGCCCGATTTCGCCGACGTTCCGGCCAAGCCGATCAACCTGACCGTCGATTACCTCAGACCCGGTGTGAAGGGACCGCTTTTTGCGCGCGCAAACGTCACGCGCAAGGGCAAGCGGATGGCAAGCGTCAGCGTGCTCAGCTGGCAGACGGATCGGGAAAAGGCGGTTGCCGAAGGGCTGTATCACTTCCTTCTGGTCTGACCGGGGCAACCGCTTTCTGGGCTACCTTGTCCTGTGGACGGGGCCGCTTCCCGGTTACAAATTCCTTCCAGTAACAGATTGATGAGCATGCTGGAGAATTCAGGCAGTGATAGATATCCTTCCACTCCTGCCTTGTTCGGGTCGAACCATTCCACCGTCCAGTTCAAAGCGCCCAACATCACCTGGCGCAAGGGGACGATCTTGATATCCGACCGTATGGCACCGTCGTCCTGAGCTTCACGGAGTATCCGATCCCAGAGTTTTCCATATTCATGGCGAATACCCCTGTGCCTCTCCCTGAAATGATTGGGGAGCATTCCATAGCTTCTGATATTCGCCGAGGTGAATTCGCTTGCCTTGAAGAGGAAATCCAGGTGCGCCCAGATTGCAGTCGCTATCCTGGCGTGATGATCGTACGGGGCATCGAATTTCCGAACGGCGGCTTCGACACCTGATAGCAAGTCTCTCAGTCCGGCGTTTAGAACTTCGTCAACGATCGCTTCTTTGGAGTTGAAATGGTAATAGACGCTTCCCGCTTTCATGTCCGCTTCTTCCGCGATCTTTCTCAGCGTGGTCGCCTTGTAGCCATTGTCCCTCAGAACGCGCGCTGCGGCCTTTAGAATTTCTGCACGGGTCTTAGCCGCCTTGCCGTCGGGATCCGGGGTTTTGGCGGGAGTGGCGGGGCACAGCTTCAAGCCTTCGGTACCCGCCTTGCGATGTGGACACATTCCGTCAAGTATCAGCTTACACATTCGTTCCGCGAGGATGCGCACCGGATACTTGTCGACATCGTACCATTCTACGGTCCAGTTCATGGCACTTAGGATGAACTGGCGGATCACAGCAGTGGATATGTCGCTTCGAAGGTGGCCGGCGCGTTTGGCGTCATTCAGGAATTTGCCCCAGGCACCCGCATATGATGCACGCAATTCGCGATGCGGGGCGCGTGTTTCGTCCGACAACATCGGATAGTTCCGAATATTGGCTGACGTAAAGTCGCTGTCGGTCAATAGGTAGGCAAGGTGTGTTTCAATCAGCAGTCCGAAAGTCTTGCGAAAATCCTCCGAACTTGTCGGTGCCGACCGAACGATTTCACTGACCGCCTGATATAGTTGACGGACGCCAAGATCGAGAACTTCGCTCAGAATCTGGTCCTTGGATTGAAAATGATAATAAATGCTGCCGGCCTCAATGCCAGCTTCCTGCGCGATGTCGCGCATAGTCGTTGCGTGATAGCCTTCATACCGAAAAAGTCGCGCAGCCGCCGAAAGGATACCCTCACGTGTCCTCTCAGACTTGCTCAAGTCTTCGCTCAGTGTCCTGGGGGGGTCAGTCTTGTGTACCATTTCATTTCGATACTTGCGGGACACGAGACTGTCCATTGCATTAAATCTAACAAATGTTAGAATAATCCAAGGAACGTTCCGAATCAAGTTCTTGACAAAGGTTTATCGGAAGAGGAGGACCTCCATGCGAGGGTTGAGTGGAAAACGGGTCATTGTGACCGGCGGTGGAAGCGGCATTGGCCGCGCAGTTTGCGAACGGTTCGGCGAAGAGGGCGCCGAAGTTGCCGTTTTCGATCTGAACAAGGATGGGGCGGAGGAAACTGTCCGACTGATCACCGAGGCTGGCGGGAAGGCGCAGGCCTTCAAGGTAGATATCACCGACCGTAGTCAAGTCGACACGGCGGTGGCCGAGTTCGAATCCGGCGGCCCGATTGATGTGCTGGTGAACAACGCCGGCTGGGACGTCAGCAGAATGTTTCTCGACACCGATGCCGATCTTTGGAAAAAGGTTATCGACATCAATCTTTACGGCCCGCTCAACATGCATCACGCGGTGCTTCCGGGCATGGTCAAGAGCGGCGGCGGTCGCGTGGTTAACATCGCCTCTGACGCTGGTCGTGTCGGGTCATCCGGCGAGGCGGTTTATTCAGCCTGCAAGGGCGGCATCATTTCGTTCACGAAGACCGTGGCGCGCGAGCTGGCGCGCAAAGGTATACAATTGAATGCGGTCGCCCCGGGACCGACCGACACACCTCTGTTCGCTCAATTTGCCGAGGGCGAGGCAGGTCAAAAGATCGCCGAAGGTCTCAAGCGGGCGATTCCGATGAAGCGCCTGGCGCAGCCGACGGATTACCCTGGCATCATCTGCTTCCTGTCGTCGGACGACGCAGGGTTCATTACCGGCCAGGTGATTTCGGTTTCGGGCGGCTTGTCCATGCACGGTTGAAGCCATGACAGCAGCGCCGGACACCAGGCGTTGCTGCCAAACCGTGCCAAAAGAGTTACCTCCCCGACTGGCCGCGCCTTTTGTGCGGCCCTTTTTCATTCTAGAAAGGTTGCGAATGTTTCAGCCAGGCTCTGACATCCAGCGGACAAGCACTCTGACCGCATTTCTGACGGGCTGCGGCATTGACAGTTACGAGGAACTCGTCCGCCGTTCGAATGAAGACCCAGACTGGTTCTGGGGCCGGATCATTGACCATGCCGGGATACGGTTCGCGCGGCCCTACAGCCGGTTGCGAGATATCTCCGAAGGGCCCGAATCGATCCGGTGGGCCGTCGGGAGTACTTTGAATCTGACGGAAACCTGTCTTGACGCCCGAATTGTCGATGGCTTGGGCGACAAGGTCGCAATCGACTGGGTCGGCGAAGACGGAAGCCGCCGCCGCTGGACCTATTCCGACCTTACCGCCGAAGCCTCCCGCGTTGCCTCGGCCCTTGCCACGCGCGGTGTAAGGCCCGGTCAGGCGGTGGGCATCTATATGCCGATGATCCCCGAAATCGAGGCCGCGCTTCTGGGGATTGCCCGGCTGGGCGCGGTTGCGGTGCCGCTGTTTTCCGGTTTTGCGCCTCATGCCATCGTATCGCGCCTGAACGACGCGGATGCCGTGGCGGTGCTGACAGCGGATGCCACACCCCGGCGAGGCAAGCCGGTCTGGATGGAGGCGAGCCTCGCCCAGGCTTTGACCGACGTGCCATCGGTTCATACCGTGATCAGCCTGCGACGGTTCGGCGGTGCGGTAGCCGATCCCGCCCGCGATCTGGACTGGAGCGAAACCGTGGGCCGCGCCAGTCCGGAGCTTGCCGCCGTTCCGGTCAAGGCCGAAGCCACCTTTCTGATCGCCTATACGTCAGGCACCACCGGACGGCCCAAGGGCGTCGTGCATACCCATCTGGGCGTGCAGGCCAAGGCCACGGCCGATTTCCTGCTTTGCCTCGACATGAAACGGGATGACCGGCACCTCTGGATGACCGACATGGGGTGGGTCATGGGACCGCTTACCCTTTTGTCGGTGCTCTTGTCCGGTTCGACTCTGGTGCTGGCCGAGGGCGCACCATCAATGCCCGGCGATCCCTTCAGGCTGTTGCGTCTTGCGTCCGAGATGGAGGTCACGCATCTCGGCGTGGCCCCGACCCTGGTACGGCAGTTCATGACGCAGGATACTGAATCTTTGTCGGGCTACGACTTGTCGTCCCTGCGCATCGTCGCCTCGACCGGCGAGCCCTGGACCGAGGATGCCTGGCTCTGGCAGCTCGATCATATCTGTCGCCGCCGCGCCGTGCCGCTGAACATCTCGGGCGGGACCGAGCTTTTTGGCGCGATCCTGACCTCGACCGTGCTGCACGAGCTCAAGCCCGGCGGATTTTCGGCCCAGGCCCTGGGTGTCGGGGCCAAGGTTCTGCGCCAGGACGGCAGCGAAGCCGCACCGGGCGAGGTCGGCGAACTGGTCGTGACCCAGCCGCCTCTGGGTCTGACCCCGGCCATCTGGGGGGACCGCGATCGCTACCTTGAAACCTACTGGTCCACCTTCCCCGGCCTCTGGCGGCACGGCGACTGGGTGCGCTGCGATCCGGACGGGACATGGTATATCCTGGGCCGGTCGGACGACACGCTGAACATCGCCGGCAAACGCATCGGCCCGCCCGAGATCGAGGCGGCCCTGACCGAAACCGGAGAGGTGGTGGACGCCGCTGCCATCGCGGCACCTGATGACATCAAGGGCGTGGCCGTCGTCTGCGTCTGCGTGGCGGCCCCAAATGTGTCGCCGGACGCGGAGCTCGTGAACCGGCTCAAGGATCGTGTCGGAGAGATCGTCTCGAAGCCCTTCCGCCCGCGCGAGATCCACTTTGTCGAAGCGCTGCCCAAGACCCGCAGCATGAAAACCATGCGCCGTGTCGTGCGTGCCGCCTTTCTCGGTGAAGATCCGGGCGATCTGTCGTCGATCAGCAACCCGGAAACCATTCAGCCCATCGCAGACCTGCAAAAGGAAAAGTCATGATCACTGTTTTCGGAGCCACGGGCACGACTGGCGCGCCCCTCGTCGATACGCTTCTGGCAAAAGGCGCGTCCGTGCGCGCTGTCACCAGCGCCCCCTCCAAGTTAGATGCGCTAAGGGCCAAAGGATGCGAGGCGGTCGCAGCGGATTTCACGGACCCTGCCGCGCTGGCGCGGGCCTGTGACGGGGCAGAAAAGATATACCTGGTCACGCCTGCCCATCTGAACATGCGCCAGTGGAAGGCGAACGTGATCGAGGCGGCCAAGGCCGCGGGCGTGCGCCATATCGTTGTGGCCACGGGGCTTGGCGCGTCGCCCAAGGCGGGGCTGACCTTTGGAAAGTGGCATTCCGAAACCCAGGAGCTGCTGAAGCAAAGCGGCCTTGACTGGACCTTTGTCCAGCCGACCTATTTCATGCAGAACCTGCTGTGGCAGGCCGGCAACATTGCAAAGGACGCCGTGTACTATGACGATCTGGGCGGCCCCGTGGCCTGGATCGACGCCCGCGACATCGCGGATGTCGCCGCCGAGGCGCTGACCGCTCCGGGTTACGAAGGCAAGGCTCTTGGCCTGACCGGGCCCGAAGCTCTTGCAGGGGATGACATCGCGGCCCTTCTGTCCGGGGTGACGGGACGAACAGTGTCGTGCGTGTCCCTGTCGGCCGAAAATGCCAAGGCGGGCATGGTGGCTGGCGGAATGCAGGACGAGGTCGCCAGAGCCATGGTCGAATTGGCTTCCATCGCGCCCAAGGGCTACCTTGCCGGCATCGAGACCACGGTCAGTGATGTGATGGGACGCCCGGCGCGCCGATTTGCCGATTTCGTCGCCGAGAACCGGGATGCTTTCGTCAAGTAACCTGATGGAGCCGCCGCGTTATCTCGAACTGGCTCCGCCTGAGGAAGCGGCCAAACAGATCGACCATTTGTTCGTGTTCCGCGATACCGGTGTGCTGAGCGGTGGTGGACACGGGCGGTTCGCAACCGACCTCTTTACCCTTTCGGTAACGCGCGACGACAGCGGCGGCGGGCGCGTATCGCTGGCAGAACCGCGCCCCTATTTTTCGCCCCGCCCAAGGCCATTCCTGGGTGTCGTGGCCGGGCTGCGACTGTCGTCACGACCGCAGCGATTTCCCGACTCCAAAGGGCTGGACATGCTGGCCTCAGAACTGGCCCGGGTTCAGAACGGGGACGATGACCTGCCTGCGCTCATCGCGGTGCTTGACGGCCTTGCGAGAGACCTGCGCTTTGCCGCACCAACCGGAGCTTACAGCGACCGGACCAAACGTCGAAAGGTGCGGGCGGAAACCGGCGTGTCGCGGCGGCGGCTTGCGACCTTGCGACGCTTTCGCCGGGCTCTCGGGCAGCTTGCGTCAAAGACCCTGCTGCTGAGCGATCTGGCGCTGGACGCCGGATACTACGATCAATCTCACTTGTCCGCCGCTTGCCGGATCTTCGCCGGCAAACCGCCCGGCGCGTTGCGCGCTCTGTCTATTCCGCGTCGTTTTGACCTTTCGCTACAAGATACGCGCCTCAAAGACCGCCTAAGATTGGTCATTGACGAATGAAATCGAAGAGGAAGACCCGCCATGACACAATTCAAACCGAAAAACCCCGACTATGACGCACGCGTGCGCAACAGTTTCGATCGCCAGAAGGTGATGAACACGTTGGGGATCAGCATTGCCGAGTTGTTACCCGGCCGCATCGTTCTGGAAATGGCACATCAGGTTGCACTGACCCAGCAGCATGGGTTTTTGCATGCCGGAATCCTGTCGACAGCGCTGGACAGCGCCTGCGGATACGCGGCCTTTTCGCTGATGCCAGCGGACGCGGCAGTGTTGACGGCCGAATTCAAGATCAACCTACTCAACCCGGCGGACGGCGAACGGTTTCGCTTCGTCGCTGACGTGGTGAAACCAGGCAGGACGCTGACCATATGCGAGGCGCGTGCCTATGCCGTGAAGAGCCAGGATGAAAAGCTCGTCGCAACGATGACCGGAACGCTCATGGCGCTGATCGGGCGGGCGGGGGTCGCGGACTGAGCGCAACCCGGCCGCAGCACATCCGATCCGGGCGGCCGGGCCGATTATTCAGACAGCTGGATCAGCTGTTCCAGCGGCTCGCGACCTCGGCCAACCGTTTCCCGTAGGCGCGCGCGGTATCCAGATCGCCGCCAGCAGGTTCAGACCTGCCAAGCGGTAATGTTAGCCTTTAGCAGTGCGGTCGCCGATTGTCCCTCGTCAGGGTTTTTCGGAGAGCTGAGACTGTATCGTAACGGAGGATCTGGTTCAGTTTCTGTTCAAGTTTATGCGGCAGCGGCCTGATGCTGCAACCGTAATTGGAACGGATGGACGCCCACGGTGCCGATGGGCTGCCGTCACGCCGGAGTTTCCAGTCAGGGCGGAGCTGGCGCACCATTCCGGCCAAGCGCGAGAACTTTCGTGCTGCCTTCGCCGGGTTCGACTTTCGGGGAGTTGCGAACTTTGACGACAACGATATTAAGCGCCTACTTGCCGATGAAGGAATTGTTCGCTATCGAGGCAAGATCGAAGCCGTGATCAACAACGCTCGCCGTACTTTCGAGGTCGTCCAAGAGGAAGGCTCCTTCGCCGCATTCATCTGGCTATATGAACCTGCCAAGGACGACGCACTGCCACAAATGCGGTCCAAATCACCAGCGTCCGAGACCCTGTCCAAAGACCTACGAAAGCTTGGCTTCAAATTCGTGGGGCCGGCCACCGTATATGCATTCATGCAGGCCATGGGATTTATCAACGATCACGCAGAGGTCTGTTGGATGCGAAAGGACGTCGAAACAGCCCGAAACACCCTTCGTACACCGACATAGGCAACTGTCGGCCAATTAACGTGAAAAAAATTCAGGGCCACTTAGCGTGGAAAGTCACAGACAGGTTTCGCGTCAGTCGACCTAGACTTCAGAGCTTTGAGAGTAGCGAGGCCAATTGAGCGGCGTCTTTGGGTTTCAGCTTTGCGCCGATCCTTTCCGACAGAACCCGTTCATAGATCGGCCACATCGCCCTCCTGACAGATTTACCCTTTTCAGAGATAGAAATGTTTTGACCTCGCCCATCTTCCAAGCAGTCCTGTCGGTTCACCAGCCCTGCTTTCACCATACGGTTCAGCAGCCGCGAGGTACCGTATTGGGGTAACAAAATCCGGTCTTTGAGTTCGAATGGCCGGAGTCCGTCCGGGCCAGCCTTCTCGAGTTCGAGAAGCGCGTCATACCATGCAATTGGCGGGTATCCTGCCGATTTCAGAGACGTTTCGACAGCCTCAAGCAAAACGCGGCTTTTAGTCATGAGGGCTGTCCAGGCGGCCTCAGTAGCATGGTCAATCTCGTTCATATCCAGCACCTATCATGTACATGTAAGTGCATCAACCTTGACATCGCATGTGACGCGCTATATATAGATGCAACTGCATCGACATATGGGATCATATCATGTCACAATCGCACCTCACAGAATTTGGGATATTCCTGCTCCGTATAGCACTCGGGATCATGTTCCTGGCGCACAGCCTGTTTCTCAAGCTCTTCATTTTCACACTTCCCGGAACGGCGCAGTTCTTCATTTCGATCGGGCTGCCCGGCTGGTTTGCTTATATGGTCTTTGCAGTCGAGGCGATTGCCGGTGCCCTTTTGGTCCTCGGCGTACAGGCTCGGTGGGTCGCGTCGGCGACCGTGCCCATCCTGGCCGGTGCGACCTGGGCTCACTCCGGAAACGGCTGGATGTTCGGATACGAGAACGGCGGGTGGGAATACCCGGCCTATCTGACGCTGCTTGCCATCGTGCAAGGGCTTCTGGGCGACGGCCGTTTCGCCCTCAGCCCTTCCTTCGCGCCCGGTAACGTGCAGATGGCGGGAGAGACAACATGAGCCTCCACCTCATTAGCCATGCGCTCTGCCCATATGTGCAGCGCGCGGCGATCTCGCTCACTGAGAAAGGTGTCACGTTCGAGAGAACTGACATCGATCTTTCGAACAAGCCCGACTGGTTTCTTGCCATATCTCCGCTGGGCAAGACGCCTGTCCTGGTTGTGGACGGGACGCCGATTTTCGAATCTGCGGTTATCCTCGAATATCTTGAGGATACACAACCCCACGCGCTTCATCCGCACGACGCTCTCGATCGCGCCCGCCACCGTGCCTGGATTGAATTTGGATCTGCTGTCTTGAACGACATTGCGGGGTTCTACTCGGCGCCGAACGAGAAAGCGTTGGAAGAAAAAGTGGCGGCGCTCCGCGCAAAGTTCCTTCGGCTGGACGCGGAGCTTGGGGAGGGACCATGGTTCGATGGCCACCGGTTCAGCCTCGTCGATGTCGTATTCGGCCCGGTCTTCCGCTATTTCGACGTTTTTGACACCATCGGAGAGTTTGGCGTCTTCACAGGGCTTGCCCGTGTAAGGGCCTGGCGACATGAACTGGAGCGTCGGGTTTCTGTGAAGAATGCCGTCAGTGAAGATTACCCGACCCTTCTGCGTGACTTCATCAGACGGCGCAATTCTTACCTGTCCCAGATCATGCAGACAGGAGGGCCGAAGAAGACAGTTACACAGGTGCGATCGGCTGACCGCTGATCACTTGATATCGTTTTGTCGGGCCGCAGTACAGAACCGGACGTTTGAGGTCGCTTGGCGAATGTCCGCTTTGTCCCGCACATCGGATAGTCGCCGACTTTCCCTTGAAGGCCCGCAGCAGCCCCAACCGGCAATTGCCGGCAGTCCATGCCCGTCGGTGCGATGCGCCGGGTTACTGCTGCCCCCACAGCGCAACCGGGAACAAACCACCGATCGCACTGATGAATGGCTCAGGGATCTACGAATCCTCCTGAGCTCAAACACCCGGAAAACCCTAGCCGTGTAGTCCGACAGAGGGCTGCGCTTCAATCGCGGGTCAATCTATCCCAGATGGTGGATCACTTTCAGGGGGTTACTCCAAAGGGCGGGGATAAGAAGCTCGTGGCAACGAGGATAAGAACGCTTTTATCGCTATTGGGGCGAACTGGCGTGGCTGGCTGACGATCGGGTCAGAGCGAAAATTAATCTGCGAGCCGGGCTTCGAGGATATGCCGCTGGATCTTGCCGCTGGTCGATCTGGGAAAATCCTCGAACGCGATGAAGCGAATTTCGCGTGGTCGCTTATAGCCAGCGAGGCTTTCGCGGCACAAGTTCAGCAGCGCCTCGGCATCCGGCCCGTCATCGTCACAGGCGACAAAGGCCACCGGGCTTTCCCCCCATTTCGCGTCGAAGGCCCTTACCACGGCGGCATCGATCACATCGGGATGAGAAAGAAGCACACGTTCGATTTCCGCCGGATAGACGTTTTCACCTCCGGTCTTGATCAGGTATTTCGCCCGATCCACAAAGTCGACGGTGCCGTCCGCATTGCGCCGGAACAGATCGCCCATGTGGAAAAAGCCGTTGCGAAAGTCACGGGCATTGGTGTCGTCGGCGTTCCAGTACCCGGAAAACAGCGTCGGACCCCGAAGCGCCATTTCGCCCGGCGTTCCATCGGGGACTTCGCGGTCGTCGGGATCGACCAGCCGCACCTCGCAAAAGGCGCTGATGCGCTTGGACAGCCGGTCCGGGGTCACACCCGGCGCGATCAGATCGGCGGTTCCCGGCGGCAGGCCGGTTTCGGTCGCCCCGAAGGAATTCAGATAGGGCGTGTCCAGAAGACCGGTCAGTTCCGCGATCTGATGCGGCGGCACCAGATCAGCCATTGCGCCGCAAACCTTGATCCCCTTCAGCGGCAAAGGGTTGGCGTGCCGTTCGTTAATAAAAGCCTCCAGTGCCCCGGGCATCATCACGAACCAGCCGATCCTGTGGCGTGACAGCGCCTCGTTGATGACGGCGGGCTGCAGCCCGTCCACCATCACCACGGTCCCGCCCCGCAGGATCGTTGCCAGCGCATGATCGGTGGAGGCCATGTGGAACATCGGCGCCCAGGCGATGAACCCGTCGCCGGGATCCAGCGCCAGCTGGGCCGCAAAAACCATGGATCGGGCGATATGCGCGCGGTGGCTGATATGCGCCCCCTTGGGCAGGCCCGTGGTCCCCGAGGTATAGAGGATCGTCAGACCGGCCTCGGGGTCGTCAACCATGGTTCCGGTGCGCGGGTCCGGCTCGACCCCGGCAATGGCCGTTTCCAGGTCTGGCCCGACGGTTAGACAGGGTGTCGACGCGACGGCGCGGTAAGCTTCTGAAAGTTCCGGTTCGACAACCGCGAGAACCGGCTCGACCAGATCGATGCAGTGCCGCAGTTCATCGGGGGCAAGCCGCCAGTTCAGACAGGCGACGATCGCGCCGATTCCCGCTGCTGCAAGTTCGACCTCCAGGTATTCTGAGCGGTTATGCGACAGGATCGCGATCCTGTCTCCGGGCGCCACGCCTCGTGCCAGAAATACAGCCGCCAGACGATCGACCCGCTCCAGCAGTTCTGCATAGGTCAGTTTTCTGCTGCCGTCCTCGATGGCGAGGGCGCGGGCGCAGTCATGTGCGCGGGTTCGAAAGATCGAATACAGATCAGCGCGCCCCGCGCGGATGACGTCGGTCAGCATAGTTTCCCCCTTGCCCGAGCCTCGGTTCAGAGATCCTGCGCCAGGCGCACGCCCTCATCAATGGCGCGCAGCGCATCCAGTTCGGCGGCCTCCTTTGCCCCGCCGATCATCGTAACCGGGACGCCGCGCGCTACAACCTCTTTGGCCAGGGCCCGTTCCGGTTCCTGACCGGTGCACAGCACAATTGTATCGGCTGCGATGACCGTCGGGTTTCCGTCCGCGACGATGTGCAGCCCCGCATCGTCGATATGTTCATAGGTCACCCCGCCCATTGCCTCGACCCCATGTTTGCGCAGCGCGTTGCGCAGGATCCACCCTGTCGAAACACCAAGCCCCGCGCCCGGTTTAGCGGTCTTGCGCTGCAGCATGACGACCTTGCGGCGCGACGGCTTCGGTGCCAGAGGGTCGCCCGCCAGGGCACCCGAGGAGACAAACTCGGGGTCCACTCCCCAGGTTTCGCAAAAGACGTCGGAATTCGCGGTCTCGGCGGGTTTGGTCACTAGGAACTCGGCCACATCATGACCGATGCCCCCCGCCCCCATCACCACGACACGGTCGCCCGCCTCGCGGTCACCGGACAGAATTTCGGCGTAGGTCGCGACGCTGGGATGGTCGATACCCGGCAGGTCGGGAATGCGCGGCGTGACCCCGGTGGCGATGACCACATGGTCAAATCCCTCAAGATCGCTCGCCTCTGCCCGCTGTCCCAGACGCTGCGTGACCCCGTGTTTCTGCATCTGACCGGCATAATACCGCAGGGTTTCGTCGAATTCGTCCTTGCCTGGTGCGGCGCGGGCCAGATTCAGCTGACCGCCCAATTTGTCCTGCGCTTCGAACAGGGTGACATCGTGGCCCAGCCGTGCCGCCTCGGCGGCTGTGGCCATGCCCGCGGCACCACCGCCAACGACGGCCACTTTCTTTGGCGTGTCGGTTGGCGTATCCCGGAATTCCGTTTCACGCCCGGCCCTTGGATTGACCAGACATCCGACCGGCCGGTCCGAAAAAATGAAATCCAGGCAGGCCTGGTTGCAGGCAATGCAGGTGTTGATCTCGTCTGCGCGGCCCTCGCGCGTCTTTTTCACGAAATGCGGATCGGCCAGAAACGGGCGCGCCATCGAGATCATGTCCGCATCGCCAGAGGCAAGTATGTCTTCTGCAAGCTGGGGTGTGTTGATCCGGTTCGAGGCGACTACCGGGATCGACACCGCCGCTTTGACGTTGGCTGCCGCCTTGCGCCAGGCACCGCGCGGCACCGGGTAGGCGATCGTCGGCACGCGGGCCTCATGCCAGCCGATGCCGGTGTTCAGGATATCCGCACCCGCAGCCTCGATCTTGCGGGCCAGTGCGGCAATTTCTTCGGCGGGCGCGCCGCCCTCGACCAGATCGGCCGCCGAAATCCGGTAGATGACCAGAAAGTCGGGGCCGCAACGTTCGCGCACCGCGCGCACGATCTCGACCGGGAATCGGTGGCGGTTCGCGGCGCTGCCGCCCCAGTCGTCTTGGCGCTTGTTGGTGTGGGTGACGGTGAATTCGTTGATCAGGTATCCCTCGGACCCCATGATCTCGACGCCATCAAAGCCTGCGGCCAGCGCATTGGCGGCCGCTACGGCAAAATCCTCGATGGTACGGAGAATGTCGGCTTCGGTCATTTCACGCGGGATGAAACGGTTGATCGGGGCGCGGATCGGCGACGGGGCCACACACCCTTCGATCTTGGCATAGCGCCCGGCGTGGAGGAGTTGCGCGCAGACCAGGCTGCCTTCGGCCTGCACCGCCTCGCAGATCGGGCGCAGGTCAAGCGCTTCTTCCGGGTCATCGATTCTCGGACCTTCTGGATCGAATATGCCCTCGGCATTGGGCGAAAACCCGCCGGTGACCAGAATCGCCGCCTCCCCCCGCGCACGCTCGGCGTAAAACGCGATCTGTTTGGCTATGCCGTCAGGCTCGGTTTCCAACCGCGTGTGCATCGACCCCATGATGACACGATTTCGCAATGTATGCTGGCCTGCGCGGATGGGCGAGAGCATGGTTTCAAAGCTTCCATCTGGTCTATTTTTCACTTTGGTTCTCCTCCTCAAAACTGCACTTGATCTACATTCTAACATTTGTTAGATTTTTGGAAAGAAGATTTTCGCTCATGGGGAGGAGCACCGATGCAATTCCAGCCTACAGACGATCAGAAGGCGTTTCGCGAGACCGCAAAGCGCTTCGCAACTGAAAGGCTTGCGCCCACATATCAAGAACGCGCCAGCGGCCATACATTCGACCGTGCGCTGATCAAGGAGATGGGCGCACTGGGGCTGATCGGGGCCGATCTGCCCGAGGAATTCGGGGGTCTCGGCGAAAGCTCTGTCACGTCAGGGCTGATCGTCGAAGAGATCGCCTATGCCGATTTCAACGCAAGTTACGTGCAGCTTCTGGGCTCTCTCATGGGCGGAATGGTTGCCAAACATGCCTCCAAGGACATCGCGTCGGAATGGGTGCCCAAGGTTGTTTCGGGTGATGCGGTCATTGGCCTGGGCCTGACAGAGCCGCGCGGCGGTTCGGATGCGGCGAACCTGATTCTGAGGGCCGAGAAATCCGGCAACGGCTGGCGGCTGAACGGTGAAAAGACATCCATGAGTTTTGCCAGTCAGGCGGATGCGGCGGTCGTCTTTGCCCGTACCGGCGATCCTGATGGCGGCTCACGCGGGGTCAGCGCCTTTTTCGTCGATCTGAACCAGGAAGGCATCAAGCGCACCCATTTTGACGACATCGGCACCAAGCCTGTCGGGCGCGGCTCGGTTTTCTTTGACGATGTTTTCGTGCCGGCTGAAAACATGATGGCGGAACAGGACCATGCCTTTGGCACGATCATGGCGGGCTTCGACTACTCCCGCGCACTGATCGGGCTGGAGTGCCTGGGGGCCGCGCAAGCGTCGGTGGATGAAACCTGGGCCTACGTTCAGGAGCGCGAGGCATTCGGAGCCCCGATCGTGCAGTATCAGGGTGTCAGCTTTCCCTTGGCCGAGGCCGAGACCCAACTGACCATGATGCGCCAGCTTTGCTATTACACGTTGGACCTGCGCGACCGTGGCCTGCCCCACACCTCTCAGGCCGCCATGTGCAAATGGTACCTGCCCAAAACCGCCTGCGAGATCCTGCACCAGTGCCTGATCCTGCACGGACATTACGGCTACACCACCGACCTGCCCCACCACCAGCGCTACAACGATGTGCTCGGCTTGCAGATCGGTGACGGCACCGCGCAGATCCAGAAGCTGGTGATCGCCCGCGAGAAGGTCGGTCGCATGGCGCTGCAGTATGACAAGAAGGCGAAGGGAGCCTCGAAATGAGCGACCCCATCCTCGTCACTTCCGAGGGCAACACCGGCATCATCGAACTGGCCCGCCCCGAGAAATTCAATTGCCTGTCACTTGAGGTGCATGAGCGTATTTCTGTCGCGCGTGCGGAATTCGAGGCGAACCCCGCTATTCGGGCGATCCTCATCCGGGCGCAGGGCAAGCACTTTTGCACCGGTGCCGATCTGGTGGAAGTGAAAGGTAAATTGAACGATCCCGCCGCGCTGGACCATTTCATCGCCTTTGGCATGAACAACCTGCGTGCGCTCGAAACCTCCTCCCTCCCTGTCGTGGTGGCAGTGCAGGGGTTGTGTCTGGCCGGCGGGATCGAACTGATGCTGGCATGCGATGTGTGTTTCGCGGCCGAAAGCGCCCAGTTTGGCGATCAGCACGCGCAATTCGGGCTGATTCCCGGTTGGGGTGGCTCGCAGCGGTTGACACGGTTGATGGGGCAGCGCAGGGCGCTCGACCTGATGTTCTCGGCCCGCTGGCTCAAGTCGGACGAGGCCAAAGAGGCCGGATTGGTCAACTACATCGTGCCGGATGCGGACCTGCACAAGTCTGCGCTGGAATACTGCGAGAAAATCGCCACCCGTTCACGTCCCGGCATCGCCGAGATGAAGCGGTTGGCGCGCGAAGGCGCGGACCTTGGTATCGACCAGCAGATGCGGCTTGAGCGCGATGCCGCCGTGCGCGCACTGCCCAGCGATGACGTGGCCGAGGGCCTCGATGCATTCGAGAACCGGCGCGCCCCCGAATTCAAGGCTTGAGGACGAAGCATGGATTTCATTTTGAACGACGAACAACGCCAGATTTACGACTATGGCGGCCAGCTGGCGCAGAAGTTCGACAACGATTACTGGCTGAGACACGCACGCAAGCACGAGTTTCCGCACGAAATGTTCCGCCAGATCGCCGATGACGGCTTCCTCGGCATCATGGTGCCCGAGGAATATGGCGGCGCGGGCCTTGGTATGACCGAAATGGCCCTGTTCATGGAGGGCACCGCCAATCACGGCATTCCTCTTTTGATGATGGTGGTCGGGCCGACCATGTCGCTGGCCCATATCGCCAGCCACGGGAGCGAGTTCCACAAGAAAGAACTGCTGCCGGCTGCCTGCCGCGGTGATATCCAGTTCTGTTTCGCGATCACCGAACCGGGGGCCGGGTCTAACACGATGAAGGCCACTACGCTGGCCAAGCGTCGAGGCAACCGGTTCAGCCTGTCGGGCGAAAAGACCTTCATCACCGGGGCCGAAGTGGCCGACTACTGCCTCGTGGTGGCGCGGACCAAACCGCATACCGAGGTCAGCCGCAAGACCGACGGCTTTACCCTGTTCGCCGTGGATCTGAAGAAAAAAGGCGTCGACAAGCAGCGGGTGAAGATCTCGATCCCCCTGCCCGAGGAGCAGTGGACACTGTTCTTCGACGATGTGGATCTCGGCCCCGAGGATGTGGTCGGCGAGGTGGACGAAGGGTTCTCGATCCTGTTCGACAGCCTCAACCCCGAGCGTATCATCCTGGCCGCCTTGTGCTGCGGCATCGGCCGGTTCGCCCTGAACAAGGGCGTGGCCTATGCCTCCGAGCGCAATGTGTTCGGCCAACCCATCGGTGCGCACCAGGGCGTGCAGCATCCGATGGCCAAGGCGCACACAGCGGTCGAGATGGCCAGTCTGATGACCCGGCGCGCGGCATGGGAGTTCGACAACAAGCTGCCTGCCGGTGCGTCGTCGAACATGGCGAAATATGCCGCCGCCGAAGCCGGGATCGAAGCGGTCGACGCGGCGCTTCAGGCGCATGGTGGATCGGGCTTTACCGAAGATACGGGACTTTACGAAATGTACCCGCTGGTCCGCCTGCTGCGCACAGCGCCGGTGAACCGCGAACTGTGCCTGAGCTTTATCGGCGAAAAGGTCATGGGCCTGCCACGATCCTATTGATCGCCACGGCTTGGAACGGAGAACGACATGCAATTTGGAATGCGCTTCCGGCGGGAGGATGCCGCCGACAAGGTAAATGATCGCTTCTGGCACGCGATCGAGGGCACGCCGCTCGACGAGGTGCGCCGTATTCAGGAAGAGCGGCTGCGTGACCAGATGGCCTATCTCAAGTCGAATTCGACCTTCTATCAGGAAAAGTTCGCCGACGCCGGTGTCGATTTCGACGAGATTCGCAGCATCGAAGACCTGCAGAAGCTGCCTTACACCTACAAGACCGAGATCCGCGAAAGCCTTGCTGCGGAACCGCCCTTCGGCAAGCACCGCGCGGCACCAATGTCGGACATCATCCAGATGCAGGCCTCGTCGGGCACCACCGGCAGCCCCTCGTATGTGGCCCTGACCGAATCCGACGCCGAAATGTGGCACGAGATGACGGCGCGCTGCTTCTTCGCCAACGGGGTGCGACCGGGCGATATGGTGTTGCACGCGTTTTCGCTGGCCAAGGGCTTTGTCGGCGGCATCCCGGTGATGCAGGGATTGCAGTACATGGGCACGATCGATGTGCCGGTGGGGGCGGATGGCGGTGCAGAACGTCTGCTGCGCGCCTGCGCAGACACGCGGCCGCGTTGCGTGGTCGGCGCTCCGAACTTTGTTCTGCACCTGGCCGAAAAGGCTCCCGAGGTGCTGGGATGCAAGGCCAGCGAACTGGGTATCGAGCGCGTGATCGTCGGCGGCGAACCCGGCGGCGGCATTCCCGCAATTCGGGCAAAGATCGAAAAGGCCTGGGGTGCGAAATGCACCGAGATGCTGGGCGGCACCGATCTGGGCGTGACATACTGGGCCGAGTGCGACGCCCAGTCGGGTATGCACATGGTCAACATGGACTATATCATCACCGAATTGCTCGACCCCGAAAGCGGCGAAATCATCCCCTGGGAAAAAGGTGCCGAGGGCGAGATGGTCTATACCGCGCTCGGCCGCCAGGCGAGCCCGCTCGTGCGGTTCCGGTCAGGCGATTATATCGAAGTGATCGATACCGAATGCTCCTGCGGCCGCACCGGGCCGAAGATCCGCTGTACCGGCCGGACCGACGACATGCTGATCGTCCGGGGGGCCAATGTCTTCCCGTCGGCGATCAACAGCGTCATTACCGAAATGGTGCCGGACACCAATGGCGTCATGCGCATCGTGGCCGATTTCGAGGGCCACACCACGCAGGGCGCGCTGACGGTGATTGTCGAACGCGGCCCCAATCGCGATCCGGCCGATGACGTCACCCTCAAAAAGAAAATCGAGCAGCGCCTGCGCGAATCCTTGGTCTTCAAGGCCGACGTTCACCTGGTTGCGGCCGACACTTTCGAAAAACCTGGCGCCGCCAAGGTCGCCTTCGTTCTCAGGAAATATCCAGACCTGCCATGACTAGAATGAAATCCCTTCTCGACACCGCGTCGGACGACTTCCGCGCCAACGACGTGTCTTACCGCGAAAAGGTCGATGAACTACATGCCCTCCGGCTCTTACAGCGCGTCGGCGGCCCCGAAATGGCGCGCAAACGTCATGTGGACAAAGGCAAAATCCTGCCGCGCGAACGGATCGAACGACTGATCGACCCGGGCACACCATTTCTGGAACTCGGCGAGTTGGCCGGACTGAATATGCACAAGGGAGTTCCACCCGGCGCCGGCATCATCACCGGTATTGGCGTGATCGAAGGCCGTCAGTGCATGATCATCGCCAATGATGCCACCGTAAAGGGCGGCACCTATTTCGGGATCACCTGCCGCAAACACGTCCGGGCACAGAAAATTGCCTGGAAAAACCGCCTGCCCGTCATCACCCTCGTGGACTCCGGCGGTGCCTTCCTGCCCGACCAGGCCAACCTTTTCCCCGACGAAGGCCAGTTCGGCTCCATCTTTCACCAACAGATCGGCATGTCTGGCGATGGTGTGCCGCAAATCGCCGTGGTCATGGGGCCCTGCACCGCGGGTGGTGCCTATATCCCCGCGCTCTGTGACGAAGTGGTGATCGTGCGCGGTCAGGGCTTTATGTATCTAGGCGGACCGGAATTGACCTTTGCCGCAACCGGCGAAAAGGTCGAAGCCGAAGAACTGGGTGGCGGCAAGATGCATTCGTCCGTCTCCGGTGTGACAGACCATTTGGCCGAAGATGACGCCCACGCTCTGGCCATCACGCGCGAAATTGTCAGCCATCTTGGCGAAAAACCCCAACCCCGCAAGACGCCCGAAACGCCCCGTGCGCCCGCCTACCCGGTCGAAGAGATTTATGGACTCATCAGCCGCGACCCCAAGGTGCCGACCGACAACCGCGAAATCGTGGCTCGGTTGGTCGATGAGAGCGATTTTCACGAATTCAAACCGCTTTATGGCGACACGATCATGACCGGCTGGGGCCGCATCCACGGCCACGAGGTCGGTATTCTCGCAAATACAGGCGTGCTTTTCGTCGAAGCCGCACTGAAGGCCACGCATTTCATCAATCTCTGCGTCCAGCGTGATATTCCGCTGCTGTTCCTGGCCGATGTGAACGGCTTCATGGTGGGCCGCGAGGTCGAGCAGATGGGCATTGCCAAGGCTGGCGCCAAGATGATCACGGCCATGTCTTCGGCCCGGGTGCCGAAATTCACCATTATCACCGGCGGCTCCTATGGGGCGGGATACCTGGCCATGCTGGGCCGCCCGTTCCAGCCGGACGCAATGTTTGCCTGGCCGACGGGACGGTCGGCGATCATGGGGCCGGAACAGGCCGCCAGCGTGCTGGCTCAGGTCCGCGCGCAGATCAACGAACGCGAAGGCAAAAGCTGGACCCCCGAGGAGGAGGAAGCCTTCAAGGCACCGATCCGCAAGGAATACGAAGATTTTCAGGGAGCCTATAATTTTGCTTCCAACCTTTGGATCGACAGCGTGATCGAGCCCTGTGAGACCCGTGATGTCATGGCGCTGATGCTGGATGTGACATCGCGCAGACCCAAGGTCGATACCAAATTCGGCGTGTTCAGGATGTGAGGAGCGAACCGTGAAAATCAAGACGCTTCTGATCGCCAACCGCGGCGAAATTGCCTGCCGGATCGCGCGCACTGCGCGGGCCAGCGGTATCATTCCCGTCGGCGTGCATTCGCAGGCCGACGCCAATGCCCTGCATGTCCGCGAGATTGGCAAATCTGTCTGTATCGGCGCCGGACCTGCATCCGAGAGCTATCTGAAAATCGACGCGGTGATTGCCGCTGCGCAATCAGTGGGCGCGGATGCGATCCATCCCGGTTATGGCTTTCTGGCCGAAAACCCCGATTTTGCTCGTTCGGTCGAAGCCGCCGGCATGATCTTCATGGGGCCGACGCCTGAAACGCTTGAACGTTTCGGCGACAAGGCCAGCGCCAAAGAGGCCGCCGTGGCGGCCAGCGTCCCGGTGATTTCGGGCGCCGAAGGTGCGCGGTCCGATCCCGAGCAGATTGCCGAGGAGGTGCGCCAAATGGGCCTGCCGGTGCTGCTCAAGGCGGTCGGCGGCGGTGGTGGGCGCGGACAACGGCTCGTCACTGACGAAACCACGCTGGTCGAGGACATCGAAGGCGCGCTGCGCGAAGCAAAATCCACCTTCGGCTCCGAAGGGCTGCTGTTGGAGCGTTTCCTGCCCGAGGCGCGCCATGTTGAAGTGCAGATCGCAGGTGACGGCAAAGGCCATGTGGTGCATCTGTTCGAACGCGATTGCACGCTTCAGCGCCGCCACCAGAAGGTCATCGAGGAAGCCCCGGCCTGGGGTCTGCCCCGAACGCTTCTGGACGACATCGCACGCGACGCGGTGCGCTTGGGCGAAACGCTGGACTATCGCGGGCTGGGCACGGTCGAATTTCTGGTCGCGGGTGGCGAGTATTTCTTCCTTGAGGTGAACCCGCGCATTCAGGTGGAACATCCCGTCACCGAAGCGATCACCGGGCTGGACCTTGTCGCGCTTCACCTGCGGATTGCCGAAGGCGCGGGCCTTGGACTGGTGCAGGACGATCTGACGATCAACGGCCACGCGGTCGAGGCGCGGCTTTACGCCGAAGATCCGGCGATGCAATTCGCCCCGTCGACGGGCACGCTCTCCACGCTCAGCCTGCCATCGGGCCTGCGCATCGACAGCGGCGTCGAAGAAGGCGATGCCGTCACGCCCTACTACGACCCGATGATCGCCAAGCTGATCGTGCACGCGCCCGACCGGGAAACCGCATTGGCACGTCTGGCCACGGCGCTTGATCATGTCGCGGTCGAAGGTGTCGAGACCAATCGCGCCTTTCTAACGGCGCTGGCGCGAAACCATGAATTCGAACGGATGCAGGTGCATACCCGCTGGATCGACGGCAGGCTGGATGAGCTGACACAGGCACCCGGCCTGACCCGCCCCGATCTGTGGAAGGCGACCGCTGCCATTCTCTTCGTGACCCAGTCGCGCAGCGACACAAACGCCAATCCCTGGACCAACCGTGATGCCTTTACCGGCTGGCGGCTTGGACTGGGCGGCGATGCGATTGAAGCGGGGCAGCGCGTGACGCTTACCGATTCTGACGAGGTATCCGAAGAACTGCGCGTCAGTCCTGTCAAACCGGGTGCCAAGTACACCATCCATTCGGAGAAAGGCGAGGCGCTGATACTGTCGGCACGTGAACTGACCCCGGGCCGTTGGCGTGTCGGCGAAGGCGACACCGTCCATCTGATCGACGCGCGCCTGCACGCGGGCGTGATCGAACTGGATACGCCCGAAGGCCGCCTGGTATTTCGGCCCGCCGCGCCCCTTGCCTTTGCCGGCGACAATGCCGCGGCGGATCGCGCCGTGACCTCTCCGCTGACCGGCATGATTGTCGAAATCAAGGTCTCCGATGGTCAGAGCGTGGCCGAAGGCGACGTGGTCGCGGTCATGGAATCCATGAAACTCGAAATCTCGATCCGGGCGGCCGCGGCCGGGATCGCCAGCAATATATCCGTCTCGAATGGGGACATGGTCGATCGCGGCCAGGTCATCGCCGAGATCCTGCCATCCGAGGAGTGATGAAATGAGCGACTTTCCCAAATTCGTAGAATTTCGTGAAGAAGGCCCGCGTGAGGGTTTTCAGATCGAAAAGAAGATTTACCCGATCGAAGAGCGGATCGAACTGATCGACATGCTCAGCGAAACCGGCTTGAAACGCATTCAGGTCGGCAGCTTTGTCAGCCCGAAATACGTTCCTCAGATGGCGGACACCGGCGAGTTGTTCCAGCGTATCAAGCGCAAACCGGGCGTGAACTACACATCGCTGTGGCTGAACGACAAAGGGTTTCGCAAGGCCCTGACCGCGCATGAGGTCGATATCGACCCGCGTCTGCTGTTCTATCCTTCCGAAGCATTCGCCCAATCGAACAACAATTGTTCCTCGGCCGAGATGCGGGAAAAACAACGTGACTGGGTCCGTCTTTACAAGGAAGAGGGATATACCGTCGACGCGGCCTATGTGATGACCGCCTTCGGCTGCAACCTCGAGGGCCCCATCCCCCAAGAACGCATCTTGGACGATTTCCGCTTTA
Source organism: Pseudophaeobacter sp. 1A09344 (assembly GCF_041008745.1). Taxonomy (NCBI): domain Bacteria; kingdom Pseudomonadati; phylum Pseudomonadota; class Alphaproteobacteria; order Rhodobacterales; family Roseobacteraceae; genus Pseudophaeobacter; species Pseudophaeobacter sp. 1A09344. Next base: position 44,157 of record NZ_JAXGFS010000011.1, read on the forward strand.
TCCTTCAGCTATGCGAAGAAGAGAACATCCCCGTGCCGATCCTCGTGGTCGCCGACACCATGGGTTGGGGAAACCCCGAGGCGGTCAAACGGATGATCGGCGCCCTGCGCGAATTGGCGCCCGAGGCGCGCATCGGTATGCACATCCATGACACACGTGGGCTGGGGATCGCCAACGTTTATGCGGCCCTGTCGATGGGCGTGGACATGTTCGAAAGCTCCGTCGCCGGTCTTGGCGGCTGTCCTTTCGCGGGCCACGGCCACGCGCGCGCCGCAGGAAATGTCTGCACCGAGGATTCAGTGTTCCTGTGTCACGAGCTCGGCATCGAAACCGGCATTGATCTGGACAAGCTGATCGCAGCGGCGGTCAAAGCAGAAGAGATCATCGGTGTGCCGCTCATGGGCCGGGTCATGCACACCGGCGGGTTGGACAAATACCGCAAGTCACGCTGAGGGAGCAAGAAGATGACAAAAGCACTTGACGGAAAGGTCGTTCTGGTCACCGGGGCCGGCGGTGGGATCGGGCGTGATATCGCCTTGATGGCAGCCGCAGAAGGCGCCGCCGTGGTGGTCAATGATCTGGGCGCATCCCTGAAAGGCACCGGTCAGACAGAAACTGCGGCGCAGAAAGTCGTCGAAGAGATCAAGGCGGCGGGCGGCGATGCGATCGCCGATGGCGGCAACGTCACCGATCCGGACGCCGCGCGCGCGATGATCGAGGCGGGTGTCAAGGAATTCGGCCGCATCGACGCGGTGGTGAACAACGCCGGCATCCTGCGCGACGGGTTCTTCCACAAAATGACCTACGAGGATTTCGACGCGGTGGTGAAGGTCCATCTCTATGGCGCCTTCAACACCAGCCGCGCGGCGGCCGATTATTTCCGCGAGCAAGAGGGCGGTGCTCTGGTGCACATGACCTCGACCTCGGGGCTGATCGGCAATCTGGCGCAGGCGAATTATTCGGCGGCAAAGCTGGGCATCGCGGCCTTCTCGAAATCGGTAGCGCTCGACCTGAAACGCTGGAACGTGCGGTCAAACTGCATCGCGCCCTTCGCCTGGAGCCGGATGATCTCGTCTATCAAGACAGACACCCCGGAACAGGTGGCACGGGTCGAAAAGATCAAGGAGATGACACCGGCCAAGGTTGCACCGATGGCCTGTTTCCTGATGAGCGACCGCGCGGCTGACGTGTCAGGACAAATCTTTGCGGTTCGCAAGAACGAGATCTTCCTGTTCAACCAGCCCCGCCCGGTGCGGTCGGTTCATTCCGATGATGGCTGGACCGCCGATGAAATCGCCGAGCGCGCCATTCCCGCGCTCAAATCACAGTTCACGCCGCTCGAAGTTTCGGCGGATGTCTTTTCGTGGGATCCGGTTTGATGGGAAAACGCAAAGAAAAAATCAGCTCCGACATTGCCTGGAGCACCTCTGACAAGATCAGCGTGCGTGGGCTCGATCTGCCCAACGAGATCCTGGGCCACATGAACCTCGGCGATCTGGCGTTTCTGCAGTTGACGGGTCGCAAGGCCACGCCCGAGGAAAGCCGCGTCTTTAACGCTATCGTCATTACCTTGGTCGAACATGGTATCACGCCCTCGGCCCTGGCGGCGCGGATGACCTATATGGGGGCGCCGGAATCGCTTCAGGCGGCTGTGGCGGCTGGCTTGTGCGGGCTGGGCACCGTCTTTGTCGGTTCTATGGAGGGTGCCTCGAAGATGCTTTACGAGGCACTGCCACAGGACAAGTTGGGCACCGGTGTCGATCTGGATGCGCTGGCCGTCGAGACGGTGGAAAAATTCCGCGCCCGCAAGATGATCGTGCCGGGGCTGGGCCATCCGGTGCACAAGCCGGTCGATCCGCGCACACCTCGCCTGTTCCAGATCGCTGCCGAGAACGGCAAGTCCGGTGAATACATCGAGTTGATCCAGAAAATTCAGGCCGTTGCCGAAGAAAAATCGGGTAAGATGCTGCCGATCAACGCCACCGGGGCGATCGGAGCGATCTGCTGTGAATTTGGCTTCCCCTGGAAGATCGTGCGGGGCTTTGGCGTCATGGCACGCGCCATCGGTCTGGTCGGTCATATCCTCGAAGAGAGCGAAAACCCGATTTCCTATGAGCTTTGGCAGCGTGCCGAGCAGGAAATTCTTGAAACGTCGGGTCCGGGAGCGAAGTAACCGATGCAGACGTCAGCCCCAGACACTCACACCGATCTGCGCGACGCCTTGCGCGCACTTTGCGCGCAGTTTCCGCCAGAGTATCATCGCAAGTTCGGCGAAGACGAAACCTACCCCGAGGAATTCGTCGATGCGCTGACCCGCGAGGGCTGGCTTGCCGCGATGATCCCAGAGGAATACGGTGGCTCGGGTCTGGGGTTGACCGAAGCCTCGATCATCATGGAGGAGGTGAACCGCTGCGGCGGAAACGCGGGCCATTGCCACGGGCAGATGTATAACATGGGCACGCTGCTGCGGCATGGTTCGGATGAGCAAAAGCAGAAATACCTGCCCGGCATCGCCAGCGGCGCGTTGCGCCTGCAATCCATGGCCGTGACCGAACCGACAACCGGGACCGACACCACCAAACTGAAGACCACCGCGGTCAAGAAAGGTGACCGGTATGAGATCAATGGCCAGAAGGTCTGGATCAGCCGTATCCAGCATTCCGACCTGATGATCCTGCTGGCACGCACCACGCCGCTGAGCGAGGTCAAGAAAAAGTCGCAGGGCCTGTCGATCTTTATGGTCGATCTGAAAGAGGCTATCGGCAACGGGATGGAGGTCCGCCCCATCGCCAATATGCCCGGCCACGAAACCAATGAAGTGTTTTTCGACAACCTGGAAATCCCCGCCGAGAACCTGATCGGCACCGAGGGGCGCGGGTTTTACCATATTCTTGACGGGTTGAACGCCGAACGGACCCTGATTGCGGCGGAATGTATCGGTGATGGATACTGGTTCGTCGACAAAGCCCGCGCCTATGCCGGTGACCGCGTGGTCTTTGACCGTCCCATCGGCCAGAACCAAGGCGTGCAATTCCCTATCGCCAGGTCTTATGTGAACATCGAGGCCGCCAATCTGATGCGCTTTGAAGCCTGCAGGCGGTTCGATGCTGGGCTGGATTGCGGAGCACAGGCGAATATGGCTAAGCTGCTGGCTTCGGAGGCCAGCTGGGAAGCGGCCAATGCCTGCATTCAGACCCATGGCGGCTTCGGTTTCGCACGGGAATACGATGTCGAGCGCAAGTTCCGCGAGGCGCGCCTCTATCAGGTCGCCCCGATCTCGACCAACCTGATCCTGTCATATGTCGGAGAACATATCCTCGGCATGCCAAGATCGTTCTGAAGGCTAGGATTATGGGTGAGATCGACCTTGACGCGCTGGCGCCCTGGCTGGGACGCACCGAGACTAAGGAAGATGTTCTGACGCACGGGCTGATCGACAAATTCCGCGCCACGCTCGGTCCGCATCTTTGGGATGGAGCGGGCGATGTCCCGCTGGGAATTCATTGGTGCCTTGCCCTTGATACCGTGCCAGCGACCGCCCTGTCAGAAGACGGCCATGCCGCGAGGGGTGGATTTCTGCCCCCTGTTCCGCTGCCCGCCCGCATGTGGGCTGGCGGCGATGTTACGCATATCGCGCCGCTGAAAATCGGCGAAACCATCACCCGACGCTCTTCGATCAGGGATATTGTGGCCAAGCAGGGCCGTAGTGGACCATTGGTCTTTGTGACCGTCGAACATGAGTATCTGAGTGGCAACCGGCTTTGTATCCGGGAGCAGCAAACGATCGTTTATCGTGAGATTTCCGCCCCCCGCACGGGCGAGAGCGCACCTGACGCGGGTGACCCCACCACGCTCAGATCGACCCTGACACCGGATCCTGTTCTGCTGTTTAGCTATTCGGCGCTGACGTTCAATGCCCATCGCATTCACTATGACCACATCTACGCCACCGAAACCGAAGCCTATTCCGGGCTTGTTGTCCATGGCCCCTTGCAAGCCACGCTACTTCTGAATCTGGCGGCGGATGCGTTGAAAACATCGCCTCACCGGTTTTCTTTTCGCGGACTCGCGCCACTCACCCTGCCCTGCGAATTGCAACTGCACAATGAAGAGACCGGCACCTCCGGGACAGTCTGGTGTCAGGATCAAAACGGTCTTCGAAGCTTTTCCGCAGAGTACGCGGCTGTCTGATCGTTTTTCTTCGGTAGCGAATTCAATTGTTGACCAAATTTTCTAACATCTGTTAGGAATGGCGGAGAAACTTGGTAAATAAACCAGGCAAACCTCTGAATTTAGAGGTGGGAGGAGGAACAATGCGAGGAAAACTCGTAACCAACGAAAAACCGTGCGGTCAGGCTATGCGCGCCTCCATGAGGTGTGGGGCAAAAGCACGGGCCGCAACATGACCACGAATAACGGGCACGTATCCTCACCGCTTGCGGTGCGTGGTGCAACTTTGAAATTTGGCGGTGTGACCGCGCTCGACGATGTGAGCATTTCTGTGGCCGACGATGAATTGCTTGCAATTATCGGACCGAACGGAGCCGGAAAAACATCACTTCTGAACGTGACTGCGGGCTTCTACCGTCCGCAGAAGGGCCGTGTCGAATTGTCCGGGCAGGACGTGACCGGCCTGCGTGTTGACCAGATCGCCCGGCGCGGTCTGGCGCGGACGTTTCAGGGCACCCATCTTTTTGCCGGGCAGACGGTGGTGGAAAACATTATGATCGGCCGCCACATGCTGATGAAATCGAATGTAGTCCAGGCCTTTTTCCAGTTCGGTCCCGTGATGCGCGAGGAATCGGAACATCGTGAAGCCGCAGAGGAGATCATCGATTTTCTCGAGATCGAGGCAATCCGCAACCGGCCCGTGGGCACGTTGGGGTATGGGTTGCGCAAGCGTGTCGATCTGGGCCGTGCATTGGCGCAGGAACCGTCGATCCTGCTGATGGATGAACCGATGGCCGGCATGAACTCGGAGGAAAAAGAAGACCTGGCGCGCTTCATTCTCGATGTGCGCGAGGCGCGCAAGATTCCGGTAGTTCTGGTGGAGCACGACATGGGCGTCGTGATGGACCTTGCCGACCGGATCGTGGTGCTGGATTTCGGGCGGGTCATCGCCGAAGGCACCCCGGAAGAAATCCAGAAGGACCCGGCTGTCATAAAGGCATATCTGGGGTAGCGGCATGGTCAAACAACGGACAGCAATGGTCTTTTCGGACCCAGCAGTGACACATAGCGAAACCCTGCCGCAGGTTTTGCTCGCGCGAGCGACATCCACACCGACCAACCTCGCCGAACGGCACAAGCGCCTGGGCATCTGGCGTGAATTCACCTGGGCCGATGTTCTTGACAGGGTTCGCGCCCTGGCTCTCGGGTTGGAGAACCTGGGCTTGTCGGCTGGCGAATCCGTCATGATGATTGGCGAAAACGAACCCGAACATTTCTGGGCTGAATACGCCGTCCAGTCGTTAGGCGGCAAAGTCCTGTCTGTCTATCCGGATCAAAACGCTGAAGAGATTCTGTATCTGGCCGAAGACTCGCAAACGCGGATTTTTCTGGCGCAGGATCAGGAGCAGGTCGATAAATGCATCGAGATTGCGGGCAAGTACTCGGGCGCCCTGGCGGTCGTTTACTGGGACGATTCCGGTCTGTGGGGCTATGATCATCCCCTGTTGCATTCGTTTGAAAGTGTGAGCGCGGCAGGGCGTCAGATCCACGCCAAGGAACCCGCCAGATTTGAAGAACACGTAAAACGTGGACGGGCGGACGATACCGCCTTGCTGTCCTATACCTCGGGTACCACGGGAAAACCCAAGGGCGTTGTCATCAGCCATCGCTACCTGTTCGACAATTGCTCGCGGGTGATGGGGGCAATCGAAATCGCGCCGGGCACCGAATACCTGACCTACATTTCGCCGGCCTGGGTCACGGAACAGATTTTCGGCCTGTCGATCGGTTTGATCGCGCCCATGGTCGTCAATTTCCCCGAAGGCCCTGAAGACGTACTGACCAACATTCGCGAACTGGCGGTCGACGCACTGGTGTTCAGCCCGCGCCAGTGGGAAAATCTCGCCTCCATCGTTCAGGCCCGGATGCTGGGGGCGGGCAAAATCCGCAATGCGATGTACAACTGGGGCATGAAGGTCGGCCACGACGTTTATGTGGAACGGCTGGAGGGGCGTAGCCCCAGCCTTGCCGCACGCCTGCAGCTTCCCTTTGCCGAAGCTCTGGTGCTGCATCACCTGCGCGACAATCTTGGCCTTGGTAAGGCCAAAAACGCAATGAGCGGCGGCGCCCTGATGGCACCTGACGTCTTTCGTATGTTCCACGCGATGGGGGTTAAGCTGCGCAACGTGTATGGCGCGACCGAAATCGGCCTTCTGACCGCGCATGTCGGCGAAAGCTATCAGCTGGAAACCAGCGGCAGCTGGATGCAAAGCAACACGAACTACGGCGAACCGCTGGAATACAGGGTCTCGGACGAAGGGGAGCTTCAGGTGCGTGGCGGATCGGGCTTCGGTGGCTATCACGGCAAGCCCGAAAAGACCGCAGAGGAATTGACCGAAGACGGTTGGTACAAGACCGGTGACGCGGTGTCGATGACCGACGACGGCGAGCTTTTGTTCTTTGACCGTGTCAAGGATATGCGCCGCCTGGCAAATGGGCACAGCTATCCGCCGCAATTCATCGAAACGCGGTTGCGGTATAGCCCCTTCATCAAGGATCTCATGACCTTGGGCGACGAAACCCGGAGCTTCGTCAGCGCGCTTATCAATATCGATATGGAAGTTCTCGGGCGTTGGGCGGAAGAGAACAAGATCAGCTTTTCGACCTACACCGATCTCTCGCAGAAACCCGAAGTTCTGGACCTTATCAAAGGCGAAGTGGCGCGCATCAATGCGCTCCTGCCCGAAGGCTCGCGCGTGGCACGTTTTGCGAATTTTCCCAAGGAACTCGACCCGGATGAAGGCGAGTTGACCCGCAGCCGAAAGCTTCGCCGGGCCTTTCTGGAGGAACGGTATGCCAAGCTCGTCGAGGCGATCTATGCTGGCGATGACGAGACAGATCTCGAAATCGCTGTGACCTATCAGGACGGCCGTCAAGGCGTTCTCAAGACCACGGTTCGCGTGTCGGATGTTGAAAACGCATCGAAGGCTGCCAAGCGGCAGTCCAAATCTTAAAGGAGGTCGGCGACAATGGTCTATTTCATCAATGACATCATTACCGGGGCTTTGATCGGCCTTCTGTATTCGCTGGTGGCCATGGGCTTTGTTGTGATTTACCGCGCCAGCAAGGTGTTCAACTTCGCGCAGGGCGAGCTTGTGATCATCGGCGGGTTCATCGTCTGGTTCACAACGATGCAAGCGGGGCTTAGCCTTTGGTTGTCGATACCCCTTTCGCTGGTTCTGGCCGGGCTGGTCGGGTACGCAATCGAACGGATTTTCCTGACAAAGCTGATCGGTGAATCGGTTTTCTCGATGGTCATGGTCACCGTCGGCCTTTTGATCCTGCTGCGCGGTTTGGTGCTGCTTGTGTTCGGTCCCGCGGTAAGACCCTTCCCGATCATTTTTCCGCTGAAACCCTTGTTCCTCGGCGATATGTTGATCCCGATGAACCTCCTGATAGGTGGGATCATCACCATTGTCGCGGCCGTCGGCCTGTCGTGGTTCTTCAACCGGACCCGGTCCGGCCTCCGTATGACCGCTGTGGCGGAGGACCACGTCGTAGCTTCCTCGATGGGCATTTCGGTGAAAGGCTCGATTGCCGTTGCCTGGGTTCTCGGGGCAATCCTGTCCACAATTGGTGCGATGATCTTTCTCAGCGGCAAATCGCTGACCTTCCTGGCCTCGGATATCGGGTTCGCGGCCCTGCCGGTGGCGCTCTTTGCCGGGCTGGAATCCATCGGCGGGCTTATCTTGGCAGGAATAATCATCGGCATCGCGCAGAGCTTGACCACCAACTACCTTGATCCGTTGATCGGTGGCTCGCTCGGCAGTGTCGTTCCATATATCATAATGCTTGCCATTCTGCTGATCCGGCCGACCGGCCTGTTCGGCTGGCGCACAATCGAACGGGTGTAATCCATGGATCCTTCTGGCGTATTCCCGACAAGCTATCGCAGTGACAGACGTTTGATCCGAACGCGCTGGCAGTTTCTGGCCCTCGTCGTATTCATGGCTCTACTGCTGTTGGCGCCTTACCTGGTGAGCAGCCGTATCATCGCTATCCTGAATATGATGATGATCAGCGCCGTCATCGCCGTCGGGCTTCAGATCTGCACCGGCTATGCGGGCCAGATCAACCTGGGTCAGGCGGCGTTCATGGGGGTCGGCGCCTATACGGCCTCGATACTGGCCTCGAAGACCGGCCTTACGTTTCTGCTGACCATTCCTCTGGCCGGGCTCTCGGCTGCGCTGTTCGGCTTTCTCTTTGGCTTGACCGCGGCGCGGATCAAGGGGTTCTATCTGGCACTGACCACGATTGCAGCTCAGTTCCTGTTCCACTTTGCCGTATTGAACCTGCCGTCAACCTGGCTGGGTGGGTCGAACGGTATCACCGTGCCCCCGGCCGAGCTTTTCGGGCTGCGATTTGTCAGCGAATCTTCGCAGTTCTATCTGAATTTCGCCGTGACCGCGATCATGGTGGCGGGCGCGTTCGGGATCGTTCGGTCACGCTTCGGCCGTGCCTTCGTGGCGGTCAGGGATGATGACGTGGCCGCGGGTATAATGGGGATCAATGTCGCGGCCACAAAGGCAAATGCCTTCCTGATCGGCGCTTTCTATGCGGGCGTCGGCGGGGCGCTTTGGGCCTATCTGATCCGCTTCGTGGGGGTAGACCAGTTCACCCTGTTTCACTCGATCTTCTTCGTCGCGATGATCATCGTCGGCGGGATGGGTTCAATCGTGGGGGCCCTGATCGGCGTCTTCATTATCCGCATCATCCAGGAAATTATCGCGACGGTCGGCCCCAATATCGCCGACTCGGTATCATTCCTTGGCGGTGACATCGTGTTCGCTGGCATGAATGTCGTTCTTGGCGGCGTGATCGCATTGTTTATGATCCTCGAACCCAAGGGGCTGATGCACCGCTGGAACATCCTGAAGTCGTCATACCGTATCTGGCCGTTTCCTTACTGAGAAATAGAGCGGCTCTAAACCTGGGAGGAAGAATATGACTTACCAATCGAATCGAGGTCTTCGCGGCTTACTGGCAGCGGCTGCCTTGGCGGCCGCGGCGACCATGCCTTTGAAGGCGCAGGCCGAAGAGACCTATAATCTCGCCCTGCTGTCGGACTTTTCCGGCCCTTATGCTGACATCATGCCCATCCTGGCAGGCGGACGCGAAGCTGTGTTCACCTGGTGGAATGAAACCCGCGGCAAGGAACTTGGCGTCACGCTGAACTACAAAAACTACGAAACCCGCTATGACGCGGCACAGGTGGCAAGTCTCTGGCCCGGGATCAAATCGGAACTGGACCCGATTGCGGTTGTCGGCCTCGGCGGGCCTGACGTCGCGGCCCTTTCCGAACGCCTGCCGGAAGACAAAATCCCGATGTTCATGGCCACAGCGGCCTACGGTTTTGCCTGGCAACCGGATGCCTGGATTTTCAACCCACGCCCGACCTATTCGCACGAAAGTGTCGGCTTTCTGAACTGGATGCGTGAACAGCGCGGAGGAGACGAACCGCTCAAGGTTGCGATCCTCGCCTCCGAAGCATCGCCTGCCTATGTCGACATGGCAAAGGGCCTTGAACTCTATGCCGAAGAGCACCCCGAGGAGATCGACCTCGTCGAGGTCATCTATACCGAAGTTCAACCCACCGATCTGACGGGGCAAATGCGCCGCGTTGTACGAGCCGGGGCCGAGGCGCTGGTAATCCAAACTAACACCTCTATCGTGGTTGCCGCGAAACGTGGGCTGCAGGCCAACGGGGCGAACATCCCGATCATGATGAGTTCGCATAACGGGCTTCCAGCCTCGGGTGGCGCGCTTGGCGGGCTTGAGCAAATGGAGGGGGACTTTGAAGCCTACGGCATGGCGATTGCGGCCGATGAGGACACTCCCGCGCGACAATTCTACGAGACATTGGTTGCCGATTACGGACTCGAAGCACCTTGGAACGTCGTGACCGCAATGGGCGTATCTCAGGGTCTCTATACCGTGACCGTGATCGATCACGCGATCGAGGCGAACGGCGCCGAGGGCCTGACCGGAGAGATGGTACGTGAGGCGCTTTTTGCCAAACCGATCACCACCGAAGAAACCCATGGGTTCCTGCCGACCTTGTCCTTTACGCCAGAAGCACCGTTCCCATTGGAAGGCCTCAAAGTGAATGTGGGCACCGTCAAAGATGGGAAAATCACCATCGCGGCAACGGGTGTCGACGTTCCGCAAGTTGAGAAATGGTGAATTAATCCGGGCGCCGCAGTCGCGGCGCCCGTTCTGATCCTTAGCCCCGGGCAATATGACCATGCTGGAACTCAACAACGTAGAGGTGACATATTCCGACGTCATCCTGGCGCTCAAAGGCGTGTCCATGACAGTCCGTGCGGGACAATGTGTTGCTCTGCTCGGTGGCAATGGCGCAGGAAAAAGCACGACGCTTAAAGCCATCTCGGGAACGCTCAAATCCGAGGATGGAACCGTTTCGGCGGGGTCCATCGTTCTGGACGGAACTCCCATTCAGAACATGGAAGCCTCGGAAGTCGTGAAGAACGGTCTCATCCATGTGATGGAAGGGCGGCGCGTTTTGCGGCATCTGACGTCAGAGCAAAACCTGATCGTCGGCGGGCACATGGTGCCCAACTCCGCCGAGCTGAAAAAGCGCCTGGACCATGTTTACACCTTGATGCCCCGGCTTGCGGACCTGCGCAACCGCACCTCTGGCTTCATGTCTGGTGGCGAACAACAACTGCTGCTGATCGGCCGGGCCATGATGGCCAGCCCCAAGATCATCGCGATCGACGAACCGTCGTTGGGATTGGCCCCGATGATGATCCGGGATGTTTATGAAGTGCTCAAGCAGCTCAAGTCAGAAGGCACGACCTTCTTCCTGGTCGAACAAAACAGCGCCGCGGCGCTATCGATCGCCGACTATGCCTATGTGATGGAGAACGGCCGGATCGTGATGGACGGCCCTGCCGACAAGCTTGCTGACAACGAGGACATCAAGGAATTCTATCTCGGCGTCACCGCATCGGGCGAGCGCAAAAGCTATCGAGATATCAAACACTATCGCCGCCGGAAGAGATGGCTGGGATAGAAAGGAACGAAGATGAGTAACCTGCTTTCCATCAAAGGTCGTACCGCATTTGTAACCGGAGCGGGGCAAGGCGTTGGTCGGCAAGCCGCGCTTTATCTGGCGGAACACGGAGCCGGTGCCATCGTTGTCAACGATTTTCACGCCGAACGGGCCGAAAGCGTTGCCGCGGAAGTGGAGGCAGCGGGTGCAAAGGCTCTGCCACTCGCCTTCGACGTCTCGGATTTCGACGCGGTTGGCGCGGCGTTTGCCGAAACGCAGACCACATTTGGCGGCGTGGATATTCTGGTCAACAATGCGGGCAACGCCGGGCCGACATCGCGGCTCGACGATCTGGTCCCTTTTTGGGAATCCGATCCCGACGAATGGCGCCGCTGGATGGCCACCAATTTCGATGGGGTGCTGAACTGCACCCGTCACGCCATGCCGTTGATGGTTAACAGTGGCTATGGGCGCATTGTGACCGTCATTTCCGACGCCGGCCGTGTCGGTGAACCGCATCTGGCGGTTTATTCCGGGGCCAAGGCCGGTGCGGCCGGCTTCATGCGGGCAATTGCAAAGGCCGGCGGCCGGTTCGGGATCACCGCGAATTGCGTCGCCTTGGGGGGCACAAGAACTCCGGCTGTCGCCGACCTGATCCCGGATGCAGAGACCGAGAAGCGGGCATTGTCGCAGTACGTGATCCGCCGTCTGGGCGAGCCGGAAGACCCCGCCGGAATGATCCTGTTCCTCTGCTCGGATGCTGCCAGCTGGATCACCGGTCAAACCTATCCGGTGAATGGCGGGTATTCTTTTGCCTGCTAGAGCCGCCATCGGACGGCTGCCGCCTCTAGTTGGAGCTGTCCGAAAAAACGCTGTCATTATCTGCCCCGAGCTCGGGGGGCAGATCCGGTATCGCGGTTTCGAAACCATCGAATTTCAACGGCTGGACAATAAAAGTCTCGGCCTTGCCGCCGTCATGCGTAATCTTGCGCAGCAGCTGGCGCGCACGCACATGGGGGTCGTCCAACGTTTCGACCAGGGAATTGACCGGACCCCATGGCACCCCCGCCTTATCCAGAAGGTCGCCCCATTCGGCGCGCGTCTTGTTGACCAAAATCGCCGCGATTTCTTCGCGCAGCGCGGCCTTGCGGGCGACACGGTCGCGGCCTGTCAACGGCGCAAGATCCGCCCTGTTGATCACATCGCAGAACGGTTTCCAGAACCAGTCCTCATGCGCGATGGACAAGGTCAAGAGCTTGCCGTCTTTGCAGGTGAACACGCCATAGCCCGGCTCGGCGATAAATTCGCCCAGCGGTGTTCCATTGGCGGCGGGAACGAGGAATGCGGTCAACATCGAAACCACCGCATCCGACATGGACACGTCCACGTAACGCCCCTGCCCTGTGCGCTGGCTCGACACCACCGCCGACAGGATTGCGATCGCCGCGAACAACGCCGCGCCAACATCCGCAAGGGGGATCGGCGGCACAGGGCCGGGCTGCTTTGCATCGGCCTGATCGGCCAGCAAACCGCCAACCCCTTCATAGCTCAGGTCATGGCCAGCCCTGTCACGATAGGGGCCGTCCTGCCCGTAACCCGAAATCGATACATAAACCAGCCGCGAGTTGACACGACGCATGTCCTCGAAACCGGCACCCAAGGCCGCAAGCTTGCCAGGGCGGAACCCTTCGACGATGACATCCGATTCCTTGGCCAGTTCGCGAAACCGTGCCAGCCCCTCGGCCGATTTCAGATCCAACGCAACGCTGCGCTTGCCTCGGTTCAGTGCCCGGAACAAGGGCGGAAATTGCCGGGCCGGATCGCCGACACCCGGTCGTTCGATCATGATCACCTCGGCTCCCATGTCGGACAACAGCATTGTGGCATAGGGACCGGGAAACTGTTCGGCAAGGCTGAGAATTTTCAGGCCGGCCAGGGGTGTAGTGCTCATATCAATCTCCAGCTCTTTTGTTTTCCACGTGCGGGTCCGCCCGAGTGCAGCGCAAATCGCCGCAAAAGACAAGGCGAAAAACCAATAATATGTATAATTATCAGGAGCTTAGCATGAGTGAAGCAAAGCAGACGCTATTCGTTGAGCGGGTCGAAAAAACTGAATGGATTACCTTCCAGCGCACCGAACAGCTCAACGCAATGTCAACGCAGATGCTGCGCGAGATGGCGGCAGCACTGGAATCGGCGCTGGCCGACGATGGGGTGCGTACAATTGTCCTGACCGGCTCTGGCCGGGCATTCTGCGCCGGTGCCGATCTGAAAGAAGTTGCTGGCGCCAAACATGCACCAGGCGAGCCGGATCTTCTGGATCTTGTCGATCACACGTTTGGGCTGATGCGACATGGCCCGAAACCGGTGATCGCCGCAGTGAACGGGCTGGCGATGGCGGGCGGTTTGGAAATGGTGATGGCCTGCGATCTGGTCTTTGCCGCCGAAAGCGCGCAACTGGGCGACGCACATTCCAACTTTGGCGTCTTTCCCGGGGCCGGCGGTGCGGCGATCCTGCCGCGTAGGATTGGCCTGAACCGCGCGAAATACCTGCTGTTCTCGGGCGAGAACGTTTCGGCACGGGACATGATGGACTGGGGACTGGTGAACAAGGTCGTCGCGGACGAAGACCTGCGACAAGCGGTGCAGGCCTTTACCGACAGGCTGGCAGAAAAAAGCCCGGCGGTCTTACGCCGCATGAAGACGGTTGCCAATCGGTCGCTGGACGTGGACGAAACCGCCGCGCTTTCCGAAGAGATGCTGAACCTGCGCGCGCACATGCGATCCTGGGACATGCACGAGGGTCTGTCGGCGTTCAATGAAAAACGAAAACCGCAGTTTCGCGGATACTAGGTCAGGAGGACAAACGATGCAGGACATTTACATCGTTGGCGTCGGGATGACGCCGTTCGGAAAGTTCCGGGACAAAACCATCAAGGACATGACCGGCGAGGCCGTCGCCGCCGCGCTTTCCGATGCCCGAGTGACGGCAGATCGTATCGACGGCGCATTCTTCTCGAACGCGGTGCAGGGCCACATGGAGGGCCAGCACATGATCCGCGGCGAAATCGCGCTGCGTGAAATGGGCATTCAGGGCATTCCGGTGGTGAATGTCGAAAACGCCTGCGCCAGCGCCTCGACCGGGTTCAAACTGGCAGTCGATTTCCTCAAGGCCGGCAATGGCGACTGCTGTCTCGCCGTGGGCGCCGAAAAGATGTATTCTGACGACCGTGCGTTGATGTTTTCGGCCTTCGACAGCGGCTGGGACGTCAGCAACAGCGAAGAGGTCGCGCAACGGCTGGCCGATCTGGGTGCAGGGGTCGAGGAACCCGAAGGATCGAAATCGCCCAAGCCCTACAGCGTGTTCATGGATGTCTACGCAGGCTTCGCCCGGCTGCACATGAAGACCTTTGGCACAACTCAGGAACAGTTCGCCGCCGTCGCCGCCAAGAACCATGCGCATTCCGTGCATAATCCACTGGCGCAATACCGAGAAGCCATGAGCGTCGATCAGGTATTGGCCGCGCCGCCGATCACCTATCCGCTGACCCTGCCGATGTGCGCCCCGATCTCGGACGGGGCCGCTGCGGCCGTTTTATGCACCGGCGAGGGGATAAAACGTCTGGGCCTAGATCCCGCGCGCGCGATCAAGGTCAAGGCCGCGATCCTGCGCTCGGGCACCGATCGTCCGCCGGAAGATTACAAGAACCACCTGACCCGGCTTGCCGCGCTTGAGGCCTATGAACAGGCCGGGATCGGCCCCGAGGATATATCGGTGGCCGAAGTGCATGACGCCACGGCCGTGGGCGAAGTGATCCAGATCGAGAACCTCGGATTTGTCGAATTCGGCGAGGGCGGTCCCGCCAGTCTGCGCGGCGAGACAAAGATCGGCGGACGCATTCCGGTGAACCCCTCGGGCGGGTTGGAATCCAAGGGCCACCCGGTCGGTGCCACAGGGATAGGGCAGGTTTTCGAACTGGTCACGCAACTGCGCGGCGAAGCTGGCGCGCGCCAGGTCGAAGGGGCAAAGAATGCCATCGCCGAAAACGGCGGGGGGTTGCACGGGGTAGAAGAAGCGGCCGCCTGCGTCATCATTCTGGGCCGTTGAAACAAGGAGACGAACCATGGAAAACGTGATCGCCGCCGCTCAGGCAATCTATACAGATGAGCAACGCATGTTGCTGGAAAACTTCCGCAAGATGGCCGAGGCAGAGTTCGCGCCGCTGGCCGAGAAATACGAGAACCTCGGCCACCCCCCCGATGCGAAAACCCTGAAGTCCCTGTTCGCCAAGGTCGAGGAATTCGGGCTGATCAGCGGCCTGATCCCCGAAGAGGAAGGCGGTGCCGGAATCGACCGCATGACCTATGGCATCCTATACGAGGAACTGGCCCGGATATGGGCCGATCTGGCAATCGCGGTGCTGATTCAGGGTCATGCCGTGTTCGCGGTCAACCTCTTGGGAAATGTGGCGCAGAAAGAGGCCTATCTGAAGCCGCTCCTGCGCAGCGAACGGATCTGTGCCACCTGTATTTCCGAACCAGAGGTCGGTTCGAACGTACGCGAGGTCAAGACACGTGCGGACCGAGAGGGCGATAAGATTTTCGTCACTGGCCAGAAGCTCTGGATTTCCAATGGGGCCCAGTCGGATTTCGCCATCGTTGTCTGCAATCTGGACGACGGTATTTCCATGGTCATCGTCGACCGCGACACCGGCAACTATGAGAGCCGCGAATTGCGCAAGATGGGACTTGTCGGTGCATCGACCTGTGAATTGTTTTTCGACCGGGCGGAAACCACCGCCGAGCATGTTCTGGGTAATGCAGGCGGCGGCCTGTTCCAGACGTTGAAACTGTTTGAGAGCGCGCGTGTGTTTGTTGGCCTGACCAGCATCGGCATTGGTCAGGCGGCATTGGAATGTGCGGTCAAATATGCCCAGGAACGCGAGCAGCATGGCAAGCCGATTGGCGGGCACCAGTTGATTCAAGGCTACCTGGCCGACATGGCCACGCACCTGGATGCCGCGCGCCTGTTGTGCCAGCGCGGGCTGCAACTTCTGGACCTGGGCGTGCGCTGTGACACCCAGACCTCGATGGCGAAATGGTATGCAACCGAAATGGCCGTCGAAATCGCCGGCAAAGCGGTGCAGATCCACGGCGGCAACGGCATCACCAAAGAGTTCGACGTTGAACGGCACTTCCGCAATGCAAAGGTCATGCCGATTCCCGATGGCACCACCGAAATCCAAAAACTGGTCATCGGGCGCAACCTGACCGGGCTTAACGCGTTCTGAAATCGTGACTCTAAGAATTGCGGCCGGGGATTCCCGGTCGCCTTATCGTAGGCCCCCGGTCCGGGGGGGGCGGCCAACGGATCATGCCCCAACCGGCGCTGCGGGACGCGTTTGATCAATGCCTGTCCCGCGTCAGTGGCAAAAAACTCACGGTTCAGGTCGGTTTCGATATAACCGGGGCAGATGGCATTCACCCGGATGCCATGCCGCGCCCATTCAAGCGCCAGAGACCGGGTCAGTTGAATCAGCCCTTCCTTGGACGCGGCATAGGCGGACACATGGCTGGCCACCCGTGTGCCCAGAAACGAGGCGACATTGACGATACAGCCCCCGCGTCCGGCATCAATCATCGCTTTGGCGGCGATACGTGCGACATGAAATGCGCCCTTGAGATTTGTGTCTATGATCGCGTCGATTTCGGCCGGCCCGTGTTCCAATGCGGGAAGAGATGCCGTCGTTCCGGCATTGTTGATGACAGTGTCAAAGACCCGTCCCTTCAGCGCGGCTTCCACCGACTTCGGGTCCGCCACGTCCATCTCTATCACATCGGCCTGCCCCCCTTCCGCCGCTATCTTTGCGGAAAGCTCAGACAAGCGGGCGACGCGGCGGGCGGCCAATGTGACGTCGACATCCTGCCCCGCCAGCAGTTCGGCGAAATGCTCGCCCAATCCCGAAGATCTGGCGGACGACTATCAATTCATCCCGGGCCAGTACGTCACGCTGCGCCGTGCCGATGATATCGATGGTGTGCGGCGATGCTATTCGGTCAGCTCCGGCCGAGACGATGGCGAGTTGCGCGTTCTGGTCAAGCTGCTGGAAGGCGGAGCGTTTTCCTCTTTCGTTCATAGCGAACTGCCACCGGGCACCGAACTTGATGTCATGACGCCCGAAGGCACATTCGGATCAAAGATACGACAAGGCGGACCACGCACCTATCTCGCCCTGGCCCCGGGCAGTGGAACTACTCCAATCATTTCGATCATCCGCTCGGTGCTTGCCACCGAGGCCGGGGCCAACTTCATCCTTTTTTACGGCAGTCGAACGCTAAGTTCCATCATCTTCCGCGACGAATTGAACGATCTCAAGGATACCTATCCCGGACGGTTCTCTCTTTTTCATACACTGACGCGCGAAGGCACCGATTCCCCACTATTCTCGGGCCGGCTTGATGCGGAAAAGCTGCGCAAGTTCTCCGGTGCCCTGTTCGCTCCGGCAGAAATAGAAGATGCTTTTCTTTGCGGCCCCGCCGAGATGATTCAGGAACTCAAGACCGCGCTCCGCGACCTAGGCGTTGAAGAGAACCGTTTTCATGACGAGCTGTTCGCTCCCGCCGATGCTGACAATACCGCCACCGTCACGCTTGCGCCGCTTACGGCGGAAGCCGCCACTGGAGAAGGAGTTCAGGTCACGGCGATCCATGATGGCACCGCCCGCAGCTTTGTGATGACACCTGATCAGGAAAGCGTGGTCTCCGCCGCCGCAGCAGGTATCGAACTACCCTATTGCTGCAAGGGCGCAATGTGTTCCACCTGCCGCGCCAAAGTTATCGAAGGCGAGGCAGAGATGACGCTGAACTATGCTTTGGAGCCTTGGTAGTTGAAGGAGAACTTTGTCCTGACCTGCCAGGCCCGTCCGAAAACCAAAAAACTGACAGTCGATTTCGACCACGTTTGACCTGTGCCGCTTTCCGCGACACCCCACGGGCGCGCGGGGCCGGGATCCCCAAGACCTTCGCCAAGTTGAAAGTCTTGGGTCCACGAAAACCCGCGTGCCAGTGTCGGCTAAAAGGTCGGATTCAGGCAAAGCGCACAGAACCCGATCTCAGCGGTCTTTTTGGTTGACGATCAGTTCTGCATTTTCGGGTAGTTCCGAAACAATGTTCACCTCGTCAGCACGAATTCGTGCATGCAGTTTGAAGGTATCAGCGGCGGCTGCTTCTGCGGCGGAAGCGTCGGCACCGTCTTCCAGCACAAGCGAGAGGCGGATCATGTCGCGATCGTTCTCGCGCGTTACCACGGCCTGCGCGGCCTTTGCGCCCGGCGTGCCGATGACAACTTCTTCAACCACGCGCGGATAAACGAAAATCTCGCGCACTTTGACCGCTGCCCCGACCCGTCCCTGCAATGCTGAAATCCGGCTGACGGTGCCATCCGCGTTGCTTTCCAGGGCAAAGGCGCTGTCGCCGGTGCCGAACCGGATCATCGGCCAGGTGGCATCGCGCGCGGTCACGACAACCTCGCCAGGTTCGCCATGAGCGACCTGTTCGCCGCTGACCGGATCGCAGATCTGCACCACGCGGTCGGGATGAACCAGGTAGCCTTCGCCGCCATCCTCATAGGCGACAAGGCCCAGATCGGCGGTGGCATAGGCGGCCCAGGTGGACACGCCGTATTCGGCCTCGATCCGGCGGCGCTTGGCCATCCAGTCGCCCATCTCACCGCCGAGGAAGGCTGTCTTCACCTTCCATGCGTCGCGGCCATAGGTTTCGATCACCTTGTCCGCCAGCGTCAGGAAAAACGCGGTCGAAGCGCAGATCGAAGTCACGCCGGTTTCGGCGATGATCTGTGCCTGAAGCTCCGTATTGCCGACGCCTCCGGGGATCACCGTGGCGCCTGCGGCCTGTGCCGCTTCGTCGAACAAAAGCCCCGCGGGCACCAGATGATACATCCAGGTGTTCAGGATGATATCCCCCGGCCCCACGCCTGCCGCCTTGAACAGCCGGTCAAGGCCGTGGCCGCCACCGTCCGAAAGGGCCGGTTCGAAAATCGGGCCGGGGGACACGTAGATCCGCCCGACATCCTTCAGATCCGAGGCCAGGAACCCGCCAAAGGGCGGGTTCTCGCGCTGGATCTTCAGAAGCTCTTCTTTTTTCATCACTGGAAGACGCGAGAGGTCCGCCACCGATGTGACAGCTGCCGGATCGAATCCGGCAGCCGTAAATCGCGATTTCAGGCCAGGAGCTTTTTCGGCCGCAGCGGCATAGGCTTGAGCTATATCTTTGTAGATATCATCAGACATTTCCATGCCTCCTCGTCCAATCGGGCGTTAAAGCGGGCAGTCCTTACGGAAGTTCGGCGCGCGCTTCTCGCGGTGCGACAACACACCTTCCTTGACGTCCTCGCTCATGAAGCCAAGCATCTCCAGCGCGGTCGACGCATCAAAGATCGGCCCGGCCTGGCGCAGCCAGTTGTTCAGCGAATACTTGGTCCAGCGAATCGCGCTTTGCGAGCCGTTGGCCAGTTCGACGGCTGTATCCAGCGCGATCTGCTGCAGCTCGTCATCCTCGACGCACATTGATACCAGACCGATACGCTCGGCCTCTTCGCCCGACACCGGCTTGCAGGTCATCAGATAGTATTTCGCCTTGGCCATCGAGGTCAGCAGCGGCCAGATAATCGCCGCGACGTCACCGGCGGCAACACCAAGGCGGGGATGACCATCGACAATCTTGGCCTTCTTTCCGGCGATCGAGATGTCGGCCAGGATGGCAACCACAAGGCCTGCGCCGGCCGCAGGGCCATTGATCGCGGAAATGATCGGCTTGTTGCAGTTGATGATGTTATAGACGAGATCCTTGGCTTCTTTCCACGTCTTCATGATCTCGTGCGAATTGCCAATCATGTTTTCGATCAGGCTGAAATCACCCCCGGCGGAAAATGCCTTGCCCGCACCGGTCACGATGACCGAATTGATGTCTGGGTCACGGTCGATATCGATCCACATGTCCGTCATCTGAGTGTGGGTTTCGGCATCGACCGAGTTGAATGTCTCGGGCCGGTCGAACGTGATGCGCAGGACGCGATCCGCCGGGTAGTCAAATTTCAGTTTATCGTATTTTGCATAACGATCCGACATGGTTCTATTTCCTCCGTGGGGTATTGAGTCAGCCAGGCAGTCCCAGGACGGCCTTGGACAGGATGTTTCTTTGGATTTCGTTCGATCCACCGTAGATCGTGGTAGGTCTGGCCTTGTAGAAACTCGCCAGAACATCGACACTTACGTTGCCGACCTGAAGCGGCCCGATGGAGCCGCCATCGGGACCGGCTGCTTCGATCATCAGCTCGGTGATGCGCTGGAAGCATTCAGTCACCCAAATCTTCAGCATGGACACATCCGCACCGAGCGTCTCGCCACGTTTGAGCTGATCTGCAAAACGGGCATAAAGCGCGGCATGATCTTCCACATCCAGTGCCGCCTGGGCAAAGCGGTCACGGAACACCGGATCGTCAAACGCGCCACGGCCACGGGCAAAGCTTTCAAGCTGTCCCAGAGCGTTCTGGGCCAGACTTGGCGAACCGATGAAAATGCGTTCGAAGCTCAAGAGAGCCTTGGCCATCGTCCAACCCTTGTTCAGCTCGCCCACGAGGTTCTCGCGGGGCGTCCGTGCATTGTCAAAGAAGACCTCGCAAAACTCGGTCTCGCCCGACAGGGTCGTGATGGTGCGCACCTCGACTCCGGGTTGATCCATCGGAGCGAGCAGGAAACTGATGCCCTGCTGTTTCTTCGGCGCATCGGGATCGGAGCGCACCAGCATGAAAATATGCGTGGCGTCATGCGCCATCGTGGTCCAGATCTTCTGTCCGTTGATGACAAAGTCGTCGCCGTCAATCTCTGCGCGTGTGCGCAGGTTCGCCAGATCGGACCCGGCGCCGGGTTCCGAATAGCCCTGACACCAGATATCTTCGCAACTCAGGATACGCGGCAGCCAGTAATCTTTTTGTTCCTGGGTGCCGAATTTGATGATCAGCGGCCCGACCATCTGCACGCCCATGTCGCGGCCGCGATTGACGCCCCAGCGCTGCTGCTCTTCGTAAAAGATCAGCAACTTGGCGGCGTTCAGCCCCATACCGCCGAATTCAGCGGGCCAGGCTGGCGCGACCCAGCCCTTGGCGTGAAGCTTGCGGTGCCAATGTTCGATCTCGGCGAACTTCGGTCGGTGCGGCAGGTGACGCAGCTCCTCGGGATATTCCGCCTCGAAGAACTGGCGCACTTCTTTGCGGAACTCTGCATCGGTCATAGCGTTCCAGTCGGTCATTGTGCTGCCCCCTCTGCTTCGCGTGCCTCGAACCATATCCGCCTGTGATAGGCATCGTCGCCCAACCAGGCCGACAGCACCAGCGCCCGGTTCAGGTAGAGCCCGATATCGAACTCATCCGTGTACCCGACGGCCCCGTGCAGCTGGATGGCGTCGCGGGTGATTTTCTTGGCGGCCGTGACGGCGCGCGCTTTGGCGCGGCTGGCAATCGGGGCCCGAACCTTCGGATCGGTTTCGCTGTCCATCTGCGCAAGCGCCTCCCGCACTCCGGCCTGCGCGACCTCGCACATCACGTTGAGGTCGACGGCACGGTGCTGGATGACCTGGAATGATCCGATCGGCTTGTCGAACTGCTCCCGCGTCTTGATGTAGTCGAGCGTGATCTCGAAGGCGCGCTCGCTCAGGCCGACAAGCTCGGCCGCGGCAAGCGCCGTTGCATCGGCGACAGCCTCGGCCAGTGCAGTGAGAACCGCACCGCTGCTGGCCAATTCCGCGGCCGGAGTTCCCGAAAACGAAAGCTCGCCCAGAGAGCTGCCATCCGCCTGCGTCCGCTTGTCGATGACAAGCCCCTGCGCGTCTGCCTCAGCCAGAACCAGAACCGGACCATCATCCTGTTCGGCCACGACAAGGAACCCGTGCGAACCGATCGCACCGACGACCCAGGCCTTGCTACCGGTCAGCTTTCCGTCCGCGTATCGGCAGGTCGCATCGGCAGGCGCCCCGTCGGGGCCGCGTTCCTGCCAGGCAACCGCCAATGAAATTTCGCCGCCGATGAGCTGTGCCATCTTCGGATGATCCGGACAAAGGCGGCGCAGAAGGCCGAGGCTCAGACCGATCGTCGACACGACCGGTTCCGGGGCAATCACACGGCCGACTTCCTCGGCGATGACACCCCCGGCGGCTAGGCCCATGCCAAGCCCGCCCTGATCTTCGGGCACCGCCACGCCGAAAACACCGGCCTCGGCCAGTTCCCGGACCATCTCCGGATCGAAACCGCCCCCGGCATCACGGAGTTGTCGGGCTCTGTCACTTCCGCCCGCCCGTTCAAACAACGTGCGCACGCTCTCGCGCAACAGGCGAAGGTCTTCTTGTTCGCTGGAAAGGATATCAGTTTGTGTCATTTTGTTTTCGCTGGATCATCACGGGGGTGTCGGTCGAAAAAACGACCTCGCCCTCGGGGTTTCTGGCGCTGAGCGTATAGTGCAAAACACCTCTGTCGGGCTTGCTTTTTGACGGTGTGACCGAGTTGACCGTCAGTTCGACATCAAGGGGTTCGTTCGGGTGCACAGGCCGCAGCCAGCGCAAATTGTCAAAGCCCATGCCGCCGATATTGGCAACATCGACCATCATCTCGGTCATGACCGGCTTGAACACCTCAAGCATGGTCTGAAAGCCCGAGGCGATCAGGCTGCCATGTATGGCGGTTGCATAGTCTTCATCGGTGTGCAGCCGCTGCGGATCCCATTCCTTGGCAAAGGCCTTTATTGAATCCGCGCTCATCGGAGCGCTGCGAAAGCGATAGACTTGGCCCGGCGAGAAGTCTTCCAGATACCTCAAGAGGCACCCTCCTTTGCGAAACCGTCATCGTATCCGCTCGCATCCTTGGATATTCGGATGCGGTTGAATTCTTCCAGCTTCGGATAGGTTTGCTTGAACGCCACCAGGAACTCACCCATCGGCGCGTCGAAATAGAGACCACGGTCGTTCACATATTCCATGTGCCGGTGATTCTGTTCGTCGAACTCATGAAAGAGCGCGTCGTGATAGCCGTCGAAGACCAGGGGTTTGACCCCGAATCTTTCACACAGTTCCATGTTGAATGCAGGTGTCACCTTGTAGGCCTCATTCCCCAACCACAGCTGAACATAGCCGTGGTAGATAAAGAGATCGGTCCCCATCAACTCCTGCAACTTGGGTGTATTCAGGTGGTTGCGCACATCCGCGAACCCCAGAGCGGCAGGGATACCCACAGCACGCAAACAAGCCGCCAGAAGAATTGCCTTGGGAACGCAAAACGCCGCTTCCGCCCCAGCGATACGGCTGGCACGGTAAGAGTCCTCATCCAGCGCAAAACAATAGGGATCATAGCGAATATCGTCGCGCACCGCTTCGAACAGGCGGATCGCCTTATCTCGATTGGTTGCGCCCACAGGAAGATCACGCAAAGCCGATGTCACGAAACCCTGCACTTCCAAGCTATCGCTTTCCACAAAGCGCGATGGCATGACATAACGCTCAGCTTCAGTCGGCAGGTCATCGTCAGACTTGTCCATTGGACCCTCCTTTTTTCTAACAATTGTTAGATTACCGATTCAAAACCTGCCCGTCAACGGGATTTACTCTGTCTTTGGTTGGTCCAAGCCATAACGCGTATTGTCTTCGCCCAGAGTGGCTGCAACTCCGACCGAATTTCCGGAAGAACGGAACTCCGGGGCAATTGGCAGCGGCAAAGCGGGCGCGTCCCGGCCGGAGATTTTTACGGTCCGCCCGAACACGTCACGCGCTTTGAAATGCGGGCCACGCGCCGCCTCGGCGGGCGTCTTCACGACCGAACAGCAGCAATCTGCCGCAGCCAGCAAAGGCTCCCAATGGGTCGAGGGGTGTTCCCTCAGACGACGTGCAACCTCTGCGGCACAGGCATTTGGATCGGACCAGTCATCGCGAAGGGCCACCGGCAAACCAATGACATCGCAGAACGACTGCCAGAACTTTTCTTCCAACGCGCCGACGGCGATCTGACGCCCGTCCGCAGCCGTATAAAGCCGATAACGGGCCAGGCCACCCGTCAGACGGCTGCAACCGCTTTCGATGTTCTGCCCGGCAATCACACCTTCGGCATGGGCCCAATAGGCAAAGGCGAACGCCCCCTCGGCCATTGCGATATCCAGATGCGTCCCCTGCCCGCTTGCCTGCCGCGCAATCAGGGCCAGCAGGATATTCATCACCGCAGGATAGGTTCCGCCTCCGATATCGGCGACCAGCCCGAACGGGGCTGTTGGCTGGTCATCCGGTCCGCGACTGAGCGACAGGATACCCGCATCACCGACGTAGTTGAGATCGTGGCCGGCGGCGCTGGCCTTTGGTCCGGTCTGGCCATAGCCGGTGATCGAACAATAGATGAGACCGGGATTGATCTTTCGCAACGCTTCATAACCAAGCCCCAGCCGGTCCATCACGCCGGGACGAAACTGCTCTACCAGAACATCGGCCTTCTCGATCAAAGGGCGCAGACGTTCCACTGCGCCCCTTGACTTGAGGTCGATGGCCACCGATCGCTTGCCGTGGTTCAACACGGCAAATCCGATGCTCTCTCCGTCGATCCTGGGCTCGGTTTGGCGCGCGTCCTCGCCGACTCCGGGCCGTTCGAACTTGATCACTTCGGCGCCGGCCTCGGACAGCATGAGCGTCGCCATCGGACCGGGAAGAAGGGTGCTGAAATCCAGCACCAGGATATCCTTGAGAGGTTGAGCCATCTTCATTGCCTCAGGCGAAGCGCGCTGCGCCGTTGTTCAGAACAACCACGTCGCGTGCAGGAATAGACGCTCGAAACCGGACCTCGCCGTCCTCTTCCCAGATTTCGAACCGCACGGTTTCGCCGGGATAGACCGGAGCCGAGAACCGAACATCCAGACCGACAAGCCGGGCAGAATCATAGTCAAGCAACGTCTTTAGAATCGCCCGGGCCGCCAGCCCATAGGTCGCCAGACCATGCAGGATCGGGCGGTCGAACCCGACAGAACGGGCCACATCCGGGTCAGCGTGAAGCGGATTGAAATCACCGCTGAGACGATAAATAAGGGCTTGGCGGGGCAGGGTATCGATATCACATATGTGATCAGGCGCCCGGTCAGGTAGCACTGCGGGTGCCGGACCTGCCTGGTTCTCACCGCCGAACCCCCCATCACCGCGACAGAAAGCCGACATCGCCACGCGCGCCAGTTTTTCACCGCTGTCCGCGTCGATAATATCACGGCTTTGGTAAATGACGGCTCCCTTGCCCTCGCCCTTGTCGGCGATGAAGTCGATCTTGCTGCGGCCGACAATCCGGCCATGTGTCGGCAGCGGCTTGTAGATGTCGAGCCACTGTTCTCCGTGCAGCACTTTTTGCCAGTTTACGCCGGTCTTGGGATCGCGCAGCCAGAAGCCGGGATACCCCAAAATGACCGCCATCGAGGGAACTGCCTTGAGCCCGTCCTCATAGACATAGGCCAGCTCCTTTTTGTCGGTCGGATCCTCGCCGAACCCAAGGCCGAGTGCATACAGGATGGTATCCCGCTCGGTCAGCGTCTGTTCGATTTCCTCAAAGTCCCAGTTCGACAGTGCCTCGAAATCCAATGGCATTTACTTTCCTCCCTTAGTTGCCGTCAGAGCGTGTTTTGCGATCCAAGTATCGCCGTGACCTGGCTGGACAGCACACCGCCGTTGCCATGCGCCAGCGCCAGGTCGATATCCTTCGACTGAATGCCCGGCGCGTCGCCACGGATCTGACGAGCAGCCTCGATCACTGTGAAGATGCCGTACATCCCGGGGTGCACGCAGGACAGGCCGCCGCCATTCGTGTTCACCGGCAAGACGCCGCCAGGCGCGATGCGTCCGCCCTCGACAAAGGCCCCTCCCTCGCCCTTGGCGCAGAACCCAAGATCTTCGAGAAACAAAATCGTGTTGATGGTGAAGGCATCATAGAGCTCGACCGCCTGGATATCCGCAGGGGTCACTCCGGCCGCCGCAAAGGCGCGCGCGCCCGAGTCGCGGGCCGCGGTCACGGTGAAATCCTTCATCTGGGAAATCTGCCGGTGCGAGCTTGCCGTCGCACTGCCCAGCACATAGACAGGCACCTTGGGGAAATCCCGTGCGCGGTCCGCGCGGACCATCACGATCGCGCCACCGCCGTCGGTGACAAGACAACAGTCGCGCACGGTCAATGGATCGCCCACCATGCGCGCGCCCAACACGTCTTCTCGGGTCAGCGGGCCGCGCTCGAACGCTTCGGGGTTGTGTTGTGCCCATGCCCGCGCAGCAACGGCCACGTCGGCCAGCTGCTCTCGGGTGGTGCCATATTCATGCATGTGCCGGGCTGCGGCCATCGCATAGGCCGAGATCGGATAGCGCGGATTATATTGCGCCTCGTAGGCCGGCGGACGTGAAGCGGTCACGAGTCTGCCCGATGCGGTGCGCTGGTTGGAGCCATAGACGATAAGAGCGACATCACACAGACCGGCATCAAGCGCCATGGTCGCGGACGTCAGGTAGTTTACGAAGGACGAACCGCCCGACATCGTGCCATCAATGAAACGGGGCTGGATGCCCAGATACTCCGCCGCCATAAGCGCCGGCATGCTGTCTTCCATCATGGTGCAGAACAGCCCGTCGACGTCGGACAGTTTCAGCCCGGCATCGCCAAGCGCCGCAAGCGCAGATTGCGCCATGACATCATAGGCCGTCAGGCCATGGGCTTCTCCGAAACCGGCATGACCGGTTCCCACGATGGCGGATTTCCCCCGAAGTTCTGTGGTCATGACTTATACCTCCGACGGCTTGAAGAGCACGGCCGGAACACCCTCGGCCTCGCCCACGAAAGCGGTTACAGCCATGTCGATGGCGACCTCACCCGGTGCAATGTCTTCGACCCGGCTCATCATTCGAACGCCCTCTTGAAGCTCGACCATGCACACGTTGTAGTCGCCACCGCGGTTTTGGCTGCGGCGCACGACGGTTGTGGTGTAGACCCGTCCCTTGCCGGTGGCCTGCTTCCACGAAATCGCGGCGCCATGACAATGTGGACACAGGACTCGCGGGAAAAAGTGATAGGCCCCGCAGTCGTCGCACTTGGGCAGCAGGATCTCTCCCTCTGCCAGCGCGCGTTGGAAAAGCTGGTCTGGTCCTTTGGCATCCTGCATAGGCGTTCTCCTTCAAGCGACCCAGTCTTTGTTCAAGCGTATTGATAATCTTTCTAACAATTGTTAGATTTAGTCAACCTTTCAGGATCAATTGAGAGAAACTCATGTCAGGTTCAGACTTAGCCCCCCTTTCCGGCAAACTCGTCGTTGCGCTGGAACAGGCAGTCGCTGCGCCTTTTTGCTCCTCGCGGCTGGCCGACGCCGGCGCGCGCGTGATCAAGATCGAACGCAAGGGCGCAGGCGATTTCGCCCGCGCCTACGATACCGCCGCCAACGGTGAAAGCGCCTATTTCACATGGCTGAACCGAGGCAAAGAATCGGTCGCCTTGGACATTAAAGCCGACGAAGACCGTGAAATCCTGCTCAGGATGCTGGAAAACGCAGATGTGTTTATTCAGAACCTGCTGCCGGGCGCGCTGGCCAAGCTGGGGCTCGATTCCGCGAGTCTGCGAGAGAGCTTCCCGCGTCTAGTGACCTGCGACATCACCGGATATGGCGAAGACGGCCCGATGCGCAACGCCAAGGCCTATGACCTTCTGGTGCAATGCGAGAGCGGTCTGGCATCAGTGACCGGTACACCCGACGGACCAGGACGGGTGGGCGTGTCGGTCTGCGATATCGCCACCGGTATGACAGCCCATGCTGGAATCTGCGAAGCACTTGTCGGGCGTGATCGCACCGGCAAGGGCAGCGGCGTTTCCGTGGCAATGTTTGATGTGATGGCCGACTGGATGTCGGTTCCACTGCTGTATCACGATTACCTTGGCAAGCCGACACCTCGTGTCGGACTGAACCACACGGTCATTTGCCCGTACGGGGCCTATGAATGCAAGGACGGTCAGCTTGTCGTCATTACCGTGCAACACAACGGCGAATGGCAACGGTTCTGTGAACACATACTGGGCGATGCGGCTTTGGCAACCGACCCCCGGTTCCATGACAACACGTCGCGAATTGAAAACAAACCCGCGCTCGAAGTTCTCATCAAGGACGTGTTCGCCTCGCATGACCGCGCCGAGATGCTGAAGCGGCTTGACGCTGCGGGCATTGCCTCGGGCGCGGTGAACGACGTGGCGACCCTGTCCGGTCACCCCCAGCTTGACCGGTCCGTAATTCGCACGCCTTCCGGTGAAATCAACGTCCCGACCCCCCCGATCCGGCGCAGCCTCGGCGAAACGGCACTGGGCCCCTGCCCGGCCTTCGATGCGCAAGGCAAGGCCCTTCGCGCCGAGTTCGGCCGTTGTTCATAAAAAACGGTAGGCAACTAAGTGGACAATCAAATGACCGATGAGAACAATCCGGCGATCCTTCAAGACGTGAAGATCGTCGATCTGACTTCTGTAGTTTTCGGACCTTTGGCGACGCAGATGCTGGGCGATCTGGGGGCCGATGTGATCAAGGTGGAAGGCCCCGAGGGCGATCTTCTTCGCCAGGTCCAGCCATCGCGCAACAAGCTGATGGGGGCCGCTTTTCTGGGGACCAACCGTAACAAGCGCAGTGTCGTACTCGACCTCAAAACACAAACCGGTCTCGATCAGTTGCGCAAACTGCTCATCGATGCCGATGTGATGATTTCGAGCATCCGGCCTGCGGCGCTTGCCAGATTGTCTTTGGATCCCGAAACCCTGCGCCAGGAAAACCCGAACCTGATCACGGTATCCGCCACCGGTTTCGGACAGGACGGGCCCTATGCCGCCAAGCCAGCATTCGACGATTCCGTCCAGTCGGTGTCGGGATTGGCCAGCCTGGCAACCTTGCGCGACCCCGAGGCACCGCCCGCTTATGCCCCGACAATTCTGGCCGACAAGCTTGGCGGCGTGACCGCCGCCTATGCCGTGATGGGCGCCCTGTTCCACCGCGAGCGTACGGGACAGGCCCAGCATGTCGAAGTTCCGATGTTTGAGACGCTGGCCGCCTTCCTGCTGGCCGAACACATGGATGGCGCCACCTTCGAGGAGACTCCGCAGGATTTCGGCTATGCCCGCATGCTGGTTCCGCACCGGCGTCCGGTTCAGACCGCAGATGGCTACATCACCATTCTGCCCTACACCAACGTGCAATGGGCGCGGTTCTTTCAGGCGGTCGGGCGCGACGACATGATCGACCATGTCTGGGTCACTGACATGGATGCCCGAAGCCGCAACATCGGCGCAGTATACGATATGGTGGCGCAGATTGCGCTGACCCGGACCACAGATGAGTGGCTTGACCTCATGGAGCAGGCCGACATACCCGCCATGCCAGTGCGCAACCTGTCAGATTTGCCGAACGATCCCCATCTTGCCGCAACCGGGTTCTTTCAACGGATTGATCACCCGACCGAAGGTGCGATCTGGACGACACGCCCGCCGGCTCGCTTTTCGGCGACCCCTGCGCGACATGATCATCGCCCGGCCCCGCGACTTGGGGAACACAGCGACGAAATTCTGGGACCGGGCAGGGAATAGCCCCACCCGGCACCGGACGGATCAAACATCCATCGAGCGTGCGATCAGTTCCTTCATGATCTCGTTGGTGCCGCCATAGATCATCTGGACCCTGCTGTCGGCATAAAGTCGCGCGATGGGGTATTCCATCATGAAACCGTAACCGCCGTGCAGTTGCAGGCATTCATGCATGACCTCGTTCTGCGTCTGGCTGCCCCACCATTTCGCCATCGAAGCCGTGGCCGCATCAAGTTCGCCCGCTTCAAGACGCGCGAGCCCGTCATTTACGAAAGAACGTAGCAATTCGGCCTTGGTTTTGCATTCCGCCAGTTTGAAGCGTGTATTCTGGAAGTCCATGATCCGGCTTCCAAATGCCTTGCGGTCCTGAACATATTTCACCGTTTCATCGATCGCAAAATCAATAAAACCGAGCGCGGTAATGCCGATCATCAGCCGCTCCCAAGGCAGCTGCTTCATCAGCTGGTAGAACCCCTGCCCCTCTTCCGGACCAAGCAGGTTCGCCGTGGGCACGCGCACATCCTCGAAGAACAGCTCAGCAGTATCCGAACCTTTCATACCCAGTTTCTTCAGGTTCCGTCCCCGGCGAAAGCCCTCGGCGCCCTCGGTTTCCAGAACGATCAACGAAACGCCCTTGGCGCCGGCGTTGCGATCGGTCTTTGCCACGATAACAACGAGATCCGCCGTGTGCCCGTTTGTGATAAAGATCTTCGAACCGTTGATCTTGTAGTGGTTGCCATCCTTTTCCGCATAGGTTTGTACGTTCTGGAGGTCAGAGCCCGTTCCAGGCTCGGTCATGGCAATCGCCGCAACGCTGTCGCCGCTGACCAGTTTCGGCAACCACTTTTTCTTCTGTTCCTCACTGCCATATGCGTTGAGATAATGGATTACGATGGACTGAATCCCATAGCCCCAACCCGTATCACCGGTGCGCCCCTGCTCGTAGACGGTAATCGCGTCGAACCCGATGCCGCCACCGAAACCACCATATTCTTCGGCAATCGAGCCACCCATGACACCCTGCTGACCGACTGTTTTCCAGAAGTCGCGGTCAACAATTCCCTGCTCCGCCCATTTTTCAATCTTCGGAGCCATCTCTGCATCGAAAAGCCTGCGTGTACTATCGGCGAACATCTTGTGTTCATCCACTGCCCAACTCGGGGAGTTCTTGATCAGAGACATGTTTTATTCCTATCGAGTCATGCTTGCATTGAGGAAATCTAACAAGTGTTTTTTTTCTCGACAATGAACCCGAGCCGTTCTGACGGAGCGTCACACGGCTTCGGACCGTGCGCATCCGGATTTTTCCAATCAACGCGCCGCCCATTCGGCTCGTACAAAAAGGCCCGACAAAACAGGCGGGCCTTTTTGTAATTTTTGCAATGGACTTACAGCTTGTCGGTCAGTTCAGGCACAGCTTCGAACAGGTCGGCGACCAGACCGTAATCGGCCACCTGGAAGATCGGGGCCTCTTCGTCCTTGTTGATCGCGACGATGATCTTGCTGTCCTTCATGCCCGCAAGGTGCTGGATCGCACCCGAGATGCCGACGGCAATATACAGGTCAGGCGCGACCACCTTGCCGGTCTGGCCAACCTGCCAGTCGTTCGGTGCAAAGCCCGAGTCGACGGCGGCGCGGGATGCGCCAACGGCGGCGCCCAGCTTGTCGGCCAGTTTCTCGATCAGCGCGAAATCGTCTTCCGAGCCGACGCCACGGCCGCCCGACACCACGATACCGGCCGAGGTCAGTTCGGGACGGTCGCTTTCGGCGACCTTGTCTTCGACCCATTCCGACAGGCCCGAAGCGGAGGCCCCGCCCACGGTTTCCACGGCGGCCGAGCCACCGGTGCCGGCCGCGTCGAAGCTGGCGGTGCGGAAGGACACGACCTTTTTCGCGTCGCCCGATTTCACCGTCTGGATCGCGTTACCTGCATAGATCGGGCGCTCGAACGTGTCGGCATCGACCACGCCCGAGACGTCGGTCAGCATCATCACGTCCAGCAGCGCGGCCACGCGGGGCAGCACGTTCTTGGCGTCGGTGGTGGCGGGCGCCACGATGTGATCGTAATCGCCTGCCAGCGACACGATCAGGTCGGCGGTCGATTCCGCCAGGCGATGACCCAGCGCGGGGTCTTCGGCGACCAGCACCTTGGCCACGCCATCAATTGTCGCGGCTTCTTTCGCGGCGTCGGCGGCGGATGCGCCGGCGCACAGAACCGTCACGTCGCCCAGGGCCTTGGACGCGGTGACCGCCTTTGCGGTCGCGTCCATCGACAGTTCACCATTGTTGACTTCGGCAAGAAGAAGAACAGCCATCACACCGCCCCCTTTTCCTTGAGTTTCGCAACCAGCTCGTCGACCGAGCCAACCATTTCACCGGCGGCGCGTTCGGCCGGCTCGGACGTCTTGACCACGGTCAGGCGCGGGGTGACGTCGACGCCGTAATCGGCGGCGGTCTTTTCATCCAGCGGCTTTTTCTTGGCCTTCATGATGTTGGGCAGCGACGCATAGCGCGGTTCGTTCAGGCGCAGGTCGACGGAAACGACGGTCGGCATCTTGACCTTGATGGTCTGCAGGCCGCCATCGACCTCGCGGGTGACGACGGCGCTGTCGCCATCGATGCCCACTTCCGAGGCAAAGGTCGCCTGGCTCCAACCGAGGATCGCCGACAGCATCTGGCCGGTGGCATTCATGTCGTTGTCGATCGCCTGCTTGCCGCAGAGAACCAGACCGGGCTGTTCCTCTTCCACGACCTTGGCAAGGATCTTGGCCACTGCCAGCGGCTCGATATCCTGGTGCACGTCATCCGCTGCGACGACCAGGATGGCGCGGTCGGCGCCCATGGCCAGTGCGGTGCGCAGGGTTTCCTGCGCCTGTTTGACGCCGATGGATACCGCGACGACCTCTTCGGCTTTTCCCGCCTCTTTCAGGCGGATCGCCTCTTCAACGGCGATTTCGTCGAACGGGTTCATCGACATCTTAACGTTGGCGAGATCGACACCGCTGCCATCCGCCTTGACGCGGACCTTCACGTTGTAGTCGATCACGCGTTTCACAGGCACGAGTACCTTCATTGGCGTGGGCTCCTTGAGTTTTGCGATAAGGTTTCAACCGAGCTAACGGTCTTTGAATTCTGGAGTTCTTTTTTCCGAGAACGCTTTCATCGCCTCGGGAAAGTCATGCGCGCACAGCAAAACGCTTTGGGCATCGCGCTCGATATCCAGCGCCTCGAGATAGCTGCACTCGGCTGCGGCGCGCATCACACGCTTGGCGGTCTGAACGCCAAACATCGGGTGCGTTGCAATCTCGCGGGCAATTTCCAACGCCCGTACCTCGACCTGGTTGGCCGGCACGCATTCTTCGACAACGCGCAGGTCCCTAGCGGTGCGTCCGTCGATCTCGCGGCCCGTGAGCACCAGCATCCGCGCCACCCCCGCACCGGCACGCTGTTGAAGCAGCCAGCTTGATCCCGTGTCAGGACAGCCGCCGACGCGCGCAAAAACTTCGCACAGCCGGGCATCTTCGGCAGCAACGACAATGTCCGCCGACAAGGCCAGGCTTAAACCCGCGCCAAAAGCCACGCCGCATACCGCGGAAATCAGAGGTTTGCGAAACAGATAGGCCGCGCGTCCGCCATCGTGAACCAGCTCCACCATTTCCGATGTCGCCTTTGCGCCTTTCGCGATCTCAGACTGAAACCCGACAAGATCGCCGCCGCTGCTGAAATGATCGCCACCGGTCATAACAACGACACGGATCGTAGCGTCCCGTTCGGCTTCGCGCAGGAGCGCCACTAGTTCTTCGACGAACCCGATGCTGTAAGGGTTGCGTTTTGTCGGCTGAAGAAACCGCAGGATTCCGACAGGGCCATCCCTGTCCAGGCGAATAAGCTCAGTCATTCAAGCCTCCATCAGGTCCCGGTCCAGACGGGTGCTCGCTTTTCAGCAAAGGCCTTTGGGCCTTCAATCGCGTCGTTGCTGGCGTAAACCACCTCGTGCAGGCGCTTGCCCTCTTCCAGACCACCGGCACAGCCAAGATCCATGGTTGCGCGAACACTGCCTTTCGCGGCAACAACCGACAGCGGGGCCGCGCTGGCAATGCGTTTGGCAAGGTCGAAGGCCCGTGCGCGGACAGCATCGGGAGTGTCTTCGATATAGTTGGTGAACCCGTATTCGTGCAGGCGCTCGATCGGCATCAAGTCGCCGGTCAGAACTATTTCCATAAGGATGGGCTGCGGCAGCATGGACAATGCTGGCGATGCCCAAGGCGATCCACGACCGATCTTTACTTCGGTGATACCGACCTTGGTCCCCTTGAGACCGACCCGCAGATCGCAATTCAAAGTCAGCATCATTCCGCCCGCCATCAGCGACCCCGTCATCGCCGCGATGATCGGTTTCTTGCAGGCGCGCATTGTCTCGTGAAACGGGTCGCGCATCTTGGTCAGAATATCGACGCCCTCGTCGCGTGCGATTTTTGTGGCTTCCTTCAGATCCAGTCCGGCGCTGAACACGCCACAATCGGCCGAAGTCAGAATGGCCACACGAACGCTGTCATCCGCCTCGATCTTTTCCCAAGCATCGGTCAGCCCGTTCGTAGCCGCCACGGAAAGTGCGTTTTTGCGTTCGGGCCGGTTAATACAGACGGTTGCAATTCCGTCTTCGATCTTCACGTCAATGGGGCTCATGATACCTGCTTCGCTTTCTCGGGACAATCTAACTGCGGAAAGCTTCCCCGCGACGTGTCTGCCGCGGGGAAGCCCAGTCTTATTCGACGGTGAAAGTCGCCGAGCTGTGCTTGATGACATCCCAAACAACGTCGAGATAGTCGGCGCTCCAGTCGGTCAGCGGAACCCAGGTTTCGCCATTCCACTGTTCGACCCGGGTCTTGCCACCACCTCCGTGGTCTTTGTCGGTCACTGTAACCGGGGCCATGATGCCGTTTCCATCGAAGTTCTCGATCGATTCAAAGGCATTCTTCATGGTTTCCGGTGTGATCGGCCAACCGTTTTCGGTAATCGCAATACGCGCAGCTTCGAAACCGGCCGAGTAGATCGCCATGCCCGTATTGTAGTACACGTCGCGCACGAGGCTCTCGGGTCCGCTGCCCTTGCCATTGGCATAGTAGGTGTCCAGCATCGTCTTGACGATCGGAACTTCCTGGCCACCGGCCACGTT
Organism: Pseudophaeobacter sp. 1A09344; assembly: GCF_041008745.1. Lineage (NCBI taxonomy): Bacteria > Pseudomonadati > Pseudomonadota > Alphaproteobacteria > Rhodobacterales > Roseobacteraceae > Pseudophaeobacter > Pseudophaeobacter sp. 1A09344. The sequence continues at coordinate 79,245 of NZ_JAXGFS010000011.1, forward strand.
CGTCCCGCGCAGGATGCCTTTCGCCTCTTCCGCGCCGATATTGGCGATATCGACTTCGTTCAGCCAGTTCACCGACAGATAGCGGTCGATCGGGAAACGGTTGCGGCGCATTTCCTTCGAGGCGACCACATGCCCGCCCGCCAGCAGCCAGCTGATCACGTAGTCAGGCTTGTCGCGGCGGATTTTGCTCCATGCGCCGGCCTGATCCGACCCGGGAAGCGGCACGGGATACAGCTCCAGTTCGAACCCTTCCTTTTCGGAAAGCGTTTTCAGGATCTCGATCGGTTCCTGGCCAAAGGGATAATCCAGATAGATGAACCCGATCTTCGCCTTGCTCAAGTCACCGCCCATCTGACCCTTGATGAAGGCAACGTCATTTGCCGCCTGCTGCCAGTACGTCGGACCGACCGGGAAAACCCATTCGAACACTTCGCCGTCCACCGCGTCACCGCGGCCAACAAAGGACTGCATCAACACGTTGCCGTCCTTCATCGCACGCGGCAGAACCGCGTTCGTGACCGGCGTGGACAGAAAATTGAAAAGGAAAACGCCTTCGCGCTTGAGCTGCTCGTAGCATTCCACACCGCGCTGCGGTTCGTTGCCGTGATCGCGAATGATGACTTCAACCGGATGCCCTTCGATACCGCCATTTTCGTTGGTGTACATCGCGAGATCCTGCGCGGCCTGGGCCACCTGCGGCGAAATGAACGTGTAGGATTTACTGAGGTCGAAGCAGAGTCCGAAGCGGATCGGCTCCTTGTCCTGCGCTGAGGCAACAGTCGCGCTTGCTGCCAGCGCAGTAGCAAGTACCACTGCCTTAATGTGCTGTTTGACTTTCATGTTTTCTCTCTCCCGTTGGTTTGGTTTGGGGCGGTGATACCGCTTTGTAAACGCCGCTGCCGCCCCGCGTAGCGTCGCCCTTCCTGCTACCAGTCTTTCACTGCTCGTATTTCGCGGAACTCTCTTTAACCACACCCCACACAACGTCCGTGTACGCAGAGATCCAGTCGGTTTGCGGCACCCAAGTCTCTCCGTCCCACATTTCGATACGGGTCTTGCCCCCGCCGCCATGATCTTCGGCCGTCACCGTAACGGGGGCCATCAGCCCGTTCGCGTCATAGCCCTCAAGCGACTCCAGTCCGGCCTTGTAGGATGTCGGAGTGATCGGCAGCCCCTCGGCTTCCGCCGCCTTGCGCGCGGCTTCGAACATGATCGAATACATGGCCAGCCCGGTGTTGTAGAAAACGTCCTGCGTCTTCTCGATCGGGCCGGATCCCTCGCCCTTGTCATAAAGCTCGGCCATGATTTCCTGATACAGGGCAATATCCTGACCGCCCACGACATTGGTCCCGCGCTTGATACCTTTGGCGGCCTCTTTACCGATGTTGGCGATATCGACTTCGTTCAGCCAGTTGACCGAGATGTATTTGTCCATCGGAATGCGATTGCGCTTCATCTCTTTCGAGGCAACCACATGGGCACCGCCCAGCATCCAGACGATCACATGATCGGGCTTGTCGCGGCGCACCTTCGACCACACGCCGGCCTGGTCGCTGCCAGGCAGTGGCACGGGGTACAGTTCAAGCTCGAAACCCTCTTTCTCGGACAGGGTTTCCAGGATCTCGATCGGCTCCTGCCCGAAGGGATAATCGAAGTAAACAAACCCGACCTTCACATCTGACAGATCGCCGTCATGCAATTGCTTGATGTAGGCGACATCGTTGGCGGCCTGTCCCCAATAGGTCGGCCCGATCGGATAGACCCAATCGAAGACGGTGCCATCAACGGCATCGCCGCGCCCGACAAGAGACTGCATCAGGATACGCCCGTCTTCCATGGCCCGCGGCAGGATAGCCAGAGACACCGGAGTGGACAGGGTATCGAAAACAAAGACGCCCTCGCGGCTGAGTTTCGAGTAGCACTCGATTCCGCGCTGCGGTTCGTTCCCGTGGTCACGCACGATGACTTCGACCGGTTCGCCACCGATGCCGCCCTTCATGTTGATGAGCTTGGCAAGGTCCATCGCGGCCTGCGAAACCTGCGGCGTGGCAAAGGTATAGGCTTTGCTGAGGTCGTAGCAGATGCCGATCTTGAATGGCTCGGCCAGCGCCTGGGTGCTGAACACTGCTCCTCCGAACATGGATAGTACAGCCAACGCTTTGGTAAATTTCTTCATTTGTTCCTCCCTGAACAACTTCTGATTAGTACCTCAACTCAACCAACGTTTGCGTCGGCTGTAGTGCTTGACGTTGTGAAAGTCGGTCTCTCCGCCGCCTAGATAGAACTCCTGAATGTCGGAGTTAGATTTGAGCGCCTCGGCGGTGCCGTGCATAACAACGCGGCCGTTCTCGATAAGGTACCCTTGCGAAACGATTTCCAGAGCCGCCAGGGCGTTCTGTTCCACCAGCAGGACGGACAGGCCCTCATCCTTATTGATCTTTTGCAAGATGCCGAAGATCTCCTCGACCAGGAACGGAGCAAGCCCGAGACTTGGTTCATCAAGCATCAACAGCTTCGGCTGGGTCACGAGGGCCCGCCCAATGGCAAGCATCTGTTGCTCACCACCCGACAAATAGCCTGCTTGCGAACTTTTGCGTTCGGCAAGCCGCGGAAAATATCCGTAGATCTTGTCCTTTTCCGCATTCAGCGTTGATCGGGACATTCCGCGCGGCGCGGCGGCGGTCAGGTTCTCGTCGGGGGTCAGATGTTCGAAGACCCGCCGCCCTTCGATGACATGACAGATGCCCATCTCGACGCGTTCTTGCGCGAGCGCTTCGGTAATGTCCACTCCCTGGAACGTTATCTCACCTCGGCTGATGCGTCCGCGCTCAGCCTTCAAAAGACCGCTGATCGCTTTCAACGTGGTGCTTTTTCCCGCTCCGTTCGATCCCAAGAGTGCGATCATCTCGCCCTTTGGGACTTGGACCGAAACACCTTTGATCGCCAGTATTACATTGTCGTACAGTACTTCGACGCTGTTCATGGATAGAATGTTCTGGGCTTCAACTTTTTCTTGCATCGGCATTCCCCTATTTCTTGAACTGATCGAAGGGCCAGACCATCAGATAGTCTCTGATGTTGCCGTAGAGTTTTCCCAAACCGAGTGGTTCGATCAGAAGGATAATGACGATCAGTGCGCCATAGACTGCGTTCGGGATGTGAGCGAGTGTTTCAACATCGATCTGCATGCCAAGCCCGTCACTCAGCGTGACGACGAGACCGTTCACGATACCCGGAACAAGAAGGATCAGGGCAACACCGAAATAGGAACCGATAATGCTGCCAAGGCCGCCAACAATCACCATCGCAAGAACCTGGATCGAAACGGCAACCGAAAATTGCTCGGGTGCGGCGAGAAAGAAAAAGGTGGCAACAAGCAACGCACCGCTGACGCCTGCGATGAACGACGAAGTCGCGAACGCGAGGATTTTGTAGTAGAAACTGTTCACACCCAGGATCGCGGCCGCAAAGTCTTTTTCCCGGACAGCGACCAAGGCGCGACCGAGTCCAGTACGCTTGAGATTAAGCATGAAGATCGTCACCAACACACACCAGCCGAAGGCGACATAGTAGAAGCCAGTATCAGTGGTAATCTCTTGCCCGAGCAGAGCCAATGTCGGTGACTGGAGCGACGCGTGTGAACCCCCCGAGATCGCCGGAGAGTGGGTCAGAACCCAGTCCATCACGAATTGCATCGCAAGAGTGGTAAGGGCGAGATACAGTCCCTTGACCCGCAAAGCGGCAAAAGCAAACAGGCTGCCGATCACGGATGACGTCAATCCGCCGATGATCAGGGCGAATTCCCACGGCACCCCGAAACGCGCGGCATGGATCGACGAATACGCTCCGACGGCCATGACCGCAGCATAACCCAAGTGAAGTTGGCCTGCCCAACCTGTCACCAGATTCAATCCAAGCGCGGCGGCCGTCCAGATCAGCCAGGGAAGCATGTAGCTGTTCAGATAAAGCGACGGGATGATGAATGGCGCGGCAAGACCGATCAGAAAGATGAATGCTGTCAGATTTCTGTCGGCAGGCACCTTGAAGATACGGCTGTCCGAAACGTAGTTGGCGTGATGGACGCCGGAAAGTCTGTAAAACATCCCTTACACCCTTTCGATGTCGTGACGACCGAACAGCCCGTGCGGACGGATCATGACGGTAAGAATGAGCACGGCGGCGACGATAAGCTCACGGCTTCCGCCTCCGACAAGCGGATCGAGGAAATCAGAAACAACGTTTTCGACGACGCCCAGGATGATGCCTGCGATCACGGCGCCAAGGATACTGTCGAGACCACCGAGAACGGCAACTGTCAGACCTTTGAGAAGCAACAGCGACAGCGCCTGATCGACACCCTGAATCTCGCCCCAGATAACGCCCGCAGCGACGGCAACAACGGATGCCAGCGCCCAGGACAGGCCAACTCCGCGTTCAACCGAGATACCTACCGACCACGAAGCCATGTAATCATCCGCGATCGCCCGCAACTTGATCCCGGTCCGGGTTCGGAAAAACAGCATGAATGCGACAAACAAGGCGAGCGCAACACCGGCACCAACCAGATGGATGCGGCTGATGAAGATGTCGTCAAAAAACAGTGGATCATAGCTGACGCCCAATTCCATCGAACGTGACGTCCCGCCCCAAATCGCAAGCGTTGTACCCCGCAGGAAAATGTCGAGGCCGAGTGTCAGCATCAAGATCATGACAACCGGCCGACCTGCGAGACGGCGCAGAGCAACACGCTCAATGCCGAACCCAAGGCCGAACATGACAACCGCAGCCAGAGGGATGGCCAGCCACAAGGGTAAACCCACGTCGCGTGCCAGCGCCAGGACCACATAGGCCCCTACCATGGTCAACCCGCCCTGAGCCAGATTGGGCACCGAAGATGCCTTGTAAATCAGCACAAGGCCGATGGCGAATAGCGAGTACAGCAGACCCGTCAAGGCTCCGTTGATCGCAAGCTCTGATAGAAAGACCCAGTCCATTTATACCTCCCTGATGGGAAGGCTTCTTTCGACCTTCCCTACTTCCCCGGTCTCGTAAGTCACCTGCGCGCTTACATGGACCTCTTTTGAACCGTCGTAGAGCGCCGCGATCACGTCGGCATAGCGTTCCTGAACGACCTTCCTCCGCAGTTTTCGGGTTCGCGTGATTTCACCATCGTCCGGGTCGAATTCTTTCGGCAGACTGACAAAGCGTTGCAGGCGCAATGGTTCGGTGACGGCCTTGTTGACCCGTTGGAAGGCCTCGCGAAGCAACGTCGCGACCTCTTCACGCTGAGAAAGATCGGCATAAGACACATAGGGCACGCCGTTCACCTCTGCCCAGTGGCCAACGGCTTCGAAATCCACGCAGACCATAGCCGTCAATTCGTCAAGCCCGGCGCCGATTACGGCAGCATCCTTAATATAAGGGCTGAATTTCAACCGGTTCTCGATGTAGTTTGGCACAAACCGCTCGCCTCCGGCCGTATGCATGACCTCGGAGACGCGCCCCAGAACAACCAAGTGTCCATCTTCCTCCAAATACCCGGCATCACCTGTATGCAGCCACCCGCCCTCAAGGGCTTCGGCGGTCGCTTCGGGTTTGTTGAAGTACCCTTCGAATACGCTGTCCGAGCGTACCAGGATCTCCCCGTCCTCGGCGATGGTCACCTCGACGCCGGGCGCGGGTTTGCCGACGGTATGAAGGCGCACTTCACCCGGAGACTGAATTGCATTGATCGCGCTGTTTTCGGTTTGGCCATAGAGTTGGCGCAATTTGATTCCCAAGGATCGGTAGAAAACAAAGGTGTCTTCGCCGATCGCTTCGCCGCCGGTGAACGCGTTCTTGAGGCGGCTCATTCCGAACTGGTCCTTGATCGGTCCGAAAATGATTGCCTCGCCCAAAAGTCGGCCCAAAGGCTCCAATATACCACCGCTTTTTCCGTTCAGCTTGCGTGTCTCAGCGGCGATGGCCCGATCCATGAAAAAATGGTACAGCCATTTCTTTAAAGGGGTCGAATTTTCGATACCCACCTGGATTGTCGTCAGCATCTGGTCCCAGCTTCTCGGAGCCGCCAGATAGAAGGTCGGAGCGATCTCGCGCATGTCGCGCACGACCGTTTCCTGGCGCTCAGGCACATTCACGGTGAAACGCCAAAGGAGTGCCGCGGCAACGGTTATGGCGTAGTCTCCCACCCAGGCCATCGGCAAGTACGCGAGGATCTCCTCATTTTCGTCGAAGGCACCCGCCGCATGTCCATTCCGAGCAGCAGCAAGAACGTTCTTCTGACTCAGTACGATGCCCTTCGGCGCGCCCGTCGTTCCGGAGGAGTGCAGAAAAATGGCCGGATCTTCCGGCTTCGCACGACTAAGCAGTTCCTCACGCAGGCCCGGGGTTTCGTTCAGATCGTGCTGACCAACTTCGATCAGGTGATCCCAGGACAACAGCCCTTCAACCTCGTAGAAGCCAAGACCGCGCGCTTCATCATAAATGATGTGGTCGATGCCCTCGGCGCCCGCGTCCTTCAGTTCCAGGATCTTGTCAACCTGTTCCTGATCTTCCGCAATGGCCGCGACGATCTCGACTTCGCCAAGAAAGTGCCTTAGTTCCTCAAGAGTTGCGCCCGGATAAGCGGGCATGGCGTAGGCACCAAGCAACGAAACAGCCAGCATGCCGCCATAGAGCCGCGCACGGTTATCGCCCAGAACAAGCACTGCTTTGCCAGGCTTCACGCCGATTTTTTCAAGCCCAGCCGCACAGGCCACCACCTCTTGGGCGTATTCCGCCCAGGTGGTTTCTTTCCATATCCCACGCTCTTTTTCGCGACGGGCGATATCCTTTCCGTGGAGCGACGCGTTCTTCGCCAGAAGTGCACCAATCGTTTCGCCGCCTGAAGACCGGTTCTTCGTAAAATCAGTCATGCGACCCTCCGATATATGCCTCGATGACCCGCGGGTCCTTCACAACCTCCTTGGGGATGCCACTGGCGATCATTTCACCGTAGTTCAGTGCCAGCATCCGATCACAAATGCCGGTGATGACATCCATATGGTGTTCGATCAGCAGAACGCTGACGCCGCGTTCGGCACGGGCATCCAGAATGAAACGGGACATATACCCTTTCTCTTCCTGGTTCATGCCGGCCATCGGTTCATCGAGAATCAGCATCTGTGGCTCGGCCACCAATGCCCGCGCCAGCTCGACCCGCTTTTTCAACCCGATCGGAAGACCATCGACCAACTCATGCCGAATGCTCTCGAGCTGTAGAAACTCGATCACCTCCTCGACGATTTTACGGTTCTCGATTTCTTCACGCTGTGCTGCCCACCAATATAGCGCCGTACGCAAAACGCCTGGGCTCATGTGGATGTGCCGCCCGAGCAGGATGTTGTCCAGAACGCTCATCCCGTTGAACAGGGCAAGATTTTGGAACGTTCTGGCAACGCCGAGCTTGGCAACCTTGTGAGGCGCCGTACCCGTAATGTCGTTTCCTGCCAGCCGGACCCTGCCCTCGTTTGGCGGGTAAAATCCGGTAATTGCGTTTGTTAGCGTTGTCTTGCCGCTGCCATTCGGACCGACAAGTCCAAAGATTTCCCCTTGTCGAATAACGAGGTCAACACCGGTGACAGCGACGATGCCGCCGAACCGTCGTTCGACCCCGCTGCACTCCAGTATCGCCCCATCATCGGCTCCGATTGCTGTGTTAATCCTTGTCGTCATCTAGATATCATTGTCCCCCTAAGGTTCACGGCCAACATCAGGTAATCCGGAAGTAGTCCGGCCGCCCCGTTGGCCATGGATCCCCCCACAATTGCTGCCCACCGTCGATGTTCAGAACTTCTCCGGTTACGAATTTCCCTGAATTCGCCGCCATATAGACAACCCCTTCAGCGACATCCCATTCGTCCCCGGCGTGCCGCATCGGGTTGGAGTCCTGAAAGGTCGCAGAACCCTCCGGAGGGTAGTTCCCGAAACCGTTGCTTTCGCAGCAACCCGGCGCCACGCAGTTCACTCGGATACCGTGCGGGGCCCACTCCACCGCAACCGACTTGGACAGGTAAACTACCCCTGCCCGGGCCGCACAGGTATGCGCGATGCCGGGCATGCCGCGCCAGATATCGGCCACGATGTTGACGATGGAGCCCGATTGCTTGTTGGCAACCCAGTGGCGCGCCGTGGATTGCATCATCCACCACGTGCCGTTCAGGTTGGTGTCTATGACCGCATTCCAGCCCTTTGGACTAAACTCCAACGCTGCTTGCGGAAACTGACCCCCAGCATTGTTCACCAATACGTCAATCGCCCCGAACTCCTGGTTCGTCTTGGCGACAAAATCCTCGACCTGCTCAGGCTCCCGGATGGTCATAGGCACAGCGAAAACTTCGCCCCCGAAACTTTCAAGAAACTCCTTGGCCAAAGCCAGTTTCTCTTCGTTGCGTCCATTGATCGCCAGATTGGCCCCGAGCCTTGCGAACAAGGTCGCAATTGCCAGCCCCAATCCGCCTCCGGCCCCGGTCACCACAACGACTTTGCCGGTGAATAAACCGCTTGCGTAAACGGTTGCACGTTTTGATAGGTCCTCCCTCGAAGACCCAAACTGCGTCTTATTCATGACGCCTCCTCCCATTCCCCATTAGGGGCAGCTGCCAGTAATCTAACGGGCGTTAGAAAATTGGTCAAGACAACTTTTCCCACCAGCCCCGCCCGTTATCTCCGATCAGTAAGACTTTGGAAGTCCAAGGGCTTTTTCTGCTATGAACGACAGAAGCATCTGCGGTGTCACCGGTACGATGCGGAACAGCAGAGCTTCACGTACCAGTCGCTCCACGTGATATTCCTTAGCATATCCGAATCCGCCAAACGTAATTTGCGCGGCTTCGGTCGCCTCGACCGCGGCGTCGGCGGCCAAAAGCTTGGCGGCGTTCGCCTCGACGCCGCAGGGTTCTCCCGCATCGTAGAGGGCTGCAGCGTGCATCACCATGAGATTGGCAGATTCCACTCGCGCCCAGGCTTTGGCGAGTGGATGCTGAACACCCTGATTTTGGCCGATCGGGCGGTCAAAAATCACACGTTCGTTTGCATAATGCGCCGCTCGCGCCAGTGCGTTGCGCGCAATACCGATGCATTCACCGGCCACCAGGATGCGTTCGGGATTCAACCCGTGCAAAATTTGCCTAAAGCCTTTGCCCTCCTCCCCGATCAGGTCCTCAGCCGGAATCGGCAATCCATCGATGAAGACTTCGTTCGAATCGACAGCCTTTCGACCCATCTTTTCGATCTCTCGCACGTCAACGAAATTTCGGTCGAGATCTGTATAGAACAGGCTCAGCCCTTCGGTCGGGCTGCTCACATCCTCAAGCCGCGTTGTTCTGGCCAGAAGCAACATCTTGTCTGCCACCTGCGCGGTAGAAATCCAGACTTTTTGTCCGTGCACGACATATCTGTCCCCCCGCCGCACCGCCATGGTCTTCAGCTTTGTGGTATCCAGCCCCGTCGTCGGTTCGGTCACGGCGAAACAGGCCTTTTCATCGCCTGCTATTAGAGGGCCAAGCATACGCGCGCGCTGCTCATCGGTCCCAAACTTCACCACCGGGTTGAGCCCGAAAATGTTCATGTGGATGGCCGAGGCTCCGCTTGCGCCGGCCCCCGACTCGGCGATTGCCTGCATCATTATGGTCGCCTCGGTGATCCCCAGACCAGCGCCGCCGACAGCTTCTGGCATGGCGATACCCAGCCAGGCGCCATCGGCCATTGCCCTGTGCAGTTCATGGGGAAAACCACCGTTGCGATCCCGATCCAGCCAATAGTCGTCGTCGAACCTTGCGCAAATCCGCAGAACCTGGTCGCGAATCTCTTGTTGGTCGGCGGTCAATCGAAATGTCATAGCGCGCGCCCTCTTTCCAATCTTACGAGCCCAGCCTCACATAGGGCAGCGATCCGCTCATCGTCAAAACCAAGATCACGCAGAATGCTTTGGCTGTCTGCGCCAGGCGGTCGTCCCAGCCAACGAAGCTGACCGGGCGTCGCGCTGAGATGAGGGACCGGACCAATGACCTGAGTCTGTTCGCCAGCGACCGACACGATATCCCCGCGATGGCGTATCTGCTCGTTCGTCGCGATTTCCTCGACACTCAACACACGCGAGGCAACGGCATCATGGCGGGCGAATACCGCCTCCACTTCCTTAGCCGTGTGCTGCGTGACGAAATCATTGATCGCGTCAAAGACCACCGTCATGTGCTGCGACATCTCGCCGAGTGTCGCAAACCGCGGATCATCGGCAAGGGCGTCCCCGCCGACTGCCCGCAACAGTCGGTGCGCGGTTTCCGCGCTCCCTGCGGAAACGGTCAGCCACACCCCATCGGACGTTCGGAACATCCCCCCCGGAGCAAAGTCCATCGGCTGGCGCAGCCCATTGCGCCGCGGCGAGAGGTTCGCGCCCGTCAATGCGGGAACAGGATAGTCCATCAACCGAAGCAACGCCTCGAACACCGCAAGATCGACGACCTGACCGCGTGCAATGCCCTTTTCGCGAGCAAATAGCGCGATCATGATTCCCAAAGCGCCCATCAGCCCTGTCGTGCTGTCGGCCGCCGGAAAGCCGGGGTGCATCGGCGGCCCGTCGGGAAAACCGGTCAGATGCGCTAATCCACTCATGGCCTCCGCAGCACGCCCAAACGCTGGCACGTCGCGCATCGGACCGTCCTGTCCGTAACCTGAAACCCGCAAGACAACCAAGTCCGGGTTCCAATCGTGCAAGACGTCTGGCCCAACACCGGCACGTTCCAGCACACCCGGTCGGAAATTTTCGATCAGCACGTCGGCATCTTCGACCAACTTTCGCAGGATGTCCCGGCCCTCGTCGGACTTCCAGTCCAGGCCTAGTGTTTTCTTGTTACGGCCCAAAGTCTTCCACCAGACGCCCACCCCATCCTCTGCCTTGGGTCCAAGGTCGCGCATCATATCCGTCCGGTTGGGGGCTTCGATCTTGATGACATCTGCACCAAAATCCGAGAGTAAAGCTGCCGCAAGTGGTCCGGCAATTACGTGACCAAGTTCTATAATCTTCAGTTGATCAAGGGGTCCAGACATCTGCACTTTCGACTTTGCTAATTTTCTAATGGTTGTTCGATTCCTAGCAAAGGCGAAGTCGGACCTCAAGATTCAAAGGTAATCACTTCCCCAAAAACGTAACCGCCCGGTTGTTACCGCGGATCAGTTTATCGGCGTCCAGTTCCATGAAAGCAGTTCGTTGAGCGGGTTGGTCATGTGATTGTGGATGCGGTCGAGGATTTCGGCCAGCCAGGCTTGCCGATCGTGGCCGTTCATCTTGGCTGTCTCGACAAGGGAGATCGCCCGGGACAGCGTTTCGCCACCGCTGTCGGAGCCTGCAAAAAGTCAGTTTTTTCGCCCGATGCTGATCGGGCGCATGACGCGCTCGGCGGTGGTGTCGTCGATGCCGACGCGGCCATCTCCAAGGAAGAGCTCGAATGACGGCCAGCAGCTGAGACCATAGCGGAAGGCCTTCGCGAGACCGTCCTTGCCGGGAATGCGTAGCAGTTGGGCCTCGGTCCATGCCTTGAAGGCCTAGACCATGGAGCGGGAGTGCGCCTGGCGTGCTGCCAGCCGCAGTTTCGCTGTCTTTTTTGCCCACCCGAACTATGGCCTGCCGTGCGTTCTTTCAGGCCTGTGGGACGAAGCGCTCGTCTTTGGCGGCACCGAAGTGGCTCCGACATTCGGCGGTTTTCTCGAAGGCGCGCTTGAGGCGACGGAACATGCCTACACCGTCCTTAAGACGGGTCGAGGGCGCTCAGAGAAACGCTTATAACTGCATCTGCGTTCAGGCTGTCGCTGGGGAACCTGAAGGAGCGTTTTCTTGTTTAGGCGGCTTGATCAAGAAGAACAGCGCATACAATACCGGCACCGCGACCAGTGTCAGGATCGAGGCGAACGCGAGGCCACCCATGATTGTGACAGCCATCGATGCGAAGAAGGCGTCTGATATGAGCGGAGTCATACCGAAAATCGTTGTGCCCGCAGCCAGCACGACGGGCCTCAAACGGCTGACCGAGCCATCGATTACCGCCTGATAGTCCTCGACACCTTCGGCGCGTTGCTGATCGATTTCTTCCACCAGCACAATGGCATTCTTCATCAGCATCCCGGAAAGGGACAAGAAGCCGAGAAGCGCCGTGAACGTGAACGGTAGCCCAGTGAACAGCAGACCAAGAACCATCCCCGTGACCGACATCGGAACCACGAGCCACAGGATCAGTGGCTGGCGCACTTTGTTGAACATCAGGATCGAAATTGTCAGCATTACCAGAAAGCCCAAGGGAAGCTGTTTGCCGAGACTTGCCTGCGCTTCTCCCGCGCTTTCGAACTCGCCACCCCATTCCATCGTGTAGCCTTCGGGAAGCCGAATGGCTTCGATATCAGAGCGGACACTGCGAAAGGCCTCATCTGCTGTCAGGTCGCCGCCTGCACCGCCGAGGACCGTTATCGTACGCTCACGGTCGCGGCGGTGGATAAGGGCCTCGACGAGGCGGGGCTCAAAGCCGGAGACGAGGTTGGCCATCGGCACATAGCCATTTGCACCCGGCGACCAGACGGAGAGATCGCGCAAACGATCCAGCCCGTCGCGCTCGACCTCGGGAAGCCGCAGATACATAGGGATTTCGGCATCGCCTTCGCGCAGGGTGCCGACCCGCAGGCCCGAGGTCCCGTATTGCACGGTGTCGGAAATCGATCCGCGAGTCGCACCGGCCAACCGCATGCGAGCCTCGTCGACGATGGGTTCGACGAGAATTTCGCGCTGTCGCCAGTCTGTGCGCGGGTTTGTGATCGTGCCGGCCTCGTCGAAGATCGCAAGCGCGTTATCCGATAGCTGCCGGAGGACTACCGGATCGGGTCCCGAAAAGCGAACGGCGACATCGGCCCCGGCAGGCGGACCGAAGACGATCTCCTCGACGCGGATAAGAGCATTGGGGAATTGCGCCGGCAGTTCGCGATTGAGACGCGCCGCAACATCGGGGATGAGTGTGGCATCGGTCGCACGCACGATCAGCTGACCGTAGCTCGCATCGGCCTGCTCAGGGTTGTAGGTCAGCATGAAGCGGCTGGCCCCTCGCCCGACAAGCGTTGTAACGTCCGTCACTATCTCCTCGCCTAAGATGATCGCCTCGAGCCGGGCCATTTCTTCATTCGTGGCTCGAATGTCCGTGCCCTGTGGCATCTGGAATTCGACGTAGAATATCGGGGTGTTCGACGCCGGAAAGAAAGCCTGCTTGACTTGGCCGAAGGCCATGACCGACCAGACCGTGATTCCGACGACCGTCAGGACTACGAGCACGCGGGCGCGCAGCGCCATCCAGAGGAAACCGCGATAAGCCGAATAGACTAAGCCGCGATAGGGGTCCTTGGAGGTGTCTCTTGGCGCCTTCAGAAGGAGCTTCCCAAGATAGGGTGTAACGGTTACGGCGAGGATCCAGCTCATCAGCAACGAAATCGCGATAACCGCGAAAAGCGAGAACAGGAATTCTCCGGTGGCGTCTGGCGATAGCCCAATGCCCGAAAACGCCATGATCCCGATCACGGTGGCCCCAAGCAGGGGAAACCCTGTCGCGGTCTCTGTATCGGCGGCGGCGTCTTCGGCGGACTTGCCCCGCGCCATGCCAATCAGCATGCCTTCGGCGATCACGATGGCATTGTCGACCAGCATGCCCATGGCGATGATCAAAGCCCCGAGACTGATCCGTTCCATCTCGATGCCGAAGACAGACATGAAAAACAGTGTGGAAAAAACCGTGAGGCCCAGCGTGGCACCCACGACCAAACCCGCGCGCCAACCCATGGTCAGCATCAGCGCCCCGATGACGATGGCCACGGATTGACCGAGGCCGACGAGGAAGCTCGAGACCGCTTCGTCGACGACCTTATGCTGTTCATAGATCGGTACGATCTCGACGCCGTCCGGCAATTCGGTCTTCAGCTGGTCCAGCCGTGCCTCGACCGATCTGCCGACCTCGACAACGTTGCGGTCCACGAGCGCCGAGACCCCGAGGGTGAAGGCCCGCGTGCCATTGTGACGCACGATCTGGCTCGGCCGCTCTGTCTCCTCTCGGACCACGCGAGCGATGTCGTAGAGCGCAATCTGCCCGACCTCTCCGGGGGCGCCGAGCCGCAGCGCCTCTATGCCCTCGACGCTGACATAACCCGGCGGAACGGACACGCCCAGCCGAGACAGCCCTTCGCTGATCTCGCCGTTGGAGAAAACCTGGTTTTCGTCGGCGATGATACCGAGGATCTGGTCCGGTGGCAGGCCCAGTTCGGTCAGGCGCGCCGAAGGGATCGAAATGATGATCTCCTCTTCAGCCAGCCCCTGAACCTCGATCTTGGCCACCCCGTCGACGGTGACAAGGTCGCGCCGCAGTTTAGTCGCGAGGTCTCGCTGTTCCGAGGCGCTCAACCCATCGGCCGTCACAGCGTAGAACATGCCGTAGACGTCGCCGAAATCGTCATTGATGATCGGAGACTGCGCACCGGAGGGAAGCTCTCCTTCGATGTCGCGGATACGGCGGCGCATCTCGTCCCAGACCTGCGGAATCTCGTCGGGCCCATAGGTCATCTCGATCTCGACCGTGATCTGGGCCATGCCCGGCATGGATTTCGATTCCACCCGGTCGAGCTGCTTCATCTGTTGGAGTGCGCTTTCCACGACATCGGTGACTTCCTCTTCCACCTCCATCGCCGTCGCGCCCGGATAGGGCACGAAAACGAGCGCCGTCTTGAGCGTGAAACTCGGGTCTTCGAGGCGTCCGACCGTGTTCAGCCCCCACAAACCGCCGAGAAGGCAAAAGATAATTGCCAGCCAAACGGCGACCGGACGTCGGATGCTTGCGCGGGAAATACTCATTGTCATGGTTTCGGTTTTCCGGTCCAGGATCGTTCAGAGGCCGCGAACCGCGACTGTTTCGTTTTCCTTCAGGCGCCACCACCCGCCGGACACAACCAGTTCGTCTCCGGAGAGCCCCTCAAGCACGACGATTTCGTCGTCGTTCGGCAGCCCCAGGCGGATCGTCTTACGGGACACCCGGCCGGTCCCCTCGTCATACAGCCAGATGGACGGCTCGCTCCGGCTCGTCGTGTCGATCGCCGAGACCGGGACGACTACCAACCGCGATTGCGCACCCTCCGCGGCGGCGGCTACGCGCACATTCGCCGTCATTCCGGGCAGCAATCTCGGGTCGATGGCGCCCTCGATTGCAAACTCGACGTCATAGGTTTGGGCTGTGGGGTCTGCATCGGTCACGAATTTCCGCAGATACAGAGTTGCGTCATATCCCGGCACGGCGGGGAAAGAGGCGGTTACCCTGAATGCATCGGGCTGGGCCCGTGCCATCGCGGCGAGTTCCTCGGGCAGCGAAATCCGCACCCGCATTTCACTGATGTCCTGCAACCTGGCAATCGGAGCCGCAGGGGTGACGTTCGAAAACTCCTCCAGAAAGATGCGCGCGACAATGGCGTCGAAGGGCGCGGTGATCGTGGCTTGAGCCAAGCGTCGCTCCGCTTCACGCAGGGCGACTTCTGCCTGAGCAAGCTGCGCGCGGTTCGTTTCAAGTCGGGCGTCGGTCGCCACCCCCCTCTCGGTCAGACTCAACGCACGATCGTATTCGGATTTTGCGAGGTCGAAAGAGGCCTGCGCCCGATCCACGGCCAATTCGAAATCGACTGGGTCGAGCGCGGCAATTAAATCGCCTTTCTCGACCCGAGTCCCAGCATCTACCGCGAGGTCGGAAAGCTGACCCGAAACCTGAAAGGCAATATCCACGGTCCGGGCGGGCTCCACGCGGCCTGCCAGGCTGCGCGCCCTATCGCTATCGCGAAGCTCGGCACGCGATACTTCGACCGTGACCGGTTGGGCCATGTCTTGCTCGGCGCTCCCTTGCGCATCGGCACCGGAAACCTCATCCGTAGTCTGCGCGAAGACCTTGGATGCGATGTCCGGGTTGAATTGCACGAGAAGGACAATGGCGAGAAGAAGGGCGACCAATCCAGCGGCACCTCCTCGGAAGTATCTGGTTCTATTCAAGCTCATTTATCATGTCCTTCAATCTGTCGATGGCGGCGTCTTGCTGATCGTCGTCACCATCCGCGAGGCGAAGAAGCCTCTGGAAACGAAGACCCTGGATCGCCAAAAAAAGAACCATCGCCGCAGTGTCGTCCTGCGCGTCCGAACGGATGCGCTCGACATCACGGGACAGCTCTCTTCTCAGCGGGTCCAGAAGATTCGGATCCGACGCCGAAACCGCGAGAATAGCCATCGAAAGGTCATCATCGGTGCTTACGGCTTGCAGAACTGTCTCGAGATGACCGCGCAGGGTGCGGGAACTGTGCCCTTCCGGGACCGACGCCAGACGTTCGCGGTGCTCCGCGAGCATTTCGTCGAGCAGCCCGGCCAGAAGCGCTTTCTTGGTGGGGAAGTTGTACAACACCCCACCCTTGCTGAGGCCGGATTCCCGAGCGACGGCGTCGATCGTGATCTTTCCCGCGCCTTCTCGCAGCGCAATCGCCCGCGCAGCGCCGAGAATCTTCGGCGAGGCGTTCTTCGGTTGCTTTTCCACTTGTGCAGTCACCCTGTACCGTCCGGTCGGTTAAGTCATTGGGCGAGCTAATGCGCTGCCCCGTATTTGGCAAGCGAGCTCAATCTGAAAATTTGTCTCTGTGGCCGCTACCGTAAAGTCGCAGGAATGCAGCGACCGCTTCGCGCGCATGTTGCTCGCGGTGGACAGCTCGTTTCACTGCGAGAAGGCGCGGCATAAGTAGCCCCGAAACGCAAAGGTGTATGAAGTGATCGGACGCGCGCCGGACGTCATCGACATCGAGCGCGCCTTCGCGCGTAAGGCGCTCCAGAATCCGACCGACGAGTTCGCGGGCAGGTTTCGGGCCTGCGCGAAAATAAACCTCACCCACTTCGGGCAGTGCCTCGGAGGCGCCAACGCACGTTCGCAGGAGACGGATGTAGGTGTCGTCTAAGGTGAGGTCGACCATGCGAAGGGCGAGTTCTTCCAACTGGGCGCGCGGCTCCAAAGACGCGATCAAGGGCCGGAGGATTTCGTCCGCAAGCCGACCGCATTCGGATTCAACCACGCTCAGGAACAGTTGCTCCTTGGTCGGGTAATACGAATACATGGTTGCCTTCGACACTTTTCCTTCAGCGGCAATCGCATCGACCGTGGCTCCTTCGTAACCGCATCGGAAGAAAACCTCGCGCGCACCAATCATGACGTCGGCCATTTTTCTCACGGGCATCTCGTTCTCTCTATCCCAGGCAGGACTAGGCGGTTACAAGCTTTACTGTACCGTCTAGTGAGTATAGTAGATAGAAGTTGATTTAGCAGCAAAGCGTAAAGCTGTGCGGATCTACCCCACCAAGCGCCGCTTGGCGGCTTTTTCTAGCGCCGTTTTCAATTCGTCATGAGCTTCGGGTCTGATTCTGCCTGAGTTGTTCTCGGGCGCGGGATTATCCCGCGAACAGGAGGGGTACCGTCATTCTGCCGCGCTTGCGGTCCCGACAAAGGCACCCTCGGCCTCCCAGCGGCGTGCGATCGAGCCAAGCTTGTCCAGCACGCCGCGCAGTTCCGCGCCGCGCTCAGTCAGCCCGTAGGTGACAGCGGGTGGGATGGTCATGGCCTGCTCGCGCCATACAACGCCAGCATGTTCCAGCATTCTCAGCCTCTCGGTCAGGACCCGGGTGGAAATGCCGGGCACCAAACGCTTGAGCGCGCCGAAACGCTGCGGTCCCTGCTCGGACAGAACCCAGAGTATATAGATCGTCCAAGGGCCTGTGATGACACGCAGAAGCGCCTCCATCGGGCATGAGGGGGGCTGGACGCTCTTCATCGTGGATTATCCTCGCGGTTAAAGTAATCTAGTTACTTTTAAGTGCCTACTTTCACGAACGATGCAAGACACCTAAAGGTACTTAGAGCGGAAACTGCGGCTGAACAAGCCCTTGCAAACAGGGAGTGCGGTGATGAGTGACAACGTGGCAAAGTATGTCTACTGGATCGCGACCGGCCTTGTGGCGCTGGTCTATCTGGGTGCGGCGACTTTCTACATCTCATCCCACGATATGGTCGCGGGCATGTATCGCGAGGTGTTGAGCTATCCCACATACATCATCTGGCCGCTCGCGATTTTGAAGATTGTCGGCGCGGTGGTGATTCTCTGGCGCCCTTCGGCGATGCTGGCGGACTGGGCTTACGCGGCGATGTTCTGGCATCTGGTGTTGGCGTTCGGGGCGCATGTGGGCGCGGGCGATCCAGGCTGGCCACCGGCTCTTGCGACCTGGGTGCTCCTGATCGCCTCGTGGATGACAGCCAATCGCGTGCGTGCGGTAAAGTCGGCATATGCGCCGACGTTTCCGACAGAGACGAATTAATCCGATGCGGAGTTGCCACGGCGCTGGCCATCCACCCTCGGGCTTGGGGTTCAAAAGGACGACAGAATGACCGAAAGGCAGCCGACAGTGTTTGTTCCCCATGGAGGCGGCCCTTGCTTCTTCATGGACTGGAACCCGCCTGACACCTGGGACAGGCACCGCAGATTCCTTGAGGCTTTGCCTGCGAGCCTGCCGGCAAAGCCCAAGGCGCTTCTCGTGATCTCAGGCCATTGGGAGGAACGGGTGTTTACCGTGCAGACCAACTCCGCGCCGCCGCTGCTGTTCGACTATCAGGGGTTTCCCCCCCATACTTATCAGCTGACCTGGCCCGCGCTAGGCGATCCTACGCTGGCGGCCCGTGCAAGCGAGCTATTGAATGGCGCGGGTTTTGAAACCCGGGCCGACGCTACGCGTGGCTTCGATCATGGGGTGTTTGTTCCGCTAAAGGTGGCTTTGCCTGAGGCCGACATACCTACCGTCCAACTGAGCCTGCGCGACGATCTCGACGCTGAGGCGCATCTTGCTGCTGGTCGCGCGTTGGCGCCCTTGCGAGACGAAGGTGTTCTGATCATCGGGTCCGGCAACACCTATCACAACATGGGCAAGATGATGCGGGCGATGAGGGGCGGACCCGATGGCCCGGTGAACGGCGGCGACTTTGACCGATGGCTCACGGGTGCGGTGACCCATGAAGACCCCGGGGCGCGCCGCGCCATGCTGGCTGCTTGGGATCGGGCACCCGGCGCACGCGACGCCAATCCGCGCGAGGAACATCTAATTCCATTGCACGTCGTGGCCGGCGCCGCGCTTGCGGATCGGGGGGAAAAGACCCTCGAGGATCACGTATTGGGCGCGGTCGAAAGCGCGTTCAGATTTGGATAGGACCAGATATGTGCTTCGAACTTCCCTTGCGGCAGGGTCCGCGCCCCGAAACCACCGAGTGCGCCCCGCATGAGCAAGTGTCGCAGAACTCCTCGGCCGAGATTCACGCATTGTTCAAGCAGAAGGCCTTCGCCCTGCCCTTCGTCGAGCGTTGCCGATCGGGTATTTCGGTCCCCGGCGCCGAGGCATTAGTCCTGCCGCGGCCGCATGCCTGCGGCCCGCGCGAAGCCTTCATGATCGGACGCGAATTTGCGCATGTGCATCCCGCCTATGACGGTTCGTCGCACATGATGCTGCCGCTGGCGGCGGTTGAGGAACTCATCGCGAAGGGATGGGGCGAACAGCACCCGATGGCCTCGGCCGGATACATCCCGGCCAATGCGATCATGGCCTTTGCTCCACGCGATGAGGCAGAGGTCGATGTGATGATCAAAATCCTGACCACAAGCTGGGGTTTCGCGCGCGGCAAGCTGGCGAATCCCGCCCCCACCCAAATCCACGATTGATCGCAAGCGCGCTTGCAGAAACATCAAGATAAGAGAGATACCATGTCCAACATCCAGAACGGCCCCTTCATCGTGACCGGCGCGTCCGGACAACTTGGCCGGCAGGTGGTCGACCTGCTGGTTCAGGCAGGTGCCGGGCCGGTCATCGCGATCTCGCGCACTCCCGACAAGCTTGCCGATCTGGCGGGAAAAAGAGTCGAGGCGCGCGAGGGCGATTTCAACGACCCGGCTTCTCTTGAAGCAGCCTTCGCGGGCGGCAAGCGTCTCCTCATCATCTCCACCGACGATCTGGAGCCGGGCAAGCGGCTCGCAGCTCATTCCAATGCGATTGCTGCGGCCAAGACGGTAGGTATCGACCACATCGTCTATACCTCCTTCGCAGGCCCAGTCGCGGAAAGTCCAATCGGATTCGCTCAAGACCACGAAGGGACCGAGAAGCTGATCACGGAAAGTGGGGCGGATCATACGATCCTGCGCAACAATATGTACACCGACTTTCTGTTGATGGGCGGCCAGCAGAGCGTCGCCATGGGCACGCATTTCTCCGCCGCAGCAGATGGCAAGACCGGATATGTGACACGCGCGGATTGCGCCCGTGCCGCAGCCGCGGCGCTAATGAAAGCTACGGGAAGGGAGACCCTCGATATCACCGGGCCGGAGACGGTCAGCCAGGCCGAGGTCGCGGCGATCTTGTCCGAAATTGCGGGTAAGGAAATCCCCTATGTCGCCCTGCCCGCCGAGGATCTGGTGCAGGCGATGATCGCAAATGGACTGCCGGAGTTCATGGCGAGGGTCTTTGCCTCCTTCGACGAAGCAATCGCGCAGGGCTATCTCGATGTGGCCAGCGGCGATCTCGAATCGCTCACCGGCAAGCCCGGACAGTCGGTGGCCGATTTCCTGGCCGCTAACCGCGCGGCGCTTCTTCAGGCGCCGCAGGAACAATAATGCTGGAAAATGTCATGAGGCTTTACAACGCGAACTTCTCACCGAATGCGCTGCGTGTACGGGCGGTGGCGCACGAACTGGGCGTGGAACTCGAAATCGTCGAGGTCGACATCCGTGCCGGGGACAACCGCGCGGCGGAATTTCTTGCCCGCAATTCAAATGCAAAGGTGCCTGTTTTGGAGGACGGGAATTTCGTGCTCTGGGAGTCCCGGGCGATCTGTGCCTATCTGGCCGGGATCCGGCCCGAGGCAGGGCTCTATCCTGATGGCCTCAAGACGCGGGCCCTCGTCGATCAGTGGGCCTGGTGGCAAGCCATCCACCTAGGCCCGGCGATGCAGAAGTTGTCCTTTGAGCTGTTCCTCAAAGAGAAATTCGGCATGGGCGATCCTGATCCTACTGTGGTCGAAGCGGAACGGAAAGCCACCGATCAGTTCCTTGCCGTTCTGGAAACCGGACTCGACGATAAGGATTGGATTGCAGGCGCACTCAGCCTTGCCGACTTCTATCTGGCGACCACATTCATGTATCGCGACCAAGCGGGGATTTCGCTGGACGAATTCCCCAGAATCGCGGGCTGGATCGGCCGGCTTGAAGCGCGTGACAGCTGGCAGAAGGCCGTAGCACCGCTTCTTGCGCTCTTCGCCTGACATCGCGCTCGCCGCGATGATTGAACGATCTGCATCACGTCCGGCGATCGGCGCGCTATCAGATTTAGACATGAGCAGGAAGCGTCGCATGACAGAAATTAGCCGCAGACAGCCGCGACAACCAACCTGACAAGAGTTCCTCCGGAAGCAATGCGGCGGTTTTGGGATGTAGATGCTGTGTCTCATCCCGATCTTTAGAGTTTTCGCGCGGAGTGTATTCATCAGGTCCGATAACTCAGCATCCGTCGCGCCAATTGAGCACGTGCCGTTCGTCCAAGACAAAGACTGATCTCACGGCCTCCGCGAGCGGGATGCCGAGCACAGTGTAACCGTGCAGGACAGCTATGCGGGTGTCACTGTTCCCTTAATTCTTGGACGCTGATGTATGTGACCGTTCAGAACCGCGGGGTCATGCTGCCCTGAGCAAGGGTGGTGTAGGACTTATGAAGCTCGCAATGTTGCCCGCAATAGGCTGCTTCGGGGCTTCATATTTCGTTCGTTCACTCAAACCGCTGTCGTTCCCAGGAACAAGAAAAAACCAGACCGCCGGAGCGGTCTGGCCGTTGGCTTAGGCGGCGTCTTTGGGGCCCCAAGGGATGACAGCCTGCAGGGACAGATCGTCCTGGTTTGCGGCCTTGCCGAGGTTGGCGTTGAAGCCGTGGTCGCGGATGGTCAGCGTGTAGTAGTCGGCGCCGGTCTCCTTGTTCTGCTTCTTCCAGATGCCGCCGCACTCGACCAGCTTGCCGCGCGGGGAGCGGCCGAGGACGCGGTGCGTGGGGGCCATCGGGTTCGTGATCGCGACGGGTTCGACCGTGATGTCGAGGTCGAAGGTCAGGGTCGAGATGGAGCCGACGCCCTTGGCGGTTTCGATGTCGGTGCTGGTGAATTTAATGCAGTTCGTGGTCATTGCTCTTCTCCTTGTTTGCGTTGCAATGATGGTCACCTTGCAGCTGGCCAAGGCCCGGCCACACCGAAGGCGAAGCGCAGCGGAGAGGGGCAGGCGCCGGTCTTTTTGTTCCGCGCGGAATGGCCCGCAGGGACAGGGGAAAAGGATCGGCGGCAACCTTTGTGGACGGGACGACAGCTGCGACCAGCATGTCATGCAACTCAGACAAAGGGAGAAGTGCGGTGGCCACGAAGGAAGGTAGGGGAACAGTCGAGGGACACGCGGCAGTGGCATGTGAAACAATAACCTATCGCCGGCCTCGTCTTCAGGATGAACCTCGAGAGGATCCAGTCCTAGGCCACTCGGCCAGCCTTGGACCGGTCGGCACTTGGTCAAAGCGAGGCACTAGCTCGGGATATCCAGGACGATAAGATGAACAAAGCCGGCTGCTCGCAATTGACTTAACGCAATTTTTGAGCCACATTTCCCGCAAAACGCAACCCCAAAGAATCGGAGCAGTCATGGGGGATTTTGTCAAAACCCGTTTCCCGGTCGCGATCTATCGCGGCCTGATCATTGATCTTGAGGACCGCCTGCGCGGAGAAGCCCTTAAAGCTCATCGAATGATTCAGGATCACTCTGGTCTGGATACACGTCGTGCACGGCGCCTTGAGGGAATGTCGCGTTTCCACATGATGGAAAAGGGGTTTCAGGAGGTCTGTGAACTTCATGGCGGCGCACTGCTCGACGGCGGCATTATCCCCGGTTCGGACTTCAAGGTTTTCCAACCGTTCATGCGTTTCGAGCATGAAGGGCAAGGCTTCATCCTTGGCCTCGCGGCAATGCCGGAACCCAGCAAGCTTCCGGTCAAGAACAAGTCGCGGAAGGCCGGTGTGACACTGAACTACAAGCTGTCTCCTCACTTCGATTTTGATGGTACTGCCCCTCAGATCGGGGACATCTGCATTTTGTTTCTCTTCGCTCGCGACCCTGAACAAGCCGGCAAGATTAAGGAGTTGGCCATCGGGCTCATTGACTCCGATTATGAGCAATACCTTTTCTACGAACGGATCGACCAGTACCTCGCGGATGACGGGGATGTGTCGGAACCCAGCTCGCCGTTTTCGACTCCTCCCGCATTGCCTGCCAGCGGTGCTGTCCGCCTGAAGCGCACGATGAAGCTTTTTGTTCCCCCCGAGGCTCCATCTGTGGATGACGAACAGGATGGCAAAGCGTAAAGGGTGCCACCGGCACCAGAGGAGGGAAAAATGCGAGTGGGAACACCCGGCTTCGTGCCGGAACGTCTCGTTGAGGCGCGCGCCGCCCGGCGCGTTCAAAGCATGAAAGAGTTGGCCTTGATGCTGGGAGTCAGCCCTAGTTCGGTTTCCCGTTGGGAAACCGGCAAACAGGCGCCGGAAGCTGATGCTCTGACAGAATTGGCGAAGGCCCTGCGGGTCCGGCGAGAGTTTTTTCTCCGTCCGGTCTTCGATAGCCCGCGACCGATGTTCTATCGAAAACTGGTCAGCACGCTGAAGCGCGACCGCGAGTATCAAACTTCTCAGGTGAGCTGGCTACATGAGATCAGCCACGTCTTGCAGCACTATGTTGATTTCCCCGAACTCGACATTCCAGACGTTCTGGGTGGCTCCAGCTACAGTCAGCTTCGGGACGAAGACATCGAGGACATCGCCGGCGAACTGCGGTCCCACTGGCAATTGGGCGAAGGCCCTTGCACAAATGTCGTAGCGGTCCTTGAAAAGATCGGCTGTGTCGTCGGCTCCATCGAAATGGGAACGTCCAAACTCGACGGCGTCTGCAGCTGGTCCAAGTCCGAGGACCGTCCTCACATCTTGCTCGCATCAGACAAGATGAATCTCCCCCGTCGTCAGATGGACGCCGCTCATGAACTGGGTCATGCAGTGCTGCACCGGAATGTCAGCGCAAAAGCATTGCGCGATGATCTTCCAGAGATCGAGCGCCAGGCATTCCGTTTCGCAAGCGCGTTTCTTATGCCGCAGACGACTTATGTGCCGGAGGTCCCGAACTACTCCCTTGCAGGGTTGCTGTCCCTGAAAGAACGTTGGCGCGTTTCTGTGAAGGCCCAGATCAAGCGGTTGGTGGATCTAGAAATCATCCCGCAGGATCATGCCACGCAGTTCTATAAGACCTATTCCGCCAAAGGCTGGAACCGACAAGAGCCGATGGACAAGGAGTGGGCTGTTCCAAAGCCACGTATGTTGCATGACGCTCTTTGCCTGATCGTGGATTCCGGCACCCGCAGTAAGGACGACCTGCTTTCGGTCGAGTTCACGATGCATCCAGGCGATATTGAGAACCTCGTCGGCCTTCCGTCTGGTTGGTTCAGCAAGAAAACAGGCGACGTGGTGTCATTGGCTCTCAAGACGGACGCTTCGCGTGAGACAGGTGCACCTGCAGGAGGGTCGGTGATCCCATTCTCCCGGCGTGAATCGCAATAGGGTTGGCACATGCGAGTGAAAATCGATGTCTCAGAAGAGGAACTGGATGGTGACTATGGCGCGGTTCCGGGTCTCATCATCACTTGTACCCGGTGCCGGCACTCTGTGGAGGTGTTCGGCACCGAAGAAAATTCGGTGAAACGCGGAGCGGTCATGCTTCGGGGTGAATGCCCTTTTGATGAGGACAATTACTATGAAGCATGATCTCGCAGCAGCAATTGGCCGTCATTGACAAGCAGCGCCAACCCTTGAAGCGCAAGCATTTCAGAGAGCTTGGCAGGCATTGTCAGACGGCTCTTAGAATATGCTAGATTGCGATCACTGATCGGTGCGGACCTCGGTAAACGCCGAGGGTTAGCGCATATCCCCATTTCACGGTTTCAAAGGTGAAGACATGTGGATCGCCGTTGTCATCATGGAGTACGATATCGGCACCCCCCAGTCGACCACCCCTGGCCGCCGAACAATAATCCACAACCATATTGAAGACGTCAATCTCATCGCAACCTTTGAAGCCGCTTGCAAACGCAGGCGACTGCACAAAGTGTGAACAGGGTTCTTTAGGGTCGAAGTCCGCTTCGCGTTTGATTGGATGCGGGTGTCCGGTGACCAGACCGATGATAGGCGTCGAGGCGCCCCAGATTTCGACACAACGCCAGAACGTCGTGGTGAGTGTGTTGTCAAAGCGGGGCTGGAGTGCCTTCACCGCCTCCAAACTTGGCGCATAGTCCCGTGCTTCGATGGCGAACCTATCGCGCAAGAATAGAAGACGCGCAGCAGCGAAGTTCGCCTCGGCTTCCATCTGTTCATGGCAGTTGGGCCGGAGCGTTTGCTTGTCGTCGCCGAGCATGGCCCCTTCGTGCCAGGGCAAGAGGCTGTGACCTACTTCATGTGCTTCAATCCAACGGAATTTCAGCTTGTGCAGATCCTTGTCCATTAGGATCCGTTTCTCATCCGGAAGGTAGAAGGCGCGCAGATCGAATTTCTTGACGGCATCTATGAAGAGAGTTGGTCGCCGCAAGACCTGCTTCCCGGCGACGCGCAACATGCTGATGACATCGTCCATCAGCGATGGATCGTCTTTTTGGAAGTATGCCCGATCAAGGTCGAGTGCATCCCGGACATGCTCAAGTTTGAGCGGCGGCTCTGGATTGCCCAGTCTGTTCAGCAGCCGCTCAACGCGTTCGTCGATACGTTCCTGAGTCCGCCGGCGAAGAATGTAGTTTTTGGCCATGGGACCCGTCTCGCTCTGTTACGTCGCTTTCATCGTCAGCGCTGCAACAACAGCGTCATGAAAGGCTTGTTCGTCTGGTGTCACATCCTTGATCGGAGCGGACCTGGCGGCGTATCGTGTGACTTCTTCCAGCCAATGGCCTTCTTTTGGGACCGCAAGGCCAGCCAGTTCCATCAGCTTTGGCTGCGGCAGATCAAGCGCGTTCGACAACCCCCATACGGTCCGGAGATCGGGTTCGTAATGAGGGTCCTGTTCGATACTCAGCAGCTCGCCGACCTCGATGTCCGCGTCGTCGGCGAGCTTTTCGATTGTCAGGCGCCGCTGTCTGCGCGCGACATTGATAAAGTGGCCGAATACCAGTCGGGTTTCTTCAACACGCAGAGATACCGCATCAGGGTCAACATGTGGGCGCGTGGCAAGAGCTCCAGCTCCAGGGGTAACATGCTCGTCGAATGCGAGCATTTTTTTGGACCATTCTGCGGAGATACCGTAAGTCATTTTAGCTCTCCTTTTAGGTATGCCTCGGCGGCGCCCGGTGTGGACTCGAAATACGGCAACTTGCCCTCATACTCGTCGGGCCGGGTGCCGAGGTTAGTGAAGCCGCAGCGCTCATAGAACGGGATTGCTTGCGGCAGGGAATGCAGGCCGACGCGGCCTTTGAAGCCTTCGTCGACACTGCGGGAAATGGCGGCGTGCATCAGCACAGGGCCGACCAGTCGATAAATCGGCGCGTCGGCATAAGGTTCGCGCCAGTTCCAGGGCGCGACTTCGAGATAGTCGACATAGACCAGATCCTGTCCGGCCTGAGAGTCCAAGCGAGCACGGCGGGAGGCGAGATCTAGCCGCATCATGCCTTGGGTCACATCGCGGCAGACGACACTATACCCAGTATGGCCGAGCAGCCCACGAACCTCATTCATCTTGCCGCGCCAGTCCCAGTGCCAACTTTGGGGCCAAGCGGTGTCGGCGGGACCGATACCGTTGTCCACCAGACGCTTCATGTAGGCCTGGACGGCCGGACGCCACTGGAACTGCCAGTCGATCAGCTGTTTCTCGGCAATCTCGTCATGCAGATCGGCCTCGACCATCGCACCAGCGGCGGCATCGAACAAATGGACCTGGTAGGCGGTCATAGCATCATGACTTCCGACTTATCCTTGGTCTTGTCGTCTTCGAAGAACAGCTTGTCGCCGCGCTCGAGCCGGACATCGACCATCTGATACAGACGCAGGGCCTGCCTTATCACGCCGATCTTGCTGAGATCCTTTTTGGCGCAAAGGCCTTCCAAAACGCCCATCTCCGCATCTGTGAGATTGAGCGTCATCGTTCGCTTGCTCATTTCCTTATCCTCCAAGACACGTGAGACATAGCCATACTTGAAGCAATTGTCAACTTAAAAATAGCCTACAGTTAGCCATTGACTGGTCATTCTTTGGCTACTATATCCACCAAATGAGGCCGGTCTGGATCGGCGAGCACAGAAAAGGAGACTGGCCATGGCGCTGGAAACGATTGAACTTGAAGACGTGGCGGCTTGCGTCGCTGCTGGACGGAACCCACGCCCCCAGGGGCCGTACCGGGTGCAGGTCGGCAATGGAGACCTCACCTTTGACGGATACCGGATCGACGATCCGGTGCCGACCGGGAGGCAACTTCTGGACCTCGTCTCGGCGCGTCCCGCGGAGGAGCACTTGGTGTTCCAGTTGCTTCGCAATGGCGATTTGAAAGAGTTGACGCTCGATGAGACGGTCGATCTGCGCACGGCAGGGGTTGAGCGCTTCATCGTGTTCAAGAGTGCGGAATCCTACCGCATCGAACTGGATGGTCAGGTGAAGGAATGGGGCGCCTGCGTAATCAGCGGCCGGGTCCTGAAGCAGCTGGCAGGTGCCGCCGACAAACCGGACTACGGTGTCTGGATGGAAATCCGTGGCGCTGAGGACCGTCCGATCGACGACAACGAGCTCGTCAGGTTGGACGGAAAAGGTCTGGAGAGGTTCTTCACCGGGGCGACTACCTCGACCGAAGGCGCGGAAGCCCCCATCCTGCCTATGCGTGATCGCCGATACCTCGAAGGACGCGGCCTGACTTTCGTCGAATACCGCGAAGGAGCGCAGACCGGTGTAATCCTGCGAGGCTATTGCCTACCGGACGGCAAATATCAGGTGGCACAGGCCGACATCCTGATCCTGCTGCCGCGGGGCTATCCGGATGCTGCGCCGGACATGTTCTATGCGCAGCCCTGGCTGACACTGGCCCTTTCGAGCCGCTACCCGCGTCAAGCCGACCAGCCGCTGATCTTCAATGGGCAGCGCTGGCAGCGTTGGTCGCGGCACAACAGCGACTGGCGTCCCGGCACCGATGGTATCTGGACCATGCTTAAGAGGGTTGAGACGGCGCTGGAGATTGCGGCATGAGCCGCCTCGATTTCACCTTGCAGGAACGTCACGAAGCCGAGCTTCGGGCGCTCCTGCACCGCCCCGATGGCCATGAAGCCGCAGCCTACGTGCTTTATGGAGTGAGCCGTGTCGCGATGGACCCTTGGGATCGCCAATCCCGTTTGCGACTGACGTCCTACCGCGTGATCCCAGTTCCGGACGAGGATCTGATTTCGGCCAGCGACAAGCATGTCACTTGGTCAACGAAATCGTTTCTTGACCTGTGTCGTGTGGCAAAAGCAGAAGGCCTGATCGTCGGCATCGCCCATAGCCACCCGGGCGGGTATCCCGAATTCTCCACACAGGACGAAAAAAACGAACGGGAACTGTATCGACTGGCGCGGAACCGGAATGGTGCCGGCGTCATGTTAGCAAGCCTGCTGCTGATTGATGGTGATATCTGTGATTACGCAGCACGTCTGTGGATCGACGACACCCAGCCGATCGACAGCGATGCTGTCATAGCCGTTGGTGCACGGCTTCGTGTTCTGAATGGGCTGAGCGGGTTTTCCGGAGAAGCCTTCGAGCGGCAAGCGCTTGCCTTCGGACCTTCACTGAATCTTCTGCTGGCCCGGCTGAAAATCGGTGTCGTGGGCTGTGGCGGCACGGGTAGTGCGGTTGCGATGCTGTTGGCCCGGCTCGGCGTCGGCCAGATTGCCCTTTTCGACGAAGACATTGTTGAAGTGAGCAATCTGAACCGCTTGCATGGAGCTCGACGGGACGATGCCGATGGCATGCGGCTTAAGGTCGAAGTCGTCGCGCGAGAACTGGCGGGTCTTGGTCTTGGTGTCCGCCCGGTTGTGATCCCGCACTGGGCGGATGCAGATGAGGCACGCGATGCCTTGCTCTCCTGCGACATCATCTTTGGGTGCACTGATGATCACGCAGGCCGACTGTTTCTAAGTAGGTTCGCATATTTTTACCTGCGCCCGGTCATTGATCTGGGACTCGCACTCACACCGCGTGGTGAAGACGGTCAAGTTGGGAACATGATTGGCCGGGCGACGGTCTTGCGCCCTGGCACACCTTGCCTGCTGTGCCGCGGTATCGCACACCCACATCGGGCGGCGGAGGAAGAACTGCGTCGTGCCGCGCCGGCGGAGTATGAGCGTCAGAAACGTGAAGCTTATGTGCGCGGCGGCGGCAATCCAGCACCAGCGGTCGTCACGTTCACGACGGAAACAGCGACTATGGCCGTCAACGAGCTGCTGCAGGGTTTGACCGGTTATCGAGACGATGGCGGCTGGGCGGCGCAGCGCATTCGGCGTTTTGATCTCGGGATTGATCGATTGCAGGGGGCAAAGCAAAATCCCGGGTGCATCCTGTGTGTCGATCAGGGTTACTGGGGCCGGGGTGATGTCGACCCTTTCATGGATAGGGTGGGTTGAGAAGATGTTTGGTAACATTGCACGACGCTTTCTGATCTGGTGCCGGTTTATCCCCCGCGTCGACCTAGTCGGCCGGGTGCAGGCCACGCATCCCGAGACCACTGCCCTAACGGCAGATGCATTGGTTGTCGTCCGAGACGGCAGCATCGAAAAATGGGCTTGCTTCCAGTGCCCGGGCGGCTGCGGCCAGAAGATCCAGCTGTCGCTGAGTAGAAGTCGGCGCCCGCGTTGGTCGGTGCGGCTTGACTGGCTCGGTCGGCCGACTGTGGAGCCATCGATCCGGCAAACTAACCAGTGCCATTGCCACTTTTGGGTTCGTCAAGGGCAGGTACAATGGTGCGCGGACAGTCCGAAAATTAAGTCGCACCCAAATCGAAGCCGAGAGATGGAAGCGGCCATAAAAGCAAGATAGAATTGCTGGTGGTCAGAGCAAAAGCCGCTGGATGGCTCATCTCGCACACGTTGTTCAACTTTAGGCTTGCTGGGAACACACTACCTGATCTGGAACACCCATTACACCGGCATCCACCAGCTGCTCCCGATCGGGAAGATCGCGCAGGCTCTCCAACCCGAACGCGACAAGGAACTGCTCGGTCGTCACAAATGTATAAGGCGCCCCACGCCGAGGCGACCTTGGCCCGGTCCCGATCAGGCCACGCGCATGCAGCCGCCCGATCAGGTCGCGGCTGATCTCCTTGCCGAAGATGTCTTTGAGCCCGTCGCGCGTAATCGGCTGATGGTAGGCGATGGCCGCCAGCACCGCGACGTCGAATTCACTCAAGTCCAGCAGTTGGTCGCCGACATCTGCCGCCGCGCGGATCGCGGGGGCGTAGGTGGCGCGCGTGCAGAACATCCAGCCGCCAGCGACCTGGGCGATCTCGAAGGCCCGCCCCTCCAGATCGGCGGCGAGGTCCTCAACCAGCAGGTCGACCGACGCCCCCTGCCCCACCACGCGCGCCAGATCGTCGCGCGGTACCGGCGAAGCTGAGGCAAAGAGCACCGCCTCGATCCGGCGCATCCATTCCCGCCAGCGCAGCTCAGGCGGCAAGTCGGGCAACTCGCGATCAAGTTGGGCTGCGGGGCGATCCTTGGCCATCCCTACACCCCATAAAGCCGGAAGGTGTCGCGACCGGTCAGTTCACGGATCGCGCCAAGATCGACCAGCCGGTCGCAGAGCCGCCGCGCGGCGCGATCCGGCAAGGGCAAAGATGAAGGCGCCACGGCATCGTGGGTCAGGAACATCTCAACCGCTTTTCCCGCCCCCTTGGCGCGCAGCTTTGGCGCGACTGTGTTCAAGTGTGCCGCGCGCCGGGACAGGTCGACCGCCACACTTACGACTTCCATAGCCGAAGCCGTCACCGCGCGATAACAGGCCACGCGCAAATCGTCCCTGCGCTTGCGTAAATCGGCGCGTTTCAAACCGATCACCATGAGAGGCAGCAGCGTCTCCCAGCCAAGCGCCTGTGCCAAAGCGGCATCGGCGAGGATCAGTGCTGACGTCTCCGCGCGCGACCTGTCCGTCAAAACAGTTTCCAACACCCTGGCGGCTCGGGCCACCGGCGCGCCCTGCCCTGCATCCAGCCAGTCCGCGATTTGTCCTGTACCCAACCCGCCTATGGCCCAAGACAGTACCCTGATCGACACCGGCCGCTCCACCGCGCGCCGCCACGACAGGTATGTTTCCCCTGCTGGCCCCGGAAGGTCTCCGGGGCGCAAAAGGTGTACAGCGTCGCGCAACTCCGCTGCCCGCTCCGGGCGGCCAGAGAACGCGACACAAGCCTCCGCTGCGCGCAGTGCCAAGCGGTCCCGCAACAAGGCGTGGGGCACCTCCGTGTGTCCCAACACAAGATGCAGGTGGTTCAGCGTCGCGCCCAACAAAAACGCAACATCTTCAAGGGTTTCAGCACGCGTGGAGGTGACCCAGGCAGGCATCCGGGGTAACGTGTCGAGGTCGCTGATGTGATCTAGCCGGGCAAAAGTCATGCCCGAAGCCTACATCACGACGGCGCTTTTTGCCAGAAAATAGCACATAAACCGCCTCTCTTTGCCGATGCTATTTATGTCCAATAAGTTTGCATTATCGGACATAAAAGAATATGCTCGGCGGCATGACAGAAAACCACGAGAAACCGCGCTCAGAGGCGGCGAACGGGTCCTCGATCGACGAAGGCGACGAGAGAGATCGCCCCGGGGATGAGGCCGTCAGACTGCCCTCCTTTGTGGCCGGTTCCGGCACTCTCGATCGGCTGGTCGATACCGCCCGCGGCTATGCCCGCGCCGCGGCATCGGACAACACCCTGAAGTCCTATGCGAAGGACTGGAAACATTTCGCGCGCTGGTGCCGGATGAAGGGCGCCGAGCCATTGCCCCCCTCCCCTGAAATGATCGGGCTGTATCTCGCGGACCTGGCCTCCGGTTCGGGCCCCTCCCCTGCCCTCTCCGTCTCAACCATCGACCGCCGCCTGTCCGGTCTCGTCTGGAACGTCGCACAGCGCGGCTTTTCCCTCGATCGCAAGAACCGTCACATCGCCACGGTGCTGGCCGGGATCAAGCGCAAGCACGCGCGCCCGCCGGTGCAGAAGGAAGCGATCCTGGCTAAGGACATCCTCGCGATGGTCGCCACCCTTCCTTTCGACCTGCGCGGGCTGCGGGATCGGGCGATCCTTCTTTTGGGCTACGCCGGAGGCTTGCGCCGCTCGGAAATCGTCAGCCTCGACGTGCACAAAGACGACACACCGGATTCCGGCGGCTGGATCGAAATCATGGAAGAAGGAGTCCTGCTTACCCTCAACGCCAAGACCGGCTGGCGCGAGGTAGAAATCGGGCGCGGCTCGAAGGACCAGACCTGCCCCGTCCACGCCCTCGAGCAATGGCTGCATTTCGCAAAGATCG
This sequence comes from Pseudophaeobacter sp. 1A09344, assembly GCF_041008745.1. Lineage (NCBI taxonomy): Bacteria > Pseudomonadati > Pseudomonadota > Alphaproteobacteria > Rhodobacterales > Roseobacteraceae > Pseudophaeobacter > Pseudophaeobacter sp. 1A09344. The sequence goes on from NZ_JAXGFS010000011.1 coordinate 111,973, forward strand.
ACTTCGGCCCGGTCTTCGTCGGCACTTCGCGCGACGGCAAAAGAGCATCCGAAACCAGATTGAACGACAAGCATGTCGCACGCCTGATCAAGCGCACGGTCCTAGACGCCGGCATCCGCTCCGAACTGCCCGAAAAGGACCGCCTGGCGCTGTTTTCTGGCCACTCACTGCGCGCCGGTCTCGCCAGTTCAGCGGAAGTCGACGAACGCTACGTGCAAAAGCAGCTCGGGCACGCCTCGGCCGAGATGACCCGCCGCTACCAGCGCCGGCGCGACCGGTTCCGCGTGAACTTGACCAAGGCCGCCGGACTCTGACCCGCTGCCCCATCATGCCGCCTGTCCACTGAGCCTGCCATAGAAGCTGCGCTCGAGATGCAGCTCCCCTGCCCCGGCTTTCTCGACCATGCCGCGCAGATAGCCGCCAGGCGAGGACACTTCGCCTGCGCAATGCTTCTCGAAGACAAGCGCCAGCGCCGCTGTCGCCACCTGTTTGCCCAGCCGGTCTTGCGCCACGTTCCACGCATGCTCGGACACCCCGATCATCGGCCTGAGCTGCCCTGCAACCCGGTGCAGATCACCCCAATCCTTCAGGAACCCGCCCAAATTGCGCGCCCAGGACGCGAATTCAGGACAGGCCTGCATCACTGTGGGCAGATCCAGCGCAGCGCGCTTCTTGCGCACCTCGGCCACCCACTCTTCCAGCTCCCTATCAACCTGATCTTCGGGCTGAGCATTGGGCACTACGGCCGCGACTTCCTCATTTTCTGAGGAATTACGAGTTACAGGATCAAGTTGGTTTGTAATTAGTATATGAGGGTCAGAAATGACCTCCCTGGGGTTCATTTCTTGAGTCTTCTCGGGAACTTGCTCCTTGGTTTCAGGCATGTTTTCCACAGGCAGCACGGCCTCAGTTGCCTTGAGGTAGGCCACCTCGACGCGCTCCTGTAGCTCCTTGAACCAGCCCAGCAGCCGTGCAAGCTGCTCGGACGATTCATGGCGGCGCGGAAGCCGGTCCAGAAGCTCCTCGAAGAGCCCCGTGAACTGCGTCCAAGGCCCGCGCAGCGCGCTGCTGACGGCCGCCTCGATCCGCGCGCGGATCATGCGGCGTGCCACAGTGATCTGACGCTTCAGGCGTTGGCAGAGCTCGCGCTCGGCCTGCAAATCGGCATGGAGCTCCTCGAACTCCTCGACACGCGCCGACAGAGGCGACAGATCGAAGCCGTAGGCCTCGACAATGCGCCCTTCGGCGTCCCTACGGCCCCATCGCTTGCCGTTCGGGCTATCCTGGAAGGATATCACGCCGATCTCGGCCAGCCGCCGTGCATGGCGCTTGAGTGCAGAGAGCGAAAACCCCGTCTGCTCCATCAGATAGGCGTTCGACGCCCAGACGATCGGGCGCTGGCCCTCTTCCCAGTCCTGGGCCTGGGTGAAGGCCCCCAGCGTGTCGAGGAGCATCAAGTCTCCGGCCTTGAGGCCAATGTAGGCCCCCACCCGCTTCACGGCCACGAAGGCCCGCGTTTTGGGTACAGCCACCTGTTCACCGGCTTGGGCAAGCTGCTCTGCAATGCCAAGACCCGGTGTCGGCTTGCGCCAACCTGTATGTTTCATGGATAGTTCTCGCCTCCTCTGCTTGATGGAGGGCAAAAGAATCCCGTTCGCTCAGGAGCGTTGCTGTTGACAGTGATTCGCCGGAGAACTATCTTGATAGCGACCAAACTAATCTTGATAAGCTCTCAGGCCCTCAGCTTGGGGGCTTTTCTTTTGCCGTTATCTCAAAGCATATCCGCTCCTGTTTCTTACCTCGTTTGGATCGAAGACGACCGTCTCCGCGGCTCCTGCCTCTTACTTCGATCCGTGTTTCTCCAAGTACTCAGCGATGACATCACTCAAACCTCTGAGAATGTCCTCGTCCAATGTTAGCCCCGTGGCAGCGACAGAGAGCTTCCCGCCCTGCCCTGTAACACTCAATTTCCGCGAACCGATCTTTCGCTGTACCGTGAGTTTCTTTGGGCTCTGCGATTTCTTTTTTGCAGGCTTGGACGGCTTTTTAGTCAGGTCGCCAAGAACCTTTTCGAGGTCACGGTGGCTGAGATCGTAGACATCTTTGCACGTGTGCAAAATCTCACCTCTAGCCGCATAGACAGCGCGACCACGTGATACCGCGCTGTTATGGACACCCACACGCTTGGCGAACTCGGTTGCAGTTATCTTCTCGTCCGGTTTGGCATCTTGTAGCCGCTCGAACATTTCGCCTATCGAAACCAGACGCTCGAATGCGCTCAGGTTTTCACGTTCCTCATTTTCCCGGAAGCGCATGAATAGCATCTCGAACTGCTCTTCACGGGAACCCCGATGGGATTGTGGAACCAGAATGGCGCGGACAGGCAATCCCAAAGCTTCAAGGATCGCATGGCGTCGCCGACCCACGATCAACTGGAATGTCACGCCTTCTACGTTCTCGGGCTCACGTTCATCCGGTCGCCAATCAGGATCCGCTGGCCGAACATGAATGGGCGTATCTTGACCATTCTTCTCGATACTCTCTTTGAGCTTCTCGAATGCCTCTTGGTCGCGCCAATCTTCACGCCGGTCCGATCCAATCACGTCCACGATCTGAGACGGATCAATCTGCAACTCATGTCGACCCGCGAGAATGCGCTCCACGACCTGTGCGCGCTCAACGTGAAGCATCTGGCTGGCGTCTGAAAGCGCTCCGGCCTTCCAAGCACTGCCAGAGCCGCCCAGTCTTGGCTTAACCCCACCAACCAGTTTCGCTTCGTCTTCGTGGACCTGTTCGCTTGCACCAGATCCAGGAGCCGCAGACACATTCTCATCTGGGCGCGCGGACTTTTTCTTGAGGACCGAGCTGCTCAATGTTCGCTTCATTCGGCTTCCTCCTCGAAATTGTAGAAGTTCTGCATCCAATCTTCGGCATAGCCACGCTCAAGACCAGGCCAGAGGCGTGAGACGATGGCGTCATTCACTGCGTCAGCATTCTCGATGAACCTGTTGATGCCTTTTCGCTTGCCTGGCGTATCTGGGTCATACTCGTAGACGGACTGATAAACGTCCGACGCGTTCGAAATAGCATCGGAGCGAAGATAGAATACGGGCAGCACCTCATCTGGGCAGTTTTCGAGCAGGTTGCCGACCTGTGTGAGATCTTGCTCATTTGTTCTCTGCACGATCGTGGGCAACAGCATATGTGCCGCACCGCCCATATCGATCCGATCCGTCGCGAAAATGTGGCGCAGCATGGTGAGGAGACCAGTCACAAAGGTGGACAAGGTCGCAATGTCGAACCCCTTCATCGTCTGCGGGATAATCAACGAAGTAGACGCCATCACATTGTTCAGCTGGAACAGTGTCAGCGCAGGCTGATAGTCGATGATGATGCAGTCCAAGGTCTCGTTGAGGGCACTTTCAAGCTTCGCTTGGTCGACCCTACCGTTGGTCACCAGTTCATTCGGACGGGTGACCGGTGGATGCCCCTCTTTCCAACGATCTATGGAGTCTCTTAGGAACCTGTAGAACCGCTTTTCCGGGGTGCCCGCTCGCAACAACCTCGCGATCTGAATTTCACCTTCGGAGGTTTCGCCATGCGCAGGTACTAGCCGCACGCCCGGCCAAGAGGTTTTCTTGAAGAACCCGTCAAGCGTCTCCGCATCATAGTCAGTGTAAGGGATGGACTCGTCGGTCTGAAACAGCCCCGCGAAGTCAACCATCGTCGGAGTTTCGTCATCTGGCAAAGTTGGCATTTCTTCGCCGCCGACAAAATAGAGCGTGATCGTGCTCTGGGGGTCTGCGTCCATGACGCCGACTCGCATGCCGTAGTGCAGACTCAGGTACTGAGCGAAGTGCGCAGCACTAAGCGACTTTGCCGTACCACCTTTCTGACTTGCGAATGAAATGACGGGCAAAGGATCGTCGGGTTTGCGCCAAGCAAGAAAATGCTCAGGCCGCTTTGCTGATGCAGCCATCAAAGCCCGGATGTGCATCAGCTCCGTCAGTGTAAAAACACGTTCGCGCCCTACATGTTTGCCGGCAGGAAAATCCTCATTGTCCTTAGCGAACTTCGTTAGATGCTGATGGCTAATGTTCAGGAAGCGAGCGCATTGACGCATCGACCAAGAGCGCTTGATGCGCTCACGCATCGTCAACTCCTTGTTGACCGAGACCATGGTCCGGCCAAGGCCCCGCTCGAGCTCTTGAAGGAACTGTTCTATACTGCCGCCCATTACACCGCTCTCATTTCGACTCTCTCACGGACTCGCTCCGAGTTGTAAATAGCACGGTTTTTGAGGAAATGTACAGATATTGTACGCCTACAGGATTTTCGGCGCACAATATGGGCTACACCGATTGAAAATACGGACAGCAACCTGAGCCGCGAGGTGATTTTGCACGCGTGCAAAAACCTCGAAGCCTGGTGCAGCCAGACCGCCGGAGCGGCCTGGCTGTTGGCTTAGGCGGCGTCTTTGGGACCCCAGGGGATGATCGCCTGCAGGGACAGATCGTCCTGGTTGGCGGCCTTGCCGAGGTTTGCGTTGAAGCCGTGGTCGCGGATGGTCAGCGTGTAGTAGTCGGCGCCGGTCTCCTTGTTCTGCTTCTTCCAGATGCCACCGCACTCGACCAGCTTGCCGCGCGGGGAACGGCCGAGGACGCGGTGCGTGGGGGCCATCGGGTTGGCGCTTGCGACGGGTTCGACCGTGATGTCGAGGTCGAAGGTCAGGGTCGAGATGGAGCCGACGCCCTTAGCGGTTTCGATGTCGGCGCTGGTGAATTTGATGCAGTTCGTGGTCATTGCTCTTCTCCTTGTTTGCGTTGCAATGATGGTCACCTTGCAGCTGGCCAAGGCCCGGGCACACCGAAGGCGAAGCGCAGCGGAGAGGGGCAGGCGACGGTCTTTTTGGTCCGCGCGGAATGACCCGCAGGGTCAGGAGAAAAAGATCGGCGACAACCTTTGTGGGCGGGACGACAGCTGCGACCAGCATGTCATGCAACTCAGACACCCGGAGAAGTGCGGTGGCCGCGAAGGAAACTGGGTGAACAGCCGACAGCCAAGAATGCCGAAGCGATCCTTGCACAGTCACACCTGATCTTTCGATACACACCACGACCCGTCGCAACGCAACACCGGCCCGTGTTCAGTTCCTCGGTCGAGTCACCCAGGGGCCTCAAGCAGAAAGTGATCTAACAGGCTGGAGAAGGTGAAATACCAGGGCGAAGACACGCGCATCGATCCCCGACGATTTCAACCCCGGCCGCGTTGCGAACTTCGAGGATGTCCCGTATGGCATCGCGAAACTGAGCAACGACGCTTGCGACCCGGAAGATCACGTTGAAGCTCGGGCCCGCTCCAATCCCGATACGTGTCGGCATAAGTGAAGATGATAAGCAGTTGGACGGCGCAACACCGAATGTGGTCACCGAGGATGGCCTGCGCGATCTGCTCACAAGTGGCTACCTCATCGAGGTGATCTGCAACCAGACTGCCGAGAAGCGCCACAACAGTTGGTATGGCTCCTTGGTCGTGCACGCGGTGACGGAGGATGGCCAGGACGCGAAGATGCTTGTCACGAGCCGTAGCGTCTTCAAGTTGCGCGAGTTCAAGACGATCGTCGGATTGGTCAGTTCCCTGGCCGACATGGGGTGCCTTTCGGCAAACATCCCGCTGATCGCGGGACGACGAGAGCGTCACGAGGCTTCAGGAAGGCCCGCGACAGCGACCAGCTAGAAACACTCATCCACACACTCAGCAGTCTGTCGGACCAAATCCCGCAGAACTGGCACCTCTGTAAACTCTTAGAGCGAACCGCACAGGCGCCCTGACTGATGTCATGGTAGAACCGGGGCCTAAGCCCCGATCCTCTTGATGCGAATCCCGAGCTTGCGGGCCTTGTCGACAATGTTCTCGGTGATGCCCGAACCGGGGGTGGCGATCAGACCCTGGGGCATGGTCTCGAGCATCTTGTCATTGCGCTTGAAGGGGGCAGCCTTGCCGTGGCTCTTCCAGTCGGGCTTGAAGACCACCTGGGTGACACCACGGGTATCTGCCCAGCGGGCCGCGATCATCTCGGCACCTTTGGGCGTGCCGCCGTGCAGCAGCACCATGTCGGGGTATTTGGCGTGCGTAGCGTCGAGGACGGACCAGATCAGATCGTAGGCGTGATAGTCCCCGCCCGAGAAAGCGATCCGCGTACCTTCGGGGCAGTGCACTTCGGTCTCCTTGCGGCGCTTGGCCGAGAGATAGGCCCGGCTGTCCACCACGGCGGAGGTGAGACCGCGATGCGAGACCTTGGATCCGGTGCGGGGTAGCCAGGGCGAACCGGTGGCGGCCGAGAAGTGATCCACGGCCAGATCGCGCATCTGCTCGAAGGCGTCGCGATGGTCCCAGAGCTTGAGCCCGATCATCTGGAGGCGCTCGAGTTCGACTGAGGCGACCTCGGAGCCGTCCTGGATCGCCAGACTTTCCCGGACCTCAAATTCGTTGTCGTCGAGAAGCTTCTGGATATGGGTGAGCCGGCGATGGAAGATCGAAGTGAGGGTCCAGAGCATCTCTTCGAGATTGTCTTCCAACTGGCTGCCGGTGAGGAGGCCGATGGTGGTGTCAAAGAGCGTCGCCATGGCGAGCTCGACCTCGTCGGGCTGGGGTAGGGGGCGATGATCGGTCTCGCCGGGCCCGGGCGCTGCGCCGTGAAGCGCCAGGTGGTCGAGGATGGCGGAGGTCACGCCGGTCTCCTCTTGGATGTCTGTCTGATGGGGCATTTTCTGGTTCCTCTGTTTGATCTGACCCGATTTGGATGGGGCGATACCAGGACCGGCGGCGATCGGGCCGCATCCGTCAGGATCGGAGCACAGCGGAGAATGCGCCGCGGGCCGGAAAATTGGTCCCGCGAGGAATGAGCCGAAGGCTCAGGGGAATTTTCTGGTTCGGGGCGCATTGCTGCCCGGGCGAGGGGCACTCAGCCCCGACCCGCCGGTCCATCGCTCCCCTTGTCCAAACGGGATCAGATCGAACCGGCGTACCCTTTGCCCTGTCGGACATCACAAGGGAGGTTGGCGGTTACCCGTCCTCGATCTCCAGACCATGTGCTTTCATGGCCTTGAGCACGGAGCGGCGCAGCGCATCCTTGCCGAATGCCCGCAGATCGTCGTTGAAATCGCCCATGCGCGGCACGAGGTCACCACAGGTAATTCCAAGCGATTCCAGTTGGTTACGCAATCTCATTGATGCATTGTGACCAGCTTCGTCGTTGTCCCGTGCGATCCATATACGCTTGACGCCCGGCGGCGGAATGAAGAGGCCGAGATGGGTGGCGGTAAGACAGGAGGCGAGATCGAACTCCGGGAGAGCGGTGCCAACCGAGAGGGAGTTCTCGAGACCTTCGCCGACGATGAGATCAGAGTGGCCCGTTAGGGACCAAAAGCGGATGGCATGGCCGTGCAGCTGCCCGAGGATCCGTTTCGGACTCTCGATCGCGGCCAACCCGCCGGTGGACGGGTCAAGATAGGTGCGCGCGCATCCGGTGATCTGGCCCCGATTGTCTGTGATCTTCGCGAGCAGGGCAGGGGCCCTTTGCGGCGGATCGGCGTCGTCCGTGCCGTGCCGCAGGAAGACCCGCGGGTGATAACGCAGGGCCGGGCCGAGCCGTGTGATCCCGCGCCCCTGCAGATAGGTGGCAGCCAATGTGCCAAGGACCGGCTTGCCAGCGGCGAAAAGTCTCCGCGCCCGCGGGATGTGTTTGCTGGAGGCAGCATCCGGGCGCTCGGCCCTTTGCGTTTCACGAGTTACGGTAGGGCAGGGGGCCTCGCCGAGGAAAGACTGGGCCTCCCTCAGCGTTTCTTTGAGCGTGACCGAACCAAGCCGTTCCTGCAGCAGGTCGATCAGGTCGCCATATTGCCCCGTCGCAAAATCTTGCCAGGACCCGGCCTTGCGCCCTCCCTGCGCGTGGAGCCGGATGGCGAGGCTCTGACCTTTGGCCCCCGAGGTATCGCCAACCTGCCAATAATTGCCCTGCTTGCGCCCCTCGGGAAAATACCAGCGGCAGAAACTCTCGGCACGGTCTGCCAGATCGACCGAGAGGTCTGCTATACTGCGGCGCGCGCTCATGCGGCAGCATCCGCGCCGCTGGCGCCAACCGGATGTTCGGCGAGTACTCGCGCCAGAACCTCGGTGCCGTCCACCGGGATGAAGACCCGCGTCTTCCACTGGATCACCTCGGTGAAACAGCCCATCGCTTTCAGTGCGGGTAAGGCCGAACCCGTCGCGCCGATCAGTTCAAGTCTTGGCTGGCCCATGACAATAGAGCGGCGCAGTTGGTAACCGCCGAGCAGGTTCAGGGTCGTCCTCGCTTCCATCACCGCAGCAAAGACCTCCTGCGGCGCCATCTCGATCTGACAATCGAGCCCAAGCCGCGCGTAGACGTTCAGGAGTTGCTCCTGGCTGACGAGACGGCCGATGGCGCGCTCCCCATCCTCGGTCTGCAGGCGATAGATGCGCATGTTGTCGGCGGGCAGCCGGTCCCAGATCGGCAAGAGGAGCCCGCAGATAAGCGTGATCTTCGAGGTGGTGAACTCCGGCACTGCGTCAACCTCGGCCTGCCAGAGCTGTTCGAACATCGCATCATTGATCTCTTCCCAGTGCGACTTCGAGAACTCTGAAAGCGCGAGGATCTCGGTTCCCATGGGCCGCAGCAGTTTCACCCGCAGGATCGGCACACCATCCTCATCCATGAAGGCGGGCGCCTTCACCATCAGGGCCGCGCGTTTGGAGGAGGTGTTCCAGCACAGTGTCGCACCATTTGTATCGGCGCAGATCGCTTTGACGCGGGGCAAGGTCAGCGGGTCGTTGCGATCCGTGCGCTCAACGGTCAGGGCGGTGGCCGTCGCCCCCGTCGCCTCATGCTCGAAGATGACCTTGCGATCTACGATCACGAACTTTTCGGCGCGCAGGGTCTCGAGGCCCACGTCGAGCGTGCCCGCCTGGCGCGCGTCTTCAATGATGGCCGAGAGGAACCCGCCGAAAGCCTCGAAAATCGCGTCCTGCATGTCGATGCGGAGCGCAAGACAGCGGTTCAGGAACTGCTGGATCGGCGGCAGGTTTTCTTTCATCGTGCCATCCGCCTCATCGAGCGTCAGCCCGGTCATCTCCTGGAATTTGGCGTAAGAGCAGGCCTCGATCTTGCCCGCGCGCAGCTTGTAGAAGAACTGCCGCAGCGCCGCCCGCGCGTAGGGGCTCTCAAGGTTGTCTTCGGCACGGAACATGTTCTGGCCACCGGTCTCGCGTTGCCCCTTGGTGATGGCACCAAGCGTGTCGAGGCGGCGCGCGATGGTGGAGAGAAACCGCTTCTCACCCTTCACATTGGTCGCAACGGGTCGAAAGAGTGGCGGCTGCGCCTGGTTGGTGCGGTTGGTCCTCCCGAGACCTTGAATCGCATTGTCGGCCTTCCAGCCCGGCTCCAGCAGGTAATGTACCCGGAGGCGCTGGTTCTGTGTCCCAAGATCGGCGTGATAGCTGCGCCCGGTGCCGCCTGCATCCGAGAAAATAAGGATGCGCTTGGCATCATCCATGAAGGCCTGGGTTTCTCCGAGGTTGGAGGAGGCGGGGCGGTTCTCAACCTTGAGCCGTCCCTCGCGCGTCTTCACGATGCGCCGCTTTCGCCCCGTGACCTCGGCCACGGCGTCCGCACCAAAATGCCAGAGGATCTGATCGAGCGCACCCTGCACTGGGGCGAGGGCACCAAGATGTTCGATCAGATCATCCCGTCGCCGCTCCGCCTCACGGCAAATAATCGGATTGCCATCACCATCGAGGGCAGGGCGCGACCGCAGATCCCCATTCTCGTCGGTGTAGGGCTCGAAAAGCTGCGTTGGGAAGCTGTGCATGAGGTAATCCATGATGTTCTCGCGCGGCGTAAAATCGACCTGCAGGTCGTCCCAGTCCGAAGGCGGGATGTCTTCGAGGCGCCGTTCCATCACCGCTTCGCTGGTCGAGACCACCTGGATCACCGCCGAATGCCCCGCCGCCAGGTCCGCCTCAATGGCGCGGATGAGCGAGGGGCATTTCATGGCGGTGATGAGATGGTTGAAGAAGCGCTGCTTGTTGCTCTCGAAAGCCGACCGCGCGGCGGATTTCGCCTGGGCATTCAAGGTGCCCGTCTCGGAGGAAATACCCGACGCCTGAAGCGCCGCCTCCAAGTTGGTGTGAATGATCTGATAGGCATCGGCGTAGCTGTCGTAGATCGCGACTTGGGCAGGTGTCAGCTCATGCACCAGCATCTCGTACTCGACCCCGGCATAGGAGAGGGACCGCGCGAGATATAGCCCGAGCGCCTTCAGGTCACGCGAGATCATTTCCATGGCCGCAATTCCCCCAGCCTCCATCGCGGCAACGAATTCGGCCCGTGTCACGAAGGGGAAATCCCCGGTGCCCCAAAGGCCAAGCCGCGAAGCATAGGCGAGATTGCCGACGACCGTCGCGCCAGTGGCCGAGACGTAGAGCACGCGGGCATCTGGCACGGCGTTCTGCAGTGCGAGGCCAGCGAGGCCCTGCTGGGACGCCTTCTTGTCGCCACGGTCGGACTTTTCGCCGGCGGCATTCGCCATGGCGTGGCTTTCATCAAAAGCAATGACCCCATCGAACCCTTCGCCGAGCCAGGACGTCACCTGGTCGAGGCGGGAGGCTTTGCCCTCGCGTTCGGCTGAGCGCAGCGTGGCATAGGTGACGAAAAGGATGCCTTCGGGAAGCCTGATGTCGCCGCCCTGACGGAACTTCGAGAGTGGCACGATATCGCTTTCGCGCCCCCCGAGTGCCATCCAGTCGCGCCGCGCATCCTCGATGAGCTTGTCGCTCTTGGAGACCCACACAGCCCGGCGTCGTCCCTGCAGCCAGTTGTCGAGGATGATGCCCGCGACCTGCCGCCCCTTGCCGCAGCCGGTACCATCACCGAGGAACCAACCCTTGCGCAGGCGGAAGGCGCCTTCGTCCTCCTCGGCCGCTGCCATGAGCTGGCCTTCGATCTCGCCGCGCTTGAACCAGCCCTTGAGATGCGTCTGATGCGCATTGCCCGCGTAGATGACGCTTTCGAGTTGCGGTGCGGAGAGAAGGCCGTCCGCGACGATGCTCTTCGGCAGGAGCGGGCGGTAGGTCGGCACTGGCGGCGGGACCGAGGCCATGGCGGCGGATTGCACCAGCGCGGTCGGATGTTCAGCCGCGCCGTCGATCCGGATCGCCTGAAGGTCATAGGCCTCGTAGACCGTGTCCTGCAGCGCACCGTCGGGTTCGGTCCAGGCTTGCGGCAGGTAGTCGAGCGTGGTCGTCTCGATTTCATCAAAGGGATGTTTGGCGCGATCCGCAGCCAGCGCACGGCTTTCTCTGCGGGCGGCATTGCGCAGGGCATGGAGGTTGGTGCGGGTTGGCCGAGACGGGTCCGAGAGGGCCGATGTTGTTGGGCAGGGTGGGGGGCTGCGGCGCTCCGGGCAGTGGGTCAGCACCGCGTTGAGAAGATCGGCCGTTGTCGCGCAGATCGGATGGTAGGTGGTCGCGTTGTCGACAGGTGCGGTCTCGCTTTCGTAGACTACACGCTTGTCGATTACCGTCAGCCGCGTGTCGATCGTGGTGCCATGCCGTGCGAAGACCTTGCCGTCGATGGCGGCGGAAAACACCACGTCGGCGCTTTGGCCAATCCGCTGAAACGTCGACTGGAAGGATTTCGTCGAGGGTCGGAAGCTCTCGCCAGTGATGACAACGAGACGTCCGCCCGGCGCGAGGCGCGCCAAGGCGGAGAGTACATGCTGGCTGGTGGCATGCCGGAACCGACCCTCGACATGGTTCGCCGCAGAAAACGGCGGGTTCATCACGATGACCGAGGGCGTGATCGACCGATCCAGCCGGTCATCGATCGAGGCGGCATCGTGATCCGAGACGACGGCACTAGGGAACAGCTGTCCCAGCAACGCGCGGCGGGTCTCCGCGAGTTCATTCAACGCCAGGTGCGCGCCCGCAATCCGGGCGAAGATCGCCAGAAGGCCGTTGCCAGCGGATGGCTCGAGCACCAGATCTTCGACCCGAAACCCTGCCGCCTGCCCAACAATGGCCGCGAGCGGAAGAGGGGTCGAGAATTGTTGCAGACGGACGCTGTCCTCAGAACGCCGCGTGTGAGAAGGCGCCAGACCGGCGAGACGTTCGATCATGGTGAGGAAGGCCTGTGGCGAAGGTGCCTGACGCTGCATCAGTGCGCCATAGCGCGACAGCATCAAAATCTGGGCGACCTCGGCGGCCTCATAGGCGTCTTTCCAGACCCAGGCACCGCTGGTGTCACTGGCGCCGAAAGCATCCTCCATCGCCGCGCGAAGTCCGGCGGCGTCGATGGGTCGGCCAGCCTCGAACTGCGGCACAAGGGTTTTCGCAGCCTGGATCAGATTGTGGGCGAAGCGCGAGGCTTCCGGGCGGGCAGGGGCCTCGGGCTCGGGCGCAAGCGGGGCGGAATGGGGGTGAGCGTTCATCGGCAATCTCCGGGGTTGAGGGTTGGCCCCGAGCCCCGCGCGCACTCTCTCACCCGGGAGGGGTCACCCCTCCCGCCCTGCCTCTCGCTCTTTCTGGCAAAGCCCCGATGCGTATTTGTCCGGTGTCAGAACGACCGCAGATGCCGCGGCACGTCCATGGATTGATGCAAAACCCGGATCACGAATATCCTGTCCGGGTCCACCTCATAGAACACAAGATGCCGACCCGTGATCAGTTTCCGCGCGCCCTGCAAGAGATCGGAACAGTCAGACCCCATTTGAGGATTGGCGATTAGTCCCTTCAGAGCACGCTCGATATCGTCGAGATAGCGGTCCGCCTGCGCCTCGCCCCATTGTCGATGTGTCTCGACCCAGATATCGGCGAGATCGGATTTTGCCGCCTGGGAGTGATGGATTTTACGCATCAGAAGCGCCGGAGCGGCTCCGCGCCTCGCGCTTGATTTCGTCCATGTCGAGCGGACCAGCGTCGCCGGATTGCTTGCCCTCCATCAAGGCAACCCGAAGCCGCGCCCGCTGACCTTCCTGCTCTTCCATCAGGCGCAAAGAGGCGCGGATCAACTCGCTGGTTGACCCGTAGCGCCCCTCCTTCAACATCAGTGCGATGAATTCGTCCCAATGGGGGCCAAGTGTGACGCTTGTGCTTGCCATGCTCATCTCCGGGATACGCATGAATAAGATATATGAGTATTGCGAGCATTTCAACTCGGGGGTGGGCTTGCGCCCTGCGCGGCGGCGGCGGGTCTGTGTGCCTCTCGCAAGGTCATTTGGTCTACAAATGCTCGTGCCTCGGACAAACAGTCCAACTCATAGTGCCCGAAGATACCCCAGCAGGCATCGACCTCCTCGCCGTCTCGCTCGATGACATAGCCATAGACCCGTCCGCCGAGATAGGCGTCGTAGCTGACGATTTCTGCACGCAGGATGTCTTCAGCCTTTTCGCGCAGCGCCTTGGTGACGCGGTTCACGCCGAACTCCGTCCGGACCGCCTCGAGCGTCACATAGACGTAACCGACCTGACCGGAATCCCACGGGCAGTGGAACCCGATGGTGTTCATCGCGAGGCCTGAATGATCGTAAAGAAACGCGGGCAACAGGACCGCCTTGCGGTCCGCACGGTCGCGCAGCTGGTCCATCGAGAGATCACTATGATCCGAAACATCGGCAAGATCGCGCAAGAACGCCTCGGGGCTGTCGAACTGATGGCTGTCGCCCAGCCGATAGCGCCGATGCCAGCAGATCAGCGTGCCGAGGTTGGACCACTCCCGTGGGCTTTCTGCGTCGGGGTCGTGGTAGATCTTGATGATGTGGCCCTGGTAGGCCTCCTCAAAGACGGGGTCGCGCATGTCGATTTCCTTTCTTGAAACGCAATCGACCCGCCGGGCCGGTTAAGGGCGCAGACGGGTCGATTGGGACGAGGTCAGATGGTTGGTAAGTTTGCCGCCCGGCGGATCAGGCGGCGGCGCGGTTCTGACGATGCTGGACGTGCTCGACCGAGACCTTCAGGAGCCAATCCTCGAAACCAAGTATGGTCTGGTGATTGGCCACCGCCTCGATCCAGGCTGCGCGTGGATCGCTGCCTATCTGCGTCGGGTCGTTGTTGATCCGGCCATTGGCCATCCACGGCTCAGGCTGAATGCGTCCGAGCCAGTCGGCCAGCGACGGGATCCGCCCCTGGCAGTCCTCGCGCACATGCTGCTCGCCAATCCAACGGATCGGTACGACCCGACCCGCGCTGTTGGTCAGACTACGGCCAAACAATCGCTCAGCCTCGAAGATCCCGAGCGTGTGATGCCGGTGTGCGCGATGGGTGAAAATCGCGAGGTGCTCCTTGGAGGCATCGAACCAATCGTGCACGAACTGATAGTCATCTGGAACACCGCCGAACTTTCGGGCCGAGCTTTCGGCGTGGTGGAGGGGATGTGCCATGTCAGAGCCCCTCGTGTTCGGTTGTTTCGGTCTCGATGTAGCGGTTCGAATGGCTGACATCGATCTCCGCCTCAATCGCCCAGGTCAGTTCGCCATAGCCACCTTCGTTGTTCTCGAAGCCGGGGCTCAGTGCATAGGCAAAATCCCATCCGAAATCTTCGACCCGGCGCCTCAGCTCTTCCGCGAGCGTGATCGTATCAGGCGTCACGACAACGTCCTCGACATTGCCGGAATCACCGTAGCCTTCGTATTGCACCTCGATACTGGTCACGCCGAGGGCACGCAGATTGGTAAGAAGGGCCGCGCGAGTCTCAACCCGCTGCTCGGCCGCACGTCTCTGGGATTCGAGCATCTGCGCGTAGAAATCAGTCGCTTGTGTCATGTCTTTCGTCCTTTGAAATTGAGGGAAAGGGAAGGGCGACCGTTTCACGAGGCCGCCCGGAACGTTTCCTTTGGGGGCTTCAGGCTGCAGCGTCGCCGCGTTTCTCAGCCGTCCGATCAACCAGATTGAAATAGAGGTTCTCGGTCGCGCGCTTGAACCCAGAGGGTTTGCGCGGGGCGAGGCAGCGCACCGAAGGGCTGCAGCTTTCGCCATGCTCCATCGCGAACTGCGTCACCTTGTTGATCAGGTCATCCATGCCCGCGGCCTGGATGCGCTTTTCGGGGTAGCTCCCCAGCATCTGGAACTGGGTAACAACGAAGGCACCATCGCGATGCGCGGGATAGAGGGTGATCTGGTAATCGAGTGTCTTGGCCATCTCTGGTCTCCTGCTGCGGGCGGGACGCGGGTATCGCGCCCCTTCAAAACCCGGCAGCTCGAAAGGACCGCCCTTTGTGCAAGGGCGATCCGGGGCGGTGAGTAGGGATTGGAGGCATCAGTATTCCGACGGAAGAAGCAGGGTCAGCACGCGACGCGTCTGCGCGGGATCAGAGGGCTCGGGCGAGCCGTACGTGTAGTCGACGTCATACAGGTCGAGTTTGAACCAGACGGTTGTACCATCGAGGTCGATGACGCCCATCTCGTGCCATCCCTGCGGATCACTGTCGGCATTGAACCCGTCGAAGGCGGCGACACGTCGGGTCAATTCCAGTTGCGCATTGATCCCAAGCGCCGCGACGCCGCGTGTCATCACGAACTGGCCCTGCGGGGCATCGGCGACCGGGGTAGTGCCGAGGATAGAGCGGCGAAACGCGTCATTCTGGGTGGCGATGCGTGCGGCTTCCTGGACGGGGTCGAGGTCGAGTGTAGTGGTCATGGGATATCTCCGGGACGGGCCAGCCGATCCGATATCGGCTGTAGGCAACCCGCCAGCCGGAAAGGGCCGCCCTCGATGTGAGGACGGCCCAGAGCTCATGTGGCAATCAGATCGGTGTTTGCTTCGTCAGGCCGCATCCCCGCTGAGGAAAGCTGGCAAGGACGATGGTTCATCACTCTCCGCCTCGGCCAGCGCGTCTGCGGCGGGCACGTCACCTTCCTCGGCCTCTGGCGCATCGCCAGTCCTTCTGGCGTCGGCCTCCGTCGCACCGACAAACACCATCCCGTCAGGCAACCAGCGCGTCGTCTTTGCGACCGTGGCGGCGTCAAAACCTTCCGTCTCGCCAGCGGTTTCCGCAAAAGCCCGCTCCATGGCCGCAGCGAGATCGCCCTTGCGCTCGCGATTGCGATCTTCAGCGTAGTCGTCGCCGATCAGCTTACGGGCCGTCGCCACCGCATGGCTCTTGTTGACCCGACCCCAGTAATTCTGCGCAGTCGGGCGCCAGCAGGCCGCCACATCGACGTCAAGCCGCGCGCCGATCTCCTCGATGATCGTGGAAGGGCGATTGTCGGAGGAGAGCTGCGGCTTAACCGCCAGACCCGTCGCCCAGGCGAAAAGCGCCTGCTTGTCGGCAATGGGCAGCGCCGACATGGCCTGGAAGTCCTCGGGTTTCTCCAGCTTCATCCAGTCCGTGGCGAGGT
Organism: Pseudophaeobacter sp. 1A09344; assembly: GCF_041008745.1. Taxonomy (NCBI): domain Bacteria; kingdom Pseudomonadati; phylum Pseudomonadota; class Alphaproteobacteria; order Rhodobacterales; family Roseobacteraceae; genus Pseudophaeobacter; species Pseudophaeobacter sp. 1A09344. Next base: position 128,383 of record NZ_JAXGFS010000011.1, read on the forward strand.
CCTGTTTCAGCGCCTCGAGCATCTTCTGGGCGACGGTGTCCGTGTGCAGCACCTCGCGGTTTTGCGCCTGGAAAGGACGGACCGAGATGTCGAGCGCCTCGTTATTGTAGGACCGCCCCAGAGCCTGTTCGCAGAGCGCATAGAGCATCGCGTCGAACGCCACCTCGAAATCCGCCGCCAGATGCGCCCGCAGGATGTGCTGACGGGTTGCCCGCAGATCGTCGGCGAGGCTTGCTGAAATCCCGTCCGCCTTGCGCAGCGTGGCGGCAGGGTCGGAGTTCGGCACCGGCGTCGAGGAGGTTGGCGGCGTCACCTGCGGACGGGCAGGGGAGGGGGCGCCATCCGCATCTGCGGTGGTCTCGCCGGGCTCGGGCGCGGCTGGAATATCCTCGGGCCGCACCAGACCCTTCTCGACGCGCAACGCCCCGTCATGACCGATGGTCAGAACCACGCCAGCGATAGCACGATCTTCGTCCGCGTAAGGTTGCCGTTCGCGCTGCAGGGCTTCGATCTCGCGCAGGCGCGGCTCGATGGCGTAGTACTCTTCGGTTTCAGCGTCGGTCCAGTCCTCGCCGTCATTCTGCGCCGCCAGTTCTTCCTCGCGCGCAATCAGACGCTCTTCCTCGGCGAGCAGGTCCGGATCGGGGTCGATATCCTGTGGATAGACCCGCCCGAAACTGCGAAACGCGCCGTAGTCCACCGAGAGATGCACTTCGACCCATTTCCACGCCGCCTCGAAGGGTTTGGCCGCAGCCTGCAGTTTCTCAATGGCGAGGCGCTCGAGGAGTTCGGGGTTTTCCATATGGGCACTCGCACGGTCGTCGAAGAGATCGCGTAGCAGAATACCGCCCGCCACCTCATAGGCCTCGATGCCAACAAAGCGCCCGAGGGCCGAGTTCGCCGAATGCGCCGTCTCGGTCAGCTGGCGTTTGATGCTCTGTGGATGGATGTGATAGCCGCCCTTCACTGCGTTCCAGACCGCAAGCTGGCGATCATGGTCGTCGGTCAACGTGAAGGCCATGACGCATTCGAGGGTCAGATCACCGGCACGGAACTGCTCGATGATTTCCGGCGCGACACGGGCAAGCTTAAGCCGGCGGCGCACCAGGTCGACCGAGACGCCGAACTTCAGGGCGATCTCGTCTTCACTGCGCCCCTCGCCGATCATCGCCTCAAAGGCCTCGAACTGGTCGGCCGGGTGCATCGCCGCGCGCTGGAGGTTTTCCGTGGCGGAGGTGAGGACAGCATTGCGCTCATCTTCGACGAGGCAGGGCACCGGGTGATCAACGGGAATGACGCCGTCCTGTGCGAGCTGCTTCAGCGCCTTGAGGCGGCGGCCGCCAGCATCGACCGCAAAACGTGTCTCAGACAGAGCATGAACCACCAGGTTCTGCTTGATGCCTGTCTCACGAATGCTGGCAAGGAGCTCGGCGTCATCGCTGGCGCTTGCCGCAACCTTGCGCACGTTGAGCGGGCTCGGCTCCAACTGGTCGAGTGAGATCATCCGGACGCCGGCGGCGCCGTCGGGCGTTGCCGGTCCAGTGCCTTCGGTCTTTTTCTTGGTGGCGGGTTTCGATCGGGTCGTGGTCTTGGCCATGATCAGGGTCCTTGTCATGCCGGACCCGGATGAGGCTCTCTCTATCCTTTCAAGCCCGGCACCCGGGCTTCCCTTTCTCGGACTTTCTCAAGTGACACTTTCAGTTCTTGGCTTAGTGTCAAAATCCAAAACCAGTAGATGACGACTAGTGCGAGAACGATAGCGGAGAGGAAAACCTTGTGACTTCGGTCATGGCGCGTCGCCACACACCTCCAATCCTTGAGCCTGCCGAACGTGCTTTCGGCCCAATTGCGGCGCTGGTTGTACTTCGCGCAGGCTGTCGGTTGCTTTGGGTTTGGAATTAAGTTTTGTGTCCACGCCGCCCTTAGTGCGACAGATAAGGTGGCATCGCTCCCTCTTTTAAGACCCTACCGGTCGCGCAACGGAGCATCTTCAGGTAGGTTACAGCGAACTTTGAGGTCTTGTCCTCGTCGTGTCCTTGAACGACGCCGGCCATTATCCGCGCAAAAAGACCTTTGTAACTTCAAAGCTTCCACTAGCTATAGAGCACTTTAGATGCGGCGTAGCCTCCCAGAACTTACGCCAGACATTAAAAAGTAAAGAGGAAAGCATGGCCATCAGATTCTCCTCTCTCCACCTAGTCCGACACTCTAGCAGCGGGTTGGTGGGAAGGCTGTTCATCCCATTAGCTCAGGTCATCGCGCCTGCGATCAAAAGTACTATCATTATTACCAAATAATAGCACACCACAAAGCTGCCGTTCCATTTCAGCCCAACCTCATGAGCGGGCTTGCCAGTCAAGGCCACGGCGATCGCCAATGGTGATGCAAATGGAGAAATGAGCATGGTACCAGACCAGCCACACATGACAGCTATCATCAATATCAGATCGGGCACATCAATTCCTGATGAGATTATTGCACCGGTACAAACCAACGCACTTACCATCGGCGATAAGCCAAGTTGGCCAGCCGCTGTCATAAGAAGAATAACAATGCATCCCACTGCGCCAGGACTAATTGAAACACTCTCAAACAGCTTTCGAAGATGATCGTCTGGTAGTATTTCAACAACAGTAAAACCAAGAAAGGCACTGGCCCCAATCAGGCAAATTTCACTGGTGGAATCCGGGAGCGCTTTGAAACCTTCGCGGGCGAGGGATGTCAGGCTATTAGAGAAGGGTTGCCTTTCAGTTAGTAGCACCCAAAGGACCGCTACTAAGGGAATAACAATTAGAATTGCCGCACGTAATGGAATTCCGATCAGCGCCTCCGAAACAGCCGATAACCCCGTGATAGAGAGAACTAATCCGAGAAGCGCGACCATCGCCAAACCAGCGCCTTCATGAGTCGGTGGCACAAATGTAGGGTGAACCGTGTTTTCCAGGCGATCAAAGATCCAACCTAGGACGAAGAATATCACAGTTAGACCGAGACCATATGGCAGATAGGAAATGTAATCGATGCTCGGCATCATTGGGATGAGCATGTTGATCGCGAGGCCCATAGGCGACCAAAGAATCGTCGCTCCGAATCCGCGGAGTACTGCATTTGTAATTCTCTGGCCCTGTACTTCTCCAATATCGTGCGTTGGCGCGAGACGGTTACGCTGCGCCAACGCAATCGTTAACAGAAGCTGGATACCACCAAGGTTCAGCAAGATGCCAAAGATATGACTTCCGCTTGCCAAAAGCGCAAACCTCCGTGAAGGTGACTGGGTGACCAGGAAGTGCGCAGCGGTGCTAACGATTTTCGAACGTGTCGCAGCCACCCGCAGAATCGCCATGACGGTCAGCAGCGCTGGAAGGTAGAGCGCGCGGCTCGCAGCAAGGGCAAGGCTTTCCACCTCGCCCCCGGCAAGAATCAATAACAACCCAGATAGGATGGCGAGTAGGAACATAATTTTGGAGTTCGATCGCACGGAATGCCAGCACAATAGAATGTGAGACACGATCAACACCATCGCAGCTCCTGCAAACAAGTGATTTTCACTTAACAAATCTGCGAGAGTGAAAACGGTTCCACCGAGCAGCAGAATGGATGAGGCTCTAGATAGCCATCTTTGGCGAGCAACCATTTGCATTGTTTTCACGCACCTCACAACAACAATTCGGAGGAAAATCTCCACCCTAGAATGCTAGCCGAATGAATTTGGCACTCCTCCAGAGCATTCACACGCTGAAAACGAAATTCGCGATTCTATAACTGATACTGACTGCCCCCACAAAAGATCGGCATCTTGCGCGGAAGCGGTAGCCCATCAATTACAGCGCTAGCCCGCAAACTGTGCCATCTATAATATGAGATTTCTGCGGTACATCTGAGCAAATCTAAATGTATGTGATGAATCGGTTTAGGGCGCCTTAAGGAGTGGATAGTACGGCAGCAAGTGTTTCATCTGGTTCGGTCAGCATTGCCAGATGACTACCTTTGACTTTAATTACATTCGCCTTGCGCGTAAGCGCCAAAGGCAGAAAACGAGTCATAGGCGAGACTATTCCCCATTTGGTGCAAAGTATATAAGACTGCGAAACTAGACCGATGTCAGGCGAAACACTAACTGGCTCAAAAAACGTACGCCAAGGCTGCAAGCACGTCCGCGGCTCTACAAATTCAAGTACTGTTGGATCGTTAACGCCGAAAGCCTTCATAGAAATGGGAGGAATTTTTTGGTCTGCGCCTCGTGCCGTATCGTACAATTCCCGTTTATCGATATCTATCATATCTACCAGCGACATACCGTTATCGGGCATAAATGCATCGAAAAATATTAGAGATCTAATTTTTTCAGGGATTCTGGAGTGCACCCCGGAGATAACCATACCTCCGTAGCTCCACCCCAATAGATCAACATTGTCTAGCCCTTCCATTTGAATGTGCGAAACTACATCCTCAATATGAAGGGTCAGATCGGCAGAATTGGAATTAGTATGACAGCGCTCACCTAGACCGGTTAGTGTTGGGGTAGTGACGATACACCCCTGCATACGCAGTCGCTCAGCCAGATCGCGCCAAACCCAGCCACCAAACCAGGCTCCCGGCACCAAAACAAAGGTACGTTTAGGCATAATTCCTCCTTTGGTATTCCAAATTCCTCGAAAACGGCTAAGGCATCGTTCGAGTCGATCATCTTTCAACTTTTCATTGCCGAAGGTCGTACGCCGCTACCTAGCAAAGTTAGGCAACGGCAGGATGCCTGAATTTTTGCGAAGTAACCTAAGCTGCTACTCAACATCGACTTCGGATTTTGTATGGAGCCCACAAAGTAATGTGGGCTCCATACTCCGGCTAACCTGTTAATCTCCGAATTTTCATTCACTTCACTGCTCTGCGAGATTAAGTGCGACTTAGGCGGAAGAAGACTAAGTTGAGAAAGGCGAAGTCTATCCCTCCAACGGTCAGTAAAGCATTCGCAGAAGCACCAATGTAATTGAGGGGAACATTACCAATATCGCAGTCCTAATCAAATCGGACAAAATGAAAGGCACGACACCTCTAAACGTAGCAGAAAGAGGCGTTTCCTTTGCCATAGAATTGATAACGAAAAGGTTCATACCGACCGGTGGTGTAATTAACCCCACCTCCACTACGATAAGAACAATGATCCCAAACCAGAGTGCAAACTCCTCAGCTCCCAGCCCATAATCAAGCGCAGAGACTATGGGGAAAAAAATTGGGATCGTAAGTAAAATCATAGACAGAGAATCCATGACGCACCCCAAAACTAAGTAGACCAACAGAATCAAGACCAAGACTGCCCACGGGTTCAGCCCTAGCTCTACTACCCAATTCGCAAGTTCGACAGGAACTTGGCTCAAAGCTAAAAAGCCATTGTAGATACTTGCGCCAAAAACGATGAAGAAAATCATGGCTGTTGCGGATGCTGTTGACAGCAGACACGACACAAGTGTCTTCCAAGTTAGCCCGCCATTGATCAAAGCCAGAAGACCAGTTCCTGCGGCACCAACGGCAGCTCCCTCGGTCGGTGTAAACCAACCGGAGTAGATTCCTCCTACTACTGCAAGAAAAATCACTACTACCGGCCAAACCTCAATCAGCGATCGAAATCTTTCTGAATAGGGAGCTCTCTCCCTCGATCCGGCAGTTTCGGGGAATAGTCTAACATAGATTGAAATTGCGATCATATATCCCAAAGCAGCGAGGAGCCCAGGAATAAACGCCACAACAAATAGCTTTGCAATATTCTGTTCCGTCAGAATGGCATAGATAACAAGAACAAACGACGGAGGAATCAAAATCCCAAGCGTCCCGCCGGCGGCCAGAGTGCCTGTAGCCAATTGTCCAGAATACCCGTGCCGGCGCAGTTCCGGTAGAGCGACCTGGCTCATTGTAGCAGCCGTGGCCAAGGAAGAACCACAAATCGAACCGAAACCAGCGCAAGCGCCAATAGCGGCCATAGCAACGCCGCCTCTTTTGTGCCCTACCCATTTTTCGGCTGAGTTAAACAGCGCCTGCGACATTCCGCCCAAAGTTGCAAACTGGCCCATAAGCAAGAACAACGGCACGATAGACAGCGAATAACTTGAAAATGTTGAGTAAGTCTCATTTTTCATTTTCGACAAGATGGGCAACCAACTGTCAGTGACTAGATACGAGCCGAGCACTCCGGCAACCAACATCGACAGACCGATGGGAATGCGGAGAAAGATTAGGACAAGAAGGGCAGGAAACGACCAAATTCCTATTTCAAGAACACTCAATGGACCGCTCCTGAGCCAGAAATGATGTTTGTCTTGGTTGAAGCCTCTACGGCTCTTGCGAATACAAGATATGCCGCAACGACACACGCGAGAACCAAAACAATGAAACAAGCCAAGTAGGGCCACCAAACAGGCATCTCGAGGATAAAAGTTGTATCGCCATATTCGAATTTATTTGCCATTCCGTCCCACAGTTTCCAAGTCATCACAGCCAGCGCCATCGCCATCAGCGCTTCAGAAATCAGATTGATCCAACGATTTACATCAATGGGAAGCATATTCGTAAAAAGATCGACGGTCGCATGTCCTCGCTGCATTTGGCACCAAGGAAGAAACGCACATACAGCTATTGCTACACCAGCCTCAACCAATTCAAAGTCACCTTTGATTGGACCTAGGCCTAGGCCAATCATTGCCCGACCCGCAATAGACGCACATGTCAAAATGGTGATGCCAATCAATACAAGACCACCAAATATTGCCGCAGCTTTTGATAGCTGCTCAAAGAACCTATATGTCGCCAATTCTGGCCCTCCCAACAGGAATTTTATTTTTAGCGCCACGCTCAATGCATGGAACCGTTTCATTCATCGCTTCAAGGGCCAGGCACTTCGACGCACCTGACCCCTAGTTATTTTTTTCGCGCTTTATTTTTGCTCAGCAGAATACTTCGCTATGAGCTTTTCTGCCTCTTCAATCAAAGCGGAGCCGTCAAAACCACGCTCGTCCATGTCAGCAGCCCATTTGTCGTAGACAGGTTGCGCAGCATCTCTCCAGATCTTTGACTGTTCTTCATCCAGAACTACGATACTGTTCCCCATCTCTCGAGCAATTTCGCGGCTTGGTGACGCGTAGGCTTCTTGAGTAACTCCAGCCCAGGCAGAGAATTCAAAGCCCGAATTGTCGTCGATCACTTTCTTCAAATCGTCAGGAAGACCATCATAGGTTGCATTATTCATGGCGAACACAAACGTGGCAGTGTAGAGAGCGTTTCCTGTGAACTCCGTGTGATTGTGAACAAGTTCTGGAACTTTCAAACTTAGAACTACCTCCCAAGGTAGAGTCGCTGCATCAATCACGCCCTTCGACAAAGATTCAGGAACGGCCGGAACTGGCATTCCTACCGGCGTTGCGCCCAGTTCTTCGAGAAGCATGTTGACCGTGCGAGACGCACCGCGAATCTTCATCCCCCTCAGATCTTCCAAGTTCACGATGGGCTTGGACGAATGAAAGGATCCCGGTCCATGAGTCCAAACGCCCAGGACATGCATATCCTTAAACTCTTCGTCCTTCATTTCGTTTTCGAACATCTCGTAGAAGGCGCGAGATCCAACTTCGGCGTTCGGGAGAATGAAGGGTAGTTCAAAAACTTCGGTGCGCGGGAAACGACCAGGGGTATAGCCGATTACAGTCCAAATGATATCAACTGCGCCGTCTGTGACTTGCTCGATCAATTCAGGAGGCCTGCCTCCGAGTTGCATTGAAGGATACCGTTCAATTTTGATGCGGCCGCCGGAATCGCGCTCCACATTGTCGGCCCATACGTCCAAGACATTCTTGGGCACGTGAGCCTGGGCAGGCAAAAACTGATGTAGTTTCAGAGTAAACTCTTGTGCCGTCGCGACGGTGCCGACTGTCAACGTCCCAACTACTCCCACAAAAGCTGCAAATACAGCTTTCTTTAGCGAAATCTTCCTCATGCGTCCTCCACGGTTTTTTCGCACCAAGCACCCAGTCCTTTATTTGGGCAACTTTAGTCCCCTCCGTACGTTCGATAAGCGAACGACGTTCTATTAGCGAACGATATTGACTGGAGCCGCGCTTGTCAACGCTCCGCGTGGGGCAAGAGCGAGCCTTAATGAAGACCTGGTTCAAGTGTGGTTGCATTGCCCTGGGTTCTAACAGTCGTCGATATTCACTCATGCTTCTGTCCGGCACTGGATCTGAGTGAGATGGTCCCTGAAAACCGGACACACTGCTAAGCTTGCCGCCAACGATGACGAGGAAGAACAGCGTGGCTGACAAACGAAAGCCGAGTTTAAGGCGAATGTGGCGCTCGAGGCCATCCGTGGCGAGCTGACGGTCGCCGAGCTGGTGGCAAAGCATGGCGTGCATCAGACCTTGATCAACACCTGGAAGCGGCAGGCGCTCGAGGGCATGTCCGGGATTTTCTCGGGCAAAGCCGAGGCGAAGGCCGCCGAGAAGGACGGCGAGATCGAGAAGTTGCACGCCAAAATCGGCCAGCTCGTTGTGGAACGGGATTTTTTAGCGAAAGCCTCCGGGCGGTGAGCATGGCCCGGAGGCGAGAGATGATCGATCCGTGGCACCTCGTGCTGACGATCACCCGGCATTGCGCTCTGGTCAGGATCAGCCGGTCGGCATGGTATGGCCCGGGCAGGACGGAGACGCCGCTGAACCTGGCGCTGATGAAGTTGATCGATGCCCAGTTCATGGAGACGCCGTTCTATGGCAACCGTCAGATGGCAAGGCACCTGCGTAAGCAGGGCTATTGCGTCGGGCGCAAGCGCGTCCGGCGGCTGATGGCGCGGATGGGCCTGCGGGCCGTCTACCAGAAGCCAAAGACGACGGTGCCGCATTCGGAGCACCGCAAGTATCCGTATCTGCTCAGGGACCTGGTGATCACACGCCCCAACCACGTCTGGTGTGCCGATATAACTTAAATCCCGATGCGGCGCGGCTTTCTCTATCTGGTCGCGATCATGGACTGGGGCACGCGCAGGGTTCTGTCCTGGCGGTTGTCGAACACGATGGATACCGAGTTCTGCATCGAGGCGCTGGAGGATGCGCTCAGGCTGCATGGCAGGCCCGAGATCTTCAACACGGACCAGGGCAGCCAGTTCACCAGTCCGCGCTTCACGCAGATCCTGCACGACGCGACGGTGAAAGTCTCCATGGACGGCCGAGGTCGTTGGATGGACAACGTCATGATCGAACGGCTATGGCGGTCATTGAAGTACGAATGCGTCTATCTGAACGCATTCGAAACCGGGTCGGCAGCCCGGACAGGCATCGGCAAGTGGATCGACTTCTACAACACCGAGCGCCCGCATTCCGCGCTCGGCGGCAGAACACCGGTCGAGGCCCATCAGGGCCCTGACCTCCAGGCGGCGGCATGATCAACAGGCAAGCTTAGCAGCGCCGCAAAACTGTCCGGGAAATAGGGACCATCTCACCCCCCACTGGTTCAAGAGCCTTGCAGATGCAGGTAAAATGCTGGAGAATTGGCGTAGACACTAAAGCGACGACAGACTGCATTGCGAAATCGGATGCAACGCCCCGAACTTATTGCACTTTCCCGACGGCGCAACCAGCCCATCATCGCGAACAAACCCCGAAAACTCCAGCCTCGGGTGGTCCAGAGTTGGCGTGCAGAGCAACGGCTACATTGCGCTTGGCATGCCCCTCACTGGAGTCATATGATAAGTCCTTACGGGGAAGAGTAACCTCGGCGATCAACCAATTGGTGCAATCGAACTGTGCCTATGAACAAAAATAGAGATCAGCATCAACCGGTAATCAATGGGTTTCTTACTTTAGCCCCGCATTCGGAATAGTGGTTTGATCACACCAAAACAGCAGGTAAACAATTTCCAATGACAGATGGCGCAAACTTTAAGAAGCCTGCACCTTCGAAAGCTCGCGCCCCAGAAGGCATGGCAGGCTTGGCCAAGGGCTTAACAATTATCGAGGCTTTCGGGTCGAATCACGAGCACCTCACAGTCGCCAGTGCAGCAGAGTTGGCGGGTCTGTCACGGGCGAGCGCTAGGCGCTGCCTGCTCACACTTGCTGATGCTGGATACCTCTTTCGACAGGGGTCCAAATATAGACCAACTCCAAGAATGCTTCGCCTCGGCGCAGCCTACTATGAGTCAGCCTCATTGCCCCAATTGGCGGAGGCACATCTTGAGGCTGCTCGGGACGAATTGAACGAATCAATTTCGCTAGCAATTTTCGAGGAAGGTTACGCGGTATTTGTCGCTCGTGCTGAAGCTGAAAGAATAGTTTCCAGCCTCGCCAAATTAGGTGGACGTCTGCCAGCATACGCTTCCGCCACAGGGCGCGTCCTCTTAGCGGCACAGTCAAATGAAATTCTAACCAAATACTTGAACAAAAATAAGCTCCAAAAGCTTACGCCAGTAACAATAACTAATAAAGATCAGCTTTCCGAGAGAATCAAAAAGGTCAAGAACGTTGGCTTCGAAATCACCGTCAATGAACTTGAAGAGGGAATGGTCTCTATGGCTGTACCAGTTCTAGACAACCAAGGAAACGTAGTCGCAGCTATGAGCATGAGCGCCTCCAGCGCGAGGATCAGCACGCAAAAGTTACAGGAAGAGTACCTACCAACTCTGCAAATGCACGCCAGTAGACTTTCTCAGTCACTCTAACAGGAAACTAAGCAACTCTTTACAAGAACCGAGATGCCCCTAGTTTTCTATACACCTGCTTAGTTCAGGTCTGCTGCTTGATGTCGAAATCAATGGGCGGCAGTATTCCGTTGCTCGTGTGCGTTCGTTTTAGTTCATGAAATACTTGATGTTGTCTAACATGTAACGACTTGCTTCATCGCGTGTTTGATATACTCGTCGCCTGATCCGCTCTCGTCTCAAAGATTGGAAAAAACTCTCGACCACTATGTTGTAATAGCTGTTTCCAGGTCGGCTCATGCGCGGGTCTAGGCTGCGCTGGTACAAGAACGTCTGTCACTTCCGGCTTGTGAATTGCGGGCCTTGCTCCGAGCCTACCGAGGCTTCACCGTTTGGCTTACACCGCTATACGGCCATCAATAGAGCCTGCAGAGCCAGTTCAGTGTTCTTTCACACACAACAGGCGTCCCAGCGAACCACACGGCGTGAGAACAGGTCATTGACGACGCACATGTACAGCAAGCCTTCATAAGTCATTATCTAGGTAATATCGGTAACCCAAAGCTAATCGGGTTGAGGTGCGTACCGCCACCCAAACGTCGCGAGGTCTCAATTCCCGAATACCCGCACTGTAATCTGATGCATCGCATCCCGCTTAAACTTGTGCTGAAACTTTTGGTCCCCATGTCGCCTACCTTGCCTTAAAATTTGGCTGCGAAGCCTCTAGTAATCTAAAGGCTCCTCAATTCGTCCTTTCAAATCGTGAACCTTTTCAGGCAATACACCTTAACAACTCTTACTAATGTTCCTAAATTACGGGAACACCTGTGCCTGTCATAGACGAAATAGGGTATTTTCGCTCTACGCTCGCTCTGTCGGAACGTCTCGCGATCCAGGCAGATAGAACTCCGTAATCCCCCGCCTCCCCTCGACCCGCCCGAGCTGGACGATTACATCGATGGACTTCCGGATATATTCCCGCACCTCGGCAAAGGTCAGCGGCGTCCCAGCCTGCAGCACCATGATCGCCAACCGGTCGATGGCGAGCTCTGCGGTTTCCGCGTGGATGGTGGAAACCGATCCGCCATGGCCCGTGTTGATCGCTTCGAGATAGGTCAGGGCCTCGGCGCCGCGCAGCTCGCCAACGATGATGCGGTCGGGGCGCATGCGGAGGGAGGCTTGAAGGAGGGCGTTGGCGCTGCGTTGCGACCCGGCACCGCGGTCGGCCAGGAGGGCGACGGTGTTGGGTTGGCCGGGGAAGAGCTCGAAGGCGTCCTCGATGGTGATCAGCCGCTCGTGCTCGCTCACATGGGTCAGGAGGTGCCGAGCAAAGGTTGTCTTGCCGGTCGAGGTGCCGCCGCTGATCAGGACGTTGAGCCGTGCCTCGACCAGGGTCTGTAGGGCAGCCTCGAGGTTCTCTTCGGCAAGACTGGCAATGTTCTTCATCTTCTCGGCGCGGAGCGCGTCGAGCGAGACGGCTTTGCCGAAGAGATAGGTGGGCGCGTAGTCTCGGACGTTGCCCGCGGCGAAGAGACGGATGGTGATCGAGGCCCCGCGATCGATGGCGGGCGGCACGGCGACCTGGACCCGGAGGGGCCGGCCTGCATATTCCACCTTGCCGGACACGAGCGGGTTCTTTTCAGAGACGCGGGCCTTGGCGTCGCCGACGATGGTCTGGGCCATGTTGAGGGCTGTGGTGCGATCCACGGTCTGACCTTCGTGGCGCATGGTGGCGTCGCCTGCGACCTCGAGCCAGACCTTGCCGTCCGGATTGATAGCGATTTCGACAACGTCGTCGCGCTTCAGGAGGTCGCGGAACGGGTCGAGATAGCGTTCGAGGTATGAGGCTGGTGATGCCTGCTCCATCAGTAAATCACCACATCCCGGTCCACGAGCACGGTGACCGAGGCCCCCTGATCGACATAGATCGTCGGTGCGATCGAAACCTGGTCGGCAATGACCGATCCGACGGCATCCTGAAGGTCGCTGCCGACATCGCCAAGGACGATGCTTGTGGTTTCGTTGTTAGCACTCTCCGCCGCCACGGCCGGTGCCGCCCCGATCACGGAAATCAGCGCCGCACCGCCGAAGCGCTCGGCGAACTTGGTGTCGACGAGGCCAGTAAGCCCCGAGCGACCGAGTTGATCTCCGCCCACGGCGGCGATTTCCATCGAGGTGCCGTCCGGTGTCAGGACACGGGTCCAAAGGATCAGGATGCGCTTCTGGTGCATCTCGATCTCGGAGCGGTATTGGCCAAAAAGGCGGGAGCCCCGGGGGATCAGGATCCGGTCCCCGGAAAACGCCGGGACCGGCTCGGAGACGACCGCGACCACGGAGCCAGGCAGATCGCTATTGATGGCGGTCTGAAGCGCGGCCTGGATGACGGACCCTTGGGTCAGGGTGCGCTCAGGATGGGTGAGACGCGCGGCCTCCTGCACTTCGAGCGGCCGCGCACTTTGCAGGAACTGCTCATTGCCCGAGCGGACCGGCCCGCCAGTGCCAGCGGCAGCAGGATCGGCAACCGCCGCGCCACTTTGGCCACCTCGTGGACCATCGGCGTAGACCACGGCAGGGGATTTGATCTGCGCGGTCAGAAGCTCCTCGGCAACCCGCTCGGCCTCGCGCAGGCGCTGCTCCTCTTCCTGACGGCGGCGTTCTTCGAGAAGGCGCTGATCGGCGATCAGCCCCTCGCGGTCGAGCTCGGCCTCGAGCCCCTCGCGCTGCGCGCGTTCGGCATCGAGCATGGCCTGCAAACCTTCGATGCGAGTCTCGGTCTGACGCTGCAGGTTGGCAAGCTCGGCCTCTTTCTCCACAATAAGTGCTTCAAGCGCCGCCTTCTGTTCGTCGAAGGCCTCGCGCAGGTCCGCAACGGCGGACTGGATTTCCGAGTTGCGCGCAGCCTGGCTGGCGGCGAGGGCCTCGCGCAGCTTGGCAATCTCGGCCAGCACCGCGGCGCTCGGTTCCGGGGCAGGGGCCGCAGGCACATCAAGCGCTTCCTCGACGGCGATCAGCGCCTCATTGACCCGTTGCTCGGTTTCGTCAGGCGGAAACTCCAGCCGCCCGCCGGTGCCGGGGCGGCGGTCCTGAAAGGTCTCGACATCGGAGGTCTCAAGCGCGCTGTCGCCTTCCTGCAGACCAGTGGCCAGGAAATACGCCACCCCGGCTCCGCCGAGGGCAAGAGCAGCGGCGAGCGCGCCGACCCCGAGGCTGTTGCCGCGGCGTTTGGATTTGCCGCGCTGGCTGAACTGGTCAAGGCGGTCCTGAAGATCGGGAGGAGTTTGATCGGCCATCGTCAGTTGCTCACGTAGATCGCGCTCTCGTCGCGCCAGGCACAAATTGCCTCGCCGCCGATGCGCAGTGTCCAGTAGGTGTTCACCCCGAGCACCCGGACCGTGTTTCCCTGTTGGGTCCAGTTCACCGTGCGCTCGCGGCCCTGGTCATCTGCCTTGAAGAGGGCGGGCTGGCGGCCATTCTCCGGGAAGACAAAATACGTGTAGCGCCCGTCGTCGTAGATATGGCTGGGGCGGAAATCCCCTTCTCCCGAGACGCGATAGTTGTAGTTGCGCGGGGCCTCAAAGCCTTTGGGCCGGGTGGCACCCGCCGTGCGACGTTCCTCGTCGGGGTAACGAAAGCGGACCTCGAAGAACATCCCGGTGCGGTTCGGGATCGAGCCCTCGCGCAGATGGAAGGAATAGGTGCGGCGGTTTGTGATCACCGTCATGTTGGTGGAGGCCTCCGCCACATGCGGTTTGATCGTGAGCACATTCCCAAGCTCGGGGATCGGATCGACCTGGAAGCTTTCGGTGTCGCCGACAATCACCGCCTCGAACCTCTCCCCGGCCCCGAAATGAATCGTGGTAGAATGCCGCAAGTCAGTTTCGATCCGGTAGACTTGGTTCTCATTGTAGACGGCGGTGCGGATACGGATGTCGAGTGGGCCCCCTTGCGGCGTGGCCTCGGCAACAGCGGCAACAGGGAGGGCAAGCGCCAAGAGAAGCGTGGTGAGGAGCGCGGGCAGGGATTTCATCTTGGTCAGTTCTCCAGGGTCTCGGCGTCGACGCGGTAAGAGGTCACCACGAAGCCCAAGGGGTTGGCCCAGACGTCCTGAAGGCGCTGGCGGGTTTCGGGTTGGAAGTCGTAGCCGACGGTCGCCACATACGACCGGGTGACGGTGCGGGTGTCGCGCGGACGGCGGAGCGTGCGGGTGAAGCGGACCTGGGCCACGCTGCGCTCGATCTGGTTCACCGACTTGATCACCACCTCGATCTTGGCGTCGCGGCCATAGACGGTGATCGGGTAATCCTCATTGGTGGAGGACCAGAGATCGCGCAGCGTGCGCGCGGCATCGCCATCTGAGCGGTCGAGCACAGAGTTGATGCGTTGCTCGCCATCGGTCAGGTCATAGGTCTCTCGGTCGTCGACATAGGCGACGAGATTGGCCTGGATGATGGCGTCGCTCTCGGACAGCGTCAGCGCCTGCACGGCGGCGACCCGGTCCATCTCGCCGGTCTCCTTGTCGACCACGACCACGAAGGTCTCGGTCGATTTGAGCGGAAAGAGGCTCGCGCCTGCGACCATGCCTGCCACACCGACCAGAACGCCCGCGGCTGCGACGAACCACGCAAAGCGCTCGCGCCGCCTTGGCCCGTAGATGAAATCCGCCTCGAAAGCGTCGCGGTCAGGCGCGGAGGAACTGGTCACAAGCTTCTTCAAAGTCGTCGTCTTTCACATCAGGGTTTGCGGAAGGCCTTGGCGGCGGAGAGAAGCGCGCCGGGGCTTTGCCGGATCATCTCGCCGGTCTTCACCACACCCGCGTTCGCCATCTGGTTCAGCTCATGGGGAGACTTGCCGGTGACGAGGCGCGAGGTTGCGCCCGTGCCGTACTGGCGTGTGTTTACAAAGCCCTGACGTGCAAGCCCGGTCAGGCCCACGGCATTGGACGCAATGCCCACGACGCCTGTGAGGTTGGAGGCGATGTAGGGGACCGAGGCCATGATCCCGGCGCTGAGGATCAGGATCACGAGGAAGGGCAGGATGAGGCTGACGGTTTCGACGTCACCGGGATCGGCGGAGGCGTCCCCGATGGCCTCGGCGATCGCCACGATGATGCCCGCGGCCCCGGCGGCCGCGACCGGCATGAGCGCATAGCCGATGGTGGCGCGGGTCCAGGCCTCGAAGAGGGACTGGGTCGGCTTGAAGAGCGAGGTCACGATCATGAAGGGGGCGATGACGATCATCAGCGCGAAGACGATGCGGGCGAAGGCGATGATCCCGGCGGTGACGGCGGCAAAGACGGCTGAAAGGACGAAGAAGATTGCGCCCAAGACTGCGCCGAAGACCCAGCCCGCGCGGTCGCCGATCGTATCGCCATAGGCGGTGATGCGGGCAACCATGTTGTCGAGGCTTTCATAGACCCCGGCCTCGTCGCCCGAGCCGGTGAGCGCCAGGATCGAGGCACCGACGGAGTCCGGAACCCGCGTGACGATGTCATAGATGACGCTGAAATTGTCCCAGCTTTGCGCGAATATCCCCACCAGTGCCACCTTCATCCCGAAGGCAAAGCCGGTGCCGAAGGGCAGGGGGCGGAGTTGCATGACCGCATTGATCCCGAGGAGCACGACAAGGAGTGCGGCCCCGGCGGAGATCACGTCGCCGACGGCACCCGCCGAGGAGACAAAGCCGTCCTGCGCCACGGTATCCACCGCGGCGTCGACCTGGCTCAGGATGTCGCGAATAACGCCCATCTACTCGGCACAGGCCTCCACGACTTGCGCCTCGAGCGCATCGGCCTGAGCGTAGAGATCGAGTACCTTGAAAGGCAGGCGCGGATTGTCCGAGGTCTGGAACCGGGGCAGGGCGTCAAGCGCCTGATCCCAGGTGAACTGATCCAGCAGGCAGGTGCAGGTTTCCGAGGCGAGGGCTTCTTCAGCAACAAGGATGCGCAGGATCGCGCGGTAGCCGTTGCGCAGATAGGCGGTCTCGGCCAGATCGGCGGGCGGTTTTGGAATGCGGCAATTGTCCTCTGCTTCCCGCGCGATGGCCATCGAGCTGAAGGGTGTGTCACCGGATGGCTGCGTGGTCGGGGTTTGGGCTAACGCAACACTGGGTGTGGCACTCACGACAAGTGCTGCGCGACCAAGAGACCGGATTGGCGCCAACCTGCGGGTCATGGACATTCTCATGGATCCACCGCCATCGAGCGGAACTTGCGCTCATCCGCGAGGGTTGCGGCATCGACGACGCCGAGCTGGCCGGCGCTCACGCCTTGCGCTGCTTCCAGCCGCCAGATCTGGGTTAGAATGATGCCGAGCTCGGCGGTGACACGAGTGTTCAGATCGACGGCGGCTTTCAGCCCGTCCTGATCGTCGATGAGCCCGACCATTGTCTCGAGCCGTTCGAGGCTCTGGCCTGCCTCTTCATGGCTTTCTTGCGCTGCGACCGACAGCATGGCACTGGCCCCGGCTGAGGTGGCGATGCGGTTGTCGGCGGGCTGGTCGGAGCCTGAGAGCGTGCTCAGGCGCTCCGAGGTGAAGCCACTGCCCGACAGCACCCGTTCGACCGAGGCCGACAGTTCCGCGCCGGGATTGAAGCCGCTCAGGAAATCGCCGCTCGCCAGCGATTGCGCGGTATTGAGCGGGGCCACCAGTTTGCCACGCAGCGCGCGGAATTCTTCGACCGTGGCGAAGAGTTCTCCGAGCCCGCTGCTTTCAATGAGCGAGGTCAGTTGCGCCTCGAGGTTCGTCAGCTGCGACAGCTGGGTTTCCAGTTCCAGCCGCATGGTCGCGAGCTGCTGCATCTGGACATTCAGGTCCTCGGCCATGTGCTCGAGCTGGGCCACGAACTGCTGCAATGCCGAGCCGTCAAAGGTTGGGACGCCTTGGGCAGCAGCGGGCGAAGCGAGCCCGAGTGTTGTGACCGCCGCGGCGGTCAGGAGAAGGTGTCTCATTCGGGAACTCCCATCTGCATGAAGTCGCGCTCGGCCAGCCGGACGGCCACGAGGTGCTGCGCATAGGCCGCCTCGCGCTGCTGGTTGGCGGCCATCAGCCGGACGCGGAGGTTGAGGATGCGGCCGATCTCGGCCTTGGCGTAGGTGTTGAGTTCCCAAGCCGCCTTGGCATTGGGCTGCGCATCGATCTGCAAGATGATCGCGCGCAACCGGTTGATGACCTGTTCGGTGGTGGCGGAGCTGTCGGCGGCGTAATAGACGCCGGCCTCGGAGATGCTGGCATATTCGGCGAGCGCAAAGTCTGAAGGTGAGAGCGTGCCAAGCACATCGGCACCGCCCACCACGGCGAGATACTCGTTGTAGAACTTCGAGATATTGCGCACGTAGCCTTGCGTTTCGGCAAAGGGTGGCACGCCGCCATATTCGATGACCCGGCCCGGGCCTGCGTTATAGGCTGCAAGCGCGTGCGGGATATTGCCGAACCGATTGAGCTGGGTGGTGATATAACGTGCGCCGCCGCGCAGGTTGTCTTTCACGTCATAGCGGTCGACTCCAAGATCGGAGGCGGTGCCGGGCATGAGCTGGGTCAAGCCATAGGCCCCGACCGGGCTTTCGGCGGCGACGTTGAAGCGGCTTTCCTGTTTGATCAGGGCCTGGAAGAGGCAGCGCCACTGGGTGGCCGAGAGCCCGGCACGGGCCACACCGGGGGCGCCTGCGAATTCGCCCGCGACCTCGACGATCATCATCTCGACGGTCTCACGGCCTTCGCCGAAGAGGCGGCTGTTCATCGGGCTCGGATCGGTGTTCGGATAGACCGCCGCCACCCCGAAATCCGCATTGCCCTCGAGCGCGCGGATATCGAAACCGGGACCGGTGATCGCTGCCGTCATCTCTTCGAGAACGCGCAACTGGTCGGCCTGGACATCGGCGAGCGTGGACTCGGTCCGATCCTTGTCCTGCTGGACGCCCAGATCTTC
>NZ_JAXGFS010000012.1:0-125899 GCF_041008745.1 Pseudophaeobacter sp. 1A09344
GCTCTTCCGCATCGTTTGTCTCCTCGTTTGGAGAACAGGCTAACTTCAAACCGCGGACTTTTCAGGGGAGCAGGTCAAAGGCTTTGAACAAAAAAGGCCTGAATCTGGTTCACGACAACGATGTCCCGTTCGGTGTAGATTGGACGCTAGACATCGCGGCTTTAAGGGAGACTGAAAGGACGCAATTTGTCGCCCTTGATGTAGGGGCTAATACTGGTCAGACACTTCAAGCCTTAGCCAACCGGTTTCACAACAGACAGATATTCTGCTTCGAGCCTGTGAAGAATACCTTTGCCGCATTGCAGACCAAAGCGGCAGGTTATGAGGGCGTCGAGGTCTTTCACACGGCAATGAGTGATAAGGTCGGCACTATTGAAATGCTAGCCGAGGGAACAAGCGGGCTGAACAGGGTCTTGGAGGCGGATGTACCTGGCGGCTCCCAACAGCAAATCGAAACGGTGCATGCCACCACTGTAGATCAGTTCTTGGCGGAGCGGCAGTTGTCCAGGATCGGTTTGCTAAAGATTGACGTAGAGGGTTATGAGATGAACGTTCTCCGCGGTGCGCAGCGTGCTATTGCCAGCCGCAGCATTGATTTCATCCTGTGTGAATGCGAATTTCAGGACCGACCCGGCGAACCGCACGGCGACTTCTTTGAAATATTTTCTCACCTTACCCAGCAAGGCTTGCGATTGGTCTCAGTATACACGGGCGGAGTGGATCAAAATGGCTGGCGCTTCGGCGACGTTCTATTCAGGCTTGAACAATCTGAAAATGGAGCATTCATGAATGCTCCGCGCAGCATTTTGGCCAAACGCTGATGTCGCATTTTGTTCTCTGAGCAGTTGATAACGACCTTCAACGCTCCGCGTCGGCGTATCCGATGACAAATTGATTTGGACAGCCGCAAAAATTCAAAGAAAAATCGGTTTAAGTTTCCAGATAGGTACAGCCGTCTTGCCAACGGCAGAATATATGGCGCTCGAGGGTCATCTGATCACGACTTGAACAGCCGCAAAGTCCGCATCCCTGCCGTTCGAAGGTGGTCGGCGGCTGCGCCTGCGGCGAAGGTCAGCTCTTCCTTGCGCGCCTGCGCCATGGATCGCTCGCCATGTCGCCAGATCCGCCGACTTTGCAAAGGTCGCTATCTGCGCAAACCAGTCAAAGCCACATGCGCCCGCCCCAAAGGGGACGAGATCACCACATCACCGCCTCAGAATAACCCGACCCGCGTTTCGAAGTTGGAGATGATCAACTCGGCTGCGTCCGTCGCAGCGCCCGATGATACGGTGTATTTCAGCGCCACCTCTTCAAACCGGAAGGCTGCGAAGATCTCGCGGATCTCCGGCCGATCGTTGATCGACAGAATGCAATTGCCGCGGATCCCGGCCATCTGGTCGGCCATCGCCTGGAAGTGATCGCGCTCAAACATGCCCTTGCCGCCTCAATCAAGCTTGACTCAGGTGGCCTGTATTGCACTGTTGTGTACAAGCTTATGTTGTTGATAGGTTAGAAACATGGCTAAAGACCCGAAGGAACTATACGATATCCCAGTCGAACTTTCCTGCCCGCACTGCAGCGATGGCATCAAGCAACCATTGCGACGGGTACAAGACGGAACTTTTGAGTGCGCGTGCCCGTCCTGCCGACGCGACATCCAGTTTCATGACGAACAAATCATCCGAGCGCTCCTCGAACATGGCAATAAACTTGATGCGCTGCGCTGAACGTTGGGAAAGTGGTAGAGTAAGTTACCTTCCGCAGGATGTATCAGTAACGCACACAATCAAATAGCATTTTACGTAACCACAAATCGCCGACCTGTCGGCCAACTACTTCATCTTCCAAAACACCTAACTGCGGCGCGCGTCTGCGACAGACACCGGAGGTCTGGTAAACGCCGTTCCATAAACAGAATAAGGCCCCGCCAGATGGCGGGCCTTGTCTTTTCGTGATCGCCCTACTTTACGCCGAGTTCCGCCAGCTTACCGACCACCAACCGGCGCAACACCGCCTCACTGGGCCGCAGCCGCGCGATCGCGTCAGGCACGGACTCGCGGGCATAGGTGACGGCCTGCTCGACCAGCACATCCTTTCCGGCGCCGGGGCCGTCCTCGATCGCGGCGCGGGCGCCGCTCATCAGGGCGCTGTGCAGGGCCTCGCGGTGGCGGGCCTCAATCTCAAGGCCGAAGCGTTGTTTGGCCACCTGTGCGACGCCACCGATCAGCACTGTAAGAAGCAAGCTCAGGCCACTGATCAGCGCGGGCTGAAGCTGTTGCAGAATGTCATTCCAGTTCA
Organism: Pseudophaeobacter sp. 1A09344; assembly: GCF_041008745.1. Lineage (NCBI taxonomy): Bacteria > Pseudomonadati > Pseudomonadota > Alphaproteobacteria > Rhodobacterales > Roseobacteraceae > Pseudophaeobacter > Pseudophaeobacter sp. 1A09344. The sequence goes on from NZ_JAXGFS010000012.1 coordinate 2,299, forward strand.
TGGGTTAGTCCTCTGTTTGGGATTGGGGAAAGCGGTCGGCGGATTAGTTCGCCAGCCAGGGCAAGAACTGCGCAAGGAAGGCGCGGATCCCGGTGGTTTCGATTGTGGGTTTGGGCTTCGGGGACTTGACCGGAGGCAGGTCCAGCAGGGCCGAGTGCAGGGCGGCATGCGATTTCGGGCCGGGCAGACCGTCCACCTTGAGACCGGCAGCGCGCTGAAAGGCGCTCAGATCCGTTGCGCCATATCCCAAAAGCACCAGCTGGGCGCGTAGGGTCCAGCGCTTGCGCTCGGACAGATGATTGTACCCGCCGTTGATCCGGCGCGTGACGGCCCGGATATCACCCCGGTCGGCCAGCGGGTTCAGGCCGCGTTCGGACCAGTACCAGAGCGGCCCCAGCCCCTCCCAGGGATCGAGGTTCACCGCATCCGGGTCAGCCTCAAAATCCGGCGCAGTGGGATCGAGGCGGCGCACCCAGGCGGTGAAGGCGCGGTAATTGGCGCGCCCGGTGATCTGCATGCCGGTGCGGCCCCGGAACCTGTAGCCATCGCCATCCCGTTCCGGCGTGTTGCCGAGATCTGTGCGGATGTCATAGCGCGCCTGCGCCGGTGTCGGACCCCAGATTTCCCGGTCATAGCGGAAGGCGCCATTTTCCAGCAGCACCTGCCCCAGCAGGAAGGCCAGCCGGTGCGGTTGGCTCAGGCCCAGATCGTATCCGTAACGGTTCAGGGCCAGCAGGAAGGACTGCGCATTGCGCGCCTGGTTGCTGCCCGGCGCGATCGGGCCGGTGATCTTCTGCAGGGTTTCAAAGGTGAGAATGTCAGGCATGGAAAGCCTCCAATGCAAAAGCCCCGCGCAAGGGCATCCTTGACGGGGCGGTTTCAGGGTTCGGGGGATCAGGTCAGGGTTTGGCGCGGGTCAGCCATTTGGCCAGCAACACCTCGGCGCCACGCGGGCCGATGTAAGCCGCCAGCGCCACAATGCCGGTGCTGACCGTGGCACTGGCGCCAAGGTAGCTGGCGATCGCTTCCCCGATGATGGCCATGCCAAAGGCCACCGGGATTTCCCAGAGAAGCTCCGGGCCGAAGAAGCGGCGCTGCCCTTTGCGCACCTCGCCGGAATGCCACATCAGGCGACCGATCGCGGCGCCCACCAGCGTTGTTGCCGCGCCGCCGATCAGATTGGACAGCCAGTCCACCAGGCCAGGTTCCGTCATCTCACCAACCATTCTTCTACATCCGCGCTCACATCGCGCATCTTGATCCAGCGCGCGCCGGTGGGCTGCCCCTTGAGGAGCCGCAGTTTTCCCATGAGCCCCACCGTGTCCCATTCCGGTCGGTCAGCGCGCGGCGTGTAGTCCTGTGAAGGGTCATAATCCGGGTTCAGCTTGCGGCGCTGCTGCGTGACGCGCTCAGCATCGGCCGGAACCGTGACGCCATCCGGCACCTCGTCAGCTGCGTAGCTGTGCTCGACGTCCCGGGTGGTCTGGCGCTGCACCTCTGCCATGCGCTGCTCCCGGTGGACCGCCTGAACCTCGATTTTGTTCTGCGACCCATCCGCCAAGGTCTCGGACGTCGCGACCATAATCGGCTGGCCTGCTTCGTCCACCAGCGGGAACTCATCGAAGAGCGGCACCTGTACGGTTTCAGTCACGGTTCTTTTGACCGCAACGCCATCGACCACCTCGATCACCTCGCGGGTGCGCTCCTGCGTTTCGCTCGCCTGTTCCTGAACCGTCTCGGTTTCAGTGACAACCTCGGTCCAACTCAGTGCCTCGTAATCTTCCCAGACGTAGGCCCCGAAGGCGTCCTTGAGATACTTGCCCTTCCAGCGATCAATATCTCCGTCACCGATCACGGATGGGTTGGCAGAGATGACACCGATCGGATCTTCACCGGGCAGTGCCAGCCGGATCTTGTCACCATCCAGAACAACAGAGAGACCCCGCCGATCCTCATGGCCCGGGTTGCCATCTGCCCATTCAAAGTATTCCGCATAGTCGGCACCGCCGCCTGTGAACGAGCCGTCTGCGAAGCCATTTCCGTCTCCCCTAAAGAGGAACTCCAAGTCAGAAATCCCACCAGACAACATGCGCATGAAGTCGTAAGAAGATGACGCTACCCGGTCGGCGCGCAGATCACAGACCCTGGAACTGAAGCTGGCGTTTGTGTTTACAAATCGCGAGCTAACCTGATTGGCGCCGTCTTCTACGTCTAGCCGGTATACAGGTACAACTCCGACACCAACGTTTCCACTTGCGTCAAGCGTAATACTGTCAATACCACCTGCCCGGCCTGTCATTGTATCGACGCCGTGGTGGTATACCCACCCGCCCGCGTCTCCGTCAGATGTGTCGGAAAACAGCAGTTTACAGATTGACGTGTCGTTCCCGGCGACTGTGATGCCCGAGCCAGAACCGCTGGCGTCACCTCCGGGGTGCGTCAAGATGGTCGTAATGGAGTCCCTTGGGTAGACGCCTGCACGACTGCCGCCAAGCCTTGCAACAACCAGCGGGTCGTCTGGGGAGGTATCGCCAATCCCCACTGCACCGACGCCCGTCATCGTAACGCCGACCGTCGCCCCACTAGAATTATAAAAGGACTTGGTCCCGTTCGTGGACAGGAGGATACTCCTGATCCCCGCCACCCTCAAATCAACCGGGTGGTTCGAGGTGGTCCCGATATTCAGATCTGATGCGCTTGCCCCCAGCACCGCCAAGACCCCGGAGACGGCGTTTATCAGATCCAGCTGCGGCGCCTCCAGCGCGGTAAACTTCCCCGCTGCAGGGGTATCCAGCCCCACGGTTGTGGCGTTCAGCGCACCGCCAATGATGGTGCTGTTTGTCTTCAAAAAATCGATCAGCGCGATCAGCTCCGCCCGGTGGGTGGTGGCAAAGTGCTGGAACAGCGCTGACATCTTGGTGTCAAAGTCCGCCTCCGCCGCCGATCGCTGCGGGATCGGCGGGAAGTCGGAGAACTCCGGATAGCTCATGGCCTCTTTGTCCTATTTCAGTGTTTTCATGATCAGGGGGAATGTGCTTTCGCCCGCCACATCCAGCGGCTGGCCGTGGTCATCGAGGAACCCCAGCCCCTCGATCCCGTAAGTTGGCCCTGTGCCCGAGGCGTAGAAGGCCGTCGCAAGACCATCGATCTCGGCCATGATGTCCATCACGCGCGGCGCCTGGATCGTCGGCACCAACAAGGCCACCTCGATCTTGCGGGTGGAGCCGCGCTTCACCAGGATCTCATCGCCAAAATCGTCATAGCCCTTGCGGCTGTGACTGACGAAGGAGATGCGCGGCAGGTTCATCACCTGCCCCAGCAGATGGTTCCGGCCGAGAACGATATGGCCAACCTTGGCCGTAGCCCCAACCGCCGCGATGGTGATGTCGATGCGGTGGCCGATGTAGCCGGGAAAGCCGTTCAAAACCTTCTGGCGGGTGTAGACAATGCCGCCGAAGAACCAGGTATAGACGCTGACCACATGGCCGGTGTCGACCATCATGAAGGTCTCATCATAGATCCGGACTGCTCCGTCCCGGACCTCGATCCGCACCGACCCGGCGGTGAGACCAAAGAGCGCGATGGCATCGCAATCCTGCGTCGGGGTGATCGAGTAGGTGATCTGGTCTGGATGCGACGCCGTGTTGGAGCGCCGCTGATCGAAGGCAGACCAGCGGTTGGTGGCCCGCAGGTCGAACCACCAGCTGCCATCATCCGTCAGGGGATCATTGCCCAGGTTGCCATCCTGCATGCTCTGGTAGATCCGGTGCGAGGTGAGCGAGATCACCAGATCATTTTTGGCGTAGGTGGTGCCCGCCGCCCATTCCGGATGATCATCCTCGGGGATATTGGAGGCTGTCAGCTCGGCATCGGTGACGGCCATCGGCGCGATGATGTTGAAGTCCATCAGACCCGCACCTCCGGCTGCCCGGCTTCATCCCAGTCCTCCAGGAACTGCGCGATCTTGCGCACGAACAGCTCCATGCTCTGCCCCTGCACCCCGACCTGTTTGGCCAGGGCGTTGACGCTCTGCACCACGAAGCGGTTATCCAGCATCGCCACGGACTCCGCATGGCTGTGAATGCGGGAAGCGCCGGTGCGCTCGATCTCCCAGCCGCGCTCCCCGACGATGCGCAGACCGCCTGCATGGGCGCCGCCTGCAGCGAACTGCGGAATGCCGCCCAGCCCCCGGATCTGCGCCCGCAGGCGCTCCAGCCGGTCGTTCCTGCCGCTGATCCGCTCATTGTAGTCCCCGATCTTTGCTTCCAGACCATCGGCGCCCCGGAAGGCCGCATTGAAGGCCGCAAGCCCCGCGCCGCCGCTGGTGTAATCCGCGCGATAAGCAATCGTGCCATCCTCCCGCTGACGCAGGATGGCGTCCTCGCCCTCCCCGCGCAGCAGCTTGATCCCGGTGGAGGCCTGCAGATCCTCGATCTGGCCGATCAGCTCGGCGCCCCCTGCCCGCTTATCCTCTGTGCGGTCTGCCAGCCCGGCGCCACGTATCTGCAGGGAGGCAACCTTGGACTGTGCCTGCCGCTCTGCCGTGTCCAGCCGCACCGCCGCGCGCAGATCCCCCAGCATGGCGCGCAGGTTTTCCATCGGCTGCAGCAGATCCCCAGTGGCCGAGGTGAGATCGCTGAAGACGGTATCCGCCGTCAGGCGGACCGCGCCGCCAAAGCTGAGGCGCCCGGCCTGCCCCCGCGCCCCGATCAGATCCTGCAGGCGCGTCAGCCGCTCCACGGTATCGCCGCCCTCCCGGGTCAGCGCCACGTTCACCCGGCGCGACAGGTTGGCGCTGCGGGTCAGCACCATGGCGCGGGTGTCCGGATCAAGATCCCGGCCCAGCTGCAGCATCAGCTTGCGGCGCAGTTCCTCGGTATTGGTCAGAACCAGCTTGCGGGTCTGCCGGTCCAGATCCTCGCGCAGCACCAGGTCAAGGCTGGCCACATGCTGCGACAGGGCATGGGTGGCAATCCAGCGGTCCGCCGCCGTCAGATCATCGCGGCGGATGATGAAGTCCAGCGTGGTGCGGATCCCGCTGTCTGCCTGCTCCACCATCCGGCGCAGCCAGCGCGGCGCATCATCCGCCAGCGTGACCGCCACATCCAGCGCGCCGACCAGGTCGTCATAGCTGAAGGCCTCGGCCTGGCTGATGGCATCCTCCAGCGCCCCGAGGGAAGTTTCAAATGCGCTGACGGTGCCATCCCAATCCGCGGCCAGATCCTGCACGCCCTGGCTCAGATCCGCGATCTGATCGCCGGTCAGCCCTTCAAGCTGCAGGAAGCTGCCAAGCGAGGCCAGAACCTCGATCTGCTGCTCGTAAAGACCTGCCAGAACCTCATCATTGCCGCTTTCCAGATCCGCCACCCCAGCCGCAAACCGCAGCTGACCCTGCACCTCTGCCGCAATCCGCCGGTATTCCAGCGCAGATCCCGCACCGGCCCGGGCCGATTGCAGATAGGACCGCGCCAGCTCCGGCAGGCTTTCCGCTGCCGAGAGATCCCCGCTGCGCACAGCTGCCAGCGCACCGTCCAGCCGCGCCCGCTGCGCCGCCTCGGCCTGCGCCGCGCTGGCGCCGGTCAGATCGCCAGTGATCAGACCATCAACCAGATCGCGGAGCCCACTGCCCGCACGCCGCCAGCTTTCCGCCGTGGCGCGTTCTTCCGATACCCGGGCGCGGGCCGCATCGATCTGCGCGCCAAGCTCGCCGCCGATCTCCCCCACCATGCCCGCCAGCTCGGCGGAATAGGCGCTGACCTGCGGCAACACTTCGGCCATGACACCGGACATCTGCAGAAGGCCAGCGTAAAGCTCGCGCCCGTGTTCCGTGGTGGTATCGATCCCCTCGACCAGTTCGCGGAAGCCGTCCCGGCTTGCAGGCATGGCCACACCGAGATCCCCGAACTCTTCGCGCAGGCGCCGCAGGATCACCTCCGTGCGCTCGCCCTCGGAGTAGAAGGCCCCGAAGTAGGCCGAGACAGATCCCGCCATGGCCTCGACGCCGCCAAAGAGATCAACCAGGTGCGAGGCCGCATCGCCGCCCTTCAGAGAGGCATCAAAAAGACCATGGCCGAGGAGATCCGCCGCATCGTTGACTGCAGTGAGGCTGCCCGACAGCCGCCCCAGCGTATCAAGCGCGGTTTCTCCGGCGCGGCTGAAGTCATCCGTGCCCAGCACCAGCTCGGCCATTTCCGCGCCGGTCTCTTCAATGCGCGCCCGCAGTTCCTCCTGGATCTTCTCCTGGCTCTTGCCATTGGTCCAGAGCGTGAAGCCTTCGCTGGTAAAGCCCTCCAGCGCCTTGGTGCCAAGGTTCAGCGAAGCCGCCATATCCTTCACACCGTCGGTGAGCCCGGTGACGCTCTGATCCAGCGCCGCCTCGAAGTCTGCCTCCAGCGGCTTGTAGTCGGTGCGGTTCGAGCGCAGGAAGCCGCCCTTGTAGAAGTCGATCGAGGAGCCTTCAAAGCCATCGGCGCCAAAGCGCCCCCGGATCCCCGAGCCTGCGTATTTGCGGCTGAGACCCTTGGCGAGGAGCGCAATGCCACCCAGCACGAGACCCGCCGCAGGTAGCGCCGCCCCAAGCGCGCCCCAGCCACTGGAGGCGCCGCTGACCAGCCCGCCGAGGTTGGCAAAGCTGGAGCCAAGGCCGCCGCCAGTCAGAACACCGCCAAGGCCGGAGCCGATCCCGGCGGCAATACCGCCCCCGCCAACAAGACTGCCGACATTGCTCAAGATCCCCAGCGGGTTCACACCACCGCCGCCACCGCCCAGCACGGCAGTTCCTGCGCTGGCCGCGCTGCCGGATCCCGTGACCGACAGCCCCAGTGCAATCTTCAGCGTGTTCTGCGCAAAGGAGGACGCCAGATCCGCCAGCCCGCGTTTTGCGGCCTGTTTGATCCCATCCCAGAGGCCCTCAAAATCCCGCAGGCCATTCGCCACCCAGTCCCCGAAGGAGCGCGCCACGCCATCCACCGCAGAGGACAGCGGACCGTTCAGTTCATCGGACAGGTCCTTTGCCTTTTTCCTGGTCTTATCCAGCTTGTCCTTGGTGCCACCGCCGGATCCATCATCCAGCGTATCGTTCAGATCCTCGAGGCTGTCCTTCAACGCATCGGCGCTGTCATCGCCCGCATCCAGTTCCGCATTGGCGCTGTCCATCTGCAGCGTCAGGGTCTTGAGCGCAGCCGTTGCCTTACCCCAGCCCTCGCGCACCAGCCCCTTGGCCTCTTTCTTCAGCGCCGCGCTGCTGTTTGCAGCCCGCACCGCCAGCGCATCGTACCTCGCAACGCCTTCAAAGGCCCGGCCAGAGGCTTCATTCAGCGCATCAAAGGCCCCCGACATGCCCGGGATGTTCTTCACCCGGACCGCAAGCCCCGACAGGAAGGCGGACCAGTTTTCCGAGATCGTGCCCATCATGCGCAGAAAGCCTGCCTTGACGGTCTCCCAGACAGCACCAAGCGCCGGGCCGATCGATCTGGCACTGGTCTTGATCCCCAGCCAGACGCCCGAAGCCAGATCGCCAAGCGCCTGCAGCGCCATGCCCCAGCCACCGGTCGCTGTGACCAGCTGGTGGAACTTCATGGCCAGATACCCCGCGCCCACAACCAGCGCGCCGATCCCGGTGGTGATCACCGCACCGCGCAAGAGCACCAGCCCCCGCGACAGGCCTTTGATCGCAACACTGCCAAGCGCCGCGCGCGTCGTGGTGGCCCCGAGCGCCATCTCCAGCGCCACCGCGGACTTTGCAGCCGCGAGGAACCGCACCGGCGCCAGCGCCACGGTGGAGAGCATCCCCGCCATCGCCACCCCCAGCGGCGCGGTCAGCTTCAGAGTGAGGCCCAGCCCCACCGCCAGCGGTCCCAGCGCCGCCGCTCCCGCCGCGCCAAGCGCAATCACCCGCTTGGTGCCCTCGCCCAGCCCGTTGAACCATTCCGCAACCGAGGCCGCGCCATCGCTCACCGTCTGCATCGCAGGCACCAGCGCGATGGTCAGCTGATTGGCCAGACCCCGTCCGGCCAGGCCCATTCGCGACATCGCATCATTGGCCGTCTCCAGCCGGTCCGCATCCACTTCGGAGATCGCCACGCCAAAGCGGCCCACATCCTCAGCCGCAAGCTTCAGGGTGGCGCTGTCAATGCGGGTGAAGATCAGCCCGGCCCGGCTGCCGAAGAGATCCGAGGCCACCGCCGCGCGCTCTGCCTCCGGCACATACTCCGCCAGCGCGCCCTGGATCCGGGCCAGACGCTCATCGAGCGGCAGGCGCTGCAGATCGGAGGCGTTCAGATGCAACCGCTTCAGCGCCTTGGCCGCAGCGCCCGATCCGCCCGCCGCCTGGCTCAGCCGCTTGGTCAGCTGGATCGTTGCCTGCTGCACTTCTCCGATCGACACGCCGGACAGATCCGCCGCCCGATCCAGCACCTGCATGGATTTGACCGTGGTGCCGAGGGATTGCGCCATCTTGGCCTGCGCATCCACCATCTGCAGGCTGGATTTGACCGCCACCGCAGCGGCGCCCGCCAGTGGCAGGGTCAGGCCCAGCGACATACGCCGCCCGGCCTTCTCCATATTGGCGCCCATCCGCAGCATGCGCCGCTCGGTCTTGCCCATAGTCGACTGGGCCCGCTTGGCGCCGCTTTCAAAGGCAGCCGAATCCATGGACAGAACGCCCCGAAGAGCGCCGATAATTGCGGCCATCTCATGCCCCTCTCTGATTGTGGAAGTGCAGGCTCATCAGCGAGGCGCGCAGCTGCTCCACAGCCTGCGCATCGCTTTTCTTGTCCCGCGTGTTTTTGCTGGATGTCTCATTCCCCGCCTTGGTGAAGTCGGGGATGGTCTTCGGGCTGTGGAATGCATGGCTGATCAGAACCGCCAGCTCCTGCTGCAGCACCCGCCGCGCCTGGACCTGGTCGTTCTTGCCATCGATCACCGCCCGGGTGATCTGATCGTATTCCCGCAGGGTGACGGCGCCAAAGTCATCGTGGTGCAGACCGAGCCTGCACCACGACCGGTAAAGCGCCTGCCAGTCTACGCCCCTGCGGCCTGCCCGTTTCCCTCGCTGTTTCCCTCTGCGTCCTCATCGGGATCAGCGTCCGGATCTGCCTCGGCAGGGAAAGCAACCGCGATGGCCTCGCCAAGAGAGGTCAGCACCTTGCGCACGCCGCCAGCCCCATCGACCAGGGCAACAGCCTCGTCCCGCTCGCCGCCCGCGCCATCGTTCATCACGGCGGCCAGCACCGAGACCACAAAAGACGCGCCGCCCTTGCCGCTGATCAGATGATCCACCAGCGCATCAAAGGGCTTGCCGTCATTTTCCGCTTCCATCCGCATCAGAGCGGCGGTCGAGAACTTCAGCTTGTGGGTGGTCTTGCCCACTTTCATCTTCGCGTGATTGATCATACCGCTGCCGTCCCTTCTACCCAGTCAACCGCGCCGGTGGTGCGCAGCTTGAGATCCGTCATCAGATCGCCATCCTGGTCGGTGGTGGGGATCGTCGGAACCACATAGGCCTTGTAGGCAAAAAGATCGCCCGTGCTCTGCCCCTCGCCCGCAGGCAGCTTTGCCCGGAAGAACACCGGTTTGCCTGCTGCGTTATAGGCCGCCGCCTGCTTGTAAAGCTCGGTCGAGTAAAAGCAGTTGAGGGTGATCTCACCGCCATCCTTGAGGCCAAGGCCCCATTCCTTGAACCGGCCCGGACTGTCCAGCGACGTCCGGTCCCGGTATTCCTGGTCAACCTCCGGGATCCCGATCGTCTTGCAGCCCTTGATCACCGCAAAGTTCGCGTCCACCCCGTCGACGGACCATTCCATGTCAACGAGATCGCCCGGAATGACATTCTCTGCCATTGGCTTCTTCCTTCCATCATTTGTTGATTGAGCCGGTCACCCGGCCAGCGGTCAGGCGCGGTAGCGCACCTGAATGTCCAGCATCTGAAGCCGGATCACATCGCCGCCGGAGGGGTTCGTCCCATCCCGGCGGGATATCTCTTTGCAGCGGATCACAGACCCGCCGCGATAGTCAGTCAGGGTCTGCGAGACCTGCCGACCAAGCGCGAAGACCTGATCCGCATCACCCGAGTAGACATTCACCTGAATGCGCGCGGTCTCGACATCGGCGCGGCTCTTCAGCGAATAAGCCGTGGCATTGCTGATCCGCTGGATGGTGATGCGCGGGAACGCCTCACCGGCGTCAAAATCATCGAACCCGCCCCAGAGCGTCGGATGGCCAAGCGGCTCCAGCGCCGCATAGATATCGGCTTCCATCATGTGCCCGCCCGCGCGGCCTTGCGCCGCGCGCGCTCCACGGTCTTTTCGATCTCGGCCCAGGTCTCACGCTTCAGAGTCTCCAGCATTTGGGCCTTGTTGGCATCCCAGGCGGGCCGCATGAAGGGCCGCGCGGGCATCGCACCGACAAATCTGCCGGTCGAAGCCTGCACCCGTGGCCCGGTGCCGAACTCGTAAAGGTGGCCGTGTGGTGCATCGCTGCCATCCGGCTGCACCGGCCCCACATAAAGCACCACCTTGCTGCGCCCCCGGTCCCCGCGCGCCTCCCGGGCCTGCCGGGCCGTCAGCTTGCTGGTGACCTTCACCGTGAAGGGCGACAACGCATCGGCCATCGCTGCCACCGGCTGCAGCGCCTTCTTCATCGCCCGCCGCTGCACGCCCTTGGCCGTGCCCCGCGCAAGCTGACCCAGCGCCCGCTCGATGTCACCGGCGCCTTCGATCTTCATCTTGACTGACATGTCAGAGATCCTTGCCTCGTCGAAAAATTCTCAAAAACCTCAAACCGTTAATCTCTCCGCAACTGGCACATTGTTAGGAGATCGATAGTCCCAAGGCCGCTGCAGTCCGCGACGTCATCCCCTCACTTCACCCGTCGCGGGCTGCACGACATTGGCCATGCCCCGCGTCAGCTGCCCCGGCACCCATTCGATGAGATGTCAGGGATCCTTGTCTCATCAAAAAAACTGCTCAAACGCTCATTCCGTTAATCTATGAGTAATCCGAACAGTGTTAGATTAGGATCGGACCGAGAAGTTGCAGCCCGCGGCGCTCTTTCTATCTCGACACAAACGTCGCGGGCAGCACGCTTTGGAACCCACCCCCCTGAAGCTACCGGATCTTCCAGGCGGTGATTTCGATCCACCGCCGCCGCCCGATTTCCTTGCTCCCGGTGATTTCCCAATCCGCGCCCTCAAAGCGCAGCCGGTTCGCCCCGAGGATCGCCGCAGCCCGCGCGGAATAGCGCACCGTAAAACGCGCCTCCGCCTTCTGCTCGACCGCTCCGGCCCGCCAGCGCTCCCCGTCCGACAACGCCTGATAGCTGGCGGCAACCGGGAACAGCTCATTCCATCCGTCCTTGGTCTTGTTGCCCGTCGGGGATTTGGCGGTGACCGCCTCAAGGAAGGTCACCGTTCGATCCAGCCGCCGCCCCATCAGGCCACCTCGCAGGGGCGCTGATAACGGGCCTGTTTCATCAGAAGACGCACTCCAAAAGACAGGCGCGGTGCCTCATCCCCCTCGATCGAGATCCCGGCCTCAAACCATTCTTTCGCCAAAAGGAAGATCGCCTGCCGCGCCCGGTTCAAGACATTGGCATCGGCGCCGCCAACCCGGGCCTGCACCCGCAGCAACTCGCCTGATACGCCATGCCCGGCCCAGCTGGCCCCAAGCACCAGCTGCGGTTCATCATGGGCCTGCTGAACCCATGCGCCATCCAGCGGCTGATCGATCCAGCCGCCCGCGCCATCATCCACCGCAAGCGCCAGCAGCTCCTGCACCGGCAAAACCGGGAACCACCAGCGCCGCCAGGCCCCGCGCACCACGACAAATTCAACAGCGCGCGGTGTCAGCGGGCGACCGGTGGCCGTGGCGACAACGGCTTCCGCCGATTGCAGCGCCAGCTGCAGCGCACCGTCATCGTCCAAATCCTCCGCAGCAATGTGAACCGACCGCTTGAAGTCGGCCAGATCCACACCTGCCGGGATATCCCCGGCCTCGATCACCCGCATCAGACCGGCCCCTTACGACTTGGCGCCCTGTTTCGGCGGCGCGCCGGCGGTCTTTTCCGCCTCGCCACCAGCTACCGGATCTGCGGGTTGCGCAGGGGCGGTAATGGCCTCGGCTTCGCGTTCCATCAACGCGGCTTCGCGCGCCGCCAGCTCATCCTCGCGGGCCTGCAGTTCAGCGGCGCGCACCGCCAGATCCTGCGCGTCGGCCTCCAGGTCAGCCGCTTCACGCTCAGCGGGCTTGGGGCGATCCGGGTCATAGGGCATGCAGGTGCCCTTCGGCCAGTTGGCGATCACCGCCGGTTCGAACCCGGCAACGTCGCCCTTCACGTAACGGCCATGGGTCTTGAGGAATTCCACGATTTCTTTTGCCATGTCAGCAATCCTTGATGTCTGGAGAAAGAGAAAAGCCCCGGCGATCACCGCCAGGGCCGAAGCTGCATCCGCTTTGGAGCGGCCTTAGAGGGTCCAGCCTGCGCCGTTCAGACCCGCGATCGCCGCGTCATGGGCGGGCGCCATGTCGTGCTCTGCAATGGCGCGCATCAGGGTCAGATCGTTCTGATAGGCCGAGACTGTATCGCCCGCCTGGTTGACGTAGGAGGCTTCGGTGCTGGAGGCCAAGGTGATCTGCTGAGAGTCACCGATCATGATTTCGCTGAAGTCGGCAAAATAGATTTCGGTCTCATCACCGCCAACGCCAAGGTTATCGGGAACCTGCGAGGTGGTGCGGATAGGCGCGCCGTGCAGGGTGCCATTGTCATCGATCGACGGGAAGACTTTGAAGCCATTGGCCCAGCGAAGGCTTGCGAGGAAGTTCTTGGCGCTGGCCCGCATGATCCAGCCCGGATTGATAAGGCCGACATCGGCATCCTCCACCTTGCTGACGATCGCGCGGATCGCAGCCTCTACCGTCGCCGCATCCTTCACCGCGATGGTGGCCCAGTTGGCAACCGGCGCCCACTGGCGCAGGCCCTTCGGCAGATTACCGGTGCCGTCAAAGCGCAGGAAGGCCAGGTCGTTCTTCAGGCCCATTTCCTTGATGATATCATCCCGCACCATCAGCGCGATCGAGGCGCTGGTATGACGCAGGAGGGAATTGCCGATCGGCACCAGCGAGGTCAGCTTGCGGAACTTCTCCTCGACCTTGTCAAAGGTCGGCTCGCTTTCCACGATGGCCGCGTTTTCCCCGGCATAGGCCGCGCTGGAGGGTGTCGCCTGCCGCGCATTGCGCAGCTCGCCTGCGGGCATGTCATGCACCCGGGCGCCCGATGCGCGCACCGTCACCTTCGGGCGCAGCAGCTCGATCACCGCCTGCCCCTGCGGACGCGGCAGCGTCACGCCACCGGCGCTTTCGCTGGCCCCCGACAGGGCCGCAGAGATGGCGCTGTGCCCGTCCTGCTCCAGCCGCTCCACCGCCTTGTCACGGTCACCCTTGGCGTTGATCAGGGCATGGGCCATGAACCCGACCTCAATCCCCTCCTGCCCCGCGGCCTTGGCCTGTGCGGGCGCAGGCGCGCCGGTCCCCGCGCCCGGATTGCTGCCGCCGGTGCTGAGCTCCGAGGTCGCGGTATGGGCCTTTGCCTGCTCCACGGCTTCAGCGCGCTGAACGCGGGTCTGCAGCCCTTTGAACTCCGCTTCGGCAGCGTCAAATTCGGCCTGTGCCGCCTCGATCGCGCTGGCCTCTGCATCACCCGCAGCTTCCAGATCCTCGATCGCCTGGGCGGTGGTTTCCATCTTTCCCGCTGCCGCTTTCAGCATGCGGCGCAGATCATTGATATCCATGGTGCTTGTCTCCTTTGTCACATGGAACAGGCTGCAATCGCGCAGCCCAAAGACCCCGCCGCCTGCGCTGCGAGGTGATCACCGGCAAACCTGCCAATGAGAATTCAGAGTGAGGCTTGCGCCCGTGCGGCTCGGGCCTTGGCCAGGTAGGCGCCTGACCGGCGCCGGGTCTGTGATTGCGGCTGCGGCGCGTAAGCTTCCGCGATGCGGGTCAGGAACTCCGCAAGGGTTTCCTGACCATCGGCCAGACCGCGATCAATCGCGTCCTGCCCCCAGAACACATCGCCCCCATCCGCATCGCTGTCCGTCCGGCTCATCCGCCCCGGCACATCGCCCGCAGCAATGCCGCGCCCCTCGGCAACATCCGCCAGGAACTCCGCTTCCATTTGGTCCAGCCGGATCTGCGACAGGCGCTGCCCCTCTTCGCTGGACAGATCCGGTCGCTTGGCACCGGCATGGGCCGAGGTCTGGATAAAGACCTGATCGCCGCCCGATCCGGGCTGCATCGGCTGCGCGCCGGTCAGCATCGTGCCCACCGAACCGACCCAGCCCCCGGGCGTCAGGGTGATATCGCTGCATTGGCTGGCCAGCCAATAGCCCGCCGAAGCCGCCAGCGGGTTCACCAACGCATGCATCGGTTTCACCAGCACCGCCGCGCGGATCGCCTCGACCGCCGCCTGGACGCCGACCACAGAGCCGCCGGGCGTATCAAACAGCAAGGCTGCCGCCTGCACCTCATCGCTGGTCGTGATCGCAGCCATTGTTTCCGCAAGCCCGTGATAGGTGGACCAACCGAAAAAGCGTTCCAGAACCGCAGAATTGGGCGTCAGAATGCCGCTGACCGGAACATAGGCAATGCCGCGGTGAATGGCGAAGCGCTGGCCCCGTTCAAACGTGATCCCCTCACCCGCCGCCTGGATCGACGGCAGCGCCGCAACCTCCTGCCCCGGCAGATCAAGGCCCAGCATCGGCAGGCCGATTTCGGAAATCGCCAGCGGCGCAGCGCCCATCAGGGCGGCAACGGTTGTGCAGCTCATGTGTCTTTCCCTTTCGTGTCCTTGCTATCGTCCCGCGTCATGTTCGGCGCCGGGTTCATCTTGTCCCCGCCCTTGGTCGGAGGCAGGCCAAGCTTCGCGCGCCCCTCGTCTGGCGTGTAGACCGGCCCGCCAACCGCCTTTGTGACGGCCTCAATCTGATCCTTGATCGTCGGTTGCAGCAGCGCGCCGAAGTCATGGCGCAGGAACAGCCCACGCTCCCGCTCGCCCCGCGTCAGGATCGACAGCGCCAGCGTCTGCTCCGCCAGGCCAGACCAGTGCAGAAGGCAATCCGTCAGATAGTCGATCGCCTGCTGTTCCCCGTTCGCCTTCACGCCATATTCCAGCATCTGAAGCTTTGACGGCGGCATGCGGTAGATCGCGGCCAGCTGTTCCCGATCGAACTTGCGGCTGGCCAGCAGCTCCTGGTCCGCAGCCGTCAGGTCCAGGCTCTTGATGTCATCATCCGGCCCCAGGACCGGGATCCCATCGGACTGCGGATTGGTCAGATGCTCCTTCAAGCGCCGCGCATTGCGGCTGCGCGCCTCGTCATCCTCATAGTGATCGCCCAGCTTCATGAAGGCCTTTGCATGGGCGCCCGAGACCGACCGCGCCGCCGATTCCTGCCCGGCGAAGGCAAGGCCAACCGACTCCGCCGCAACCTGCAGCGGGGACCGGCCTGCCCAGCCATCCAGCGCCAGGTAGCGCAGATGCACCATCGACCGGCTGGCTGCGCGCCGCTGCACACCGGCCCCATCGGTGAAGTCATAGAACCGCGACCGGCCAGCCCGCAGCGGGGTGCAGGCGGTCTGGTCGATCAGCTCGATCATCTCCAGCTCCCCGCCCCCATCGCGCGGCCCATAGGCAAAGCTGTTGCCCCGCAAAGCCCAGGCATAGACCAGGGCAAAGCGCATGATTTTCGCAGGCACACCGTCCGAAGCCTCGACATTCAGCAGATAGGCCGCCGGGTGATCGCGCACCCGAACCTCCTGCCCGTCGCCTTTGCGTTCCCAGATCTTCAGCGGCACCTTGGAGAGATCCCCGGCGATATTGTTGCAGCAGGCAAAGACCGTGCCGTGCTGCTCGCCCCGCTGCGGCGTCACGCGCGGCAGCCGCTTGTTCACCGGGCCGCCCCCACTGCCCCAGCCGATTTCCGTCAACCAGGGCTGTGGGCTGGCCGTGCTAGAGGTCTCCGCCGCCGCAGCCATGACAGGCGGTTCAACGCGCTGCACAACGGTCTCATCCGAACCGCGCGCAATATCCCATCCAAAGAACCTCATACGACCTCGACTTCCCGCGCCTTGCGTTTCTCTTCCCCCACCTCGGCGCGCCCCAGCGCCATGATGGCGGCAACCGCCGCATCAATGCGGCCCGTTGATTTCTTCTTGTTCGGCTTCACGTTCTCGGCGGCGTCCTCGTCCCGGTGGACGTTGCCGACCTGCCAGCCCAGCACTGGATTGCCCCCGTGCCGGATCTTGTTCTGGGCGACCTTCTCTTCAAACCGCTTCATCGGGTTCGACATCGAGGCATAGCCCTGCCGATGCTCGACCATCGGGAACCGCCGCTTGTCCAGCTTGTCCGCCAGGTACTTCATGCCCCAGGGATCATAAGCGACCTCCTGCAGATCAAACGCCTTGCGGATCCACTCCAGCCGGTTGACCAGCTGGTCCTCATCGATCGTCCCGCCCTTGTGAACCTCCAGCCAGCCCTGATCGCGCCAGCCGACATATTCGCGCTTTTCCGTCTGCGCCCGCTGGATGAACCCCTTCGGCCCCTCCGGAATGAAGGTGTAGGTGATCAGGTAGATCAGCCCATCCACCGGCACCGCCACCACGATGGCCGTGGTGTCCACCTTGTTCGACAGATCCAGCCCCACCCAGGCCTTGCGCCCATAGAGCATGGCCGGATCAAACGGCGCGCAGGCCATGCCCTGGTCCCAGACATCCCGGGCGATCCATGTCTCCGCGCCCTCGGTCCAGAGGTTCAGGTGGAACCGCTTGAAGTTTGGCATCCGACCCGCAATGGCCAGCGCCTTTTTCAGCGTGTCCTGCATCGCCTCGACCTTCTTGCTCACCCCAAGGTTCGGATTGCCCATGGCCCAGAACTTCGGATCTGCCGGATCACAATCGGCCGGCGGTTCCGCGATGAACCCGAAAAAGCTGTCATCCTCGACCGCGCCGCGCAGAACGCTTTCGCCATAATCGCGCAGCTCGCCGCACAAGGACGCCCGGTCCTGCCCGGCGGTGGTGATCACCCAATCGATCGGCTGATCCCGCGCGATCATCGATTCCACGATCGTGTCCGCCAGTTCCCGATCGGTCCAGCGGTGCATTTCGTCCCGCGCCAGAAAGCTCGGATTGATCCCGTCCGACGAATTGCCATCCCGGCTGAGACAGGCAATCAGCCCATCCGTGCGCGGCGTCTCGATCGAGGTCCGCCACACCTTCATCACCTGCCCGAGAAACGGCGATCGCTTGATCATCCGTTTCATTTCCTTGAACAGCAGCCCCGCCTGATCCTTCGTCGTGGCCGCGCAATAGCCCTGCGGCGCGGCCTCGCCATCAAACAGCTGCGTGTAGAGCATCGGCACGCCCGTGTCGGTCGTCTTGCCGTTCTTCTTGCCCACCTGGTGATAGGTGGACCGGAACCGGCGCAGGCCGGTTTCCGCATGTTTCCAGCCAAAGACCGACCCGTGCCGGAACTCCTGCCAGGGTTCCAGCTTCAGCGGCCTACCCGCCATCGGCCCCGTGGTGTGCTGCAGCATCCCGCCCCAGCGGATGATCCGGCTGGCCGCCTCGCAGTCAAAGACCAGCCCGCGATCGGCGCCCGTCTCCAGATCCATCAGGTGCCGCTCGCAAGCCATCCGCACCAGGTCACCGGCGACGATATCGCCCTCGACCACGCCAACGGCATAGCGGGAAACCGGGTGATCAATCGGTTCCATTCAGTTGCGCCATAACCTGATCAAACAGATCCCCCTGACCACCGGCGCCGAGGCGCGCCTCATCGACCGGCGACAGACCGAACAACGCCGCGTCCCGGCGCATGCCCGCCATAGCCTCTTGCTGGATCCCCCAGGCCGCCCGCTTCTTCTGCTGGATCCCGTTGCGGGTCTTGGTCTCGTAATAGAGTCCCTCGACCGCCAAGCAGGCAGAAGCCGCAATGAAGTTCGCAACGCAAACGCAATAGCTCGCGAACTGGTATTCATAGAGCGGCTCCAGCCTGTCTTTCTTCACCAGCTCCGGCGCCAGCTCGTCCCAGACCTTGCGGGCCTCATCCTCCAAAAACTCCGGCGCCTCCGGCACATGCTTCTGAATGTCGCCTTTCATGGGAACCACGTTCTGCAGGTTCGGTTTCTTCCCCTTCATCCCGTTTTCTCCATCATCAAAGGGTGGGCTTTTTTCTCCAAATTCGCGCTTGTGAAAACAAAGGTTCCCCCGCCGGTTTAGGGCAGATTGGCCTTAGTTTTCAGATACCCCCCGGGGGGTGTGAAAGACTTCGCGCGCCGTCTTTCGGCTGTGGCAGCGATGGCAAAGCGCCTGCCAGTTCGACCGATCCCAGAACACTCTGCGATCGCCCTTGTGCGGCTGGATGTGATCCACATCCGTTGCCGGTTCGATCGCGCCCAGCTCAGCGCAATCCCTGCAAAGCGGATGCCTGCGCAGGAAAGCCTTTGCCGCAGCTTTCCACTTGGCCGAGGCGTAGAGCCTGCGCCCCGCAATGGCCGCCTCAGAGGTCTGCGCCTTGGCCCGCCGCTCCTTCAGCTTGGCCTGCCGCACCGCCTCGTGTTCCTCACAATGCGGCAGTCCGGGCACAGCGAACTCTTCGCAGCCCGACGCCGCGCAGATCTTCAGCCGCGCCACAACATCACCTCACATTTCGGGAAGCACCAACGCAAAAGCGCCCGCCGGTTTCCCGTGGGCGCATTTCGTGATGATGCATATCTACTGGCATGCAGTTGAGGTAACGGTCAAGCCCCTTTGTGCAGCGTGTGGATCCTGCCGGTTCGAACCGGGCCAGCCATCCGATCCAAAACACCAGCCAGAGCAGCACGTACCGCCTTCACTGTCTCGCCATAAACAGACCAACCATGCGCCTCCAGAACCTCGCGCAAGCTCCTGTCTTCAATGCAGACCATATCGACCAGCCGCCGGTTTGTGATCGAGACCCTAGAGCCGCGCTTTGACGGACGCACCCGCCGGACCTCAATCGCAGACCCGGTCCCGATGCGCCGCCGCAGCAGATCAATTTTATCGCGATCCCGCAGAACTGCGTCGATAAACTCACCGCCCTGGCCGTTGCCACCTGTCCGCAGCGCCTCCACAGATGAACACCGCACCCCGGCAGTCGCATGACGCTCTACAAGATCGCGATAGTGGCGCCCCATTGCGATTTGCCCAAGCGTGAAGGGCGCCGGCTTCTTCTTTCGCGCCGCCGCTGCCGCCATCACATCGAACACATCCGCATTGCGAAGGGCCGAGCGGCCCCGATATCCGACCGGCTGCGCCTCATAATCATCCGCGCCAACCGGGCAAAGCCGCATAGGTTCAAACACCTGAAAGGCCCCGCGCGCAGGCGCCTCTGGGATCGCGTCACCACATTGGCGCGGAACAGCGCCCCGCGCCTTGATCGCCGCGATCCGCTCGGCCTCCCTTTGGAGACGGGCGACACCGGACGGCGAGACAATCACAACCTGTTCCGTCACTGCACCCCCTCCGAGACCAGACGAACAATCTGCCGACATTTCTCTGCAGCTCGGGCGCGACCCGCGCGGAGCCTCTCATCCTCATCGCTCGGGCTGCGCCCCCTGCCCTCGTTCTCTTCGATCATCGCGATCCGGCGCCGGGCATCCGCTGCCCGCTCCCGGATAAACCGCATATCGTGACCTTTGGGCCAGGCACGGCTTCGACGCACATGCACCAGGAGTTCCGGCCCAAAGTCCTCTGCCATGGCTGCCCGACCCAGCTCACCGGCGAACACAGCCCGCAAGAGAGGCGATGCGTCATCGGTGGGAGGCTGGATGTCCGCCGCCCATTTCAGGATCTTGGCCGCGATCGGGAACCGATCCTTGTTCTTCCCGCCTGCCAGGTTGCCGACATGCTCAGCCAGGGCCTGCAGGTTCAGCTCTGTCATATAGGCCAGCTTTCCCCGCACTTCTTCCAGCATCACATCAAACTGCGCCACCGTCATGCCCGAAGGCTTGACCAGCCCCAAACGAACCAGCCGATCAATCAGATGCACCTGCACCCGCTTTTCGCCCGCCGCCTGCTCCTTCATGTCCATCTCTAAACCTCATTTCTCAGCAATTCCGAGTTATCCACAGCCACCGGCCTCAGACCGTCCGGCGACTGGCCTTCTGTTTTGTTATGTCTCTGTCTCTATCCCTGTCGTGCAGGACAGTCTGAGACTGTCCGAGACTGTCTTGAACTGTCCGCCGGACAGTCTCGGACAGTGTTGAGACAGTTATCGGAGGGAGCCGTTGCGCGCCTGACCGAGGTCGAACATATGCGTCGACCAGGACCGCATCGCGCGTTCAATCCAGCTGGCATTGCGGTATTCGCAGCCCTCCTGGACCAGCCATTCGTCCATCCAGCGAATGGCCGCATCGTTCTTTGCAAGCTCGGCATGGTAGCCCGCCACGGTGATCCTGAGCCGCTGCAACCGCTTGGCCGCGTTCGCGGCCTCGTGCTTGGCGCGGTTGTCTTCCTTTCGAGACAGCGCCTCGGTCAGCGTGCGCAACACCATGGGGTGCATCAACCGCACCTCACCACCCTCGCAGATACAGGGCGTCCACTTGTGCAGCGGGCCATAGTCCAGCTTACACAGCGCCCGGAAGTGACCCGGATCGACCATCAGCAACTTGGCCAGCGTTTCCAGATCCTGCGGAACCGTGCCCACCGGCGTCTGGTCATAGGCGATGTTGATCAGGTCAAAATAGAGCGCGCGGCACTCGGGCGTGCCCTTCAAGCGCATGTCGGAGTTCAGCCAGCGCCGCCGCTCCCATGCCATGAAGTAATGGCTATCAAGCCGGTCCTCGGCCCCCAGAGGGTACTCAGGAAGCTCATCGGCTTCGACCATGCGGAATGCACGCTCCTGGTTCATTCCATTACACTCCCGATAAAAAGCCCCACAGGAGTTACGCAGACAGCAGCCATCATCTTGACTCCCGTTGTGCGTCGCTATTTGACTCACCCATACGTTGAGTGATTTTAGCCAGTGGAGAGTTTGATGCCTGAACGACAGATTGCACAGCTGAAACAGCGCCTTGAATATCTCCAAGCACAGAATGACGAGTTTGAAACGGCCTTAAACGTTGTACGGCCCCTCCTTGCCGGAAGGGTATCTCACGCAGAGCGCCAGCTACTTCGGCGGGCAATGGCAAAGAAAAAATCACCGCTTCGAACGCAGATCTGGCGCTTTCTTCTGGGGGAGGAAGAGACGCTGAAGCAGGATCGTTTGGATCTGGGCAGATAGCTGCCAAAAGATGCGCCCCAACACCTTGCGCGGCGTCATACTCGTCATGGAACCGGACGCAGATTTCGGCAATCCATTCAAAAAATGGCTCCAATCCTGCAGGCCGAGGGGAAGAGTTTCTGGTCATGCCGCCTCCCCGCTCAATACGCTCAGCTCATCATCAAAAGCACCGATCATCTGCGGGCCATTGTCCACTGCATGGCTGCACGCCATCTTCCGGTACCGCCCGCTCCAGCCGCGATACCGGCAGACCTGAGAGCAGGAATGGACTGAGGCCCCGGT
Source organism: Pseudophaeobacter sp. 1A09344 (assembly GCF_041008745.1). NCBI lineage: Bacteria > Pseudomonadati > Pseudomonadota > Alphaproteobacteria > Rhodobacterales > Roseobacteraceae > Pseudophaeobacter > Pseudophaeobacter sp. 1A09344. Next base: position 23,872 of record NZ_JAXGFS010000012.1, read on the forward strand.
GAACGTGGCCATGTCCCGCAGGGTGCATTCCCCCGCAGTGTCCTCGATCAACCACCAAATCTGATAGGCGATCCGCGCAATGCGAGGCGAAGGGATCTGGGCCATCACGCCGCCCTCCTCATTTCATCCTGGAAAAACCCCGGCGCGCCGGGATCCGTCAGCATCACCAGCAAAGCGATATGGCTGGTCGGCGCAGTAACCGCGCCCCACCAGTTCAGCGCCGTCTGGAAGCTGACATCACAAAACAGCGCCACCTCCCGCGGGCTGTTGAACCGCTCGCGGAAATAGGCAGACCACAGGTCCGCCGCAGTGGATTTCAGCGCGTAGGGGTCAAACCGATTTGACCAAGACGCTGTATCGCCGGACGTGCCACGCTGCTCGCATGGCACATCATTGCTCACAATCAAGGTTAGACGCGGGCGGCTCATGCAGCGGCCTCGGTCTTTGTCGGAACCACCTTCAGGAACGAGAACAGCGAGCGTGGCGGTTCGGCCACCTCCTGTTCCCGCGCCATCTGGCACAACGCATCATACCAAGCAGAAGGCATTACCCCCTCCTGCATGTGCGTATGCACGGTGGTTGGTCGCTTGTTCAGGCGGAGCGCAACAGCGCGATAGCCACCCAAGGATCGGATAAGGTCACGTGTGGTCATGCCACAAGCGATAGTGCGATTATTTCGTATTATCAAGCATGCAACACAATGATGATGCGATTTTATCGTATTTCAGCGATAGCAGTTACATGGACTACCTAGAAATCGAACGCATCTGCCGTCGCGGGGACACTTCCCCTGAAGCCATCCACAAACGGCTTGTAGCAGCCCGCCAGATGACAGGGCTAACCCAGAAAGAACTCGCAGCAAACGCGGGCATCAAATACACGACCTTCCGCTCGCAGGAACAATCTGGCGCACCATCTGTACGACTAATGTCTTATTATCTCGCTGCATTCCAGGTTGACTTTAACTTCATCCTGGGCGGCGATCCTGCACGGCTGCCAGCCGACGTTCTTCAAGAGATAAAGAAGCACCTCGACTGACCCGCCACCAAAGAATTGGGGCAAACACCCAATTCAGGTTCACCCGCATTGGAACAAGGATGGCGGCTATAGCCCGTGGCAGCATACGATTCCCTCACAATGTTCACGTTTTAGTCCTGCAAAAGGATGGATTTCAACCCAAAGATATGCGTTTGAATTACGGCTTTTTCGTACTTTTTAATTGACCGGCACGATTTTTTCGTATCTCAATGACCCATCAACCGATGGAGGATTGAATGCAAGATTTTAAGAACACCGTGCTGCGGGACGCCCGCCGGATCGTGGGATCCCCGGCAGACTACATTGACGACCCTGACCAGTTCGCCGCGGCCTGGGCGGCCATGAAAGCCGGGCGCGGCCAAGGATTCGATCCCGCTCGCCTGCACCCCCAGCACCTTGTGGACCGGCCCGGCCCCGCGCCGGAACCGACAGAGCAGATCCTGGCCCGCGCGGGCCAGAAAGCCCGCGCTGTGATCGAGGCCAATAGCCTGCCGATCCGCCGCCGCCATGTGGCCTGACCCGGCCCGGTCTGTCGCTCCTCCTGCTGTCACTCACGGCAAACATCGAACGACACAGGCAACTCAGCGCGGCCCACCCGTGCCCCCCCACTGACACAACCAAATAAGCGGCGCGGGCTGGAGGATTGCCTGCGCCGCTGATCAACAGAGTTTCCGCGCCCGGTCCCCGAAGGCGCGGATCAGCGCGGGCGGCGCAATCCTCCAAATCTAGTCACCCGCGCATCAACGACGAGGCCCCAATGCAAAACGCCGCATCTCCACACCAACAACAGATCTATTCAGACATGCAGGAGCTGGCGAATACGCCCCTCTTCAGACGCGCCGCCCTGTTCAGGAAGGCAGGCGGCACCCTGACCCCGCCACATGAGGACTGCCGCTGGGATTACGATGCAAGCCACTGGTGGGCCTCTTTGCACGGCATGACGGCACATGGCGCCAGCCGGACCGATGCTATCCGCGGATGGCTACGCGCGGCCCGGCAAGGTTTTCGGGCCGACCCGTCCCGCCGCGCAACAGATGACCGCCCGGACTGCCCCTACAATGGGCAGGCTGCGCTTTGAACAGAACTACAGAAGCAGAAAGCTGTACACCACTTGCCGCTGTACAGCCGAAAAGCACAAGGCCAACCTCGGGAACACAGCCCTTTGGCCTACGGGCGTTGTGGCTGCATTTCGCCAATGATCTGGAAGTCAGGCGACTGGCAAAACTCCACCTGCGGATCCAGCGCAAACAGGATGCCCTGAACCAGCTCGTCAATGAACGACAAAAAATCATGAACCGATGCATCCGCCGTATGCGCCGCGCCAATGGCAAGAACTAATGCATGCCGGATCCGCACGAACCACACGCAAAAGAATGACCCGGAGGAAAACAGATGGCTAACCTCACACCCTTAGCTGTCGGGGAAAAGTCAGCTGCAAAACTTCTGGACATGAAGGTGCCCGAGTTCCTCTCGCTCGTGGCGGATGGCGTGTTGCCCGGCCCTCGTAAGGTTGGACCTTTTCAACGATGGGACACGGAAGAGCTCCGAGCCGTGATGCGCGGCGACCTCGTTGACGGTTTTGAGGATGTGAAATGGTGAGGAAGAAGTTCACTGCGACCAAAACGGTCAAAGGTCGGAAATATCAATATTTCCGCAAGGATGGGCAGTATGTGCGCCTGCCAGACGATCCGAACAGCGAAGAATATGATCGGGAATATTGGCGCCTGATGCGCGGCGGCGGCAGCCTGTCCCAGAAGTTCACCTTCGAAAAGCTGATCCTGAGCTACAAGCAATCGCCCAAATGGGATCGCCTGGCCCCGCGCACCAGGGCGGATTACTCCAAGGTGCTTGAATATTTATCAGACACCGTGGGGAGCAAGAACCCGACCAAGATGCGCCGATCGACCATTATCGAGGCGCAGATGGCAAACCGGCACCGGGCGCGCTTCGCAAACTACATTCCCCATATGCTGTCCATCCTGTTCGAGCATGCCATTGACCTGGACTGGCAACGGGACAATCCCGCAAAGGGCATTGCCAAGATCCAAACTGGCGAAGGGCACAAGCCCTGGCCTGCCTCGGCAATTGCGCTCTACCGCGAACATGCAGACGGCCTTGCGCTGCTGATCTTTGAATTGGCGCTGGGAACAGGGCAGCGCGCCTCGGACCTAACCCGCATGGAATGGAGCCATATTGAGGATGACGGGATCTGGTTGACCCAGGGCAAGACCAAAGCCCGGCTTTGGATCCCCTTTACTGCGCGCCTCGCAGCCGCTCTGGCAGCGACCCAGCGCAACAGCGCGCGCCATATCCTTGCCAGCGATACCGGGCAGCCGCTGAAGTATGACCAGCTGCAAAAGAAGGTGATGGCCGTTCGGAAATCTGCCGGGTTGACCGCATATTCGCTGCACGGTTTGCGTTACAGCGCTGCCGGTGAACTTGCAGAAGCAGGCTGCACGGACCAGCAAATCGCCGCGATCACAGGCCACAAAAGCCTGTCGATGGTGCAAAAGTATTCGAAAGGCGCGAGTCAGAAACGCCTGGCGAAAGAGGCACAAAGCCTCCGGGAACAGAGCAAAAACAGATCGTGAACGTGGGAAACTTTTTGGGAAACCCTGAAATTCAGCCTGCGGAGCAGGCTAGTCAGATGGCAGCTAACTATTTGATTTAGTGGCGGGGAGACAGGGATTCGAACCCTGGGAACGCTCTCACGTTCAACGGTTTTCAAGACCGCCGCATTCGACCACTCTGCCACCTCCCCGGTCCGCTGGCGGTTTAGGCCGCGCCAGCACATCGTGCAAGGGAAAATCGTGCCATCTTTTTCGAACAAGGAGCTGCGCCCAATGTAAACGCACGCGAAATAATGCCAATTGCCATGCTTTTGTGCCGCCCGCTTGGGGACAGGGTTTTCATGCAAGAAGACGCAGGCTATCATTTGAAAAATCAAACGATGACCGGGAACCCGGCAAGCAGCGCATCGCCGCTTTGAGCACAGGCAAGGGAAGAACCATGACACAGGCCAGAACTCGGGCCACGCCAATCGGAAAAACCGGCGCGCGGATCTGCGCGTCTGCTTTATGTCTGCTGATGCTGACCGCCTGTGAAGACGGCGCCGGGCTGCCGTTCCTGCAGCCCAAAGCCTCTGCGACCGACACAGCGCCGACATCCGCCAGCAGCACCAAACTGGTGGAGCGCGACGTGGAATCGCCGGATGTGTTTCAGGTGACCGAGGCCGGGCTTTGGGACGGGCGTCCCTCCCTTGGTGGTGTCTGGGTGGCCCACCCCGATGCGCAGGATCCGGAACGGGTCATCATCCGCAACAGCGCCAATGGAAAATTCGTAATCGGCGCCCTGTTCCGCCGCGAGCGTGAAATTCCCGGACCGCGCATTCAGGCCTCCTCGGATGCGGCAGCGGCTCTGGGCATGCTGGCAGGCGCCCCGGTCGAACTGAACGTTACCGCCCTGCGCCGCGAGACAGCACCGGAAGAGGTCGCTGCAGAACCGGCGGAGGATGCCGCAGATACCACGGCACAGAGCGAGGCACTGACGCCCGATGCGGTAGCAGAGGCACCGCTGGACCCGATCGCCGGGGCTGCCGCTGCCATTGATGCGTCGGCTCCAGACGCGAGCACGGCGGCTGCACCTGCAAAACCACAGCCCACGCCCGCGACGCCAAAAACACGCGTTTCGCCGCTTGAAAAACCTTACATCCAGATCGGCATCTTCAGCGTCGAGGCAAACGCCAATCGCACCGCAGGCCAGATGCGCAATGCAGGCATGATCCCGATTGTTTATGAGCAATCTTCCAACGGCAAACCCTTCTGGCGCGTTGTCGTCGGACCGGCACAGACCAAGAGCGAGCGCAGCCAACTGCTGAAAAGCGTCAAACAGACTGGCTTCTCGGATGCCTACGCGGTGACCAATTGACCTGCATGACGCTCCCAGCCCCGCGTCGCCTGCACACAGACCAACAAGGATGACACACCGGTGATCGATCTTGTCAAATCCGCACTGAAACTGACCGCCTGCGCCGGGCTTATGCTGAGCATTGCCTCTGTTCCGGCCTCGGCCTTTGATACAAAGGCCCGCGCCGCCTTCGTGCTAGATCAAAGCACCGATACGGTTCTGCTTTCGAAGAATGCCGAGGTGCCTTTGCCCCCGGCCTCCATGTCCAAGCTGATGACGCTTTATGTGGCCTTTGAAGCCCTGCGCGAGGGGCGGCTGACGCTGGATGAACAGCTGCCGGTCAGCGAACACGCGATGAGCTATGGCGGCTCCACCATGTTCCTGGACACAACCGACCGTGTCCGGGTCGAGGATCTTCTGCGCGGCATCATCGTGCTGTCGGGCAACGACGCCTGCGCGGTGATCGCCGAGGCCCTGAGCCCGGACGGAACCGAGGCCGGTTTCGCCCGTTACATGACCAAGCGTGCGCGCGAACTGGGCATGGCCAATGCCACCTTTGCCAATTCCAACGGTTGGCCCGCCGCCGGGCATCGCATGTCGATGCAGGATCTGGGCATTCTTGCCCAGCATCTGATCGAAGATTTTCCGCAGTATTACCCGCTGTTTTCGGAAAAGACCTTTGAATTTGATGGACGCGCGCCGTCGAACACCCGCAACCGCAATCCGCTGCTGACGCTGGGCATTGGCGCCGACGGTCTGAAAACCGGCCACACCAGCGAGGCGGGCTATGGCCTTGTTGGATCGGCCAAACAGGGCGACCGGCGGGTGATCTTCGTGATCACCGGCCTGGCCAGCACCAAGGCGCGTGCAGAGGAGGCAGAGGCCCTCGTTAACTGGTCGTTTCGCCAATTTACCAAGAAAACCATCGCCAAAGCTGACACCCCTGTCGCCGAAGCCGAAGTATGGCGCGGCGCTGCACGATCGGTAGGCCTGGTGCCGGCCGAAGATCTGGAAATCCTGGTGCCCGCCCTGACCGGCAGTGAGATCAACGCCGAGGTGGTCTACACCGGCCCCATCGACGCGCCGGTCCGCAAGGGCGACAAACTGGCCGAGCTGGTCTTCCAGCCCGATGAGTTGCCCGAGGTGCGCTTGCCGCTGGTGGCGGCGAATGACGTGCCCGCAGGTGGCTTTCCGGTGCGGGTCAAGACCGCCGCGCAGGTTCTGATCAAACGCTTTCTGAACGGCCCCGAGGACGCGCTGTGACACCCGGTCCCGAACGCGGATTGTTCATCACCTTCGAAGGCATCGACGGGTCCGGCAAATCCACCCAGTGTCGGCTGCTGGCCGAGACGCTTCAGGCGGCAGGGCGCGAGGTGGTGCTAACTCGCGAGCCCGGCGGCTCCCCCGGGGCCGAAGAGATCCGGCGGCTGGTGCTGGAGGGCGATCCCGACAAATGGTCGGCGGAGACCGAAATCCTGTTGTTCACAGCCGCGCGCCGGGATCATCTGGAGCGCACCATCGAACCGGCGCTCGCCGCTGGCACGGTGGTGATCTGCGATCGGTTTGCCGACAGCACCCGCATGTATCAGGGCCTGTCGCGCGGCGATCTGCGCGCTACGGTGGACCAGCTGCATGACCTGATGATCGGCCGTGAACCGGATCTGACCATCCTGATCGACATGGACCCGGCCACCGGCCTCTCGCGCGCCAAGGGGCGTCAGGGCACTGAAGAACGGTTCGAGGATTTCGGCCTGTCCTTGCAGGAAAAGATGCGCGCCGGGTTTCTGGCACTGGCGCAGGAATTCCCCGACCGGTTCCGCGTTCTGGACGGCGACCGTGCTCTGGATACGGTCGCGCAGGACGTTCTGTCGCAGGCGCTGGCGGCCCTTTCCCCCGAAGGAAACCCGGTATGAGCGCGCAGGACGAGTTGCCGCGGGCAGATGAGGCCGCAGGCGCGCCACACCCGCGGGAAACCCCGCAGATATTCGGCCAGAACAAGGCAGAGCAGAATTTTCTTACCGCCTTCAACTCGGACCGGTTGCATCACGGCTGGCTGTTGACCGGGCCGCAGGGCATTGGCAAGGCGACGTTGGCCTGGCGCATCGCGCGGTTTCTTCTGGCGACGCCCCCGGCCGAGGACGGGCTGTTCGGCGCGCCGCCGCCTGCGACCACGCTCGACATCGACCCGGATCACCCGGTATCGCACCGGATCCACGCCCTGACCGAACCGGGGCTGGCCGCGATCACCCGCAGCTACAACGACAAGGGAAAACTGCGCGATCAGATCGTTGTCGATGATATCCGTGCACTGAACCGGTTCTTCGGCCTGTCTGCCACTGATGGCGGGCGCCGCGTGGTGATCGTGGATGCCGCCGACGACATGAACCCCAGCGCCGCCAACGCCCTCTTGAAAATGCTGGAAGAGCCGCCCGCGCGGACCACCATGTTCCTGATTTCGCATCAGCCCTCGCGCCTGTTGCCGACGATCCGCTCGCGCTGCCGCACGCTGCGCCTTGGCCCTCTGTCAGCAGAGGATATGCAGGCCGCCCTCAGCCAATCCGGGGCCGAACTACCGGAGAACACCGATCACCTTGCGGCGCTGGCTGCCGGATCGGTTGGCGCGGCACTGCGTCTTCTGAATCTTGGCGGGCTGAAGACATACGCTGAACTGGTGCAGATCCTCGATTCGCTGCCCCGTCTGGATCGCCAGCGCGCCATGGCGCTGGCCGAAACCGCTGCCCAGCGCGGCGGCGCGGAGAAATTCGAACTCCTGCTGACCCTGACCGAGGTCGCCATGGCCCGCCTTGCCCGCACCGGCGCCACCGGCCAGCCGCCCCAACCAGAGGCCGCCCCCGGTGAAACCGCCATGTTGCAGCGCCTCGCCCCCGATCCGCACAAAGGCCGGGCATGGGCCGACCTTTCTGCCGAAGCAACGGCGCGCGCCCGCCACGGTCAGGCCGTGAACCTTGACCCCGCCGCGCTAGTCCTAGATACGGTTTTCAAGATGCAGGAAACCGCGTCGCGCTGATCCCGACTCGTCCGGGCTGGTCTGGGCAGGTCCGGGGCTGCGGCGCACAAGACGACGAAAGACAGGCATGAGCAGCACATCCCTTCCCCAGATCACCGACAGCCACTGCCATCTGGATTTCCCGGATTTCGCTGGCGAGCTGGATCAGGTGATCGCCCGTGCCACCGAAGCCGGGGTCACCCGGATGGTCACCATCTGCACCAAGATGAAGAATGAACCCTCGGTGCGCGCCATCGCCGAAACCCACGCGCCGGTGTTTTACGCCGCAGGCACCCACCCGATGAGCGCGGCTGATGAGCCGCTGGTCAGCGTGGATGAACTAGTGGCGCTGGCCAAACACCCCAAATTCGTCGGCATTGGCGAAACCGGGCTGGACTATCACTACACCGCCGACAGCGCCGAGATTCAGCAGGTCTCGCTGCGCAATCACATTGCCGCCGCCCGTGAAACCGGCTTGCCGCTGATCATCCACGCCCGCGCCGCGGATGACGACATGGCCCGCATCCTGTCCGAAGAAATGAAAAACGGCAGCTATTCCTGCGTGATGCATTGCTTCTCCTCCTCGGCGGAACTTGGCCGGGCGGCGCTGGATCTCGGGTTTTACCTGTCGATGTCCGGGATTGCCGCCTTCCCCAAAAGCCAGGCGCTGCGCGACATCTTTGCCGCCGCGCCCATTGATCGCATTCTGGTGGAAACCGACGCGCCCTATCTGGCACCGCCGCCGCACCGGGGCAAACGCAATGAACCGGCCTATTCTGCCCTGACCGCCAAAGTCGGCGCTGAGGCTTTTGGCATGGACTACGCCGATTTCGCGGCCCAGACGCAGGAAAATTTCGACCGGCTGTTCTGGAAAGCAGCGCAATATCAGGCGGCCGCCTGATGGCTGAACTGCGCTTTACCATCCTCGGCAGCGGCTCTTCGGGCGGGGTGCCGCGCCTTGGCGGCCACTGGGGCGATTGCGACCCTGAGAACCCGCGCAACAGACGGCGGCGCTGCTCCATGCTGGTTGAGCGCGACGGCCCGGACGGCACCACCACGGTGCTGATCGATACTTCTCCGGATATGCGCAGCCAGCTGCTGGATGCAGAGGTCGGACGTCTGGACGCGGTCGTCTATACTCATTCCCACGCGGACCACGTGCATGGCATCGACGATCTGCGCATGATCGTCTTCAACATGCGCAAGCGGATACCGGTCTACGCCGATGGCGATACCCAGAACGCCCTGCTATCGCGCTTTGGCTATGCCTTTGTGCAGCCCGAAGGATCGCCCTATCCGCCGATCCTGGATCTGCAAAGCATCAATGGCCCCTTTGTTATCGATGGCCCTGGCGGCGAAATCCCCTTCCGCCCCTTCGAGGTCGGGCATGGGTCGATCGACGCGCTGGGGTTCCGGATGGGGGGGCTGGTCTATCTTCCCGACGTGGTCGACATCCCCGACAGTGCCCTGCCCGAGCTGCAGGATATGGATTGCTGGGTTCTGGACGCCCTGCGCCGCACCCCACATCCCACGCATTTCAACATGACGCAGGCGCTGGAGTGGATCGAGCGGATGCAGCCCCGGCGCGCGGTGCTGACCAACATGCATATCGATATGGATTATGCCACGGTCGAGGCAGAAACCCCCGATCATATCTCTGCCGCCTATGATGGCATGGTGATCCGCAGTCCGATCTAGGGCCGCCCAACCGGGCGAGCGCCCATTAGGACTACGACTATATGCTGCAAAGCCTGATCGACGTCATTCTGCCCGTTTTCCTGGTGGTCGCTGCGGGCTATGCCGCAACGATGAAGGGATATTTCACGCACAGCCATATCGAAGGGCTGATGAAATTCACCCAGAGCTTTGCCATCCCCTGCTTGTTGTTCCGGGCGATTGCCAATCTGGATCTCTCCAGCAGTTTTGACCCGACATTGCTCGTCAGCTTTTACACCGGGGCGGGGATCTGTTTTCTGATCGGCCTCTTCGGTGCGCGGCTGATCTTCAAACGCGACTGGGAAGACTGCGTGGCCATCGGCTTCTGCTGCCTGTTCTCCAATTCGGTCTTGCTGGGCCTGCCGATCACCGAACGCGCCTTTGGCCCCGACAATCTGACCGGCAACTATGCGATCATCGCGTTCCATTCGCCCTTTTGCTATGGCATCGGCATCACCGTGATGGAGATCGTCAAGAACCGCGGCAGCGGCAGCATGAAGATGGCACGCTCGGTGCTGACTGCGATGTTCCGCAACGTGCTGATCCTCGGGATTGCACTGGGATTTGCCGCCAACCTGATCGGCCTCACCATCCCCGGTGCAATTGACGATGCCCTGCAGCTTCTGATCCGCGCCGCGCTCCCGGCGGCGCTGTTCGCCCTTGGCGGCGTACTGGTGCAATACCGCCCCGAGGGCGATCTGCGCACTATCGCATTTGTCTGCGTGACCGCCCTGATGGTGCACCCGGCCATCGTCTGGTCCCTTGGCAGCACTCTTGGCCTGAAACAGGATCTGTTCCGCTCCGGTGTTCTCAATGCTGCGATGGCGCCGGGCTTTAACGCCTATATCTTTGCCAATATGTATGGCCGCGCCCGGCGCGTCGCCGCTTCCTCGGTATTGATTGCAACCGGGGCCTCTGTACTGACGGTGTGGTTCTGGCTCGTGGTCCTCACCTGAGGCACCTCCCCTGCCCGCCTGGGCCTCGCGCAGGTTCAGCCGGGCAGTCGCACCGCCCAGAGCAGCGGCTCATCAAAGTTGTACATGACCAGTTGCCCGTCCTCGGCCAGTTCCATCCGGTTGACCAGACCCAGCTGCTGCAGGAACTCGCGCTCTGCGATCATCGTCTGTTCATCACAGAGCCCGCCGCCAATATCAAACGGCGTGAACATGAGGTTCTGCAGGTCCGGCCCGTAGGTGGTGGTGAAGCTGCGGCAGGGGCTGGAGCCGTAGAGCGTGCCCTCGGCAAAATCGAACCGCATTTCGTCAAAGCCCGCAATATCGATGTCCTTTACCCGCTGCACGATCCAGGCGCCATCGAAACTCTCTGCCGTGGGTGAAACCATGGGGACCCCTCCACTGGGTGCATTGGCGTGCTCCGAGGCATAAGAAAATCCCGCCAAACTCCAACCGCAAACCCCGGCACTGACTGCCAGGATCACGGCCAGAAAGGGACCTGAAATCCTCATGTGTCAGAGCCGGTTATCGGGAAAATCGGCATAATCTCACCTTGGTGCATATGCCCCCAGAGTCTGCGCAGTCTGTACGGTTTCACAAGAAAAAAATTCTTGCCGAAACGTTAACCGCGTGCGACCCTGAAAGAGGCAAGTGTGTAGTGTGCTATTTTTAAACAGTTTTTCAGTCCAGGAGCTGCCCAATGCCTCTTGATGGATCTGCCGCGAAAGAAATCAAACAACAGATGGCAATCGCCCGCAAACGCGAGCTGGCCTTTGGTTTGTGTTTTGGCAAGAAGATCGAAGACTCGGTCTTTCTCACCCACAAGACCAAAGCCGCCAAGGTGCTTGGCAAGCAGGCGAAATCCGATGGGGAGACGCCGCAGTTCACCTTTGGACGGCTGAAACTGGACGGCAAGGAACTGACCCTCATTGTCGAAGGAAAGATCCCGCCGGGCATGGCCCGCAAGACCAAGAAAATGTTCATGGTCGTCGGGCTGAAATACAGCATCATCATTCAGGACCCAGACGGAAAGGTCGTCGAAGCGGAGAAAGATGAGGACGAAGAAGGCCCGGCTGCGAAAGAGGCCGCAAGCGGCGAGACGGCGACGGATACGGCAGAACCGGACGGCCCCGCGGCGCCCTCGGGCACGCCAGATCCGGCAGAGGAAAAATGGGCTGCAGCCGCGAAAAAGGTCGAAGCCAACCTCGTAAAGCTGCGTCAGATCGCCGGGATTGATCTTTCCCGGGTCGAGACGCTTTGGAAGGCGTTGAAGGCCAAGGCGGACACCGGCGCCTTTGCCACGGCGCTAGAGCATGTGGCCAAGCTGTCGGCCGAGATGAAGACTGCGGCCCAGGACGCCGCTGCGCGGGCCAAGCGGCAAACCCTGCTTGAGGCAAAGTGGCAGCAGGCAGAAGCCAAGCTGAAGCCGCTGATCGACGAGGTTCTCTCCTTCAAGACAACCCAATCCGAGAAAATTCAGGCGGTCTGGGCTCAGATCACCGCGAGGGTGGAAGCCACGCCGCCTGATTTCGAAGGCGCGCTTAAGGCGGTCGGTCCGCTGGCACAGGCCATTTCCAAGGCCCGTCAGGCCGCGGCCGAGGCACCTCAGGAAGAACCGGCCCCGCCAAGCGGAGGGGCCGAGGCGGCCGAAGGCGGCGACACGACAACGATCCCCCGCCCGGACGCACCGGAAAAAGCGCCCGAACAATCCGCTCCGCCCTCAGGCGAAGCCGGTGGCGACACGGATGATACAGACCTTTCCGACCAGATTGCCCGTATCGAAGCCGCGTTGAAAGAGCTGCGCGACGGGCCGGTGAAGACCTATAACACCATCGTGCCCGAGGCGGTCAGCCAGACCCCGGACAAATGGAAAACCGCCCTGGAGAAAGTCGAAGCGCTGGCGAACGAAGCCAAGGCCAAACCCGAAAGCAGCAGCACGGCCAAGCTGGACGCTGGTGAAAAGGCGCTTGCCGGGCTGAAAAAGGCAGTTGCCACCGACACCGAAGCCAAGACCGGTTTTGGCAAGGCGCTGGCGATCTTTGACCTGCGGATGGTCCCTCTGACCAGCCATCCAAAGGCCGGGGCTCCGGAAATCGCGCCCGAAATCGCCAAGATCAACGACATCCGCACGGACGCCATCGCAAAGGCAAAGGCTCACGATCTGAAAACCGCGACTGAGGCGCTCACGGCTGCTGAGGCCGAGATCACCAAGGCCGAGGTGCTGGCCGATGACTTCGCCCATTTCATGGCGCTGGACCCCGACCGCAAGGAGCTGGCCGACGCTGCGCGTGGGGTGACGGTCGGCGATCCAGCGATCGATGATGCCGCCCGCGAGATGGAACGCCTTTACGATGCCGCGCAGCAGGACAAAGCCGCGAAGAAATTCAAGGATGGCATCAAGAAGCTGGATGAGATCGCCGCAGTTTACGCCAAAACTGCCCGGGTGCGGACGCTGCGGGAAAGCTATGAAGACGCCCGGCCCAAGGCCAAGACTTGGGTCGATTACTGGGCCACGCTTCCCGGCGCTGTCAAAAACCTGCTGACGGTCAAGCTGGCCGAGGCGAATGGCTATTACAACGATTCCGATGTCGCCACGAGCAAGGACTACGCTGACTCTCTCAAGACCCTTGGCAAGTTCTGGCACCTGCGCGCGTTTCTGGAAACCGAAATTCCGGTGGTGCAGCAATACGCGCCCAAGCTGACCGCCTTTGAGGCCAAGCTGAAAGAGTTCAAGGACCACGATGGCGCCTCGGGCATTCAGGTGATCATCCTGAAAATGGAAAGCGATCTCGCCTCGGCCAAGGCGGAAGCGGCGCTTCACAAGTACTCAACGGCCATATCCCTGCTGGATGCCACGGCCGGGGATTGGGCAGCGACCACTGCGCAGGCGGACGCCTGTAAGGCCTACAAGGAAAAGCGCCAGGTCGTTCAGGGCAAGATCGCACCGCTGAAGAACGTACCGCAAGCCGCAGGCATGCTGGCCGATGCCAAGGCGCTGCTGGCCGAAGCCGTGGCCCATGCGCTCAAGCTCGACTTCACCACGGCCAACACCTGTCTGGCGGATGCGGAAAAACGCATCGACAGCGCTAAGGCTGCGGCTGAGGCCTCGGTTGAACTCGACGGGCTGACCGATACCGCCGCGCTGGATAACCTGAAAAAAAAATGGGATCCGGCCTTCAAGGTCTTCACCGATATCCGGGACAAGGTGGTCGCGGCGGATACCGGCAATGATTTCACCGTGCTGATCGCCAAGGCCCAGGTGCCCGCTGCCGAAGCTGAAAAAGCCAAGAAGGTCAAGAAATATGACGATGCGCGCGCGCATCTGGACAGCGCCATCGCCAATTTGAAACTCGCCATGGTGCTGGTCCATCAGCATCACGCCTATGAGGAACTGAAAACCTCGCTGGGAACGCGGGTGGCTGGGCTGGCGGCGCTGAACGATGCCAATTGCCTGCAGCCGCATCTGGATGACATCACCCGTCTGACCAGCGAAGCAGACGATCTGATCAAGCCCGAAGCCTATGACTACGACGGCGCCGAGGCCAAGCTTGCCGCCGCACGCGCTATGGTCGACCAGGCCCGCGCGGAAGGTGAGCTCTACAAGACGATCAAGGCGGACCGAGCCAAGGCAACCGCAGTGATCGCCAAGATCACCACCGAGGGAGGCGATGTAGAAACACAGCTGGAGCATCGCAAGACCGAGATTCAGGCGCTGATCGACGAGAGTATCCGGCTGCAAACCGCGCGGGATTTCAAAGGCGCCGCGGAGAAGGCCAAGGATGCAGCCGGTTGGGAAAAGGCCACCGACGCGGATCTGACGACACTCAAAACCGTGCTAGGCTGGGAAGGTCCCTATTTCAAGGTGCCCCGTGCCACGCTGATCGGACCGGGCAAGGAAGCCGGGGTACATCAGATCGCCCGCGCGGATGCGGATTTTGCCAAATATGAGGCGATGAAGGCCGCGCATACCTACACGGCCGCGCGCGGGATGTTCGAAAAGGCCTATCAAAAGATCGAGGCCTGCAAGGTTCTTCTCGCAGCGGCGGCCCCCTACCCTCAGGCGGTTACCGATGCGCAGGCAGCTGTCGATGCACTGGCCGCCGAAAGCAACGATGCCACCAAGGACCGGATCAAGGAGATGACAGACCGGCTGGCGGCAGCCAAGCTCGATACCACCCGGACCGACCTGACGGAAAACGATTATTCACAAGCTGTGAAGGAGTTGAAGGCTCTCACCGAGACCGCCAAGGCGTTGCTGACCACGATCACCGGATCCTCGGCGTATGAGACCGCCCGGGCAGAGGCAAAGGCCAAGCTGGACGAGGCACAGGCGCACAAACATGCCGACGCCATTGCGGCCCATCTGACCCGTCTGACAGCCAAATACGACGCGCTGGTCAAACTGGCACCGAGTGACTACGCGACGGCAAAAACCATGGCAGAGGAAGTGGCGGGTTCGGCCGAAGAGGCCCTCTCGACCGCCAAGACGCATGGCATCCTTGAAGTGGTGAATTCTGCCATTGGCGGCGACGAGGACAGCGCCCCGTGGTGGCCGCAGGTGCAGGCGGCGAAACTGTCGATCAAAGTTGTCGGCAGCCGTGAAAACGCCGATGTCGCAGCGGTACACCTGAAGACCGCGACGGCGGAAATCGAAAACTGCCAGAAAGACGGATTGGCGCCCAAGGTCGCCAAAGCGCATCTTCTTGCCGCGCTGGAGGCCTGCAACACGGCGGACGAGGTGATTTCGCAATATGCCTTCATCACACAGGAAATCGCCCGCACCCGCACGGCCCTGACCCCGGTCGAGGACCACGAAGAGGCCGCCTATGTCGCCGCCGAGGTCGCCGAAGTTGAAAAGCTGCTGACCGGGGCACAGACCGCTGCCAGAGGTGGCCAGAATTATGCATCGGTCAGCGCCGATATTGAAAAGGCTATCGTCCTGACCAAAACCGCGTTGGAGCTGGCCAAGCAGCATAAGACGTACAAAGAGCTGCGCGCCGAGCCGGAAGTGGAGCCCCGTCTGGCAGTGCTCGAAGGACACGAACACCGCTACGTCATCAAACCCAGCATCGACACCATGCGCAAGAAACTGGCGGATGCCGCGGCGCAGGACGCAGGTAAACAGCCTGCAGACGCTATCAAGCTGCTGGAAGAGGCACGCGCCATTGGCACCAGCGCCTATGTCATGGCGCAGATGCGGGCCAATACGCCGCCAGACCCGGCAGACATCGAGAAAATCCTGGCACGCCCGGGTGGCACCGCCGAGCTGGATGCGATGATCGACAATCTGGAGCCGGAAGCCCAGCGCGCGGTGGTCAAGGTCGCCTTTAAGGCGCGCTTTGGCTGCGATATCAAGAACTTCAGCAACAAGAACTTGGCGCCAGCCACCGAAATCGCCGATGGCGATCTGAAAGGCCCCAATATCGTGGCCTTCTACAAGGCAATGCAAGACCTGCCGCTGGACCACACGCTCAACAATGACTCGCTGAAGAAATTCGCCATCAACGAAGCCGACAAAGGCGGATCCATGTACCAGGGCAACGAAAAGCGGATCGTGATGCACGAAGGTGATGCGGGCCTATCGCCCAACTATGCCTTCGGCAGTGATGACGCGGTCGGCAGCCTGGATGATGCGGCCACCCCGGAAGAGCGCGCCGAGCTGGAAAAATGCAAACCCGCGAACGAAGAACCGGTGACCTATTTCAACTGGAACACCCTGCACGAGGTTGGCCATGCGGTGGATGACAAACACGGTTTCATGAACAGCAACGGCAGCAAAAAGGATTTCGGTGGCTGGACCGAATACGGCATGGCGATTTCGGACATCGCCGAGAAATTTGCCAAGAAGTTCAAATACGACAAAGACTATATCACCGAATACATGGCCCATAACACAAGCGCCCACGCCCCGGACAAACCCGCGGACGAGACCTGCACGGACGAAGAATGGGAAACCCGGCGCGTTCAGGTTCAGGCGCATATCGATAGCGCCTCGGAGCCCGCAAAACCATGGTCCAGCATGACCTCTGCCAAGAAGCTCGCGATTGACGGTGTTGTATATCAGGAGAGTTATACCAACAGCTGGACCTCCTATTTGCTTGGCGCACGCGCCAAGGGCATGACCGGCTACCAGTTCCGGGCGCCGGGTGAATGGTTTTCCGAACTTTATGCCGCCTATCACTCGGGCAAGCTGAAACCGAACCATCCGGCGATTGACTGGTTGTCCAAACTCTGACTGATCGAAAGGCTGCCGACCGATGTCCCTGTTTCATCCCGTCAATCTGCTCTGCCCGCAATGCGAGGCGCCCGTGTCCATGTCCGCCGTCGGCAGTGTCAACGCCGACCGTCGTCCCGACCTACGGGACGACATCCTGGAGGACCGGTTTCAGGACGCGGCCTGCCCCGCCTGCGGCGAGAGTTTTCGCCTGCAACCGCAGTTCAATTACCTCGACGCCGGGCGCGGGCAATGGATCGCTGCGATGCCTGCCAACCGGTTGCGCGATCATCTGGAGCTGGAGGATGAGGCCAATGATCTGTTTTCCACCAGCTATGGGTCGCAGGCCCCCGCTGCCGCGCAGGAGGTCGGCAAAGGGCTAACCGTGCGACTGACCTTTGGCTGGCCAGCGGTGCGGGAAAAATTGCTGCTGCGGCAACTGGAGCTGGACGATGTGATCGTCGAGATGATGAAGCTGCATATCCTGCGCAGCGTCGAAACCGCCCCCTTGGCTGAAGGCATTGAGCTGCGGCTTGTCGATGTGGACGAAGAGACCGGCAGCTATGTCTTTGCCTGGCTGGAAACCGCATCGGAAAAATACATTGAATACCTGAACGTGCCATCAGAGCTGTATCAGGTGATCCACGACAACCCGGAGGGATGGGCCGCGATCCGCGGTCGGCTGGAGACAGGACCTTTCGTCGATATGCAGAAACTCTACATGGGTGAAGGCCGCCATACGGGCGATAAACGCCAGGCAGGTTAACACCGCGCAGCCGACACTCAGCGCAAACCGCGGCGGCGGAGGGGCAAAAACGTTCCTCTTGTCGGGCAGACATCAGGCGATCTGCCCTGCCACTAGGTGCGGTTAAACCCATCCGTGCTCTGCCCATCGCGGCTGGAAAAGCAGGGATGGAAGGCGCTCTTCACCGTAGAATGCATCAAAATTTGGCTCAAAACCGACAACTTGTAACATGTTTCCGGCACTACTGTTGCGTGGCAGCTACGGCTGTGTATGCTCCCAGACACATCCGAAATGACAGAAAGGTAAGTGGGCTTCATGCAGGATCTGACCCCGGCGACACTCGACAACAATGCAATCGAAAGCGCGGAGGATCTGTCGTCCATCGCTTTCAGTTTCATGGCATCAAAGGCGCTGTTCACCGGTCTGCATGTCGGTATCTTTTCACTGCTCGCGGACGGCCCCAAGACGGCCAAAGAACTGTCAGAGGCCGCAGATGTGCCGCTCAACCGCATCGTCACGCTGACAACCGCGCTGGCCAGCGTCGGGTTGCTGAGCAACACGGACGATGACAAGATCAAGAATTCCCCCGCCGCGCAGAATTTCCTTTCGAAAACATCGAAATACGATTTCGGCGATTATCTTCGCTATCAGATCGACCAGCAGATGTACCCCTTCCTGCTGCAGTTGAATGCGGTGATGAAAGGCGAACTCTCCGAGGATGCAATCGCTTCTTACCGACACTGGATGGCGGATGAGGAACAGGCTTCGGTCTATTCCGAAAGCCAGCACGCCGGCTCGCTCGGCCCGGGGCGCACACTGGCCCGCACTGTGGACCTGTCTCATGCCAAGACGCTTTTGGACGTTGGCGGCGGTACCGGCGCGATGACAATCAGCCTGTGCAACGAATATGAGAACCTTGAGGCCACCATCATCGACTTCCCCAACGTGGCAGAAATCGGCTGGGGCTTTGTCTCCGAGGCCGGTCTGATCGACCGGGTGCGCTATATTCCAGGCAACGCCATCGAAATCCAGTGGCCAGGCAACCAGGACGCCATCCTGATGTCCTATCTGATGAGCGGCGTTCCCGGCGACGACGTCGAAGGCCTGCTGACGAAAGGCTTTGAGGCGCTGGCTCCCGGTGGCAAGCTGATGGTGCATGACTTCATGGTGGAAGAGAACCGCCGCGGACCCGCGCTGGCCGCACTCTGGCAGTTGCAGCACATGGCCTTTACCCCCGACGCCCGTTCGCTATCGGTGGGCTGGCTGACGGAAATGGGCAAAAAGATCGGTTTCGAGGTAGAGACCGTCGACAACCTGATCCCCGCGATGACCAAACTGGTCGTCTTTTCCAAACCTGCCTGAGCCGGGGGAGCGGAGATGTCGACATTTCGCGTACACGAAGAGCCGCTTCAGCAGGAGTGGCTGGATGCCTATGGCCACCTGAACGAAGCCTACTATCTGGTCCCGTTCAGCAATGCGACATGGAAACTGCAAGACCGTTTCGGGATCGGTACCGCATATTTCGAGGAAACGGGCTGTGCGCTATATACGCTTGAAACGCACCTGCGGTACGTGGGGGAAGTGCGCGCTCCGGCAACCCTGTCAATCGAGGCCGCGATCCTGGGCGTGGACAGCAAACGTTTGCAGATCGGGCACACAATGTGGTCGGCCGATCAGGAATGCGCGACGTTTGAATGCATGCTGCTGCACTACGATACGCGCCAGCAACGTGCCACGGCCTTCCCCGAGGCGATCTATAACAGCCTTTTGGATGCGGTTCTGTCCCCGGCCCCGGAATGGGTCGGACGCGCAGTTCGCCAATTGCGCGGAACTACTCCCGGTTGACGCCACCCCGACCAGCTGGTCTGCCTTCACCTGCAAGGTCCGTGGCTGCACTTGGCCTCGCGATTGCGAGGCCAAGCCAATCTGTGACTGAAACCGGAGGCGATTTCGGTCACAGTACAGCCTCAAAGGCATCAAGGTGCGCATAAGAGCCCTGAAGCAGGTTTTCATAGATATCCGCCAGGGCGGTGTCCTGCACGGCTTCGGCCGCTGCCGCGATATCGACGATGTCTTTCTCCTCGATCGCCACACCGACCTCCAGCGCGTCTTCTAGCGAGGTCAGCCCCTGCTCCAGAAGCGTGTCGTACATCTCCTGCAACTCGGGATTGGAGAATTCGCCAGCGGTGTCGAAAACGAAGGAATCGACATCGACGCCGATCTTCTCTGCATAGTCGACAAGCGCGTCAAAGTGCTGGTCTTCGGAGACCTCGATATTGGCGAAGATCTCCTCTCCATAAACATCGTAAAAGGCCTCGTAGAGATCGCCCGCAAGCTTCTCCTCTTCGATCATGAACTTCAGCTCTGCGATGGCCTCAGCGCTCAGCGTCACAGCAACATAGGTATCATCGGTTGATACCGTTTCAACCTGCTGTGTCTCAGCTTCGTTGCGGTGCCATTTGCCACCGCCAATACCTGTATCAAGGCCGGTTTCGGCGGACAGTTTAACACCGTCGGTGCCTTCGAAACTCACTGTGTACTCGCGGTAGGAAACACTGTTCATGCTCATGTCTTTCTCCTGTGCCGGTTGCTGATCTCAAGGTGAACGAGGCCCGGCGCGCCCATTACATTCAGAAAAATACATATGTAAATTGGCTCGCGAATTGAAACTGGCCTGCCAGCAGACCGGCGTTGCGCCGCTGATTTGGCAGCGAAATTTTGCCGTGCACCCTCTGCAACGACTGCACTCGTGACGTCGTGCCGCAAGCCTTGGAAGCCGATTGGCAACCTCTGCATGCTGCCAGACATGCCAGCGCATGCGTTCTGACAACAGCCATTAGAATGCTCAGAGCACATTTCAAGATCGCATTGGAGAGATCGGAGCCAAGCCTCACTGCTGAGAGGCCCACTCACGTCGAGTACCTAGGCGATCGGGATCTTTGCGACCTCGGATTTGAACCATTCGCCAAAGGCAATGAGCCGCGGATCGGGGAAATCCGTATCCGGATAGACCAGCCACATCCCCCGTCCGGTGGTCAGGCGGGTCTCATTGAGGCGCACAAGATGCCCGGCAGCCACGTCGGCAGCGGTCAGGCTGACATCGGCCAGCGCAGCACCATGCCCGGCAAAGGCAAGGTCCACGACCCGCGCCCGGCTATCATAGGCAACCATGTCCTGTGGTGGCGACCCCGCATAACCCAAAAGGTTCAGCCAGGCCTGCCAATCGTCCTTGCGGCCCTCGATATAGGCCAGGGTCAGCTTGGCAATCTCATCGGCGGACAGTGGCAGACGCCGCCCCGAGACAACCGAGGGCGCCGCCACCGGCACCAGTTCATCACGGTGCAGTTCGACTGCGGTCAGCCCGGGCCACTCCCCGGTGCCATAGCGCATGCCACCATCAAGATCCGATTTACGAAAATCGGTATCCGTGGCGCTCATCTCCGGTTCGACCGTGATCTCCGGATACATGGCATGAAACCGCGACAGGCGCGGCAATACGATGCGATTGCCGTAAAAGGGCGTGACCGCCAGCCGCAATGTCCCGCTCATCGGGTTGCCCTGCAGTTCAATCGCAGCGGCCTCGATCGTGTCGAAGGCCTTGCCGATCCGGTCGGCAAACCGTTTGGCGGCGTCCGTCGGCTGAACGGCACGCCCACGCCGCCGGAACAGGCTCATGCCAAAGGCTTCTTCAAGCGATTTGACCTGATGGCTGATGGCGGCATTGGTCACGTTCAGCTCGGCCGCAGCCTCCTTGAAGCTTTCATGCCGCGCGGCAGCTTCGAAGGATCTGAGGGCATTGAGAACAGGAAGACGTCGAGGCATGGCACTATGGTCAAATTTTTCTCATCCATAGTGCTAGAATGTTTCATTTTTATCAACCGCGGGATTTTGATAGCCATGGTGCCGCAAAACTTTAAAGGCGCCCGCCCATCGGCCAAAGCCGATCAGCAGCCCCCTTGCCCCGCCGCCGCCAAGACAGCGCAGCGCGGCCTGTCATGGCAAGGGCGGCCCGGCGCGCGCAAAATGCGGCCCCGCCCTTATGGCGACCGCTATGGAACCGATTGAGGACCAAGAACTATGTGTGGATTTGTTTGTTTCTGGAATATCAGCGATGCCGGGCTGGCCGAGGAGATGATCGCGAAGATCGCCCATCGCGGCCCCGACGAGGTGCATGTCCTCCGGCATGCAGATACCCCCACCATCGAGCCCCCTGCAACTGAGACCGCCTTCACTATGGCCCATTGCCGGTTGTCTATCATCGGCCCCGAGGACGGCGCCCAGCCCATCCACCAGACAGGTGACATGCTGGTTGCCAACGGCGAGATCTACAACCACGCCGATCTGCGGGCTATCTTAGGCGATGCGGCGTTTGAGACGGCTTCTGACAGTGAAACGATCCTGCACCTGTTCCGCTCCGGGCGCTCCCGCTGGGTCACCCAGCTGGATGGCATGTTCGCCTTTGTTCTGATTACCAAAGACCGCATCATTGCCGCGCGCGATCCACTGGGTATCAAACCGCTATACATGGCGCGGCTGGGCAATGGGCTGGTCTTCGCTTCCGAGCTGAAGGCCTTTGACGGCGTCCCGGTCGAGCAGGTCGAAGCGGTCCCGCCCGGACATCTGTTCGACAGCCGCACCGGCTGGCGGCAATGGTACCGCACGCCTCAGGGCGCTGCCGCAGCGGGCCCGGATCTCGATATTGACGGCACTGCGCAGGAACTGCGTCTGGTACTGGAGGGAGCCGTTGCCAAATGGATGGTTGCGGATGTGGAGGTGGGCAGCTTCCTCTCCGGCGGATTGGACAGCTCGATCATCGCGGCGCTGGCGCAGAAGGCGCGCAAGGCGCAGGGACTGGGTCCGCTCAAAACCTTTGCCGTCGGCACCAAGGGCAGCCCCGATCTGATCGCCGCGCGCGCCGTGGCCGAACATATCGGGTCCGACCATTACGAGACGGTCTTTACCGCGCAGGACGTGGCCGAAGCCCTGCCGCATGTCCTTTATCATCTGGAATCCGCTGACGTGGATCTGGTGCGCTCGGCCCTCCCTACCCTGTTCGCAGCACGGCTGGCCCGGGCCAGGCTCAAGGCGGTACTGACCGGCGAAGGCGCCGACGAATTGTTCGCCGGCTATACCTATCACCACGATTATGTCGACGATCCCCGGGCGCTGGCAGATGAGCTGACCCGGTCCCTTGGGACCATGCACAACATCAATCTGCAACGGGTCGACCGCGTCACCATGTCCGAGAGCCTCGAGGCCCGAACTCCGTTCCTGGATCGGGAGCTGATCGATTTTGCCCAGTCCATCCCCGCAGATCTGAAGATGCGCCGCACCGATCCTGCGGCTCCGGATGCAACCGGCGCTACAACGGAAAAGTGGATCCTGCGCAAAGCCTGCGAAGACCTGCTGCCGCCGGATCTGGTCTGGCGCAAGAAGGCGCAATTCGACGAAGGCTCCGGCACCGTCGATGCACTGGAAGCGGCTCTTGCAGCGCTGATCGGCGGTCCCGTCACGCGGCAGTCAGAAGGCGCGCTGTATGAACACCTGCTGCGCGATGCCTATCGCAACCCCGAGCGGATCCTGGAGGCAGCCGGGTCCTGGGAGGCAAACCGGGTGGTCGCCTGAGGCACCGCCTGCCGGGATTCCGGCCCCGATTACGCGCGCCTTGCTGCATCATCAGCCTCAAGGCGCGCGCCATTGCATATCGGTCTGGGCCGTCTCAGGAACCGCCCGGCACCACGGTCAGGCCCAGCATGTTCCAACTCTGCATGCCACCGCGATAGTAGTAGATTTTCTCGGCAGGGAAGCCCGCCTCGATCATGCGGCGCGCGGCCGTCGGGGACTGACCGCACCATGGCCCGTTGCAGAACAGGACCACCGACGGCACCTCGCCCTCGCAGATCCAGCCATCGAAATCCACCTCGCAGCCGAATTCCCCCAGCCGGTCGGCAGCCTCGGTATAAGGCACCGACATGGCACCCGGAATTGTGCCCTGCTCGTACTGCGGGCGAACGCGCCCATCGACAAGCAACGCCTCCCCGGATTTCAGGAACTCCAGCACCTCCAGCTCGCCAATGGTCGTCACCCCGGGTGCCGGTGTCATCGGCTGGATGCAGAAATTGGGACAGGGGCGCGAGGTCTTTGTCCAAGGTTCACCCAGACGCGCGTCGGGATCCTGATTGCGCTTGATCTCAACCGCGCCGCCAGGCGTTGTCACGGTCACGCTCATCATGTCCTTGGTGATGCCGACCTTATCCGCCAGTGCAGGCGCCGCGATGGCGGCTATACAAAGGCCCAATAGCATTCCACGCATGTCTGAATCCTCCCTCATCTCGTGTGCTTATCACATTCTAAAATTCGAATAACACACAGTCGAGGCATTTTTGATGCGTTCAGATCTCTCTCACTGCCTATGCCCGACGATCCTTGCAACGGCTATGATCCTTGCAGCGGCTATATGGAAGCTCCCCCAAGCGGCCCGCAAGCTTATGAAATCAATAATTTTTGCGCGCGGCGTATTCTTATGAATCGATTTCGCCACGGGTAAATCGCATATCGAGTTCGGACTGCGCGCCGGACGCTTTGCGCTGCGATGACGTCCCGTCGCCCCCGCGCACCAGCCAGATCAGCCCGGCGACCACCAGACCCAGGTCGGTCATCCAAAGCACGGGGCCAAAGATCATTCCGACCCCGTGACTATGGTCCCAACCCACCATATGCTCGTATTCTCGCGCCCTACCTGTCGCGGGCACGCCAAGCAGAACCGACAAATAGACCGGCGGGACCACGGGCCCCACCGGTTGTTTCAGTATCGGCCGATCCTGAAGGCGCCGCTTACATCTTGCCGCCGTAGACCGGGAAGAAACTATGTTCGCCGTAGTCCTTGATCTTCTCGATGGACTTAAGTGCATCCATATCTGTGTCGGAGATTTCGAAATCCACCGCCGCGTTGTTGGCCATGTGATCCGGGTTTCCGGTCTTCGGCAAAGGCAGCAGGCCCAGCTGCAGACAATAGCGAATGCCAAGCTGCGGGATGCTGACGCCGTATTTCTCGGCCATTGCGCCGACCTCGGTATTCTTGAACAGCTCACCATGACCGACAGGCGAATAGGCCTCGACAAGGATCCCATTGCTCTTGGTATAGTCGATCAGGTCAAAGGGCGTGTTGCTGATATGGGCCAGGATCTGGTTCAGCATCGGTTTGACGGTGGCGTTCTCGATCAGGTTGTCGAGATCTTCCTTCTGGAAATTGGACACACCGATCGCGCGCAGTTTGCCTGCTTCAAGCGCCTCTTCCAGCGCTTTCCACGCGGCAAGATTGCCTTCGAAGTACCGGTCGTCGCCTGCAAAATTTTCCCACGGCTGCGGGCTGTGGATGATCATCAGATCGATATAGTCCAACCCCATCGTGGCAAGAGAGCCGTCGATGGCTGCCTTGGCCTCGTCATAGGTCTTGATGCCGGCGTCCAGCTTGGTGGTCACGAAAATCTCGTCGCGGGCCACGCCGCAGTCACGGACTCCTTCGCCAACACCGCGTTCGTTGGCATAGGCCTGCGCGGTGTCGATGTGGCGATAGCCAAGGTTCACAGCCGCCTTGACCGCATCCGCAACTACCGCGTCGTCGATCATCCAGGTGCCAAGACCAAGTTTCGGAATCTCGACGCCATTGGAAAGAGTGTCAGTTTCTTGAAGGATCATTGGGTTTTCCTTTGTCATAGTGTATCGCCAATGGCTCCCCTGCCGTCGATCGAGCGGCAGAAGTTCCAGTGCGTATCTGATGGGGTGGAACTTATGGCAGGCAGGCTCCTGCGATAATCCATGCAGAATTGAACCCACTGATGAGTTCAGATCATTAATGGCGGAACGCCAAGGCGGCGCGCACTGTGCCATGCGTCCTTGATGCCCGCGGCAACTATCGCCGATGCAGGGCGTTGGGCTGCGAGCAGGTCTAACCTGCCTGCGCGCCCCAAAGATCAGCCGTTGTAGTCTTCGTCGCTGACCTTCTCCATCCAGTCAACGGCGACCCCATCGATGCTTTCCTGGATGGCGTGGTGGCTCATGGCGGTGTCAGGCGATGCGCCGTGCCAGTGTTTTTCACCAGCCGGGAACCAGACTACATCGCCTGCGCTAACCTCTTCGACGGGGCCGCCTTCGCGCTGCACACGTCCGCGGCCAAATGTGATGATGATGGTTTGCCCTGCCGGATGAGTGTGCCACGCGGTGCGGGCGCCGGGTTCGAATGTCACATGGGCACCGCTGACCCGCCCGGGGTCTTCGGCCTGAAACACCGGGTCGATCCGGACCGAGCCGGTGAACCAGTCTTCGGGGCCCGGTCTGGACGGCGCGCTGCCGGAACGGATGATTTTCATGGTTGATCTCCTTTCATGCGCGGTCAGCCGCGCAGTTTTTCAAATCGATAGGTCAGCGCCGGACCGCCGGGCTGCACATAGGCCAGCTCGACCGTCGCCATGGCAAAGGGTTCGACAAAACGCCCATTGCGCAGCCCCCCGGTTTCAAGCGGCTCAAACCCGATGTCCCGGATCAGCGTCCCCGCGATCTCCTTTGCCTCCGCATCATCACCATAGGTAAAGACCTGCGGCGCGGGCGTTTGTCCCTTGCGGTCAAACACAGGCCGGAAACTCTCGGACGGGATGGTGTTGAAACACGACACCCAGCGGGCTTTGGGCCGGGCCTTGGCCAGCTCTTCGGCGCCCGAGGACGTTGTGCCCACCACCAGCTCTGTGTTGCTGTCATTCAGCGGCACGCAGCAATTGAGCACGACCTTTCCCGCCAGATCTCCGGCCTGCTGCAGGACATCGTCGATGCGTGACCAATGCACCGCAAGAAGCAGCACATCCGCTCCTGCGACCGCGTCGGCAACCGTGCCCGATGTTCCGCCGCAATCGCCTGCGAGACGCGCGAGCTTGGCAGTGCTGCGAGAATAGGAGAAACACACGTCATGACCACAGGCAGCCCAGAGTGCGCCAAGCTTGGCGCCCATAAGGCCGGAGCCGAGAATTCCAATCTTCATGCATCTCTCCTTCTGACTTTTGCTGCCTTTCCCGAATCTTCATACGGTCTTATTGCCCGCGATTTTCAAACACCTCTTTGGCAATGGGCATGGCCGAGAATACCTTTGGCCAGCCCGCGTAGAAGGCAAGGTGCGACAGCATGGCCCCAGCTTCCTCCTGCGAGAGACCATTGTCCATGGCGCGGTTCAGGTGAAAGGTCATCTGCTCGGGCTGACCTGCGGCGATCAAGGCGGCGACGGTCACAAGGCTGCGGTCGCGGGGGGCAAGATCCGGGCGCAGCCAGAGGTCCAGAAACAGCACCTCGCGGGTGTTGTCGACAACACCGATACTGACGTCGCTATAAAGGCCACTGACAAGCTTTTCACGGGCGGCTTCGGCCTCTTTATTGAGCGGCAACAGATCCGGGGACACGGGCGGCAAGGCATCGATCGACACGCCGCGAGCGGCAAACACAGGCGCTGCGGCCTCGGACGCTGCGGTTGCATTGCCAAAACCAGTGTAGAAGGCCAGGTGGGTGATCGTCTCGGACAACTCTGCCGGGGTCACGCCCGCGTCCAGTGCCAGCGCGACATAGCTGCCAAGATTTTCCGTTTCGTGACGTGTCACAAGCGCCGCGAATGTCAGCAGTGCACGGTCACGCATCGACAGCGCCTCATTGGTCCATTCCGAGCCGAAGATCGTATCCGTGGCATAGGCTTCCAGCGCCGGGGAGACTTGCCCCACTGCATCGGGCAGCGTGGTTTTCACATCCTGGGCAAAGGCCGGGCTGGTCATCAGCGCAAAGGCAGAGGCGGCAATAGAGGTCTTCATCGGGATCTCCTGTTGGGTTGCTTCTGCCTGATGATGTGGCCCCTTTTCCCGAAAGCTTAATGCCCGTCCTGATCACCCCACTCATGATGCCATTTCATGAATGCCTAGCCTCATACCCTTCCTTTGGTCTCAGCCGCGTTCACGCAGAGCCTCCAGCACCACGCTGAACGCCGAGGACGGGCGTTGGCGGCTGGGGTAATAAAGGTGGAAGCCCGGAAAATAGGGAGAATAATCGCCAAGGCACATCTGCAGCGCGCCACTGTCGAGCCGCGACTGGGCAAGGCGTTCCGGGATGAGGGCAAGACCATGCCCATCCGTGGCCGCCTGCATCACTGGATTGACCGTGTTGAAACAGGCCTGACCTTTGACTTTGACGTTGATCTCGTTGCCGTCCTTGTCCTCAAACTCCCAGGCATAAAGCGCGCCGTGGGTGGAAAGACGCAGGTTGATACAGCGGTGATCGGACAGGTCCTGTGGCACCTGCGGTGTGCCCATTTCCTTGAAATACTCAGGGGCACCGACACAGACCATCCGCTCATCCGGGCCGATCCGCATAGCGATCATCCCCTCGCTGACCTGATCACCATAGCGCACCCCTGCATCGCATTGTGACGCCGCCAGATCGGTATAGCCGTAGTCCATGACAAACTCGATATTCACCGAAGGATACTTCTTGAGCACCGGCGACAGCTTGGGCCACAGAATGCTTTCGATGGCGTATTCCACTGCCACGATCCGCACCGTTCCCGTTGGCTGATCCTGCGCGTCATTCAGCGCCTGCAGCCGATTTTCGATCTTCTCGAAACAGGGGTTGAGCGTGGCAAGCAGGTCCTCTCCCTCGATGGTCGGGGCAACACTGCGTGTGGTGCGCGTCAGAAGGCGCAAGCCCAGCCGCTGCTCCAGCCCCTTGATTGTATGGCTCAGCGCGGATTGCGACACGTTCAGCCGTGCCGCAGCCCGCGTGAAACTGCGCTCTTCCGCAACAGCGGCAAAGGCAATCAGGTCGTTGATGTTCTCGCGTATCATGAAAGGGGCCGGGATTTGTGTGTTGTTGCTCATGGTCGTTCTTCCACAATCTATGTCCGGCCTTCATGAAATCGATGGTTAAGTTGCGCTTCAGTCGAGGTATTCCTCCTCCGTGACCTTCTCACCCCAACTGACGGCCGAGCCATCGACCACCGCCTGAATGGCGTAATGTGTCACCGATGTGCTGTCGCTTGCGCCGTGCCAGTGTTCAACACCGGGCGGGCACCAGACCACATCACCGGCCTTGATGACCTGCTTGTCCTGACCGCGCTCCTGGGTCCAGCCGGTGCCATGGGTAACGACCAGCATCTGCCCTACCGGATGCGTATGCCAAGCAGAGCGGGCGCCGGGAAGAAACGTCACCTCGCCAGCGCTGACATTATTCATCTGGGGGCCGAATACAGGGGAGATATAGGCCGTACCGGTAAAGACCGTGCCGCTTCCAATTTGGCCGGGCCGGTCTTCGTGCCGGCTGATCTCCACGGATTGGGCAAAGGCGGTTGAGGCGGTGAGCATGAGCGCGGGGGCCGTGAGCATGAGTTTCATGGCATTTGTCCTTTTTGGTTGATCGCGTTGGATAGGACAAAAGGTAGAGAGCTCCGCCAGCCGGATCATGGGCCTGTTCTGCACAGCATTCATGACGGCTTCTCATGAATGCTGTGCAGCAGGCCGGGATTATCCAATGCGGAGAATGGAGTATCTTGGTCCTGTACCTCGTAGCCAACCGTCCAAGGAGATCCCCATGTGTGAAGCCTGCAACCAAAAGGCCGAAATCCTGACCCGCGAGGGCGAAAGCCGCCGGTCCTTCCTTGGCGGCACCGCGGCCATGGCAACCGCCCCGCTCGCCGCTGCGGCCCTGTCCAGCGAGGCCAAGGCGCAGGAGGCCGCAAGCCCGCTTGGCGCCAGCAATGTACAAAGCTGGGCCGCCTTCGACACCAGCGGATCCTTTGCACCGCACACCATCCCTCGCCGTGCAGCCGGTCCAAAGGATGTGGTGGTCGAAATCCTGTACAGCTCGATCTGCCACTCGGACATCCACACCTACAAAGGCGACTGGGGGATGCCGACCTTTCCGCTGGTCCCTGGCCATGAAATGGTGGGCCGCGTCACCGGCGTCGGCGCCGAGGTGACCAAGTTCCGCGAAGGCGACATCGCAGGTGTAGGCACCATGGTCGACAGCTGCGGCGAATGTGCGAACTGTCTCGCTGATCGGGAACAAAATTGCCTGAATGGCACCACCTTCACCTACAACTCCCCAGACAAGATCTCGGGCGGGGTCACATATGGTGGTTACTCGAAGAAGATCGTCGTGAAAGAGGACTTTGCGCTTCGCATTCCGCCGGGGGTGGATCTCGCGGGTTTTGCGCCTCTGCTGTGCGCAGGTATCACGACTTTCTCGCCGATCAACCACTGGGATTTGCAGCCCGGGCAGCGCTATGGCGTGATCGGCATGGGTGGTCTTGGCCACCTTGCGGTAAAGCTCGCCGCTGCAAAAGGTGCCGAGGTTGTCGTCTTCACCACATCCAAGGATAAGCTGGAGGACGCGAAATCCTTTGGTGCGTCCGAGGCTTATCTCTGGTCCGATGAAGACGCCATGCGCCGCCAGATGGGCAGTTTTGATCTTATGCTCTCCACGGTGCCGGTGGCCTACCCGATGCAACCATTCCTCAATATGCTCAAGCTCGACAAGACCCTGGTCAATGTTGGCGCGCTGTTCCCCATCGAAGGGGCGCATGGCATGATGATGGGGTTCGGCCGTCAAAGCCTGGCAGGTTCGATGACCGGTGGCATCGCCGAAACGCAGCGGGTCATTGATTTTGCCGCCCATCACGGCATCGCAGCGACCTATGAAATGATCACTCCGGATCAGATCGGCGCGGCTTGTGAAAAGGTCGTCAGAAAACAGGCCCGCTATCGCTATGTCATCGACATGACCAAGGCCTGATCATCATGGCCAAGGCGGGACACTCAATTACGCCTTGGTCGCATTTCAGGAAATCTGAGGAGGACAATGAACGTGAACTGGCTCAAAACTCCGGCTTTGGCACTGATGAGTGCGCTCGCGCTGTCCGCTCCCGTCGTGGCAGAAACATCTGGTACAGCGACACAGAAAGAAGGCACCATGACCAAAATCGAGTTCATATTTGGCGAAGACCGCCTCTCAGCAACGCTGGACGATACTGCTGCCGGACGGGATTTTGCGGCGATGCTGCCGCTTGAGCTGACCCTTGCGGATTACCACGGAATTGAAAAAATTTCCGACCTGCCCCGCAAACTTGACACAACAGGCGCACCGGCAAGCTATAAGCCCGAAACCGGCGACATCACGTTATATGCGCCTTGGGGCAATCTGGCGATCTTCTACAAACCGTTCCAGAACTCCCGCGGCTTGGTGCGTCTCGGGGCGTTCGATGGCGATATCGCACCTTTGGTGCGTTCCGCCCCCTACACAGTCCGCATAGAAATCGCCGACTGACACGGTTGCCGGTCAACAGGTGTCCAGCGGTCATCCAGTGGCACAGAAATGCCTCCCGACCAGCATGTCCTGCGCGGCATTTACTGTACCCCTTGTTCCTGTCCCGAGGACGCTGAACTGCAAGCGTCACCTAGTGAAACGGGGTGAGAAATCGAAGGTATAGGTACCCGGCGCCAGCGCCTTGGGCGCACGTGGGTACCGTGTTTTTTGCGCCGCCTGCAGTGCGGCATGGTCCAGCGTCGAACTGCCGGAACTGCGCACGACAGAGGCCCCGATCAGCCGTCCTTGGGTCGAAACTTTCAAGCGCACGCGGGCTTTGCCCTGATCGCCGCCACGCGGGCGCCGCATCTGGCGTTCAATCCTAGACAGGATGGCCGCGCCCCAGCGGCGTTTCAGCTTGGCATCCCGGGCAGCGTTTCCGGTGCTGGCTTCGTCGCCCCCATTGTCACCACGGGCGCTGCGCTGGCCGCTGCCTGCTGCCTGCTGGTTCACGGCCACCGAAGCCGCTGCCGGTTTTGCCTCTGCCGGAGCCTCAGCTGCTGGCGCCGGTTTGGGCGGCGGGGCTGGCGCAGGCGGTGCCGGAGCAACCGGCGGAGGCGCAGGCGGTGGGGGAGCAGGCGGCGGCGGTGGGGGTGCGGGTTTTTCGGGTACGGCCTCCGCCTGGGCCGCCGGGGCCAGCACGGCCAGAGCGGAGGTTGGAAGGTCCGGCACAGAGGACGGGCTGGCGGACGGGACGGGCTGCGGATTGGCGATCGGAGCGGGCTGCACTACGGCAGGCACCTGAGTGGTGATCTCCTGCGGGCGCTGCCATTTGGACACCTGCTGGGTCAGCTCAGCCGAGGCCGCCACCAGCGTGATCTGACCGGTGCCGCCGCTGCCCTCTGCCTCAGTGCCGCCATCCGGAAGCGCCACAAAGGGCAGCGCGTGCAAAAGCGCCGCCGAGGCAAGACATGCCGGAAAGAGCGCAAGACGGCTCATGACCCGGTTCCGGTCAATGTCACCGATGCGATGCCCGCCGCCCTGAGCCGGGCAATCAGCGCCGCAACTTCATGCGCCGGAACCTCGGCATCGGCCCGCAGGGTCAGCACCCCGATCTGCCCGGCCTGCGCCGTCACTGCAGCAATGGCGCCCTCATCCTGCGCGCCCGTGAAATGCAGTCGGCCGTCGGCGGCCATGAACAGCACGGCCTCGGGCGCCGAGGGATCTCCGCTTTCGAGTTTCGGCGGCACCACCGCAAAGGGCGCGCGCGGGGCGATTTGCGAGGACAGCAGGAAAAAGATCAGCAGCAGGAAGACCACGTTGATCATCGGCAGGATCGGTTCACCTGTCTCGCGCTTTTTCGGTGTGGAGAAATCCATGCCGCTCACTCCATGACCACAAGGCCGGTAAAGCCCGCTTCAGTCAGAAGCACCGCAGCATCCATCATCTGCTGGAGCGACGCTGATTTGTCCGGTTGCAGTATGATGGCGTCCGACATCTCCTGCGTCAGCGGGATCAGCCGCGCCGCCAAGGCATCAGCTGCGACCGGAACTCCGTTCAGATGCAGCCCGTCCGCTGTGACCAGCACCAGCCGGGGCGGCCCCTGATAGGCGGCTCCTGCCCCGCCCATAGTGAGCGGAACCACCCGGTCGCGGCCGAATTGCGAGGCCAGCATGAAGAACACCAACAGCAGGAACACCACGTCGATCATCGGCGCGAGGCTGATGCGCTTTTTCCGGCGCGGTGCTCCGAAGGCCAGTGTCATTGCGCGGCCTGACGTTGTGCCGGTCGGGCAGCGGCTGCGGTGAAGACGCGGGTGGCGGCATCCTCCATCCGGGCCTGTTCACGCTCGGCCAGTCCTTCGATCCAGGAGGCCAGCGCCGAGGCCGGGATCGCCACGGCCATGCCTGCCGCCGTGGTCAGCAGCGCCTCCCAGATGCCGCCAGCGAGCACGGAAGGATCCGCGCCGCTGCCACTTTCCTGCAGCGCCTGAAAAGCGCCGATCATGCCGAGCACGGTCCCCAAGAGGCCGACCAGCGGCGCAATCGCCGCGATCAGCTCCAGCGGGCGCAGACCATGACGCAAAGCGGCCAGCTCGGCCTTGGCGATGCGGGTGGTTTCCTTTTCTGCGGTCTCGGGGCTGAACTCGGGCGTCAGCAGGGCCACCATCGCAGACCGGGTGACCCGGTCCAGCGGCGTGCGCCCGGGTGCAATAGGCACCGCCCCTCCGGCCCGCCATTGATCCAGCCATGTTTCGGATTGCGGCCTGCGCCAGACCCCGACCTGTGCCAGCCCGATCAGGCGCCACAGAAACAGGGCGAGGGTCAGCACCGACAGCGCGCCGATGACCCAAAGGGCGGGACCGCCGCGGGCCATGAAATCGAAAAGAGGGGCAAAGGACATAGCAGCCTCCGTCAGTGGCCCGGAAGTCCCGGGTTGGTTTGCTCAGCGCCGCGGTCAAAACGCGCCGAATGGAAGTCTGCCGGACGGTCGTGACCCGGCCAGATGGTGCAGGCGCGGCCCGCCTGCGTCAACGCCGCTGCCTGCATGTGCACGCGCTCAGGCATCGACCGCCCTCCGGGCGTTGGATGCCTTCCACTCCAGCGCACCGGTGTGGACGGCCTTGTAGACGGCTTTTCCGATGGCTTCGCCGGTGGCCGTGTGCAGCCCGGCATAGGAGTTTGCCCCGGCAGGTGCAGCAACCGCAACGCAGTCGGTGCCGGTGCCGGTTGCTGTTCCGCCGCCGCCCGGCAGCTCAAACCCCGCATCCATCACGGCTGCGGTGCGGGCCTGAACTACGATGCTCAGCGCCTCAATCAGCCCGGCCTGCGTCAGCCCTTCGGAAAGGCGCAGCGCGACATTGATGGTGCCCCAGTCGCGGCGGGAGTAATCCACCCGGTTGCCGATCCGTTCACCGTTCGACAAGCCGACGGTAGCCACCGCTTGGGCCGAGATCCCCTCGACCGTGGCCAAGGCTTCGCAATAGTGCCGCACATCCCGTGAGGTGAGGAAAGCGACCGCGTCGCTGCCGCCGCGCTGCGCCAGCTCGCCTGCGAACCATTCGGTGACATCCAGATCGCGCGGCAGGTCGCTGTTCCTGACCTCGCGCCACAGGATGCGGCGAGCGGTGACAAATCCTGGCCGGTTCACCGCCCAGCTCAGCACCTGCATCTCGGCGCCGAGATCAAACTCGATCCATGGGCGCTGCAGGGTGACCGCGCCCATCACAGCACCTCCAGCGGCTGGAATATCGGGCCCTGCGCTGTGGTCTCGTGCCAGACCGAGATGCCAAAGGCGCGGGCCATCAGATCGGGCGTCAGCACCTCGGCGGGCGGGCCATCGGCCATGATACCGCCTTCGGCCAGCAGGATCAGCCGCGTGCAATGACGGGCGGCCAGTCCCAGATCGTGCAGGGACACCAGCGCCGCGCGCCCTTCGGCGGCGAGGCTGGCAAAGACCTCCATGGTGGAGATCTGATGCGAGGGATCCAGCCCGGCAGAGGGCTCATCCGCCATCAGGAGTGGCGTATCCTGGGCCAGCGCCCGGGCGATCAATGCACGGGCCTGCTCGCCGCCCGACAGGCGCGAGGCGGCCCGCTTGCGGAACGAGTCCAGTCCCATGCGAGAGATTGCCTGATCCACCAGGGCCTGATCGGCGGCTGGCAGTCGCCGCCCCTGCGGCAGATGCGGCAGACGGCCCAGCGCCACCAGTCGCTCCACCGGGATCGGCCAGGCGATCTCGCGTGATTGCGGCATCCAGGCCACCGTGTGGGCTCTTTCAGAGGCGTTCATTGTGGCCAGCGAGCTGTTGCCCGTGGCCGGGATCAGCCCCAGCGCGGCCCGCATCAGGCTGGTTTTCCCGGCGCCATTCGGACCCAGCAGGCCGACGAACTCCCCCTTGCCAATCTCAAAGGACACATCGCGCAGCACCGGACGGTCGCGCAGGGTTACAGAAAGGTTCCGGACCGAAAGCACGCTCATGCCAGCCCCTTCCGCGTCTTGTAGATCAAGTGCAGGAACAGGGGCGCGCCAACCAGCGCGGTGACCACGCCCAGCTTGAGATCGCGGGTGGGCAGGATCAGCCGCACGGCAATATCCGCCAGTTGCAGCATGATCGCGCCGCCAAGGGTCGAGGCCCAAAGCAGCCGCGAGGGCTGCCCATCGACGAACGGACGCAGAATATGCGGCACCACAAGCCCGACAAAGCCGATGGCGCCCGCAACTGCCGTGGTGCCACCGGCAATGCTGGCAGTCCCCACAACCAAAAACCAGCGCAGCTGCCTCAGGTTCACGCCCATGGTCTGGGCTGCATCCTCGCCCAGAGTCAGCGCATCCAGCCCGCGCCCCAGCGGCAGCAGGATCACCATCCCGGCCAGGACAAAGGGCAGCGCCAGCCAGACATGCTGCATCGAGCGGTCCGATAGCGACCCCATCATCCAGAAGACGATCTCATTAGCAGCAAAGGGATTGGGCGAGAGGTTCAGAACCAGCGAGGTCAGCGCCCCTGCCATTGCCGAAATGGCGATACCCGCGAGGATCAGCGTCAGTGATCCCCCATGCTGCCCGGCCAGCGCCATCACTAGAAACACACCGCCCAGAGCCCCAGCCAGCGCCGACAGCGGCAGGCCCAGCGTGGCGGTGGCAGCGAGGCCGGTGTTGATTGCCAATACCGCCCCCAGCGCCGCTGAGGAGGACACACCGATCAGCCCCGGCTCGGCCAGCGGGTTGCGCAGGTAGCCTTGCATCGCCGCGCCCGCCAGCCCCAGCCCGGCGCCGATCACGGCGGCAAGGATTGCCCGCGGCAGCCGGATTTCACGCATCACCAGACTGAGAGGTCCATAGCCATCGTCAAACAGGGCCGCCAGGCTCTCGCCCACACCGACATCTGCAGGCCCCACCGTTAGGGAGATCAGGAACAGTGCCAGCACCGCCGCCGAGAGGCACAGCATGAGCCGGGTCATTGGCGGGCCTCACGTTCCATGAAGGCGCGGCGCTCTGCCGCCAGTGTCTCTACCGCGCGCAACACATGCGGTGTCGGGCAGATCCAGTCGGCATTGCGGATTTCCCCGGCGCCGCTGCGTCCGGCCAGCATGCGCACCAGCGGATGTTTCAGAATTTCCTCACTGCGGGAATTGCGCGGATAGGCGGTTGTGCCGACCAGCAGATCCGGCTCTGACAGCACCAGCAGCTCCAGCGGCAGCTGGCCGGAATGGGAATAGCCCAGTTCATCGGCGATATTACGAAAACCTGCCGCCTCCAGGATTTGCCCGGCCAGCGTCTGGCGGCCTGCAGTATATCCGTTGGCCGCATAAAGCGCGGCGCGCGGGCGATTGTCCGGGGCATCCGCCCGCAGAAACTCCAGCTGCTGGTCAAAATCCGCCAGCAACCGGCGCGCGGCTTCCTGACGGCCCAGCGCCTCGCCCACCTCGACGATGCGGGTTCGGACATCCTCCAGCGAAAAGGCTGGCCCGAATTCCGCCACCGGCACGCCAAGGCGGCGCAGCATATCCATCGTTGCAGGCGCCGAAGATGCGCCAGCGATCACCAGATCCGGCTTCAGCAGGTAGATTTCTTCCGCCAGCCCGTGATTGACCGGATAGGCCTGCGCCTCTTCGGCCATGGCCGAGGCCCGGGGGTCCCGGGCGACGAAGGAAATCGAGATCAGTTGATCCGGCGCGGCCAGCATCATCGCCATCTGATCCACGCAGAGATTCATCGTAACAACGCGCGACGGCCCGGCAAAGGCTCCGGTGGCGGCCCAGAAAAGGGCCAGGGCTATGCCGGGCAGCCAGCGCATCGATCAGAAGGAGGCCCGGACGCCGATATAGGCGGCGCGGCCGCGTTTCGCGTAGCCCCAGACGTCCGAGTATTCCTCGTCAAACAGATTGGTGACACGTCCGGTCAGGACCACATTCGGGTTCAGCTCATACTGGGCCGAGACATCGACGGTGGTGTAATCCGGCAGCTCGGCCGTGGCATAGGTGCCAAAGAACTGGCTGTCCCAGTTGCCTGCCACATGGCGGACATCCGCAGTGATGGAGCCGCGACCATTGAAAGTGTCGAGCGTGGCGCTCAGCAGCAGTTCGTGTTCGGGGCGGCGCACCTCGACCGTACCATTGGGGTTGGTGGCATCCAGATAGGTGTAGGACAGACGGAGATCGAGGTTTTCCGTGGCCTCAAGGCTGGCCGCCAGTTCGACACCTTTGCGCTCGCTGTCTCCGGCCTGATTGCGGAAGGAGAAGGTGGTCGCATTTACCATATAGGCTTCGATCTCACCCGTCAGCGTCTCGTCGAAATAGGTTACATCAACCAGCCCGCGCCCCTGCAGGAACGGCACCTCGACGCCCAGATCAAAGCTGCGGTTTTCTTCGGGCTGCAGGTTCTGATTACCCAGATAGGTGGTGGCACCAAAGGTGCTGTTGGCAAAGAGCTCAAAATAGGTCGGGTTCACGATACCGGTGCCGGCCGAGCCATGCAGCCGTACACCGCTGCCCGCAAAGGTATAGGACGCACTGGCGTTCCAGCTGGTGGCATCTTCGAAGGCATTGTTGTTGTCGCGGCGCACGCCCAGCTGCAGATCCAGACCATTGGCAAAGCTGCCACGGTATTCCAGCGCGATCGAATTGGTCTTGCGCGCAAAGGCCGGATTGGAACGGCTGGAATCCTCTTCCCATTCCAGAATGGCGTTCAGCAGGTGATCTGTCAGCTCTACCGACTGGCCATCAAGGCCAAAGCTCAGCAGGTATTTCGCCGCTTCCGTCTTTGTCTCGGTCAGGGCGCCGCCGTTGTAGGATTGGTCAAAATCCGTACGCTCGTAAGACAGACGATGTTTCAGGCGTCCGCCCAGCGTGTCGAGCTCCGCAAAGATCTGCGCCAGCTGTTCATCGCGGTCGCTGAACTGCGTGGGATCATCCACCACATAGCTGGCCGCATCGGTCGCGGTAAAAGACGTGCTGTCGCTGTCGAAACGCTCTTCCGAGGCACGCAGGTTGAAACCCAGCTTCAGCCGCTCGGTGACAAGGTAGTCGCCTTTCACCTGCGCGGTATTGCGGCGGATGCCATCCTCTTCGCCGCCGCTGCCGGAGAAGTCGTAGCCATCGTCATTATCGTGGGCGAGGTTGAGCGAGATGCCGCCGCGCTCGGTGCGGGAGGAGACCCGCGCCGAGGCCCGGTAGCCGTCCGAGCCAACTTCGAGGCTGCCACCGTATTCGGTGCCGATGCCGCCACTCTTGGTGATGATGTTGATCACACCCGCCGAGGCGTTGGAGCCGTAGAACACCGATTGCGGACCGCGCAGCACCTCGATCCGCTCGATATTGGCGGTATCAAGGCCAGACAGGATATAGTCGCTGTCGCCGCCCGAGGCCTCGATGCCGTCGATCAGGATCAGCGTGTGGTTGGCTTCGGCGCCACGAATGCGGACCTGTGTAAAGCTGTCACCTGCACCGGTGACCATCAGACCAGGAACCGAGCGCAGCGCATCCTGAACCGTGGTGATGCCGCGCTGTTCGATCTCTTCGCTGGTCACGACCGAAACCGAGCGACCGTATTTCTGAGCCTCGACAGGGGTAAAACCACCGGAGACGATGAGTTCGCCCAGATCGATGATCTCCGCCTCCTGGGCGGTTGCCAGTGCCGGGGGGATGGCCATCAGGGTGGCGGCCAGGGACAAGCTTACCTTGTGCATCGTTTCAGTTCTCCCAGCCTGCACATTCGGTGCAGGAAAAGTGGCTGCCCATAAGCGGGCAACATGTACAAATCATCGGTCCTTGGAAGGCAGTGCTTCCACAGACAGTTCAATTGCCACCACTACGGAAGTCCGTTGTCCCCGGCGCGCCCCGCACCCGGACTGGGTGATCCTTCTGGCAGGTCTCCTGACTCGCGGGTCGCAGCTTTGCCGCGCCTTCCCACCTCCTCTTGAGGCAGTGGCATATCGCAGCATTGCTCTCCGCTCACAGTTGCGGGGGCAGTCATGGTTTTGACGTCTTGTACCGACGCCTTACCATGTTCCCTTTTACCCGGATGGTATTCCCAGCCGGACCAGAATGGCCGGACTTAGGCAAACTCGATTTGCTCTGTCAAGAAGGAGTAGACGCCGCCAAGGATGGAGTTTTCAAACAATGCACCGCGCACACCAGCAACAATCGCCTGAAATCAACTGCTAAGTGATGGTTTCAATGCTGCAAACGCAATGCTGTGCCGCATCGACCGCAACCTTTGCGCAGGCGATATTCCACGCTACGGCATGGTTCCCCGTTCCGATCTCCACCGAATCCAATGGCTGGGGTCGTGGCTGTCCCCCCTGCCCCGCATCACGGACAGATTTCCCCTGGCAATGCCCCTGCGGTGGCAACGCGCCTCTTCCGCATCCCGGCGGAGCTATGGCGTTTCCATCTTCGCCCAAGCGTTCCAGTACGAGACCGCGCATGAACGCCCAGATCTTCGCAAAGGTCTGTCGCGGGCACAGGTTCAGTCCGGTGGCCGGTTACAGGCTCCGGTTCAAACACGACGGAAAACCAGCTTGCGCGGCAGTCTATTTCATTGATGCTGCACTGACCGGCAGCTTGCTCGACGCCTTCATTTCTTTCAATGAGAGGTTGGACCGAATGCTAGTGACACCGGGTAGCCGCCTCAGAGTGCTGTCGACGAAACCACTGTAATCATCGAGATCACGGGCAACCACGATCAGCAGGAAATCATCCGCGCCGGTCGTGTTGTGGCAAGCCAGGATGTTCGGTGTCGTCTCAACGATGCGCTGAAATTCTGCCGTCGCGGCTTGATCATGCTCGGAACAGCGCAGCTGGACGAAGGCCATAACGCCGAGGCCGAGCTTTCGACGGCTCAGATTGGCTTGATAACCTTCGATGATGCCGCTTTCTTCAAGACGTTTGAGCCGCCTCCAACAGGGGGTCTCGCTCATCCCCAGATGCTCGGACAACTTGGCATTGGTCA
Source organism: Pseudophaeobacter sp. 1A09344 (assembly GCF_041008745.1). Taxonomy (NCBI): domain Bacteria; kingdom Pseudomonadati; phylum Pseudomonadota; class Alphaproteobacteria; order Rhodobacterales; family Roseobacteraceae; genus Pseudophaeobacter; species Pseudophaeobacter sp. 1A09344. The sequence goes on from NZ_JAXGFS010000012.1 coordinate 63,725, forward strand.
TGCGGCCATCCTCCTGCAACAGGGTCAAGATCTCGGCATTGACGGCGTCGATGTCAGGCATGGGTAGATATCTTTCAATAATGACGATTCCATAGGGAATTCCACTCCAGATTTGCGCAATATGGGGAGGATTGGCAAAGGTATTTCCCTCATCCAGACTATGATCTCGTCCAAAATACTCTTCAGCGAAAGATCCTGCCATGAAAGCCGTCCTTTTCGAAAAATTCCAAAGAGCGCCAAAGCTGGTTACCGTGGACGACCCGACGCCAGAGCCGCATGGCGTTGTCCTCAGGGTTGCGGCCACCGGCGTCTGCCGCAGCGACTGGCATGGCTGGATGGGACACGACAGCGACATCGACTTGCCGCATGTGCCTGGCCACGAGTTAGCTGGCGTCGTCGAAGCCGTTGGGAATGACGTCACAAAATGGAAGGTCGGCGACAAGGTCACCGTGCCATTCATCTGCGGGTGCGGCAGCTGTTCCGAATGCCATTCCGGCAACCAGCAGGTCTGCCTGCAGCAGGAACAGCCGGGTTTTACCCACTGGGGATCCTTTGCGGAATACGTAGGCATTCATCAGGCCGATCTGAACCTTGTCGCCCTGCCCGAGACCATGAATTTTGCCACTGCCGCGAGCCTTGGTTGCCGCTTTGCAACCTCATTTCGGGCGGTGGTAGATCAAGGGAAGGTCAGCGCAGGACAATGGGTGGCTGTGCATGGTTGCGGCGGCGTAGGCCTGTCCGCCGTGATGATCGCCTCGGCTTGTGGGGCCAACGTGATCGGCGTGGACCTTGATCCAGCTAAGTTGACGCTGGCGAAGGAGCTTGGCGCCGTGACGGTGCTAAACGGTAGGGAGGCCGACGTGCCGGAGGCCATTCGGGAGATCACCCGCGGAGGAGCCCACGTCTCTCTCGACGCACTTGGTCACCCGTCAACTATGACCAATTCAATCCTCTGCCTGCGGCCGCGGGGCAAGCATGTGCAGGTGGGTCTGATGCTGGGTGAGCACGCGGCACCGGCCGTTCCAATGCCAAAGATCGTCGGGCAGGAAATCGAATTGCTTGGTTCACACGGGATGCAGGCACATCGCTACGGCGCGATGCTTGACCTCGTCGCCAGCGGCAAGCTGGATCCGGCACGACTGGTCGGAAAGCAGATCAGCCTTGCCGATGCCCCTCAGGCCTTGATGGAGATGGATAAATTTCGCTCCGTGGGTGCAACTGTCATAACCCGCTTTTGAGCCATGGAGAAAATCGCATTCATCGGAAATGACACCTTAGCCTGCGTTATCGCCGACGATCAAAGGCGATATGCCAACGGAAAAACCGCCCGGCGCGGGACGCAGCCCAACATGACGCTTCATGCGGCTGAAAAAGTAATGACTGACGACCAAGGCGGCACGATGATGCCCCGTGCGATCACAGCATGCCATAGTCGGACCGTCGAACTGGGAAAGGGCGAATAATGTTTGAGCAGGTGGAAGAATACCCTGTAGATCCAATCATGATCGGGGCAGAGTATTTCGCTCAGGACCCGCGGCAGGACAAGCTGAACTTGACGGTTGGCATCTATCAGGACGCGCAGGGACAGACCCCGGTCTTGAAGGCCGTCAAACAGGCAGAACAGCGGCTGGTCGAAAGCCAGACCAGCAAGTCCTACCTCGCGCTCACGGGCGATGCGGAGTATTGCGCGGTGCTCGGCCACGAGATCATGGGCGACGCCTACAGCAGCGACTGGATCGCGGCGCAAACCTCCGGCGGTGCGGTTGCCCTGCGGGTGATCGCAGATCTTCTGGCTCAAATGCCCAAAAAACCCACGGTCTGGCTGCAATCTCCGACCTACGGCAACTATGTCCCGATTCTCTCCGCGGCGCAGGCGAACTTCCGATCCCTGCACTATTACGATTCGATCCGCAGCGAGCTCACTTTTGACGAAATGCTCGACGGGCTCAGGGCCGCCAGCCCCGGCGATGTCTTCCTGATGCAAGGCGCCTGTCACAACCCGACCGGAGCGGATATGACATCAGAGCAAATCGCAGCTCTGCTCGACATCCTGGAAGAGCGCGGCATTGTGCCGTGGATCGACCTCGCCTACCTCGGGTTCGCCCGCAGTTTCGATGCAGACTGCGACCTCGCTCGACAAATTGCGAAACGGTTTCCCGAGTGCATTGTCTGCATCACTCTGTCCAAGTCCTTTGGCCTTTATCGTGATCGCGCCGGGGCACTTTTTGCCAAAACACGCACCCCAGATCGCAATCGCGTTAAACGGGCGGTCACCGCAATCGTCCGCTCGGGGGCATCACACGCGCCCGACCATGGCTGCTCTGTTGTTCGCACCATCCTGCAAGACCCCAAGCTCAAGGCGCTCTGGCAGGATGAACTCGAACAGATGCGGGATCGTGTGGCACAGATGCGTGAGACGATCGTCAAAGCGGAACAAGATACCTATGGCACAGGAACCCTCGCGTTTCTCGGTCGGCAGAAGGGGATGTTCTCTTTGTTGCCGCTGACCAAATCCCAGGAAGTCGCGCTAACCCGCGACCATGGCATCCACGTCGTACAAGGCGGGCGCATCAATGTGGCACGGCTACGTGAACAGGACGTCCTGTGGCTGGTCCGTGCGGTCCAAGATGTCATGGCTGACTGAAACTCACCAGGAATCGTGTCGATTGCACCACGCCATCTTGGTCTGACGGTCACGCTGTATCTTCCTAGTGTTTCTGCTCGGACGCTTGCCGCGTCAATGACAGGGACTATCGAAAGCGTGAACAGGACGGGCGCCAAACGGCGCCCGTCCAAAAGCAAGTTATGTTGTTCGGTTATCCCCAGAGGGTGAAGGTATCCCCGCTCAGGTCCCACTCTCCGGGCGACACCAGCACATCTTCCAGCAGGACGCTGCTTTCGTGGCTGGTACCCGCTTCTGCGGTAAGCAGTGTATCTGCTCCGCTCTGCGTGACGCTGACAGACAGGTCGCCAAGGCCCCATCCCTTGATTTCAAGCGTATCGCCGACCTCAAAATCGGTGACGACATCCGAACCGAAGTCGAATGTATCAACCCCGTTGCTGTAGAGATCGAACTGGAAATGATCGGCGCCGGATCCGCCGGTGATCACGTCGTTGCCATCGTCACCGAAAAGCAGATCCGAGCCGCCTCCGCCAATCAGGCTGTCATCGCCCAATCCGCCGAACAGGAGATCTCCAGATTCGCCCGCAACCAGCGTGTCATTGCCAGCATTGCCATAGAGCTGATCAACACCACCGTCGCTGCCGACAAGATAGTCATCGGTTGCAACACTATAGCTGTCCCCGACGATGGAGAAGCTACCGTCGAACGTCCCGTCCTGCGGAAGAAACGAGCTGTGCAGGTGATAGTTCTGCAGCGTTACCGTGCTCTCATAGGAGGTGCCCGCCCCAAGGGTCAGGATCGTGTCGTTGCCCACATGCTCAAGCGAGATCGTCACGGCAGCATCCGGACCAAAGCTGTTCAGCTGCAGCACATCGCCGTCATTGAACCCCTCGATCACATCCTGGCCGGAGCTGGTGCCTTCGCCGTTTGCGTCCGCAGGCACCACGTCAATGTAGTAGGTATCGGCCCCCTCGCCGCCACGCAGCGTGTCATTGCCCCATTCACCGAAGAGCAGATCCGCGCCGCTTCCGCCAATCAGGCTGTCATCGCCCAATCCGCCGAACAGGAGATCCCCAGATTCGCCCGCAACCAGCGTGTCATTGCCAGCATGGCCATAGAGCTGATCAACACCACCATCGCTGCCGACAATATAGTCATCGGTTGCAACACTATAGCTGTCCCCGACGATGGAGAAGCTCCCGTCGAACGTCCCGTCCTGCGGCAGAAACGAGCTGTGCAGGTGATAGTTCTGCAGCGTCACCGTGCTCTCATAGGAGGTGCCCGCCCCAAGGGTCAGGATCGTGTCGTTGCCCACATGCTCAAGCGAGATCGTCACGGCAGCACCCGGACCAAAGCTGTTCAACTCCAGCACATCGCCGTCAGAGAAATCCGTAATGACTTCGGCGCCAAACCCGTCGTAGTCCATACCGTTCCAGAGAAGATCCGCCTGGAAGGTGTCATTCCCGGCTCCGCCCGTCAGCGTGTCGTTTCCTCCGGCGCCGTTAAGGGTATCGTCAAACAATGACCCTTGGACTAGGTTGTCACCTTCGTCTCCAAACGCTGTGCCGCCAGCAGAAGGTGCGTTTACGGTGTTGGGTGATGTCATTAGTATCTCCAGAATTTAGCATTTTGCAATCCAGGGTTGAACAACCCAAATATTAACAAATAGTTAAATCCCAAGCGCGTGCGTTAATATTTTCCGTTAGCGCTGCGCTCGATGCGACTAATTAAATGTAAAGTAAGGTTATCTTTGCATTAGGAATGCTCTGGTCAAGACGCGCATTGCGACAGTGTGCAACGCGTTCATTCATGTTGATCGCACAGTCGTTTTGTCTTTCCGCACTTGGTCAATGCAGCGGGATAAGTCAAAGCACTGCGCTTCGGGCTGTCATGATCCCACATTGCAATGAGTACTGCCTCCCGCCGTTCTTCCGGTACCGTCAGGTTCGGCTTCCCTCTCGCAGCAATGGCGGGTCGGTAGCCTCCTTTCCTAGCAGGTCTTTCAAAACGACGTTGTCGAGCACTGGGTCTGCCTCATCTAACTGATCCAAATTGACTTTCACGGGCGTCCATCGCATCGCCAGATCCATCGACTTTTCACTTGGTGCGTCCTCCGCAAAGCTGACCTTCAAGCCAAACGCACGTGTCCTAACTCGGTGTCGCTGATCCGAAGGTCCGCTTCCAGAAAACCCAGCATGATCTATTGCGCCTGCAGCAGAACCTTCGCTGAACTTCGCATGCATGTCGTGGATGGGCGGGCTGACGCCATCCGGCGAAAAAGTCTGCCCGGTTTTATCTGCGATCGGGCAGCCGCGCCGCCGCACGTCCGATCTGCCCCTGCAGCGGACATGCTACGATCTCTCATTAAGAAAAAGCAGCAGTCTTGTCGACAAAGCCAATGAAATAGAGCTTCCTGGGCGCATTACGGAAACAACCCTAGGAAGTTCTAAAGTCCGCAGATTGCACGCATGTTTGCACTTCAGGACAAGGCTGCGGAACCGGCATTCCTTTCGAGAAGATCCTGAACCAGAGAATTCGGAAACCGCCGTCGCTGGGTGATGGCGAAAAAGGTTTCCTTGATCCGGGGATGTTCTTTGGCCTCGACAAGCCGACCCGAGGTCAATTCGTCTTTCACGACGATCGGTGCGACCAGCGCCAACCCGATGTTTTCCCGGGCCAGAAGACGCATCATCGCCATATCGTCGACCTCGGCGGCGATCTGCGGACGTACGGACAACCGGCTGGCCATCGCGTCAAATGCGGTGCGCACGCTGCTGTCGGTGGTTGGCAGAATGAACGGTTGCTTGGCGAGCAAATCGCGGATCGGGCGCTCCGGATCAAGCCGCTCGGGCGCGCCGACGATGCTGACCTCCTGCTCTCCGATCTGATGGGTTTCGTAAGGTGTCAGACTGTCGTCCGGGGGCGGGCGGTTCATCAGCACCAGGTCAAGATTGAGCGTTCCCAATCCTTCCAGCAATTCGGTCGGGCTGCCTGAACGCAGAATGACCTCGACGTCCAGACGTGACAGGATCGGCCTAAGAAAGCCGATCTGAAAGTTGCGCGACAGGGTTGCAAGCGCGCCGACGCGCAGCGCCTTGCGATCCCGCACCGTGCCTTCAAGGGTCGCGACAAGTTCCTGTCCCGTCGAGAAAATTGCATCCGCGTGATCCAGCGCGATCCGCCCGGCTTCGGTCAGGTGCAATTGCCGCCCGCGCCGGTCGAACAGAGCGTGACCAAGCCGTTCTTCCAATTGCTTGATCTGAACTGACAAGGCGGATTGCGAGAGGTTCAGCCGCTGCGCCGTACGCGTCAGGTTCCCGTCGTGCGCGACGGCCCAAAAGTAACGGAGATGGTGATAGTTCAACGGCATTCGTTAGACTTTATAGAACGTAAAATGAAAAACAATGAATTTTTACTATCAAACAGACTCCCCTAAGCCATTGCGAAAGGTCGCTGACCGCGAATTTCAAAGGAGTCCGATGATGGCTTATCTGTTTTTACCCCTTCTGAGCCCGCTCGTCCTGCTGGTGGCCGCGTTCTATGCGGCGCGCCATCCCGGGAAACGCCCCAGACGGGTGCCTGCCCTGACCGAGGCCGCTTCATTCGCCGCATTCGCGATGGCGGCCGTGGCTGCAACGCTCCTTGTGGTCAAAAGCTCCGGCACCTCGGCCCTGATTGGTTTTTTCGGTGTTGGACTGTCGGTGCGGCTCGATGCGGTGAGCGCGGTGATGCTGGTTCTGGTCAGCTTCATCGGCTGGATCGTGCTGCGCTATTCCAGGACCTACATGGACGGTGAGGATCGGCAAGGCGCTTTCACGGGCTGGATGTCTGCGACATTGGCCGCTGTCCTGCTGCTGGTCATGTCAGGCAATCTCTTTCAGTTGTTCGCGGCCTGGACGCTGACCAGCCTGTCGCTGAGCAGGTTGCTGCTGTTTTATCCTGAACGCGCAACAGCGCAGCGTGCCGCCCGCAAGAAAGCCATCGTCGCAAGGCTGAGCGAGGGTGCATTGGCCGGTGCCGTGATCCTGCTGATCGCGGCAACCGGGACAACTGATATCGAAACGCTTCTTGCCAGCGCTGAGGCCGATTGGCTGACTATGGGAGCAGCTCTCCTGCTTGCCCTGTCGGCCGTACTAGCCTCGGCGCAATTCCCGATTCACGGATGGCTGACCGAGGTGATGGAGGCGCCCACGCCGGTCTCTGCCCTGCTGCATGCGGGCGTCATCAATGCGGGCGGCTTCCTGTTGATCCGCTTTGCCGACGTGATGCTGCTGGCTCCGGGTGTTATGGCGCTTCTCGTCATGCTCGGAGGGTTCACCGCACTTTTTGGTGGTCTGGTGATGCTGACCCAACCGGCGGTCAAGACCTCGCTGGCATGGTCGACCATCGCGCAGATGGCTTTCATGATCATGCAATGCGGCCTGGCGCTGTTCCCGCTGGCTCTCCTGCATATCGTGGCGCATTCGCTCTACAAGGCGCATGCCTTCCTCAGTTCCGGTGAGGCAGTGCGCAATGTCGCGGCAATTGCCCGCCCCGGACCAATTGCGGTTCCGAGCGCCCGCAACGTCCTGCAAGCCTTTATCATTGCCATCGCGATCTATGGTCTAGTCGGCACGGTTATTGGGTTTGACGGCAAGTCGGTTCAGGCCATCGCCCTGGGCGTCATCCTGATCTTTGGTGTCGCCTACTTGCTGGCGCAGGGCTTTGCCGATGCGGCGCCGCGCGCGCTGACGCAGCGCATCGTGGTCTACGCGCTGGTGACGTCGGTGAGCTATTTCGCCCTTCAGGTTATCGCCCAATCTCTGACCGCTGGCAGCCTGCCTCCGACCCCAAATCCCGGCCCGCTGGAATGGGCGCTGATCCTGCTCGCTCTGATCAGTTTCGGAGTGGTCGCTGTGGCACAGGCGACCTTCCCCCTGTGGGCATCGCACCCGGCCGCAACAGGTCTGCGCGTGCACCTGACCAACGGCCTTTATGCCAATGCAATCTTCGACAAGCTTCTGGACGGATGGTCCAAGCGGTCTGCAGCCTGAAAGGAACCGACCTCATGTTTGCCAAACTCGAGACCTACCCCGCCGCCCTGCTGGAGCTCGTCGCAGAGGCCAACACGGCTGTCAAGGCGATCCCGCCGTTGTTTCCTCTATCTGCCAATGTCGCAGTGAACCCGTTTCTGGGGCAGAGCGATGAGCCGCTTGCAGTCACCGCCGCGCGTCTCGAGCGGGTCGGGGGCGCCCGGGCGATCCCACCACGTACGCATTGGGCAGGCAAAATCAACGCGGGCGAAATTTGCGACACAGATCTGAAGGGGGCATTGGCTTCGATCGAAGGCCAGTTCAACGTGCCAAGCCTGCAGGAACTGAAAGCTTCTCTCGACGATGAGAGCCCCGCGCCCAAAGCCCTTCCTACCGTGGCAGAACTGGCAGCGGATGTCTCCGGCATCGACTGGCCCGGGCTTATTGATGACCGCATCGGCGTTTGGGCCGCCAGTCACTTCGATCAGGGGCAGGCACTCTGGAAACAGGCAGGCAGCGGCGGCCCCTTCAGGGCTTGGCGCGACTTCGCCTCGCGCGATCTGACGCCCGAGATTCAGGGCCTTACGGGCTTTTGCACTTTTGTTGCTGACACCAACCGTTCGCATTGGCGCGCTATTGGCCGCGCTTCGGAAAGGCTTGGCGTCACCACTGCTGCTGCGCCCACCGCGTTCCACCGCTGGCTGATGACGCTGGGCGGATGGGCGCAATACGGGCGCTATCTGTTGTGGCAGGCGGAACTGGAAGGCAAAGCGAACAGCAGCGTGACCGAACTTCTGGCCATCCGGATGGTCTTCGACGAAGCTCTGTTCGAGCTCTACGAAGACCAGATTGCAGCACGTTGGGCAGATGTGGTCGCGGCCCATCAGAGCCCAGTTACTCCGCCCCGGGATCTTGTCATCGATGCGGTGCTGCAGGACGCCGCAGAACGGGCCGAGCAGCGCGTGCTGGCCGACAGGCTGTCCTGCGGTACAATGCGCAAGGGCGAGGCGCGCCCGGCCGTGCAGGCGGCCTTCTGTATCGATGTGCGTTCGGAAGTCTTCCGCCGCGCATTGGAAGCGCAGGATGGAAGCATCGAGACGATCGGCTTTGCCGGTTTCTTTGGCTTGGCCAGCGCCCATAGGGCCGCCGGATCGGATGTGACCGAATTCCGCGGTCCGGTTCTCTTGCAACCGGGGCTGAATTCACAGGCAGCCGAGCCCGAAACGGCAAACCTGAGCCGCCGCTACGGCGCCCGGGCCAAACGCGCCTGGGGCCGGTTCAAGCTGGCCGCAGTGTCCTCCTTCGCCTTTGTCGAGGCATCGGGGCCGCTCTACGCGGGCAAGCTTGTTCGGGATGCTCTCGGTTTCGGCAATAAAACCGCGGAAGACCCTGCGCCGAAGATGGATCCCGCGCTCAATCTCGAATCCCGTGTTGGAATGGCAAAATCGGTGCTGACCGCCATGTCTCTCACGGATGAATTTGCGCCGATCGTATTGCTGGTCGGCCACGGCGCCGATGTCACCAACAATCCTCATCAAAGCGCCCTGCAGTGTGGCGCTTGTGGCGGTCACGCCGGGGACGTGAATGCCCGCCTGCTGGCGAGCCTGTTGAATAATCAGGACGTCCGGACTGGGTTGCGTGACAACGGGATCAATATCCCTTCGGATACGGCATTCCTGCCCGCGCTGCACCATACGACCACCGACCAAGTGACCCTGTTCGAACAGGATCTGCCGCCGGAAACGCCCATTGACGTTAGCCAGTTGAAGGCCTGGCTTGCCGCCGCCGGAGCGCTCGCTCGGGCGGAGCGTTCCCAGCGCCTGCCGCGTGCCGCGGGCGCAGCGCATGTCGCGCAGCGGGCCCGGGACTGGGCCGAAACCCGCCCCGAATGGGGCCTGGCCGGATGCCGTGCCTTTGTCGCCGCGCCGCGTCACCGCACCGATGGGGCAGACCTGTCCGGGCAGGCTTTCCTGCATAATTACGACTGGCGGCGGGATGATGGCTTTGGCGTGCTTGAATTGATCCTGACGGCGCCCGTCGTGGTCGCCAGTTGGATCAGCCTTCAGTATTACGGTTCAACCGTGGCGCCGGGCTTGTTCGGTGGCGGCAACAAGCTGCTCCACAACGTAGTGGGCGGTATCGGCGTTCTGGAAGGCAACACGGGCGCCCCGCGTCCGGGTCTGCCGTGGCAGTCAGTGCATGACGGTTACGGCTTTCAGCACGATCCGCTACGCCTGTCGGTAATCGTTGAGGCTCCGCGCGAAGCCATGTCCGAGATCCTGCGGCGCCATCCCGGCGTCCGCGCCTTGTTTGACAATGGCTGGCTGCACCTCATCGCAATGGATGACGAAGGCAAGCTGGCTTGGCGCTATTGCGGCGACTTGGAATGGTCACGCTTCAAGGATCAATCCGCCGACGCGCGCGCACTAGCAGCGGAATAGTCTGTTTCCGCTCGCCTGGATATAGCTTTGGCGCACCTTCGTTCTGCTTCATGCAGAATGAAGGTGCCTCGCATTGTTTCCTATCGGTAATTTCAGGAGTCTAAGACGCTATAGGTACAGAGATGCAGCGGGCCAATAACCTCCCTGCACGCAATCTCATCCACTTTGCCCCGCTGAACGGCCCATCTGACATGTTCCAAGGCCGCATGTGCGACGAAGGGCGCTTTTTTGATGCCGCCACGCGGCGAATAGGCCCGGCTTCAACCGGCTGAAAGGCTGACTTTGCAAATGACGCTGTATGCGCCAAAGTTACCCCGGCGCACGGATCCGGGTCGCCCCTCGTGCCGGTGTCCGCACTGTCGCAGCTGAAGTTGCGCGCTTGCGATTTACACCGGTTCTGCTATCGATCTTTGATATGAAGGTGATGCACTCCATCTGGTGGCTTCGCACGCTGGCCGTGCTGCTGACGATTGCCTTGGCAACGTCGGGTTTTGCGCATCGCTTTGCAACACCGGAACAGCAGGCTGCACTGGATTATGCCCAAACCTATGGGCTGGACATCTCGTCGATCTGTGGAGATTTCGAGGATGCCGACAGCACGCAAACTTGTGAGGCCTGTCGTCTGCATACGGCTACCTCTCTGCCAGAGCCAGCTGTTGCCCTCATCCTTGCCGAATTGTCTTGTGATCCGGCCGATTGGGTGCCGCAGCCACCTGTTCTGAACGCCCTCACCGCCGAAGCAGCACGCCCGGCACGAGCGCCTCCGACCGTCTGAATTTTCCCGACCTATTGGTGAAAAATCCGGCCCGTGCGCCGGAGCAGACTTTGGAGACATCCATGAATATCGCTCTTAGTGCGGCTCTTGCCGCCACCTGTGACGTCACTGCGCGCTCTACGGGAATAAGGTAGAACCGGCGTTCATGGGCGATCCTGCCGACAGGCTGGGTCGCTCCTGAATGGACCATTTCGGCCCCTGCTCCTTGTTCTTTCTCAGTCTCATAACACGCGCGCTGCTGCTCTTGGCGTTGCTCGGCTCGTCCACCGTGCCGGACGGGCTTATGCGCGCTCAAGGCCCCGAAGGCATGCGGTTGGTGCTTTGCACGCCCGACGGCACGCAGGAGGTCTGGCTGACCGATGCGGGCGAGATCATCCCTGCCGAGGATGATCAGCCCGCCCGGGACGATCACGGCGGGCCGCATTGCGTCCAAGTCAGCGTCGCCGGGACCGTGCCCTCTGCGAACGTCGGTCTTTTGATCCAAATGCCGCTTCGGCCTTTGGCGCTGCCAACAGGTTCGGCGCAACGTCCAGTTTCGCTAGATCTTCCAAATCAACACCGCAGCCGCGCGCCGCCTCTTCCCGTCTGATCCTTCAGCCGGGGCCCCGCGCCCCTTGTCCGACAGTCAAAGACAAGGAAACCAGCATGACTGCGATGATACACCCGTGGCCTGACCACAGGGCCTTCAGAATTGCCCCAAGACTCGCCCTGTTCCGGGGAATGAGGTCTGCCGAGATGCGCAGTATCCAGCGCAAATTCACAACCGAAAATTACCGTGATGGCGAAACACTGGCCTGCAAGGGCGTGGATGCGCCCTTCATGGGGATCGTCCGGTCCGGCATGCTGCGCGAGGACAGGCCGACGCCGCAGGGGCGCACGCATCTGCTGGCCCTGACTTTTGCCAACGAAGCGCTGGCGCCGCAGGGCTGCGTCCGTGCCAAATGCACGCTGACCGCCGTTGGTGAGACCGAGGTCATGACCTGCGACCAACGCACATTCGAGGAACTGGCCAGCGCCATTCCCCGGCTGCAGCTGAACCTCTTGCATCTGATACAGGACCAGTTGGCGCAGGCGCAGGACTGGCAGCTGCTGCTGGGGCGCAAGACCGCCAGCGAACGCGTGGCCTCGATGCTGGTCTCCTTCCATCAGCGCCACGGGCGGCCGGACGAGATGCACCTGCCGATGAGCCGCGCTGATCTGGGACAGTTGACCGGCCTGACGCTGGAAACCGTCTCGCGGCAGATGCGGGCGCTGGAAAAGGCGGGGCTGATTGCCATGCCGCTACCGACCCGTGTCCGCGTTCTGGATGCCGTAGCCCTTCACGAGCTGACCGGCGATGCGCCTGCACGCGTCGCCGCCTGACCTTTTCATGACACAGGGAGAAACCATGAAACTTGCACTGACAACCTGCCTCGCCACGCTGCTGACCACCGCCGCATGGGCCGAGATCACCATCACCGACCTGCGCGACCGCACCCTCACGCTCAACGCTCCGGCGGAACGCGTGCTGCTGGGGTTTTACTACGAGGATTACCTCGCTGTCGTCGGCGACGGCGCGGTGGACAAGCTGGTCGGCCTGTCGCGCGGGCCTTGGGCCGACTGGCGCCCGAAACAATGGGACGCCTACACGCAGGTCTTTCCGCAGCTGGCTGAGCTGCCCGATGTGGGCGACACAGAAAACAGCACCATGTCCATCGAGGCCGCCATCGCCGCAGACCCGGACCTGGTGATCCTTGCGGGCTGGCAGTACGACGCGCTTGGCGAAAACGCGGCGCAGTTCGATACGGCGGATATTCCCGTACTCGTACTCGATTACAACGCCCAGACGCTTGAGGCGCACCTGGCCTCGACCCGCGCGCTGGGGATGGCGATGGGCACTGAGGAGCGCGCCGAGACGCTCGCGACGTTCTATGCCGAGATGACAGCCGACACTGCTGCGCGGGTAGAACAGTCAACTGAAGCACCAAAAGTTTATGTCGAGCTGGCGCAGAAAGGGCCGGACGAGGTCGGAAACTCCTATGCAGGCGGCATGTGGGGCGGAGTTATCGACCGGCTCAAGGGGCAGAACATCGCCAATGGCCAGATCGAGAACTGGGGGCCTCTTTCCCCGGAATACGTGCTGTCCCAAGCGCCCGAGGTGATCCTTCTCTCCGGCTCTGAATGGCTGAACCGTCCTGCCTCGGTCCCGTTGGGCTTTGGCGCGGACAAGGCGCTCGCGAACGAACGCATCGGTGCCTATCTCGGTCGCCCCGGCTGGTCAGACCTGCCCGCAGTCGAAAACGGCAAGGTCTATGGCATCTATCACGGCGGCTCGCGCACGCTGTCTGATTTTGCCTATTTCCGTTTCCTTGGAAAGGCGATGCACCCGGCGACCTTTGCCGATGTCGACCCGCAGGCCGAACTGGCGAAGTTCTACGCCGACTGGCTGCCGATCACGCCCGAGGGCACCTTCATGATGCAGGCGGAATGAGTATCGCGGTAAGTGAAGGGAGCGGTTTCGACCGCACCCGCATCACCCGGATGGGGGCGGTCTGTGCCGCCCTCACCATCCTGGCGGCCCTGATGGTGGTGGACCTAGTGACCGGTCCCGCCGGTCTGCCTTTGTCCGACGTCCTGAAGGGCCTGCGCGATGGCCCGGATGCAGAGAACCGCCGCCTCGCGACGATCCTGTGGCATCTGCGCATGCCGCAGACCCTGATGGCTGCACTGGTGGGTGCTTCCCTGGGGATCGCCGGACTGATGATGCAGACCATCCTCAATAACCCTCTGGCCAGCCCCTATACGCTGGGCTTTTCCGCCGCTGCCGGTTTCGGCGCAGCACTGGTGATCCTGTTCGGTACGGCACTGCCGGTGGCGATGTGGATCGGCGTACCGCTCGCGGCCTTTGCCGCCACGCTGGTCGCGGCTGGACTTGTCTACCTCGTCGCGCACCTGCGCGGCGCCTCGCCCGAGATGCTGGTGCTGGCGGGCATAGCGGTGCTTTTCCTGTTCCAGTCACTGCAATCGCTGCTGCAATTCATGGCGGCCCCCGAAGTGCTGCAACAGATCGTCTTCTGGCTGTTCGGCAGCCTGCTCAAGGCGACCTGGACGTCGGTGCAGGTCTTGTCCGCGATCCTTGCCGTGACCCTGCCATTGATTGCCCGTGAGGTGTGGAACCTGACCTCACTGCGCCTTGGCGAAGGCAATGCTGCAAGCCTTGGCCTGAACGTCGAAAGGTTGCGCCTGCGGGCACTGGTGACAATCGCGCTTCTGACTGCCGGGGCCGTCAGCTTTACCGGCACCATCGGTTTTGTCGGCCTGATCGCCCCGCATGTCGGGCGCGCTCTGGTGGGCGAAGATCACCGTTTCGGCCTGCCGATGGCAGCGATCATGGGCGCTGTGGTGCTGGTCGCCGCCTCCGTACTGGGCAAGGTCATCTCGCCCGGTGCGGTCATTCCGGTGGGCATCATCACCGCCATCGCGGGTATTCCGATGCTGCTTGCAATCATCCTGCTGAAAGGGCGCACATGAGTTTGGTTCTGGAAAATTTCACCGTTGATGCCGGGCGCCGCCGCTTGCTGCGGATTGACAGGCTAGAGCTGCCCTCGAGCGGGCTCGTTGCGGTAATTGGCCCAAACGGTGCAGGCAAATCCACCCTGCTGAAGGCGCTTGCCGGGGTTCAGCGCCACGGCGGCAGCAAGGCGCTGGACCAGAGCTGGCCTGCGCCCGAGCGCATCGGATTCCTACCACAGGATTTCACCGTGAAGGCCGCCATGAGCGTTGCGGAATGTGTGCTGCTTGGGCGGCGTGAAAGGCTCGGTTGGCGCATCACAGCGCAGGTGCGCGCCGAAGTCGCCCAGATATTAGAGATACTGAACCTTGCACATCTCGCTGAGCATCGGATGGATCGTCTGTCAGGGGGCCAGCAACAGCGCGTTCTTCTGGCGCAACGCCTAATCCGCAATCCCCGCCTGCTGATCCTAGACGAACCCACCAGTGCGCTGGACCTGCACCACCAGCTCGAGGTACTCGAACAGTTGCAAAAGCTTGCGCAGAGCAGACTCGTGCTCGCGGCCTTGCACGACCTGACCTTGGCAGCCCGTTATGCGGATCAGACGGTATTTCTTGAAACCGGCAGGCTCGCTGCGGCCGGACCGACCTCACAGGTTCTGCAGTCGCCCTGCCTTGACCGGGCCTATCAGATCAACAGTGAGATTCTCCGTGATCGCGATGGCGGGCCAGTCTTCGTCGCGCACCAGGCTCGGTCGCCGAAATATTGACGTATTGTAGATCAGCGCTCCCAAGTGTGAGCCCAAGACGCCGAAGGTTTGATCTAGCAGGTTGTCAATCTCGACGCGGCAGATCACTCAGATACCGCATGCGCCGCCGCGCTAGCCTTTGCCCTGCCTCATCCTTTGGTCGCGCTTTGAAAATACCTTAGAGGTCTCGCGAAAACAGCACTTTCTCCGCGTCCGAAAGCCCACCCCATACAGCACCCGCGAATTCACGCTTGCCTCATCAGCGCACCACAGGCTCCCCAATGTTTTCCTCAGTCGTGTTTCGTGCCAGATCCTTCAGGATGGGGCAATCCGGGCGGTGATCTCCCGCGCAGGCGTGCACCAATTGATCCAGCGTGTCACGCATAGACTGGAGCTGAGTGATCTTCTCGTCGATCTGGGCCAGATGCTCTTCGGCAATGCGCTTGACCTGCGCGCTTTCCCTGCCCTCGTCCTCGTATAGCGCCATCAGCGCCCGGCAGGTTTCAATGGTAAAGCCAAGCGCGCGGGCGCGGCCGAGGAAGGCCAGCTTGTGCAGGTCCTGTTCACGAAAGCTGCGATACCCGTTCTCGCTGCGCTGCGGGTGGATCAGGCCAATATCCTCGTAGTAGCGGATCGTTTTTGCGGGCAGTCCTGATCGCCGTGATACGTCACCGATATTCACTCCAGCCCCCTGTCATTCCGCCGGAACATGCGCGTTGCTTGCGCGGGCGCCGCTGGCCCCGGCTTTTTCATCCATGGCCGGTGCTACGCGGCGCAGGCGCAGCGCGTTGGTCAGGACAAAGACCGACGACAGTGCCATCGCACCTGCCGCCAGCATCGGCGACAACAGCACACCGAAGGCAGGATACAGTACGCCCGCAGCAACCGGTACCAGCGCGGTGTTGTAGCCGAAGGCCCAGAACAGGTTTTGGCGGATGTTGCGCATAGTGCGGCGAGAGACCTCGAAGGCGTTGACCACACCGCGCAGATCGCCCGACATCAGCACCACATCAGCGCTTTCGATGGCCACATCCGTGCCGGTACCGATGGCGATGCCGACATCGGCATGGGCCAGCGCAGGCGCGTCATTGATGCCATCCCCGACAAAGGCGATCTGGCGCCCCTGCCGCAACTCATCGAGCGCCGAGACCTTGCCGTCGGGCAGAACGCCTGCGATCACGTGGTCGATGCCGGTTTCGTCGGCGATGGCTTCTGCTGTCTCGCGCTTGTCGCCTGTGATCATGGCGACTTTCAGCCCCTTTTCATGCAGCGCAGCGATGGCCGCGCGGCTGGCCGGTTTCACCGGGTCGGCCACGCCGATCACCGCCGCAAGCCGCCCATCAACTGCCGCGTAGAGCGCCGTACGCCCGCGTTTGGTAAGCTCGGTCTCCTGCGCCGCCAGCGCCGCCGTGTCGATGCCTTCGCGTGTCATGAACCGGTCGGCGCCGACCAGCACCTGCGCCCCGTCCACCAAGGCGCGCACGCCGTGGCCGGTGACCGAGGTGAAATCGCCCGCCTCAGCGCGTGGTGCGCCCTCGGCGCGGGCGGCGCGAACGATGGCTTCGGCGATCGGGTGCTCCGAACGTTCCTCCACCGCGGCGATTTTGGACAGCACCTCCGCCCGTTCAAAACCTGTGGCGAGAACAAGGTCGGTCAGTTCCGGGCGGCCCTCGGTCACGGTGCCAGTCTTGTCCAGCGCCACGACCTCGACCGTGTCCAGTTGTTGCAGCGCGTCGCCCTTACGGAACAACACGCCCATCTCGGCGGCGCGGCCGGTGCCCACCATGATCGAGGTCGGCGTGGCCAGACCCATGGCACAGGGGCAGGCAATGATCAGCACCGATACACCTGCGACCAACGCCAGCGTCAGCGCGGGCGACGGGCCGAAGATCAGCCAGACGAGGATGGTCAGGGTCGCGGCGGCCATCACCGCGGGCACGAACCACAGGGTGATCCGGTCAACCGACCCCTGGATCGGCAGCTTGGCGCCCTGCGCCTCTTCGACCATGCGGATGATTTGGCTGAGGGTGGTGTCACCACCAACCCGCGTGGCGCGGAACTGCAGGCTGCCTGCGCCGTTCACGGTACCGCCGGTGACGGCATCACCAGCGGTCTTTTCCGCTGGAACCGGCTCGCCTGTCAGCATGCTTTCGTCGACGTGGCTGTTGCCCTCGATCACCTCGCCATCCACGGCAATGCGCTCGCCCGGGCGGACGACGATGATGTCGCCCTGCACCAGCTCATCGACAGAGACCTCGGTGCTCTCGCCGCCCCGCATCACGCGGGCGGTGCGCACCTGCAGCCCCAGCAGTTTCTGGATCGCGGCGCCGGTGCGCCCCTTGGCGCGCGCCTCAAGAAAGCGCCCCAGCAGGATCAGCACGACGATGACTGCTGCCGCCTCGAAATAGACCGCACGCACCGCGTCCGGCAAAAGCGCAGGCAGGAAGGTTGCGACAACGGAGTAAAGATAGGCCGCCCCGGTACCCACCGCGACAAGGCTGTTCATGTCCGGCGCACCCTTCAGCAGCGCGGGGAACCCTTTGAGATAGAAAATCCGACCCGGCCCGATCAGCACCAGCGTCGTCAGTGCGAACTGCAACAGCCAACTGGTCTGCTGACCGATGGTGGCGTTGATCCAGTGGTGAAAGGCCGGAAACACATGGCCGCCCATCTCAACCACAAAGACCGGCAGCGCGAGGGCAGCGGCATAGGCCATGCGCCGGGCAAGGCTGCGGGCCTCTTCGGCCTTGCGGGCGGTGCGATCCTCTCCGCCCGCCGCCTCTGCCACGGTTGCGGGATAGCCGGCGTCCTTGCTGGCCGCGATCAGTTCGGCGGGGGTGACCGCGCCTTCGGCATAGCGCACAGTCGCGGTTTCAGATGCGAGATTTACATTGACGTCAAGCACGCCCGGCACCGCCTCCAGCGCCTTGTCGACGCGCCCCACGCAAGAGGCGCAGGACATCGATTCCACGTTCAGCGTCACCGACGCCACCCGCGCCGGGTAACCAAGCTTGTCGAGCGCCGCAATGGCGTCTGCGATGCGCTCCGGGTTGTCGGCGACCAGTCTTGCGGTTTCAGATGCAAGGTTGACCGAGACGTCATGGATGCCCTCAACCGCCGTCAGGCCGCGGTCCACGCGCCCAACGCAAGAGGCACAGGACATGCCTTCGACGGACAATGTAACAGGGGTTTGTTCGGGCATGACAGCCTCCTCGATTCTGTGTGGCTGTGACTTACATGGTGGTTCTAGTCACTGGAAGGTCAAGGGCGCGTCAAAATTTTATCACAGGTCAGATCACGTCTTGACCTTCCCCTAACTGGAAGCCCCATCTCTCGCCCTGCAACCAAACCAGAGAGGGTTCGAAATGGAATTCAAGGTTCCGGACATGAGCTGCGGCCACTGCACTGCCGCCATCGAAAAATCCGTCAAGGCCGCCGATCCGGCCGCCACGATTGCCTGCGACCTCGGCGAACGCCTGGTGAAGATCGACAGCGCACTGTCGGCTGATCAGCTTGCCGCCGTGATCAAGGACGCGGGCTACGACTCGCAGCCCGCTGCCGCCTGATCCTGTCCCGCGTCGGCCCCCTCCGGCGCGGGATCCCCATTATTCGGCGCGGTCCCGGGCTGTGCTCACCAGTTCGGAAAGCTGGTCCTTTTCAACAAACCCCGGCACCAGCGCATCCCCGACAACGAAGGACGGCGTTCCGTTGAAGCCAAGCGCCTGGGTCAGACGCATCGATGTGGCGATGTGTTCAGCCACTTCCGGCGCCTCCATGTCTTTTTTCAGCTGCTCAAGATCCAGCCCGACCTCTTCGGCGACGCGCAGGACCGTGGCCTCCTGGGCACGGCCCTTGATCGCCATCATCGCCCAGTGAAATTCTTCATATTTTCCTTGCGCCCGCGCCGCGAGCGCGGCCTTGGCGGCAAAGACCGAGCCGTCGCCAAGAATGGGCCATTCTCGGTAGACAAGCCGGATATTGGGATCTTCCTCGATCAGCGCCCGGACCTCGGGTTTTACCCGGCGGCAATAGGGACAGTTGTAGTCGAAGAACTCCACCACGGTTACATCCCCCTCCGGATTGCCGAGGACCGGCGCATTCGGATCGCGTTCAATCAAGTCACGCTGGCTGCGCAGCACCTCTGCCTGAGTTTCTGCCTGTGCATCCGCCTGTTGTTTTTCCAGCAGAGCAACGGCCTCCATGACGATCTCGGGGTTCTCCCGTATCGTCTCCAGGACCAGCTCCCGGACGCGGGCCTCGTCGAGTTCCTGCGAGAGTGCGGGTATCGGCAGCAACGTGGCCATCGCCAGTGCAAGGATCGGTGCCTTAAGGGTCATGTCAGTTCTCTCCATTTTCCGCATTGGTTCGCGCTTTCTGAGCTTCCTTTACATGCTCCGGCCAGGTGGACCGGATATAGCCCAGCACGTTGCGGATCTGCTGATCCGTAAGGCTGTCGCCAAACCCCGGCATGCCACTGTCGAACTCCATGCCCTGCTGGGCCATAAGGGCCTTGCCGCCCAGCTTGGTATAGTTGAACAGCAGGCTGTCCGAATGATGCCAGGTGTGCCCCGTTTCATCATGCGGGGGGGCGGGCAGACGCCCGTCGGGGCCGCGTGTGCGCCAGTCCGGCTGGCCTTCCAGCTGAGCCCCGTGACAGGCAGCGCAGGCTTCGGCGTAAAGGGCCTCGCCCTCGGCAATGTCCAGCCCCTCGGCGCCGGAGGCCACCGCCGGATCCTGTCCTTGCAGCATCCAAACGCCGCCAGCCACTGCCGATGCCAGCACGGCGATGATGACTTGCACCCTCATGTGACCCGCGCCCATGTCTTCATGCCCGAGGCCGCATGGGTGAGCATATGGCAGTGCAACAACCGGTCGCCGGGATTGTCGGCGGCAAAGGTAATGGTGCGCGTTGCGCCCACATCGTTCATTCGGCTGCGCCCCCATCAGCGTCGAGCAGATAGGTGGCGATGGCTTCACGGTCCTTTGGAGTCAGGAACCGGGTGCCTTCGCGGACCACCTCGGCCATGCTGCCGCCAAAGGCATCGCCTGATGGCGTCAGGCCCGTCTGCAACGCGTAGGACAGCGACGAGACTGTCCAGCCGTTCTTGGCTAGATAAGCGGCCCGGATCGAGGGCGCCTTGCTGCCACCCGGAAGCGCGTCATTGCCGGCAAAGGCTGCGTCAGGATCACGGCCCCCCGCCAGATTGCGCGGCGTATGGCAGGCCCCGCAATGGGCCGCGCCGCGAACCAGTTCCCTGCCCCGGTTCCAGGCCGCACTGCGCCCCGGCAGCGGTTCCGTCCCCGGATCGTGGAAAAACGCGGCCCGCCAAAGCTTCAGTCCCCAGCGCTGATTGAAGGGAAAACCGACCGCATGATCCGGCGCGGCCTCAGGCACCGGTGCCACGGTCTGAAACGCGGCCCACAGATCGGCGATATCCTGATCGGAAAACTCTGCGTAGAAGGGGTAAGGAAAGGCCGGGAAATAGGGTTCCCCATCTGGTCCGATGCCCTGACGGATGGCTTTTGCAAAACTCTCGGCAGTCCAGCCGCCGATGCCATGTTCGGGATCCGTGGTCAGATTCGGCGGATAGAAGGTGCCGAAATCCGTCTTCAGCGGCGCCCCTCCGGCCAGCGGGGCACCGCCCGCTTCGAAATTCGAATGACAGGCGATACAGCCGCTGGCACGTGCCAGGTAAGCACCCCGGTTAACGTCGCCCTCCGTCGTGATCGGCTTCGGAGCGCTGCCGACCGGCCACGCGATCACCGCGGTCAGGACAACGGCAACACATGCCGCCGCCCCGCCAGACAAAAATGCGACCCGGCGCATGCTCAGTGGTCTTCCGCCCGGAACCGGGAATGACAGGCCGAGCAGACCTGTGTCGTCATCGCAAAGGCCGCATCCGCAGGCATCGCGGCGATATCTTCTGCGCGCATCATCCCGGCGCCGCCGCCCATCATACTGGTGCCTGACCCCATCATGGATCCGTTGCCCATCATCGAACCCGATCCCATTCCGGAGCTATTCCCCATCATCGACCCTGCGCCCATGCCTCCGCCACCAGCGAGGCCATTCCCGGCAGCGGCCTCCAGGCCCTCGGCGTAGATTTCCAACTGCCGTGCCAGCGCCGCGAACCGATCCCAGTCTGCCCAGACCGCATCCTTGGCCTCGGAAGGGGCACCGCCAGACCCTTTCGGGAAAAGATCAGTCAGGGCCTCGCCTGCGTGTTTCTGGAAAATCCGGGCTGTGTTGCGCATGGCAGCGGCATCATAGGTCCTCTCGCCGCGCATCATCGGGGTGACCGCCTTCACGGCATCCCCCATCGCTTCCATCGATTCCATCCGATCCCTGACGATACCCTTGGCATTGCCGTGCGCAAAGGCTGCGACTGCTGTGCCGGTGATGACGATTGCTGCCAGAATGGGTGTTGTCTTCATCGTATCAATACTCCGTTGATGCTGAATTTTGCTGCCCTTGGCGATCCAGACCCCAGGAGCATCACTCGATCCCGTTCGCACGTTGCAGTTCACGCACGTAGGCAATGACCATCTTAACATCACCCGGCGTGACCCCCTCGACCGGAGGCATATTGCCAAAGGGCCAATGATGGGCGCGCACCCCGTTCTGCGCAGCCAGGATAAAGGCCATGTCGGAATGGTGGCTGGGTTCATAGACCTTATGCACCAGCGGCGGCGCAACCCCGTTCTGCCCTGCTGCGTTTTCCCCGTGACAGTCGGCACATTTGGCTTCGAAGATGGATTTTCCAAGCTGGGCATTGCCAGAGAGTTCTGTCGGCAGCGCGACCGTTGCAATCGGAGCGCCAGGGGCAAGCGCGCCCGTGTCAGGCGACGCCATCGAATGACCGGCCGGTGCGGCCTCGGGTTGCAGGTACTGCCAGCCACCGACTCCGATGCCCCCAGCCAGAATGACGGCTACCACAACAGTCAACTTGTTCATTTCGTGTCTTTCTTTCGCTTTTCCTAGTGCAGATGAGGCCCGACCTGCGTTCCGGCGGACGCTCTTTCGACTGCTTGGGGCGTGCCTGCCCTCTGCCTGCTTTGAATAAGTGAATATCGAAGGCACCCCATGCGGCAAGCTGGGACGGCCGCAAGAAATGTATCGGTTTGTATCCTTGACCAGATCCGGCGGCGGGACGGCCTGAGGAGCACAGCTTTTCGGGAGCATGCTCACATCCATGCTGGCAAAAAACCATTCTAGCGACCCCGGCCGCAACCGGGTTCTATGACACGCGTGAGGGTCGGCCTCAGCGGTCCTGCCTCCCAGATCTGCGCCCAGCCTGTGCTGTTCGAGCGTTTGACCTGATGGGTCAGGTCATTCCTCAAGCGTGGCCTTGCGACGGCGGAATTCATCCTCATCGATTTCGCCCTTGGCGAGCCGTTCCCGCAGGATATCCAGCGCATCGGAGGACCGGGCGCCACCCGGGCGGCTGTCCCTCAGCCAATGCACAGCCAGCACGATCAGGGCGATGACAACGCCCCAGAAGACCAGCATCATCAGCCCGCCGAATACGCCATAGCCGCCGCCCCACATCATATGCCCGTCCCAGTGGCCTTCGGGATCCGCCATTGCTGTTGAGGCGAAAAGGCCCGCAGCAGCAGTCATACTCCAGAGTTTCAGAGTCATCTTTCTCTCCTTTCATCGGGTGTTTCTCCGGCAAGCGGGATCGTCACGATGGCGCGTAGCCCGCCTGTTTCACGGTTCCTGAGGGTGATGTCGCCGCCATGCGCCTGGATGATCGTCCGCGCAATCGACAGGCCCAGCCCATGCCCCCCGGTTTCCAGCGATCGCGACGCCTCAAGCCGGTAGAACGGGTCAAAGACTTTCTCGGCCTCGTCCTCCGGAATGCCGGGGCCGTTGTCGTCAACCGTCAGGACAACAGTATCGCCCACGCACTGCCAGCCCACCGAGGCGCCGCCGCCATAGCGATTGGCGTTCTCGATCAGGTTGCGCAGCGCCCGCCGGATGGCATTGGGCCGCAAGCGCGCCTTTGTGTCAGGCCCGGCGCCAAGATCGAAACCGCCTGGTATGTCGGCGCGCAAGGCCGAAAGAAAATCATGCAGTTCTATGGTTTCAGGGCGTTCGGATCCGGTCAGCCCTCGGGCAAAGGTCAGCGTTGCATCGACCATGCCCTGCATTTCCTGTACCGAGACCACAAGGCTGTCGCGGGTTTCCTCATCATCGACCATCTCCGCGCGCACCCGCAGGGCGGTCAGCGGTGAGCGCAGGTCGTGCCCGAGGGCCGCGAGCATCCGCGTGCGGTCCCCTACAAAGCGAGTCAGGCGGTCCTGCATCCGGTTGAAAGCACGGGTAAGATCGCGCACCTCGCTTGGGCCTGCGACGGGCAGTTCGGCCACATCTTCGCCGCGTCCAAGACTGTCGGCCGCTCGGGCCAGCCGCCTGAGGGGGCCAGTCAGGCGCGCCATCACGAACCAGATCACCACGACCAGCAATACCGCCGCCGACAGGGCGAAGGTCAGCATCGAATAGAGCGGCCACTGGATCGGAGGCCGTTCAAAACGGGTGCCCACGTTCAGCCATTGACCGCCACGGATCGCGATAGAGAGGTTCATCTCGACCGCCGTCAGCTCACCCCGCATCATCGCCATATGCATGTCGGTCATTTCCGGCGACAGGTTGGGCAGCGGCATCAGCTGCCCTTCGATCTGGTGCAGCTCGACACGGATATCCCGGCTGAAACTGTCGTCCAACAGTGTGCGGATACGGGCTTCGACCAGGCCGCCGTCAGAGTGGTCCATGTGCTGGACCGACGCTATATCCGCCAGTTCGAAACGCACCAGCGGCGAGTTCGCGGCCCGCAGGATCGAAGCATGCAGGTCGGGTGGAGCTTCCTCGATCAGCCGCGCCACATTTGCCGCGCGCCCGGCGGCTTCAAAGCCAAGCGCGGCGCGGATCGCAAGGCTGCGCTCATCCGCGAACAAAAACAGGCTGACCAGTTGCGCCGCGACCAGCGCCGCAACGACCAGCAGGGTCAGCTGCACCCGCAGCGACATCCGGCGGCGCGATATCACGCTTCCTCCTCCACATCCGTGGCCAGGCAGTACCCGCCGTTGCGCACCGTCTTGATGATCCGGGGGCGCAGGACATCGGGCTCGATCTTGCGTCGCAGGCGGCTGATCTGGTTGTCGATGGTGCGGTCCAGAGGGCCGGCAGTTCGCCCGGCGGTAAGATCGAGCAGCTGATCGCGGCTCAACACCATGCGCGCCCGTTCCAGCAGGACAACCAGCAACCGGAATTCCGAACTGGTCAGCGGGATTTCATCTGCGTTGTCATCAATGAGGATCTGCCGGTCGGTGTCGAGCACTAGATGTTCGAACCGCACCCTGTGCCCCGCCAGCCGCCCGGCCAGAGGGTCCTGCCGCCTGCTCCGCCGAAGGACCGACTTGATCCGGGCCAGCAGCTCGCGCGGATTGAATGGCTTTGCAAGGTAATCATCTGCACCGATCTCAAGACCGGAGATACGGTCGCTCTCTTCGCCCAGCGCGGTCAGCATGATGACTGGTACCGTGCCCTCATCGGCCAGCCTCCGGCAGGCCAACAGGCCGTCTTCACCGGGCATCATCACGTCCAGCACAACAAGATCGAAATGCCCCGCCGCAAGCTGCGCGTCCATATCGGCGGCGTCCTTGGCCGCTGTCGCCCGCATCCCGTTCTTTTCAAGGTAGCGCGTCACGCTTTCACGGATCTGCGCGTGATCGTCGACGACAAGGATATGCGGCTGGGGTCCCATGCTTTTGTCCTACCGGAAAGACCGTTTGAATTTCACCATCGCAATTGTAGCGGATTGTATCAGACAGTCGGCTTGCGACAGACCGTTACAATTCTGATGGTGCGACGGCCTTCCATTCTGCGCAATCATCCCAAGGTGATGGGTATCGACCCGAACCAAAGGAGGATTTCATGCCGACATTTGTAAAAACCGCAAGCATTCTCGCCGCTTCCCTGCTCACCGCCGGCGGCGCTCTGGCCGACAGCCGCCATCACGGAGGCAATACCGGCGGGGCACATATGGGGGATGAAAAGCCTCAGATGGAGGGCAACCGCCACGAGATGATGATGAAACACATGATGCATAAGATGATGCAGATGCACGGCGGCGGCGCCGGACGGAACGTCATGTCCCGGATGGACCGCGACATGATGCGGACAATGATGGGGGCGGACATGATGGATGGCATGCCTGGCAAAAAGATGCAGGCGGGCCTGAAAGACTATGACGCCGACGGTGATGGCACCCTGTCCCTTGACGAATTTTCGGTCTGGCACGCCGAAATGCTGCGCGAGACGATGGTAGACCGTTTCCAGCATCTGGATGCGGACGGGGATGGCGCCATCACCTCTGATGAAATGAGCGCCATCGCCAATCGGATGAAACGGATGCACGGGAAAGGCATGCACGGGACAGGCATGGGCGGGCATCAGATGATGCAGGGCATGTCGGAACAAGAGTAATCCTGCATCGGCCCCTTTACCTTGGGTCCGGTCACATCGGCCGGGCCACTCCCCTGTCGTTCGGGAACCGTTCGATGCGCCCTCTGCACAACCGCCGTCTGAGTGACAAGCCCGACGAAAAGACAAGACATGACCAAGCATCGCGAACAGCGAAGGCAGCGCAGCCTCGGAACCGTTGCCGCGACCTTGGGTCTATTGGCCCTGTTAGTGACTTTGTTCGTGACCTGGAGTGCGGGATGGTGGTCAGCAGAGCTCAATCAGGACAGGGTCGCGCATTTGGTTGCCTCTGCCGGAGCCTGGGGACCGCTTGCTGTGATCGGCCTGATGACGGCAGCCGTAGTGGCCAGCCCGCTGCCGAGTGCGCCGATTGCTCTCGCTGCCGGGGCCGCCTACGGGCACTACCTTGGGGCGGTCTACGTCGCGTTCGGCTCTGAAATGGGCGCAATCTTGGCGTTCCTTGTGGCGCGCGGCGGCGGGCGCGATAGGGTTGAGCGTCTGCTCGGTGGTAAGACTGGTCGTGGCCTGTTACGCTCCCAGAACGCACTGACTCTGACTGTCTTTGTGAGCCGCTTGCTGCCCTTCGTGTCCTTTGACGTGATGAGTTATGCCGCTGGGCTGAGCCGCCTGCACTTTTGGCGCTTTGCACTGGCCACCCTGGCCGGGATCCTGCCAACAAGCTTCATACTGGCGCATTTCGGAAGCGCTGCGATGGCGGGAGATTTTGGCACGGCGGAGTGGCTTTTCCTTGCCCTTGGCCTACTGACGGCTGCGCCTTTGGTGCTGCTGGCCCTGCGTGGCGGCAAGTCCACAAAACGACAGCCAAACAGACGACCACAAAAGGAGGGAAACACCGGATGAGGTCCGAATATCGGGAAAACACCATCTCGCTGCTGGACGCTGTCGCCATGGGCACCGGTGTCATGATCGGGGCCGGAATTCTCGCACTGACGGGCCAAATCGCGGAACTTGCTGGCCCGCTCTTTCCCTTCGCCTTTGTCGCCGGGGCCGTCATTACCGGCTTCAGTGCCTATACCTACGTCAAGATGTCTAACGCCTACCCCTCGGCGGGGGGTATCGGCATGATCCTTCAAAAGGCCTATGGGCCAACCACGGTCGCTGCTGGAGCCGCCCTGCTCATGGCGCTGTCGATGGTCATCAACGAAAGCCTCGTGGCGCGGACCTTTGCCAACTACCTCCTGCGCGGTCTCGACATACCTCGTGACAATTGGCTGGTCCCCGCGATCGGCGTTACGGTGATCCTCTTCGCCTGGCTCGTCAATGTGTCGGGAAATCGCTCGGTCGGCTGGCTCTCGATCCTGATGGCTGCGCTCAAGGTCGGGGGGATCCTTTTGTTCGGCATCACCGCACTCTGGGTTGGCGGTGTCACCTTTGAGGCTACAGGCAGTGGAGCCGAGACCGCTGGCACCACCAGCGCCACCGGGTTAATCGCTGCGATGGCGCTGGCCATTCTTGCCTTCAAGGGCTTCACCACCATAACCAACAGCGGCGCCGAAATCACCGACCCGCACCGTAACGTCGGACGCGCCATCGTGATTTCTATTGCGGCCTGCACGATCTTGTATCTGCTGGTGGCCTTGGCCGTCGGCAGCAGCCTGCCACTTGAGCGGATCGTGGCCGCAAAGGACTATGCTCTGGCGGAAGCCGCTGAGCCCGCGCTGGGACGCACAGGCTTTTATCTCACCGTGGCGCTGGCGCTGATTGCCACCGCCTCGGGCCTGATTGCCAGTGTCTTTGCAGTGTCGCGGATGCTGGCAATGCTGACCGAAATGGAACTGATTCCGCACAGCCATTTTGGCATGCCAGGTGTCGTGCGCGATCACACGCTGGTCTACACGGTGGTAGTGGCGTCACTGCTCACTGTCTTTTTCGACCTGAGCCGCATCGCATCGCTCGGCGTGTTCTTCTATTTGGTGATGGATATACTCACCCACTGGGGGGTGTTCCGAAACCTTCGTGACGAGGTCGGCGCCCAAGGCTGGATCCTACTGACGGCAATCGGGCTGGACGCTGTCGTGCTCGCGGCCTTAGCAGCGATGAAGTGGCAGTCTGATCCGTCGATCGTGCTGATTGCCGCCGCCGGTATGGTAATTGTTTTTCTGTTCGAGGGTCTGTTTCTGCGGCTGCGCCCGCCATAGCAACGGCCCCATCAACATGGCAGGTGACCTGCCGATCGCCAGAGGTATATTGGGTTAGAACGAGACAAAGATGGCCATGCCCAAAGGCCCTGAGGTCAAGCCTTCCATACTCGGTCTGCTTGGGCGCTTCGGTTACCTCAACCGCATGCCTAGCTCCAGCCCAATTACGACCTTCCAGCAGGGCGCAGCGCAGGCTCTGCTGCAGGCGCGAGAGGTTTCCCAAGAGCGGACCTTCGGGTCCGCTCAGCAGACCAGGGCGATGCTACGATCTGTGCAGAGGTCAGCGAAGCGTAGATAGTGAGCTTTGTAAAGCCGAGGCTCCTCGAGGAGGAAACAGGCATGACTGGCCCTAGAGCGGGCATTTGACAGGATGGCCAAACTTAATGCGCACCTCCCCAAAGCAGCCTTTCATGGCACCGCGCCACATGGTCCTAGGCGGAGGCGACTTCCTCAGTGCGCGCACTGTCGTTTGCAGTCAAATTTCGGCTGTCGTTCCTCCTCGAACGGATCAGTTCAACGAAAGTCAGTGCGGCCTTAAAAGCGCGAGGCAGAGATCCTTTTGCCTCGGAGGCAAGATACGGCGCAATCCGTATTGCGTCATATTCCAAGAAGAACACGGGATGCGCGGATAAGCACTCTTGGGTCGAGATCGGTACGCGCCACGGGAGGAGGCGGGGTTACACGACCTGTCAAACTCGCGACCGCAGTTCGTGCAGAGCGAACTGAGTATTCCACCGTGAACACACAGTCCCGAGGGAGTTCGCAATACTGTCCTATTACGGCGAAGTTGCGAGCCCCATGCGGGCGCACATCCGGGCGGTCCCCCGCTTGACGCGGCATGAACTGGCTTGTGATGTAGGGCATCCGGCAGGGAACGATTTTCGCACTCTCGAACCATTTCCGCTGATCACCCGCCAAGCGCAGATGCCCGCAAAGCTCTTCGATGATTTCCAGCCCGGTCGCTTCCCACATCGGCTTCTTCACGAAATCTCCTTTGCGGTCACCTCGTAATCCATAACCCCAGAAGGTATAGGTGCCGTGTTTTTGCCCCCTGAAATGTGGCTGATGGAACAGCACAATAGACAGCGTCCAACCGGAATCGGCGAAGGTAATCAAGCCACCGGTTCCGGTGCGGTTGTTAGTAAAGTCCTCCATGAATTCAAAAAAACCAGGGTCATCGAGGGTGATCGTGAACGAATTCCAGCTAGTTTTGCCAATGTCACTACAGAAAACCTCGGGCCTGCCCAAACCGTCGTATCGGGACGCCAATGTCTTCCACAGGCTCCAGCCGCCCTCGGCCGTCTTGCCCAGTGCGGGCGGGCTTTCCCTGCTCCCAAGAGACGCCCCATCGGTCATCGAGCCGAGCGTAAGGTACACGTGATCCTGCGGACCGATCTTCACCTGTTCTCCCCTACCAAGGAGGAGCGCGGTCACGCAGCGATCCTGCCGCGTTCCTTCGATCAGCACATCGGTGACCTGTTTGCTGGTTTCGAACCGGACGCCGCGAGCCTGCAGCCACGCCAGGATCGGAACAATGATAGAATCATACTGGTTATATCGGGTACGCAATACGCCGGAAACGCGTGTGAACCCGGGGAACAGATGAATGAAACGGCGCAGGTATCGCTGCATTTCGATCAGCGAGTGCCAGGGTTGAAATGAAAACATCGTGGCCCACATCAGCCAGAAATTACTGCCGAAGAATGCAGGCTGGAACCAGTCGTCGATCCGCTTCGCCCCCAGCCCACCCTCCGCGTGTAGCAGCAGGCGGTTAAGATCGACGATATCCTGCGCGCCAAGCGTGAGATCATAGCGGTCCCCCGCCGGTTTTCCGTTGCGGACAAGACGGCAATTGGACGATCCCGGCACCATGCGATTGAAGGCAAAGATATCTTCCCGTGCCGAGATCGACGGATCGTTCGGCAATGGAATGCTGTTGAGCAGATCAAAGGTGCATGCAAAGTGTTCCTCGAACATGCGACCGCCTCGTACCAGATAGCCGGTCTCGGCGTCTCCGGAACCGTCCAGCGACCCACCACAGACATTCAGTTGCTCATAGATCTGAATTTCCTCGCCCCGGACACCCGCATCCCGGCACAGAAACACAGCTGCCGACAGTCCGGCGATACCGCCTCCGACGATATGGTGGCGAACATTCACAGTATCTTCCAGCATGATCTCGTTCCCCTATGACCGCATTGACCTCAGTCTCTCAGGGGTGTCGCCGAAAGGCGTTGATCCTGGTCAAGACCGGGCGGCAGAGAAATACGAGGGCACTGGAGAGAGCAAGAGATGAGCCTTGAATCACCAAACCTACCCACCAGCCCAGCGCGTTGTCCCGCCTATAACCAGGGGGTCGCCGCCCAGCGATCCGCGAAACTATGTGCTGCAATCCGAACCACCCCTTTGGGCCAAGAGTGGTTGCTTTACCGCTGTGCAATCGCCGGTCAGGATTGTCACGATAGCACTCGGATAAAGGAACACCCGCTATGAAGATCGGCTTTGTTGGCCTCGGCAATGTAGGAGGCAAGCTCGCGGGCAGCCTGCTGCGCAACGGTTTCGATGTCACGGTACATGACCTCAACCCCGACCTTGTGGCCGAATTCGTCGCGCGCGGTGCCAAGCCCACCAGTGGCCCTCTGGCGCTGATGCAGGACTGTGACGCTGTCATCACCTGCCTGCCCTCCCCGGCCGCCTCTGCGGCAGTCGTCGAGGAAATGCTGCCAGCCGTCGACAGTTCCAAGATCTGGATGGAAATGTCGACCACCGATGCAGGCGAGGTGAAACGACTGGCGGCTCTGGTCGCCGAGCGCGGCGGCGCCACCATGGAATGCCCGGTCTCCGGCGGTTGTCACCGGGCTGACACCGGCAATATCTCGATCTTCGCCGGCTGCGACCGGGACACCTTTGAACGGATGTTGCCAACGCTGACCACCGTGGGCCGACGGGTCCTGCACACCGGCGATATCGGCAGTGCCTCGATCCTCAAGGTGATGACCAACTACCTTGCGACGGCCAATCTGCTGACCTGCTGCGAGGCGCTGGTAACGATGAAAGCCGCCGGTATGGACATGAACACCACCTACGAGGCGATGAAGATCTCCTCCGGCACCTCCTTCGTGCATGAGACCGAAAGCCAGGTCATTCTGAACGGATCGCGCGACATTTCCTTCACAATGGATCTGGTGAAGAAGGACATCGGTCTGTTCCAGAGCATCGCGGAGGCCCATGACGTTCCACTGGAGATCAGCCCCCTGATGGTTGGAATTCTGAACGACGGGATCGCGCGGTTCGGTGAACGGGAACTCTCACCCAACATCATCCGCAGGCTGGAAGAGGCCACCGGCTTGTCGATCACCGCGCCCGGCTTCCCCGCCGAGATGACCGATGACGAGCCGGAAGAACCGGGGTACGAGGTCATTCCCACCGGCCTTTCGGCGCCGCTGGCGAAGCTATTGGACCAGTAAGGCCGGACCTTAAGAAAAACGGGGCGCGATATCCTTTCGCGTCCCGTGTCTTTGGTGTCATTGACGCGCTGCTCAGGCAGAAAAGGGCGGCCTGACCTTCACTTCCAGAAAGTCCTCAAGTCCAAACCGCCCGCCCTCGCGGCCATTGCCCGATTGTTTGAACCCGCCAAACGGCGAACCGTAATCCGTGGCCCGCCCGTTGATGTGAATACCGCCTGCACGAAGGGCCCGCGCCATCCGCAGGGCCCGCGCCTCGTCCCCGGTGGAAATATAGGCGTCCAGCCCATAATCGGTATCATTGGCCAGCGCGATGGCCTCTGCTTCGGTGT
Source organism: Pseudophaeobacter sp. 1A09344 (assembly GCF_041008745.1). Lineage (NCBI taxonomy): Bacteria > Pseudomonadati > Pseudomonadota > Alphaproteobacteria > Rhodobacterales > Roseobacteraceae > Pseudophaeobacter > Pseudophaeobacter sp. 1A09344. The sequence continues at coordinate 95,255 of NZ_JAXGFS010000012.1, forward strand.
CAAAGGGCGTCATCACCAGAACCGGGCCAAAGATCTCCTCGCGCCAGAGTGTCATCTCCGGGGTGACATCGAAAAAGATCGTTGGCCGGGCGAACCAGCCCTGTGCCAGTTCCGCAGGCAGATCTTCGGGGCGTCCTAGCCCGCCAATCAGCAAGGGTGTGCCTTCGTCCATGCCGATCTGGATCATCCGTTGCACGCGGTCATATTGCAGTTGATCAAACAGCGGGCCGATGTGATCGCCTTCTTGATGCGGATCGCCGACCGCCTGGGCCGCGGCGGCGCTGCGGGCGATGTCGAGGGCGCGATCATAGACGCTGCGTTCAACCAGCATCCGGGTGGGAGCATTGCAGGACTGACCGGTGTTGTCGAAACACTCCCGCACACCTTCGGTCACGCGCGCCTCCAGATCGGCATCGGCGAAGATCACATTGGGAGATTTGCCGCCCAGTTCCAGTGCCACCCGCTTGATCGTCTCCGCCGCATCACGCGAAACCGCACTGCCTGCGCGGGTGGAGCCGGTAAAGGACATCATCGCCACGTCCTTGTGCCGGGACAGGGCAGCGCCAACCGACGGGCCGTCACCGAACACGAGGTTGAATACCCCAGGCGGGAAGCCTGCCTCGTGGATCATCTCAGCAAAGAGTTGCGCCGATAGAGGCGTATGCTCCGAGGGTTTCAGAACGCAGGTACAGCCCGCCGCCAGCGCCGGGATGACCTTTAGCGCGATCTGGTTGATCGGCCAGTTCCACGGCGTGATCAATCCACAAACGCCAATCGGTTCGTGGCTGACGATATCACCGTTGGTCAGGGCTTCTTCTTCCTGATGCGCCTCAAGCGTGGCGAGGAACGCCTCAAGATGGCCAAACCCCGAAGCGGCCTGCACCTCGCGCGACATGGTGATCGGCGCACCCATTTCAGTAGTGATCGCCTGTGCAAGGTCTTCCATGCGGGCCTGCATCACCTCTGCCAGTCGGTGCAAAAGGGCCAACCGCGTATCCTTCGTCGTCATGGAATAACTGACAAAGGCGGCCTGCGCCGCCGCTACCGCGCGATCCACGTCCTGCGCATTGCCAAGAGTCACCTGCCCCACCTGCGCGCCCGTCGACGGGGTCAGGATGGGCATGGTCTGGCTGCTGTCAGGCGCCTGCCAGTCGCCGCCGATATAGAATTCGTTCAGAACAATCATGGTCTCTCTGCCTTTCAGGGTGTCACATGTGCGGTGTCGAGTGTCAGGTGAAGTTCGCGCCCCTCGTAGGGCAACGCAGCGATTGCGGCATCGTCAAGCTCCAGCCCCAGTCCGGGCGCCCGCGAAGGGAGGACATAGCCATCCTCCCATTCGATACCGCCCTTTACGCAGGACATGTAGGGGCCATCGAAACGGCCAATGCTTTCCAGGATCAGGAAATTGGGCGAAGCCGCCGCGATCTGAATATTGGCCGCCGCCACGATCGGTCCGCAATAAAGATGGGGTGCGATCTGCGCCTGTTTGACCTCAGCCATTGCGGCGATTTTCTTGGCTTCAAGCAGCCCCCCGACACGACCAAGGTTCATCTGCAGGATCGAGGCCGCACCTGTCTCAAGTACCCGGGCGAACTCATACTTGGTGCAAAGACGCTCCCCCGCGGCGACGGGGATGGAGGTAAACCGGGCGACCTCGGCCATGGCCTCCGGACTTTCGGGGGGCACCGGTTCCTCGAACCACAAGGGATCAAAGGGTTCCAGCGCCTGCGCCATCCGCCGCGCGCCGGAAACGGTGAATTGCCCATGCGTCCCAAAGAGAAGATCGACACGGTCCCCCACCGCCGCGCGGATTTCGCGGCAAAAGGCGACCGAGCGGCTGATGTCCTCAAGCCGAGGCTGGTGGCCGTCAAAGATGGTGTAAGGTCCAGCCGGATCGAATTTCAACGCCGTGAAGCCCTGATCTGCCATCTGCACCGCGATCTCGGCCGCGATGCCCGGGTCATTGTAGGCATTGGGCTGATCCGGGTCAGGATAGACGTCGCCGCCGGTGGGGTAGATGTAGGAATAGCTGCGCAGGCGGTCATGCACGCGCCCGCCCAGAAGGTCCGCAACCGGCTTATCCGCGGCCTTGCCGAGAATATCCCAGCAGGCCATTTCCAACCCCGAGAACACGCCCATGACGCTCACGTCCGGGCGCTGGGTGAAGCCCGCGCCATAGGCCCTGCGGAACAACAGCTCGATCTGCTGTGGATCAGCGCCTTCGAACTGGCGCTCGAACATGTCACGCGCCATGGCGCAGCATACATCCGGCCCGAAGGTGGCGTTGTAGATTTCACCGACACCGGTGATGCCGCAGGCCGTCGTCAGGCGGATGAAAACGAAATAGCGCCCGCCGTGGCGGGGCGGCGGGTTGCCGAAGACAAAGGTTTCAAGCGTCTCAAGGCGCATATGCTGCTCCGTATTGATTGGGGGCGATCAACTGCTGTCTTGCAGGATCAGATCTGCTGCGCGCGCGGCGAGCATCATTGTGGGCGCGTTGGTGTTGCCCGAGGTGATATTGGGAAAAGCCGAGGCATCGACCACACGCAGCCCGGCCAGGCCATGCACGCGCAGCCGCCCGTCGACGACTGAGTCCTGTGGCCCCTCACCCATGCGGCAGGTGCAGGTCGGGTGGTAGACCGTTGAGGCCCGCGCCCGAAAGGCCTCCAGCAGAGCCTCATCCTCCATATCGGCAAAGCCCTTGGTCTTGCAGCCGGATGTCACCGCCCTGAGCGCAGGCGTTTCTGCCAACCGCTGCAACACCCGGCTGGCACGTACAGCCATCCCGCGATCCTCGGGCGTGGCCAGTGAATTCGCCTCGATCAGCGGCCTTTCGCGCGGATCGGCAGAGCGGATCCGGATGCGGCCGCGACTGGTCGGGCGACAGGGTTGCGCCGAGAGCAAGTAGCCTTGCTGCCGGTCCATCACCACCTTGCCTTTCGGGGTGATTTCGTAGGACGCCGGATTGCAGAACAGTTGCAGGTTCGGGGCCTGGGCATCCGCACCAGAGCGCACAAAGCCTCCGATCTGGTTCACCGGTACAGACAACGGGCCACGCCCCGTCAGGGCATATGCCGCCCCTGCCCGTAGTCGCCCGGACAGGGTGCCGAGAACCGCGTTGAGTGTCTGCTCCCGCGCATGAAACTGCCACGAAATAGCAAGATGATCCTGAAGCCCTTCACCGACCTCCGGCAGGTTGTGGCGCACCTCAATCCCATGCTCCCGCAGCAAGTTGGCGGGGCCGATACCCGACAGCTGCAACAGCTGGGGGGAATTAATGGCGCCTGCACTGAGGATCACTTCACCAGCGCGAGCAGTGCATAGCTGGCCACCGCGGGTATATTGCAGACCGACGACGCGGGCGCCTTCCAGGTCAAGCCCTTGCACCTCGGCGCGGGTCAGCAGCGTCAGGTTCGGGCGGCGCAGGGCTGGCCGTAGAAAGGCATCGGCGGAGGACCAGCGCATCCCGCCGCGAACGGTGCTGCGATAATGGCTAAGCCCTTCTGCGCCCTCTGCGTTCATGTCTTTTGCGGTGCCAAGACCAGCTTCCTGCGCAGCCTGCAGAAAATGATCCGAGAAAGGGTGCATCTGATCGGACAGATCCTGCACCCAGACGGGACCATCGCCCGTGCCATCCGAGTGGGTCTCCAGCGCTTGATAGGTGTCGCGGACCTTCGTCCAGTTCCAGCCCTCGGCCCCCGCGCGCGCCCAGTCGTCAAAGTCATGCGGCAGCCCCCGGACATAGGCCATCGCATTAATCGAACTCGACCCGCCGAGCACCCGTCCCCGCGGCCAGTAGATGGACCGCCCGTTCAATGCCACATCCGGCGCCGCGTGATCGCCCCAGTTCAATGCCGCCATTGCAAATGTAACGGCATAGCCCACCGGCAGCTTGATCCAGAACTTCCGGTCGCTGCCGCCGGCCTCCAGCAGCAACACGCGATGGCGACCGGACCGGGTCAGACGTTCGGCCAGAACGCATCCGGCCGAGCCTGCACCAACGATGATAAAGTCGTAATCCTGCTCTAATGGGGCTTCGGTCATTGGCGTAGGTCCGGCTGCTGGAAACGTGTCTCCAGATGCGCGCGGGCGCCCCCGAACTGCAAACAATGTCTATGACCGCTTTGACCCAAATCAGGTTGTGGCAGGAGGGCTTGCCACCCATTTGGCGGCACCCCATGATGGGCCGGTTAAAGAACGGAGCTCCCATGCGCAGGCTGCCTCATGTCAATTGGCTGCGATCCTTCGAGGCAGCGGCACGTCACAGTTCCTTCAGCGCGGCCGCGGAGGAGCTGCACCTGACGCCTGCCGCCGTCAGCCAACAGATCCGCCAGCTGGAGCATCATCTTGGCATTCAGCTGTTCAAGCGCCTGCCAAAAGGCGTGCAACTGACGGATATCGGGCTGGCCTATGCGATCCCGGTCCGCAAATCCTTTGTCGAAATGCAGGCGGCCACCGATGGGCTGTTTCGGGTGCAAAGCAAATCGGTCGTCCGCGTGCGCTGCTCTATCAGTTTTGCAGCCCTTATCCTGGCACCGCTGCTGCGCGATTTTGCGCTGGAGTTTCCGGAGATCGACGTCGAACTCTCCACCGCAGTCTGGTCAGACCGGATTGATGGCGCCGGGGTCGATCTGGACATCCGCTATGGCGAAGGGGAATGGCCAGAGCAGACGGTCCACCCGCTCCCCGTGGAGGGAGCCACGCTGGTGTGTCACCCGGATTATGCCGCCCATTTTGGCACGGAGCCCGATCAGGAAACCCTAGCCGACGCGGATATTGTTCAGGTCGTGGGATCGGAAACGGATTGGGACCGCCTGTTTCATCACTGCGGCATTGATGCCCCGCGCCCGCCTCACTGGATGAAGGCCGATTCCTCCTTGATCGCCATGCAGATCCTGTCGGCGGGGCACGGCTGCGCGCTCATCTCGCGCAGTTTCGCCCGCCGCGCGCTGGACGAGGGACGCTTGGTAGCGCCTTTTGATCTGGACCTGCCCATGCAGACAAATTTCGTTCTGGTGGAGCGAGACGATCTGCGCAGGCACCGAGACGTGCGCAAGCTGATCGACTGGCTGCTGGTGCAAAGGATTTAAAACGCAGCGGCTTCCCTGCGCACCCATTCGAGGAAAAAACCCGTGTCCTGCGATGGTGCGCTGGCCGTCGTAACGAAATATCCTGTGCCCAGATCCAATGCCCCCTCAGGCCAGGCCTTCAGTGCTCCGTCCCGCTCTGCCTGCCCCGTGATCGACCGCCACCCTAGCATAAGCCCACGCCCGTCGTAGACCGCCTGCGCCGCCTGCACATAGTTGTTGAACACCTGACCTCCACCGCGCGGACGCAGGATGCCGCGAGCCTGAAAATAGTCCTCCCAGCCCGCCCAGTTGCCATTGCTTGGATTGCGCACATGGATCAGCGGCGCCTGGGCAAGCGCGCATCCCTCGGCCAACAGCCGATCTACCAAAGCAGGCGCACCGACTGGGCAAATCGCTTCAGAAAACAGCTTTTCCGTGCGCCCTTCGCGCCAGCCACCACTGCCATAGCGCAAAGCCACATCAATACCGGGCGTCATCACCGGAAGGTCGCTCGCCGGAGCCTGCACGTTTACGGTAATATCCGGATAATCCGCGTAAAACATTGGCAATCTTGGCATCAACCAGTAGGTCGCCATTCCCACGGTGCAGGAGACAGTCACCTGCCGTTCCCCGATGGCATGCAACGCCCGGATATCCTCCAGCGTGGCCGCAATCCGTCCTAACCCTTCACGCACTGCCCGCGACAGCATCTCTCCGGCATCCGTCAGTCGCGCGGGCCGCACCCGCCGGTCAAACAGCGCTACGCCCACATGTTCCTCCAGCGCCTTGACCGCCTGACTGACTGCGGGTTGGGTCACGTTCAGGCGCGCCGCCGCATCCCGCATCGAACCATGCCGCGACAAGGCTTCGAAGGTCACAAGAAGGCGCAGTGGGGGGAGATGACCCATGGAATAACTTAATCCTCAGCTTAAGTTATCTTCACCCGAAACAGGCTGTCGTCAAGGCCTCATCCCGTGAAATGTTGCGTGGCAGAAACCAAATCAACAAACGCGGCTCCTCCATGAACGATCTCAGCTCCTCCCTCGCTATCCCTGCCGTAACCGGTCTTGGCGAAAAAGGCCTCGACATCACGCTGCCCGACGGCAAGACGCACTACTTCAACTACTACTGGCTGCGCGACAATTGCCCCAGTTCCTTCAGCCCGGTCACGCGCGAACGCAGCTTTGACATCTTCCACCTGGACGTAGCCCCGCGCGCCAAAACTGCCGAGGTCGAGGGCGACATGCTTGTGATCGAGTGGCTGGGCGAGGACCACGTCACACGCCTGCCCCTGTCCTGGCTGGAAACCTATGCGGGCGGCAAGACCCGCCACGACCCCGCCGACCTGTCGCGCGTCGCCTGGTTCGGTAACCATTACCCCTCGGTCCCGCGGTTTTCCCAGCCAGAGCTGGTGGCCGATAACGCCACCCGCGCCAAGTGGATCGAGGCGATGCTGGTACACGGTTTCACCATCCTGACCGACATGCCGGACACCGATGCAGGTCTGACCGAAACAGCCGAGCTGATGGGCTGCGTACGCCCGACCTTCTTTGGCACCTATTTTGATGTGAAGACCCACATCAACCCGACCAACACCGCCTATACCGCTGGCGCGCTGGAGCTGCACACCGACACCCCGGCAGAGGAGTTCGCCCCCGGCATCCAGTTCCTGCATTGCCGCGTCAACACGGTTGAAGGCGGTGACAGCCTTTATGCCGATGGCGTTGCGGTGGCCAATGACTTCCGCCAGCGCGACCCGGAGGGTTTCAAGCTGCTGACCGAGGTACCGATCCCGTTTTACTGCGAACATGACACCTATGATGCGCGCTCGCGCCAGTATGTGATCGAGCTGGATCAGCACGGCGAGGTCGAGGGCCTCACCATCAGCCAGCATATGGCCGATATCTTCGACCTCGACCAAAAACTGCTGGACGATTACTACCCAGCCTTCTGCCGCTTTGGTCGGATGCTGCAGGAAGAGAAATACATGATGCGTTTCCTGATGAAGGGCGGCGAATGCATGGTCTTTGACAACCACCGCATCGTGCATGGCCGCGCCGCCTATACGGCAACCAGCGGCGACCGTTATCTGCGCGGCTGCTACGTGGACCGCTCCGAAATGCGCTCCACCTATCGTGCGCTGGTCAGCGAAGGGCGGTTCAAGGCATGACCTACGCAGCAACACTCCCCGATACCGAGACGGTCCTGCGGGAGGATCTGGCAAATGCCTTCCGTATCTGCCACATGCTGGGGTGGTCGGAAAGCGTCGGCAATCACTTCAGCGCAGCGGTCTCAGCCGATGGGCAGCAGTTTCTGCTAAACGCCAAATGGCAGCATTTCGACACCATCGCGCCAGAGGACTTGCTGTTGCTGGACAGCCAGTCCAGGGAAACACCCGCAACGGCGGATGCCTCGGCTTGGTGTGTACACGGCACCCTGCACCGCCGCCTGCCCGAGGCACGGGTCGTGCTACACGCCCATTCGCCCTATGCGACTGCGCTGGCCTGCCTCAAGGACCCAACGATGGTGCCGATCGACAATAACACGGCCCGGTTCTATGGGCGCACGGCCTATGACCTTTCCTTTGGTGGCATTGCTGATGCCACCGAGGAAGGCGAGCGGCTGGCCGATGCCATTGGCGACAAATCGGTACTGGTCATGGGCAACCACGGTGTCACCATTGTCGGCGATACGGTGGCGGAGGCCTTTGAGGATCTCTATTTCTTCGAAAAGGCCGCTCAGACCCTGATCCTGGCCCGCTCGGATGGCAGCCCCCTTGCCGTTTTGTCAGATGCAGTTGCGCAGAACACGGCAGACGGGTGGCGCGCCTATCGCGGCATGGCCCAGAAGCATTTTTCATACCTATGTAGCGTACTCTCGCAGAGGCAACTTTGAGTACTCCCCCGAACCCTGAGGTCACAGAAACAACAGGTTACCGGGAAATAAGGGTTTCCACGGCGATTAGACGGCACAGTTTAAGCGTTGCCTGCATCAAGGGGGCGCTCTGGCACCTTCAATGGCGTCCGCTAGACGCAGATAGCGCCCTTTTGCAAAATCGGCGTTTCAGTAGATTTAATCGGGCCGTTCCGCCGCATTGCCGCATCCCACAGCCGACCTTCGCCGTACAACTGCCTGAACGGGTGGAAACGGATGGCAAAGTGCAGTTGGTCAATAACAAAGGAAAGCCAAACTCTGGCGTTTCAAACCGCGCGTTCGAATGCCTATCTTGTGCGTCCTCCGGACAACGGCCTTTTGATTTGAATGACGTCCTGTTGCCGTGACGGAGGTGCTGTTTGCTAAGCCCGCCAGTACTCAAAGCACCGAATGCGAAACGCGGATCGCCAATAACCAGGACTAAGCACAGCCTAGCTGTTGGCCAGATCCTTAATCATCGAGCCGGTCTCGCGCAGCTCATCCGCGTAGCCCACGCTGGCAATGGTCATCGCAGCGACCTTGTCCCCCAATTTGACAGCGGCATCCGCGGTTTCCACCGCGTTGGTGGCGTCCACCAGACCACCACCGGCGATCGCGCCCAACTGGACCAGCACCTTGGCCGTGTAATTCACGCCATCTTGCAGTTTGCTGTTCTTGCCAAGGGCTGCCAACGCCTTGCTGAGATGAGGCAGTTTGCGGTCCACCGTGTTAAAGTTCTTGGCCAGGTCCGCTGTTTTGTCGAGCAAATCAGTGAGCGATTTCTCGTTTCGCTTAAGGTTCTTCTTGAGGATCTTCTTGTAAGGATGGGTGTCAGATAGGCGTAAGCGGTGTATCCACCCCGGAAATTGACTGGTCGGTAAAATTTTTTGCAGGCAGACAAGTATTGGACCAACGATTTGCTCAATGGCTGACTAGGCGATTCCCCATGCCGCAGACGTCCCACCAAGCGGCTTTATTTGCCCCGGAATGACCGAGTCCTCTCTACGCGAACACGTCCTTTCCCGGCGCCCCTTTAGGCGCATGGCCGCCTAGCATCGCCGGATCTATCGGCCGCCGCTTGAAGATCCGGCAGCCTTCCACATAAGCCGCGCCATGCCTGCAAAGATGTTTTCGATGGAGGCGCGGGACGGCGGCGGTGCCCGCCTCGCGCTCAACTTCAAGCACGTCGGCCGCAGCGGCATCCAGCGCATTTCCTGTGATCTGCCGCCGACCAGTCTTCTGCAGCTTGTGCTGTTTGAGGGAGCGCTCAGCCTGCGCAATCGCTTCGGGTTCCGAATTGCATCGAACGTGTCGCTCGATGGGCTTGAGATGTCCTATGACGCGGCGCAGCGGGAGATCCATGTCGTGCGGCAGGCTGGTCACTCCAGACAAACAGCATGCATGCCGGTTGAAGTTTTTCATTCCGAGATGGCAGTCATGACTGACATCTGCATCTCCCGGGCCGAGGCATCAAAGAATAGGCCCGCTCTGAAACGTTTGCTGGCCGAGTATGCGGCACCGGCTGAGCTTGCATTGCACCAGGGGCAGGATGAGGCCGATCTGGCCATGTACCAGATGCGGGAAGTCGCTTTTCTGCTGTTGGAGCAGGAAGCCTCAGGCCGCGGGTCTGCGCTGGCCCGCATGCTGCGCGGGAAGAAATCTCAGGACCAAGCCCAGGAGGTGGTCAACAGGTTTGTTCTGGAGCTTGCGGCTGAACTCGTCCCGGGTCCTGCCAAAGACTGACCAGTTGGGCGCAGGGTACTACGAATTTCGCCATGAAGACCGTCACGTTTCATTGGAAGACCGTCTGGACACGACTTTGGGCCGGAACCCCGCGCGGGGTTCCAGCTGTGTGAGAATACGTCCCCGTGCAGCTCGGCCGCCAGTTCATCAGCCTGGTGTTCAGTAGCGATTGCAGCGAGCCTGACGCCATCACGCAGCACAGCGAGCCGCTCCCTGTGCTCTCGGGTGAGATGCCCTATGCCGGAAGCTGCCTTCCGGCGTTCGAGAAGAAGATCAACACGGCATCTGATCCGCGCTCTTTCCCGGTCGCTGGGGCTGGTGGAGTGGCGGCGCCTTGCGGTGTTTTCACAAATGTCTGCGCTATCTGCACCAGCGCTGGTATCTGGCAGCTCCCGGCTGCGCAGATCGCGCAGGTGCTGCACAAACCGTTTTTCCAGAGTGTAAGTGGTTTCATCCGGGTTGAAAAACCGGGCTTCGATGAAGGGGATGCGGGACATCAGATTAAGACCTATGGCAAAGTTGGGCTATTGGCCGGGAGCGCTCCGGCCACTCAACAAGGAACTGGCTGTTGGGTTTACAGAAAAACGGGCTTGCGGCTGCTTGATGCGGCCACCTGGGTCCAATCGATCCCTTCGAAAAGGGCGTCGAACTGGACTTTGGTCAAAGTGACAGGCCCGGCTTGCGGTTTCGGCCAGGTGAAACGCTTGCCGGTCAACCGTTTCATGATCAGCACAAGGCCTGAACCATCCCAAACCAGAATCTTCAACCGGTCGGCGCGCCGTGAGCGGAATACGTAAATCGCCCCTGAATAGGGGTCGAGATCGAAAGTGTTAGACACACAGGCTGCAAGCCCGTCCATACCCTTGCGGAAATCAACCGGCTCTGAGGCAAGGTAAATCCGGAAGTTGTTCGCGGGAGAAATCATTGTGCTGACCTCACAGCCCGCAGAACTTCCACCAGATGATCGGCAGGATAGCCAAGGGGTATCTCAGTTGCTGCCGCTCCGATACTGATCCGGCAGGAGGGGCCGGTTGTAGTCTCGCGGTCATTCTCGCGAGGTGGCTCGGCCAGCCGCTGGACCGCCGGAGCAACGACCTCGACAAAAGCCGGGCTCTTCCCGGAAGTGTCGGCCTTCTTAACCCAGAGAACGACCAGAGATTTGTTGGCGCCGATTTCCTCAGCCGTCTCGCGGATTCCGGCTCCAGCTAGAATCTTTTGGACAGCCTTGGCACGGAGCGCGTCAGGCCATTTCCGCCTCCCGGTTGGGGAAACGGGGACCGTGATCCCCCACACCTTCACCTATTCCGGCATCATTCGATCCAGCATTGCCACCTCCTTTCTTCAGGTGGCCCCAGTATCTCAAACCCCTTATTTTGTTGAGAATGGGGTCTTTGCACTGCTTACGATAACGGCATTTGGCTCACTAAATTCCTTCCATCCAAATACTTAACTTGCTGAGCTCTGATCACTCTCATACGGTGCCAAAATTCAATGCGGTCGCGCGCCACTGGTGGTTCTGGTTAAGGCGTGAATTCTCTTCTGCGACCGAGAAAATCACGCTCTCTACGTCTTCCACGGACAAACTACTGAGTCTGCGGACCTTCTCTTCGAGCATTCGTGGATTGCGCTGCGCGAGTATCCTTCCTAGGAGAACAGTATTCCTTGGAAAGGTACCTCGGAGTACCGGTTCAGCACAAACCGGAAGCATGTACACTGCCGTAACCGCTTGACGGGAAGGCTTGCCCCGACCGTGACGAAAAGGCGGAGGTCAGGAAAGGGCCGCAAGCCCCGGCACATCCCGGGGCTTGCGGCCTACTAGGCTACTACACTCTTTTCAAAGATCAGTTGGCTATCGGACCTAAGTCCCGTAAGGCGCGCGCCGTATTGAGGTAACCGGCATATCCATACTGTTCGTACATGCTCTGATACCAAGCCGCCCAAGGCTCCCGGCGCTCTTCAGGAAAGATATCATTCCAGAACCCTTTACGAACGCCAACTTGCCCATCAGGCAATCTTGAAACCTCAATCTGTGCATCGTTCATACACGCCTCCTGATCAGTAGTGGACATAGCGCTTGCGCTCCTGCCGTAGTATTCCATACGGCACAATCATCAAAGCCGCCCCCGAGAGTGAAACCACACAGAACATCTTAGGTTGGAGCCTTGACCAACCAAAGCCAATGGCGGCAGCGTGGCGATATGTGCAACCTCTACAGCAACACCAGATCTCAAGACGCCATGAGACACCTCTTCCCCGGCCTCGTGGATCACGCCGGGAACTTGGGAAGTGGCTCCTATTACCCCGACCAGCTGGCGCCGATCATTCGGCATTCAGCCAACGGACTGGAACTGGTCAAAGCGCGTTGGGGAATGCCATCCCCTGCTTTTGTGCTGAAGACGAAGCGAGATCCCGGCGTCACCAACGTGCGAAACCTGGCCTCGCGCCATTGGCAACGCTGGTTAGGACCTGCACATCGCTGTTTGGTGCCGATCACCTCCTTTGCCGAGCCGATCAAAGGGGGCAATCAGTGGTTCAGTTGCGCCGATCCAGATCGCCCAATGTTCTTCGCGGGGATCGAGACGCGCAGTTGGCACTCGGTGCGCAAGGTCAAGGATGGGGAGACAGAGGACGATCTTTTTGCCTTTCTGACGTGCCAGCCAAATGCCGAGGTCGCTGCGGTTCCTCCGAAGGCTATGCCGGTGATTTTGACGGAGCCGGGTGAGTGGGACCTCTGGCTAAATTCGCCCATTGATGCTGCCCAACAATTGCAGCGACCATTGCCTGATGGGGCACTCCTGCCTGTCGACACAGCGGATGAGAGTGGGCGGCTCATATGAAGGTGAAGTGAGCTACTCCCCATTTGTTGGACAGGATCTGGCGTAAATTAAGCTACTCTTTGCATCTGCTGATCGGTTTGGGTTGTTTCATTTCGCTGCCAATAGATCACAGCGGGTGGTTGGCCGCCAAGGGCGGAATGTGGGCGCTTGCGGTTTTAGAACTCGATCCACTTTCCGACACCTGCTTTCGCTTCCGACCCGGTCTCCCAGGAATGCAGGTAGACACACTCGTATTTCAGAGATCGCCAGAGCCGTTCAACGAAGATGTTGTCGAGGAACCGCCCCTTGCCATCCATTGAGATACGCACGCCGGATCGGCGCAACCGGTCCGTCCAGGCGAATGACGTGAACTGACTGCCCTGGTCGGTGTTCATAATCTCTGGCGGGCCGAACTTGTGGATGGCTTCGTTCAGCGCATCGACGCAAAACCCTGCTTCCAGCGTGTTTGATATCCGCCATGCCAGCACCTTACGTGTGTGCCAGTCCATGATCGCGACCAGATACAAGAAGCCGCGCCGCATGGGCAGGTAGGTGATATCCGAGCACCAGACCTGATTGGGTCGATCCACACGCAGACCGCGCAGAAGATAGGGGTAGATCTTGTGCCCCTTCGCGGCTTTGCTTGTGTTGGGCTTTTGATAGATCGGCATGAGGCCCATCAGCCGCATTAGGCGTCTGATCCGCTTCTCGTTCACGAGATGGTCGTCATTCCGCAGGTGCCATGTCATCTGGCGCACCCCGTAAAACGGGGTCTCAAGGAACTGCTTGTCGATCACGCGCATCAGATCGAGGTTCATCTCACTTTCGCCCTTGGGCTCGTAGTAAAACGATGATCGCGAGATCGACAGCAGCTTGCATTGCTTGCTGATGGACAGGTTGGCGTTGGCAGGCTCAATCATCTTGCGCCTCACTTGTCGGTCCAGGGTTTGAGCTTTCTGGCCAAAAAATCGTTGGCGACGGCCAACTCCCCAATCTTGGCATGCAGGTCTTTCACTTGTTCTTCATCGACTTCCGCTGCCTTCCGGCCACCGCGCTCAAATACGCCTGACGCGCCTTCAAGTAGAGCACGCTTCCATTGATGGATCATTGTTGGATGCACCCCAAACCGACTGGCCAGCTCGCTGACTGTTTCTTCGCCCTTCAGCGCTTCCAACGCCACCTTGGCTTTGAACTCTGGGTGATGTTGCTTCCGTTTAGACATATCTGATCTCCTTCGTGTTGAAGATCAGCAGACTACAAATCGCAGCTTACGTCTGTGTCCGATTTTCAGGGGGTAGCTCAAAGGCGAGCTTAACCCCTAGTCGAGACGACGCACCATAATCTGATTGCCTTCGCCGCGTTTGGTCTCGAGCGTTTTCAATGTGGCGATCAGCTCGCTGAGCTTTCGCTTTCCATAGCTGCGCGTGTCAAAATCAGGAGCAGCAGTGGAGAGATATTGCCCGATCTGCCCAAGCGGAATCCACTCATCGTCCTGATTGATCGCATCCATTGCCCGCTTCACAAGCTTGCTTGGATCTTCCAGATGCGTCGGAGCACCGTCCTGGCTGTCCTCTTTTGGGGCCGTTGATTTAGGTGTTGTCTTTGTTGGCTCTGAGATGAGGTTTTCAACATAAATGAACCGTTTGCAGGCCTTCACGAACGCAGTTGGGGTCTTGCGCATCCCCATGCCGAAAACATCCAATCCCTGCTCGCGTATGCGGCTGGCCAGCCGCGTGAAATCGCTGTCCGAGGAGATCAGAACAAACCCGTCGAAGCGACCGGAATGAAGAATATCCATGGCATCGATGACCAGCGCGATATCAGAGGCATTCTTGCCTGTGGTATTGGAAAACTGCTGATGCGGCACGATTGCCAACGAGGCAAGCTTTTCCTTGGTCCAGCCTTGAGCGCCGGACCCCGAGAAATCGCCGTAAATACGGCGAATGCTCGCCTCTCCCAGGGATGCGATCTCCTCAAACATGATCTCGGCGTGTTTGGCAGATATGTTGTCTGCGTCAATAAGGACGGCCAGGAGCGGTGGCTTGGATGTGCTCAGCATGGGGTGAACTCTCTGTCGTGTTGACCTGTCCCACGAGGACAGACCCATGGGTATGCAAAATGATACGGCTGTCTTCAGCCTTGCTATGATTGCCTGCGGAGCCAGCTAAAGTTCTTTAGACCCGATCTTGATCGGCGATGCAATCGAACCGGAAACATGCCGTCGCAACGGGATTGGGCTCCGGCGCGGGCATGCGGTTTATTGCAAAACACTTGAAAATCCTTGCAATTGCCGGGGACCTCCCCCATGTAAGTTGGGCAAAGCTTCTTCCTACGTTCTTCTGTTTCCTAGCGGCCCCAGTTGTTCTTATGTCGACACTGGGCCGGGCTATCGCATGTTGCGGATGGCATTTTTTCAAGGAGACGACACGATGGCCAATGGCACCGTGAAATGGTTCAACTCTCAAAAAGGTTTTGGTTTTATCGCGCCCGAGCACGGATCGAAGGACATCTTTGTCCATATTTCCGCTCTGGAACGCTCTGGCATCCAGCACTTGGACGATGGTCAAGCCGTGACCTTTGATGTCGAGGCTGGTCGCGACGGACGCGAGTCCGCCAGCAATCTTGCACTCGCCTAAACCTTTACAGGTTTCAAGCACTCAGCGGGAGCATTCTGCAATGCTCTCGCTTCCCGCATCTTCAGTGATCATGTTCCAGATGCGGTTTTTCCCAAAGTACCGAAAGAATACACTTGATAGAACTCTCTTGGGGCACCCCCATGACCATTTTCGTGCCGTCCGAAGGGCGAACGCGGAAAATCTCCACAATCGAACAAGCCCATTTTTGGCTGCAGAAAGCATGGCCTGTTTCTGACAGAAACAGAGACGTCGCACTCGAGCAGATCGATGCGGCCATGGACTGTCTTGCTCCTGTCGGAGCTGCGCGCGCCGCATTCCTTCTGGCAGTGGACACCGCTGGATTTCAGGCGGATGTTCCTGCGGCTGCTTAGGCCGCCACTGCTAGTTGGCGCCATGGCCGCGCAGCCGTTTCCATCCATCCCATAGCCCACCCGATAGAAAACGGACTGAATTTTTACGCAATACCGCCCTGCCGCACAATCGATCTCAACGGAGCAAGACCATGACCAAGCTTGATACTGAGGCGCTGAAACTCGTCGGTGTTCGCCGCAAGGAAACAGCGATGGAGAAAACCACCCGTGCAGCGCGTGAAATTCTGGATGACGAAAACGAAATGCGCCGAGCCAAGAATGAGCGCCTTAGACGATCGCGACTGCAATATGAACGCGGCGATCGGTAGGACAAATCCCTTCTGACAGCCGGACCGAGATATTGCCGTTTCTATGTCTCCAGACGGCAGGGGAGCTCCACCCGCAAGCCGAAATTGCCGAGAGAGCGGTTTTCTATTGCCAATGTTTCCTGCGGTATTTTGGGGGAGTGCGTGTCGTAACTGCTGCCCATGAGGTTTTTCGCACCTCCTGTTAGCCCTGTTCCGAGACGTCGCGTCGGTTTTGAACGGCAGCATCCCGAAAATTAGGTTGCACCATCTCCCATGGCCGAGGTTTCCTCTTGAATGACTGCTTTCGGGAAATCCGTTCCTTCTCTTCGCGTATGCAGCGTGGCTCGCGCTGCACTCAGCACCAATGTCTGGTTTCTGCGTATTTTGTTGAAAAACTCTGCTTGCGTGAAGCCCTTAGCGCTGATTCAATTTCCACGTGGCAGGTGGAGGTGAGCGGCGATGATGGGTTCCCGACAGCAAGCGCAGAGCGCTCTGTTCTACGAGTTCTCGATCGAGACACATGCTCCGGCCGACCACATGCTCCGGGCGGTGGACCGGTTTGTCGATCTGGCCGGGATCCGGCAGCATCTGGCGCCGTTCTACAGCTCCACCGGGCGACCGTCGGTTGATCCCGAACTGATGATCCGGATGCTGCTTGTTGGCTACATCATGAGTATCCGTTCGGAACGTCGGCTGTGCGCAGAGGTCCATCTCAACCTCGCCTACCGCTGGTTCTGCCGCCTCGATTTGACCGCCCCGGTGCCGGACCACTCGACCTTCTCCAAGAACCGACATGGCCGTTTCAGAGACAGCAATCTGCTGCGCCATCTGTTCGAAACGGTGGTTGCCCGCTGCATCGCGGAGGGACTGGCAAGCGGCCAGCGCTTTGCGGCAGACGCCAGCATCATTCAAGCTGACGCGAACCGGCAGAACTCGACGCCCAAGGCGGGTTGGCAGCCGGACAAGATCGATCCCGAGGAGGTGCCGCGGGCGGTCAGGGAATACCTGGCCACGCTCGATGATGCGGCGTTCGGTGCGGCCAGCCCGGTCGAGCCGAAGTTCACCTCGCATTCCGATCCCGCGTCGCAATGGACCGGGGCAAGGGGTGGGCCAGCCTATTTTGCATATTCCACCAACTACTTGATCGATACCGACAACGGCGTGATCCTTGACGTCGAGGCCACCCGTTCAATCCGCCAGGCCGAAGTCGGATCGGTGCGCACCATGATCGATCGTGTGAGCGATACCTTCGCCCTACAACCAGAACGCCTGATCGCCGACACTGCCTACGGCACGGGCGAGATGCTGGACTGGCTGGATCGCCAGCGCGGGATCGCGCCTCATATCCCGGTATTTGACAAGTCGGCGCGCCGGGATGGAACATTCGAACGCACCGACTTCACCTATGATGCCTCGCAGGACACCTACACCTGTCCGGGCGGCAAGGAGTTGAAACAGAACCGTCGGGCCTTCACGATGGCCAGAGAGCAGAAGCCGGACGAGCATGGGATGCTGCGCTACCCGGCCAGCAAGGCCGACTGCGATGTCTGCGAACTGAAAGCACGCTGCTGCCCGAAGGCGCCTGCACGCAAGGTGCTCCGGCCGATCTACGAGCCATCCCGCGATCGGGCCCGTGCGATCGCTCAGACCACGGAATACGAGATCTCCTGCAAACTGAGGAAGAAGGTTGAGATGCTGTTCGCCCATCTGAAGCGGGTCCTGGGACTGAACCGTCTTCGATTGCGGGGCCCTCTCGGCGCGCGCGACGAATTCCACCTCGCAGCCACCGCCCAGAACCTCCGGAAGCTCGCAAAGCTCCTGCCGCCACCACAAATCGCCTGCTGAAGAGAGGCGGGCCAACGCGCGCTCAATCTCGGGGGACACCCACAGCGGCTACCGGGCCGCGTTTTTCAACGGAATAAGCCCATTTCGACCTTGCCCTACTAGTGCGCCGCCTTTGAATCGTCTGGCGCGAACCGGACCTTCGATCAATGCTAAGCAAAAAGTTGCCACTGCGACTAGAAAGTTTGTTGGATCCGCCGGATCTCGAGTACGCTCGAGGCGCGCGCGTTCGTCGGTGAGGAGATTTTTCAAAATGCCCATTTTTGACCGCAGAACCTTTGTCCGTGCCAGTATTGCAGGAGCAACGGCACTAACGCCCGTGGGGCGGGTCATGGCGCAGACGGGTTCGCTTCAGGACGTCGGAAGCCTCTTCGTGGCTTCGCCAAAGGCTACCATCTATACTGCTCGAGAAATCGTAACGCTCGACCCGGCACGGCCCGCCGCGGAAGCGGTCGCAGTCGTGGACGGGCGCATCCTCTGGGTTGGCAGCCTTGAGGATACCGTCGCGATCCTCGGCGATCAGTCCTACGAGGTCGACACGACCTTCGCCGATCACGTGATTGTTCCGGGCTTCGTGTCCCAGCACGATCACCCGGTTCTGGCCGCGCTCAGCATGTCGTCCGAGATCCTGTCGATCGAGGACTGGGTCCTGCCGACGGGGACGGTCCCTGCCGTGAAGGACAAGCAGGACTTCATCGACCGGCTGACAGCCGCCGTGGCTGCGCGGGCCGATCCCGACGAACCTGTACTGACCTGGGGCTACCATCCTTCCTTTTACGGACCTCTGACGCGGGCCGAACTCGATGCTATCAGCACGACCCGGCCGATCCTCGTCTGGGGGCGTTCCTGCCACGAGTTCTTCCTCAACACCGCCACGTTGGAACGCGGCGGTCTCACGCAGGAGGCATACGACGCCTTTTCCGCCTCGGCCGGGGAGCAGAGCAGCTTCGAGGACGGCCATTTCTGGGAACAGGGGATGTTCGCCGTTCTGCCGTACATCGCCACCATGGCTGCCAGTCCCGAACGGCTTCAGGCGGGGCTGGAAATCGTAAGGGACTACATGCATTCGAAGGGCATCACGATCGGCAACGAGCCCGGGGGCATCCTTTCCAGGCCGGTGCAGGACGGTGTGAATGCTGTCTTCTCTAGCCCCGACATGCCATTCCGCTGGTCCTTCATGCCCGACGGCAAGAGCCTCGTCGGGATGTACGACGATGACGCACAGGTCATCGCCGAGACCGAAAAGCTCGCCTCCTGGTACGGCGGCATGACCAGCACGACATCGAAGCAAGCGAAGCTGTTCGCGGATGGGGCCATCTATTCCCAACGCATGCAGGTGCGCGAGCCCTACCTGGACGGTCACAGCGGCGAGTGGATGATGGATAGGGACGTCTTCGAGCGCGCCTTCCGCATTTACTGGGATGCGGGGTACCAGATCCACATTCACGTGAACGGCGACGAGGGCCTCAACCGCGTCCTCGACACGCTCGAGGCCAACCTGCGGCGCAACCCGCGCTATGACCACCGCACGGTGATCGCCCATTTCGCGGTGAGCGGCGCCGACCAGGTGTCCCGCATCAGAAAGCTCGGAGCGATCGTCAGCGGCAATCCCTACTATGTCACGGCGTTGTCCGATCAGTATGGCGAGGTCGGGCTCGGCCCCGAACGCGCGAACGAGATGGTGCGTCTCGGCGACCTCTCGCGCGCGGGTGTCCGGTGGTCGCTTCATTCCGACATGCCGATGGCGCCGGCGGATCCGTTGTTCCTGATGTGGTGCGCCGTGAACCGTCTCACCACCTCGGGCCGCGTCGCTGGCTCCGATCAGCGGGTGACGGTCGAGGAGGCGCTGCGCGGCGTCACCATCGAGGCTGCCTATTCGCTGAAGCTGGAAGACGAGATCGGGACCATTTCTCCCGGCAAGCGTGCGAACCTGACGATCCTCGATGCGAATCCTCTTACGGTCGATGCAATGGAAATCCGCAATATCGGCGTCCGGGGCACGGTCATGGAAGGGCGCATGCTTCCCGCAGGAGAGCCAGAGCGGAAGGCGTCGCTCGAACTGCCGGGAGGACCGCAAGTCAAACAGGAATTCACGGAGGCCGCCCTCCATCATGCGCTGACGGTCGCCCATGGCGTGCATTGATCCAAATCTGCGAAGGAGCGCATATGAATGTTGAACGCAAAGTACTGGCTGTCTTGTTCATCGCGGTCGGCGCAACGATGACCGGCTGTTCGCAGGATGAGGCTAATGGCGAGCAACCGGGAGCAACCGGCCTTTCCAATCCCGCCGCGGTCTACTGTGTCGACAAAGGCGGCACTTATGAGATCCGCCGCGCCGATGACGGTTCAGAAACCGGCGTCTGCATTCTCGCGGATGGAACCGAAGTGGATGCCTGGGCTTACTTCAGGGATCAGTAAACCGACTGGTCACGAAGTTAACAGCTATGCAGCCATCCATGGCGCCGTTGAGTAACGGCCCGTTTGGGTCATTCGCAAAATATTGGATGTCTCCCTGCATGGTCTGGAAAGTCCGCTCGGTGTGGTATCTGACAGCTGCAGGCGCGGCGAGCGGCGGCTTCTTCTGGTGCTCGTGCAGCTGAGGACCGCCGCCCAGCTGGCAGAACCCAAGACTTTGCAAAGGTTGCTATCTGCACATTGCAGTCGATCATGAACGGCGAAAAAAGCCTACGATCGACCATGTCAGCAGCTCGGCCCTAGATGTCGCCCGAGGGATCTGGTGGTAGAAGTCAATACGTCTCCAGAGCTGATTGCTGCTGCTTTGATCGCGAACTTCACCTTCGTATGAGTCGCTCAGTCTCATCCGCAGTGTCGAGAGGAAGAAGTGTCCCATCAGGCAATGGTCGCTGCAATTGTTGGGCAGCCTCAATAGGCGAATTTGGCCAGAGGTCCCACTCGGTCGGCTCCGTCAAAATCATCGGCATAGCCTTCGGATGGACCGCAGCGACCTCGGCATTTGGCTGACACGTCAGAAAGGCAAAAAGATCGTCCTCTGTCTCCCCATCCTTGAGCGATTATATCGGCGCGCGGGCACTGCTCAGCGGCTTGCCAAACGTGAAATGGCTGCTCGGGGATCGTGGATATGACGCTGACTGGTTCAGAGAAGCATTGCAGGACCAGGGAATACGCGCCTGTCCCCCCGGTCGAAGGAAACGCAAGACGCCAGTCAAATGCGATAAGCGCTAATACAAGCGGCGCGATCGCATCGAAATCATGTTCGGCAGGCTCAGGGACTGGAGGCGTGTAGCGACCCGCTATGACCGATGTCCAAAGGTCTTCCTCACGGCCATCGCCCTCGCCGCAGTCGAAATCTACTGGTTCTGAATCCTGACACTAAGGCCTGAATTCGGACCTCAGACCTGTTCGAACTGGCTGGTCCGTGTTGACGGGGGGCCTTCGCGTTCTGTCACATTCTGTTCCGGCATGTGCTTTGGGCGCGCAGACAGAAGGGGGGCGGCGGGGTTCTGAACCGCGACGTAATGGTCGGGGCTAACCTCTCTCATCTTTGAACGTTCCGGTACGTGTCCGACCGTAAGCAGCAGTTTTGGTGGCTGCACGGCGGGCAGCTGCGGGCGTTGGGGGCCGTGGCGTGACAGATCGGCCACCGGCACGGCGGCAAGGAGCCGCTGCGTATAGGGATGCTGCGGGTTGTGAAGTACTGCTTCGGTCGGGCCGGTTTCGACGATCTGCCCGGCCCACATCACCGCAACGCGGTGACTGACCCGTTCGACCACCGCGATGTCGTGGCTGATGAACAGGAAGGAGACACCGTCCTCGGCCTGCAGTCGCGCCATCAGGTCGGTGACCTGACGCGCAACCGATACGTCCAGCGCCGACACGGATTCGTCCGCAACGATCAGGGCGGGGCTCACCGACAATGCGCGGGCAATGCAGAGCCGCTGGCGTTGGCCGCCGGAAAACTGATGCGGAAACCGGTCCGCAGCAGCGGGTTCCAACCCGACTTTTTGCAGAAGTTCCCGGGCCAGCGCGCGTCGCTCGCGGCGCGACAGGCGCTGGTGGATATGGGCGGGTTCGGTGATCAGATCGCGTACTGACATCCGTGGGTTGAGGCTGGCGAAGGGGTCCTGAAACACCATCTGGGCGCGCTGACGCAGGGGGCGCATTTCAGCAGCATTGAGCCCGGTAATTTCCTGCCCTTCCAGCCGGATACGGCCCTGGCTGGGTTCGACCAATCGCAAAACGGCGCGGGCAAGGGTGGATTTGCCGCAGCCGGATTCGCCTACCAGTCCCAGCGTTTCCCCCGGCGCAATGGAGAGCGAAACACCGTTTACGGCGTGATAGTCCAGATGCCCGCCCGGTAATACTCCGCGGCGCACCGGAAAACGCACCGCGAGGTTTTCGACCTCCAGCACAGGGGAAGTCGGACGCAACAAAGGCTTGGGCGCGCCACTGCCGAGTTTCGGCGTCGCGGCCATCAATTGTTGCGTATACGCAGCCTCCGGTCGGGAAAAGATCTCGGCCACGGGGCCTTCCTCGACCTTGTCGCCTTGTTTCAGCACCACCACGCGGTCGGCAATATTGGCAACCACGCCCATGTCATGGGTGATGAACAGAACCGCGGTGCCGATTTCCTCTTGCAGTTGCCGGATCAGGGTGAGGATTTCAGCCTGCGTCGTCACGTCCAGTGCGGTGGTGGGTTCGTCCGCGATCAACAGGTCGGGGCGGCAGGCCAGCGCCATGGCGATCATCACCCGCTGGCGCAAGCCGCCAGACAATTCGTGCGGGAACTGGTCAAGGCGACGTTCGGCTTCGGGGATCTTCACCTGTTCAAAGGCGTCGCGTGCGGCTGCGCGGGCCGCGGCGGCATCAAGGTCCTGGTGCAATTGCAACACCTCGGCCACCTGATCGCCCAGAGACATCACCGGGTTGAGCGCGGTCATCGGCTCCTGAAAAATCATCGATACCCGGTTACCGCGCACCTGCTGCATCTGCCGGTCGCTGAGCGCCGAGATCTGCAGGTCCGGCGTGCCGTGAAGAGTGACGGTGCCGCCCGCGATTTGGCCGCCTTCGCGTTCGATAAGCCGGAGCAATGCTAAAGCGGTTGCCGATTTCCCAGAGCCGGACTCGCCCACAAGGGCCAGCGTTTCCCCCTTCGCGATCTCGAAGGAGATGCCCTTGACCGCCTCGTGCGATCCGAAGTTCAGGCGCAGGTTTTCGACACTCAGAAGGGGGATACGGGTCATGGCTCAGCTCTCGGTCTTGAGGGTGCGGGCACGTCGTTCTGGATGGTCGCGGAAATCGGGCATCACCGGGGTCCATCGCCGGGCGGAAGGGGTGATTTCCGCGCGGTAGGGATCTTTACCCACCACGTCCCAGCGTAGGGTGTCGCCGAGTTCGATCACGCCCATGGCGCCGGCAGGGTCGCCTTCGGTGGTGAAGCTTTCGGTCAACGATTGTTGTGTCAGATGCGGGATGCCATCGATGGTGGTAACGGTGTTCCAATGCACGTGCCCCGACAGGCAGACCACCGGCACCTTGGCCTGTGCCAGCGCGGCGCGGGCACGGTCGGCCATCGGATAGGTGGAATGACCCGGGTTGTTCTGGAAGTAGTAGTTTCCGATCTGCGAATGACCCGACACCGGCACGTGGCTGACCACCAGAAGCGGCCGGTCAGCGGCCTGCACGGTGCGGGACAGCCAAAGAAGATCGGCTTCGCGCAAGACGAAACCGGTATGCTCCGGCGTGCGTTGAATGCGGGAATCCGCGCGCCACAGGGCGATGCGCCAGTCGCCGATATCGTGGGTTTCATGGCCCAGAGACTGGCCGAGGATTTCTTCGTTTTCCTCGACGCTCAGATAATCGCGGTCGTGATTGCCGTTGAGGTGCCAGATCGGTTTTTCAACAGCGCGGAATGCCTCGGCCACTTCGGCTTCAAGCCGCAGGTCGGTGGCATGGTCGACATCAGAAATCCGGTCCCCGAGGTCCAGCACATGATCGACACCGGCGTCACGGACATAATGGGAAAATTCATCCATCAAGCCCATGGCGGCATCGCCGCGCTTGGTGGCGGATGGGGTTCCGTGGTGAATGTCGGCAACGATGGCAAGGCGAACGGTCATGACGGGATATTCCTGAAAGTGTGTTTTGGGATGGGGCCCGCCGCCGCCTGGGCGACGGGCTATTTTATGATCAGTTGGTCGCGAAGGAGATCGAACCGGCGCGGAAGTCGAGCACGTAGGGAATGTGGCCCGGCTTCGGCGCCCAGCTCACGTCCTTGCGCATCGCCCAGCTTTCAAACGGACGATAGAGCGGCAGCACCGGCGGATCCTGCTTGATACGCTCCATCAACTCGCCATAGGCAACCTTGCGTGCCTCGACGTCTTTGGAGAAGCGGAAGCGTTCCCAGATCTCGGCATAGCCCTCATCGGTGTTGAAGCGGCCTTCTCCTTCGGAGGGCCCGTTGGGAGCCCACATCACGCCAAAGGACCCGAAGGGGTCAGCGAAATACATCGGGTTCGACCAGTTACGGGTCATCATCTCGGGCGAACGGCCCGACCATTTCTCGGCGATGTTGACGCGGCCATTGATGCCGACCTCTTTCCACATCTCGGTGATGGCCTGAGCGGCCAGCATACCGTTGGTGTAATAGGTCGGGTGGGTGTCAAAGGTGACCTCGAACCCGTCGTAACCGGCTTCCTTCAAAAGTTCCTTGGCCTTTTCGGGGTTGTATTCGAAAGTCTTCAACTCCGGCATGTAAAGATCGCCGTATTCCTTAAGCGTGTGGGTGGAAGGCACTACCGCCTTGCCCAGCCACAGCGCCTCGTTCAGCGTGTTGCGGTCGATGGCGAGGCTCAGCGCTTGGCGGATGCGCGGGTCGCGGAGCTTGGGGTGGTTCACGTTCATGATCATGACGTGGAACAGCGGCGTGGCGCTGCCGACCGTGCGCAGGTTCTGGTCGCTTTCGATCAGCGACAGCTGGTCGGGGGCGATATTGGTGATGATCTGGGCTTCGCCGGTCTTCAGCGCGGTCACCCGCGATGCGGTTTCGGGGATCTGCTGCACGGTGGCCTTGGCCAGCGGCGCCTTGTCGCCCCAGAAATCGTCGAAGCGTGCATAGACCACGCGTTCGCCGGGAACGAATTCGGAGATCCGGTAAGGGCCAGTGCCGACGGGCGCCAGCGAGAAAGCTTCGAAATCGTCATGCTCGGCCACTTTGGGGTCGCCGGTCAGGCCCTTGGTGTACTCCTCGGGGATGATCATGACCTGCTGCAGGTTCAGCAGAGTTTCCCACAGCGGTTCTTCCTTCTCTACCATGATACGCACGGTCAGGTCGTCGATCTTCTCGGCCTTGACGAAGTTCGACAGACGGTCGCGCGACCGCACCACATAGGGCGGGAAATCGGCCTGGTACATGCGGTTGAGCGAGAAGACCACGTCGTCGGCGGTCATTGCTTCGCCGTTGTGGAAGGTCACGCCGTCGCGCAGCGTCAGCTCCATGGTCTTGGGGTCGACCAATTTCCATTCGGTGGCCAGTGCCGGAACCCATTCGGCGTCCAGCGTGTCGTGGTTCTTGCCGATCAGCGTGTCAAAGCTGTTGTAGTAGAATTGCGAACCGACGTTGGAATGGTCGCGGCCGGGGTCGAGGTAGCTCGACACGTTGGCGGCGCCGACGGTGATTTCCTGGGCAGATGCGCCCGAGGCGATCCCTGCGGCGAGGGCGGTGGAAAGCAGCAGTCTCAGCATTGTCTTATCTCCGTGAGGATTGAGTAGACGTTTGAAGGAGCGGGCGTTTGCGCCTCTGTTGTTGGTATGTCCGGGGTTATCGTTCGCGCAGCCGCACATCGGCGCCGTCGCGCAGCCAGTCGCCAAGGATCTGCACCGCGAAAGTGATCAGCAGGATCATCATCGCCGGGGCGGCCACGATCCACGGGGCGGTCGGCATGTAGTCACGGCCGATCCCGACCATCGATCCCAGTGTCGCGGTGGGCGGTTGCACACCGAGGCCGAGGAAGGACAGGGTGCTTTCCAGCAGCACGATGTTGGACAGCGACAGTGTGAACTGCACCACGATGGGCGAAACGATATTGGGGAGCAGATGATGGCGGGCGATGCGCAGCGGGGCAGCCCCGGCGGCGCGGGCGGCTTCGATAAAGGGCATGTTCATCAGCCGCTTTACCTCGCCGCGCACGATGCGGGCGTATTGTTCCCAGCCGGCAAGACCCAGGACCAGCACGATGACCTCGATCGAAGAGCCGAGGAAAGCCAGCAGGAACAGCGCAACCAGGGTAAAGGGGACGGCGATCTGGGTGTCGACCGCAGCCATGATGCTGGCTTCGGTGCGGCCGCCGACGATCCCGGCGAGCAGCCCCAGTGCGCCGCCGATCAGCAAGCCCAGCGTCGCGCCCAGCACCGCGAGCATCAGGGTCAGCCGCAGCCCGTAAAGGCTGCGCGAGAACACATCGCGGCCCAGCTCATCCGTGCCCAGAAGGTAGCCCGTCTTGGCGCGTTCGAACCCCAGTGGCGGGCGCAGGCGCGAGATCAGGCTTTGCGAATTGGGATCAAAGGGCGCGATCAGCGGCGCAAAGATCGCTAGGATCACCAGGGCCAGACCGATCAGGATCGCGGCCTTCTGGATCACATCGGCGCTACGCCACAGCTGCAATGCGGCGGCCGGGGCAGAGGTCGAGGGAACGGCGGGATAAGTCATGGATCAGCCTTTCACGGTGTGACGCAGGCGCGGGTCGGCCCAGGCATAGGCAAGGTCGACGGCGGCGTTGATCACGATCACGGCCAGGGCGACGGTCAGCACACCGAATTGCAGCACCGGGTAGTCGCGGCGCAGGGCCGAAGTGACCAGCAGGTCGCCAATACCAGGCCAGGCAAAGATCGCCTCGATCACCACTGATCCGGATGCTGCCAGACCGGCCACCTGCAGTCCGATCACCGACAGGATAGTGATGCCTGCGTTGCGCAGCCCGTGTTTGACGATCACCGCGTTCTCCGGCAGCCCCTTGGCCCGGGCGGTGCGCATGAAATCCTGCCCCAGCACGTCCAGCATGGCGTTGCGGGTGAACCGGGTCAGCGCCGCAATCAGCACGCCCGACAGGGCGATAGTGGGCATGATGAAATGCCATGCGGTGCCATTACCCACCACCGGCAGCCAGTTCAGCCAGTAGGAAAAGACCAGAACCATAAGGGTCGCGAGGACGAAATTGGGGACCGCATAGCCGAGGAAGGCCACCACCATCACCGCGCTGCCGACCCAGCTTTTGCGCCAGATCGCGGCGGCGATGCCCAGCGGGATCGATACGAGAAGGGTGAGCCCGACTGCCGACAGCAGCAGCTGGGCCGAAGGCCAGATCCGTTCCATCACGATCTCGGCGACGGGGCGGCGTTCGATGAAGGACAGGCCGAACTGGCCGTCAGTGAAGGACCGCAGAAAGGCGAGATATTGTGACAGCACCGGCCGGTCGAGTTCGTAGTATTTGATCAGCAGCTCGCGGTCTTCGCTGGTCATGCCTTCGCCGATGACGAAATCGACCGCATTGCCCGACAGGCGGGTGGCGAAGAACACGATGGTGACGATGACGAAGAAGGTCAGCGCCATCCGGACCAGGGTTCGCAGGGCATAGCTCAGCATGGTCACACTCCGGTCATGGCGGGGCACGCGGGGGCGTGGCCCGGGCGCGCCAGATGGACGAATTCGACACCGGCGGCGGCGGCAGCTATGCCGTCGGTTGCGGCGGTGTCTCCGATGAAAACGGCGGCCCCGGCGGCAACGCCTGCGCGGCGCAGCGCCTCGCGCGGCATGTCGGGGGCGGGCTTGCCCAGGCTGGTGGCCTGGGCCTGTGGCACGATGGCCGAGACCGCCGCCCAGAGTGCTCCGGTTTCGGGCACCGGGGTGCCGTCGGCTGCCGGATGGCTGGTATCGGGATTGGTGAGGGTAACGGGAATACCGGCATTGGCGCATTCCGCGATGCGGGCGATGTCGGCAAAGCTGAGCGCGGGATCGCGTGCCAGCACCACCCGTTCGGGCGCGGTGCGGTCCAGCAGCAGATCGAGTTCCAGCGCCAGGCTCTGCAGCGGATCGCTGGCGTAAAGCGCGATGCGGACGCCAGGGCGGGTGCGGTGCAGCGCGCGCAGGGTCATTTCCCCGGCCAGCAGCACCCGTTCGGGCGGCAGCGCCAATCCCAGCCCGCCCAGCCGTGCCGACAGGGTTTGCGCGGTGTCGGTGGAATTGTTGGAGACGATCCACAGCCGGTCGCCGCAGCGTTTGAACAGGTCCGGAACCTGCGGCAGCACCGTATCACCGGACACCAGACATCCGTCCAGGTCAGCCAGAATGGCCGCCCGGTCGGGCCAGGGGCCGTCAAGGAACTGCTGCAATCGGATCGGGTGGGCCATGCCAATATCTCTCTGTTCGGGGAAATCCCCGTTCCCGCCCGCTGGCGAGGTTTTTTCGTTTTGCTGGGCCGCGGTGGGCGGCTGTTGTTGGCTGTATGTCGCCCGACTGTAACCGGGGCGTTACGTGTTGAAGCCTATGTTGCAGATCATGAAGGTATCGGTTTCAGGAACGGCCTCAGGCCTGTCGCTTTCGCGTTTGCGCGCCCTCACGGCGGTTGCCGAGGAAGGGTCCTATTCTGCTGCCGCGCGTCGAATCGGCATTTCGCACAGCGCCGTGGCGCAGCAGATCCGTGATCTGGAACGCGCCTATGATATCCACCTGTTCGACCGGGCGCGCGGGACGCTGCTCCCGACGCCCGCCTGTCTTGAGCTCTGTGATGTCGCGCATCGCATGCAGCGGGCGCAGGAGGATGCCGAACGCGTTCTTGCGCGGCGCGGCCCTTCGGGCAAGCACCGGCTGCGGATCGGCCTTGGCAACTCGATGCCCGGCATTGCCATTGTCGGCCGCGTGCTTGATCTGAACCCATCGCTGACGGTGTCGGTCGAAAGCGGATCGCATCAGGATATCATGGCCGCCGTCTCCCGGCGCGAGGTTGATGTCGCCGTGTTGCCGGATTTGCCCCCCGATCCCCGCTTCCGCCGCTTCCCGGTCCTGTCGCAGGAAGTTGTGGCGATCGTCTCACCGGATAACCCGATGGCGCAGCAAAGTGAGGTATCCCTGTCGCGGCTTGCGGCCAGTCCGCTTGTGTTCCGGTCTCCCGGATCCTCGACCCAAAAGGTGGTGGACCGTGGCTTCCGGCAGGCCGGACTGGCCCCTGAACCGAGGTTGACCGCTGACACCCGCGACGCCGTCTACGAAGCGGTTGCGCTTGGCATCGGGGTCGGCTTCATGTGGCGCTATGGAACCTACAGATCAGACACCGTCCGCCGGATCAGCGTCCCGGAATTTCGATCACGTGTGGATGAGGTTGTCTTTGCCCTGGCAGATGAAAAGAACGCTGTGATCGATCTGTTTTTCAACACGGCCAGCCAGTTCCTGCCGGATGCGTTGATGCAGATATGACGGTTGCAAAGTTGTCCGCTGCCAATCCGCCCATGTAGCAGGCCCCAAAATGGACGCAGCACTCAACTCGCGCCAATGCGCGTATGTGAACGGCGCGGAACGTGAAGGAGGCGCTCGTGAAACTGGCCGGGTCCCATACCTCACTTCCCTCGTTTACAATGCGTGTCGTTTCGAGGTCCGTTGTGAGGAATCTGCAACGCGGCAATCGCCAATTTAACCGACGGCAGGATTGGGCCGTCCGCGAAGACGGCCCGTGTCTTTGAATTTCAACGGCTTCAGAGATCGCTAACGCCTCTTCAAGCTCGTCGCCAAGGTATCGAACGGTGCTTTCCATCTTCGTAGGGCCGAGTAACAGTTGAACCACACGCAAGTTGCCAGTCTTGCGATAGGTGTGTGTAACCTTGGTTCGTCTCCACGTATTGGGAGCGCCTGACGAAGCGGGCGGATCCGGCCCGGTTTGTCGGACGGTGCCCGGCGTGACGAGGCATTGCGGCCCGAGATCCGGCGGGTTTTCGAAGAGAACTGGCGGGTCTATGGCGTTCGGAAGCTCTGGCGGCAATTGCAACGGGAAGGTGTTGAGGTCGCCCGCTGCACGACAAGAAGGCACCATGCCCGCTGTCTGCCTCATGAGTTGCATCCCATGCCCGCATGCATGGAGAGACTGCCTATGGTGCTAGCCCATCACCCCGTGACAATACTGTGATCTGGATACATGCTCACGAGAGAGACTATTGCGGCTAGTCAGAACACATCAACATATTGGCGGCTGCGAGGCACTGCCACATCAGCGCCGATGCGTGGCAGCAATTCGCGATACTTCTTCATAGATCCCGGCCAATATATTCAGGCTTTGACTTGCATCTTTGAGGCGCTGGTCGAACTCAGGCAGGCTTTTGATCTGTTCGATCAGCAAGCGCTGGCGGATTGCGCCATAATCATCAGTGACTTGTTTGCCTTTCTCGGTCGCTTGATAGGTCACGCCGGTCCTTCCAGACCCTTGTTTTGAGACAAAACCTTCGCCGACCAGTTTGCGCATCGAATACTGGATATTCGGAATGTCATCGCGATTGGTCAGACGCGCCAACTCTTTGATGCTTTTGGCGCGGTCATTCATGCGTACCAGATGCAGCAAGGCATTTTCAGGACCGGTGGCGGCGATGCCACCAACCGACGCCAGGCATTCGGTCTGCCACCGCCCGAAGGCCTCAAAACAGCGCATCAATGAAAATTCGAGCTCGGTGCAGGCGACCTCGGTATCACTGCCGGACAGATGCCAGTGATAGTCGAGGTCTTGCGGGTCTTGATCCGTAGTCATCAGCAGCCCTCCCATCAGCCGGATAGATCTTACAGTCGATTTTGTTTGACTGAAAGGAATTTTGGCATACGCTTTCGAATCAATAATCAAATTAAAAATCTATCCTATGGGAGGGAAAGATGAC
Organism: Pseudophaeobacter sp. 1A09344; assembly: GCF_041008745.1. Taxonomy (NCBI): domain Bacteria; kingdom Pseudomonadati; phylum Pseudomonadota; class Alphaproteobacteria; order Rhodobacterales; family Roseobacteraceae; genus Pseudophaeobacter; species Pseudophaeobacter sp. 1A09344. Next base: position 125,817 of record NZ_JAXGFS010000012.1, read on the forward strand.
TACAAAGGCACATTCTAAACTGGGTTGCGACACATCCCCTATCTTGCTGAAAAGCAAGGAGAACGGACATGGCCCACACAGAG
>NZ_JAXGFS010000013.1:0-122012 GCF_041008745.1 Pseudophaeobacter sp. 1A09344
GCTCTTCCGCATCGTTTGTCTCCTCGTTTGGAGAACAGGCTAACTTCAAACCGCGGACTTTTCAGGGGAGCAGGTCACTTGGCGAGAGAACCTTTCCATCACCAGTCGTGACAAGAACGGGTTGAACAGTGTTCTCTTGGTTTCTACCCAACTGCGCTGCAGCCGCTACTGGGTAGACCAAGGGGGCGACCAGAACATTTGACGCAGTCAATCCCGCTGCGCCAGCGGTCTCTTGATCACAACCGACACAGAGAGACGCCGCGAACATCGATAAAGCCCTCAAAACTCTGTTCGAAAGTGCACCTATCAAAACACCGCTCCATCGCGTCCACCGGACTCGGAGACTAGGCGCGCCACATGGTTTTGTAGTTGAGGTAAATCAATATCAGCAGAAACGACCAAAAGCAGCACAGCAGTATTTGCAGGCTGACCGCGGCAAGCAAGAACAAGGTCTCCCGCGCGGATTTGCCCTCCTGTTGGAGGTCTGCCCCCTGAAACCCGGCGCGCGTGGACCTGCCACACGCGCCAGTTATCGCTTATCAGAGACGTTCGATCGCCAGGGCGATGCCCTGACCGCCGCCGATGCACATGGTGATGAGGCCCAGCTTGCCGCCAGTGCGCTCCAGTTCATACAGCGTCTTGATGGTGATCAGCGCGCCGGTGGCGCCAACCGGGTGGCCCAGTGCGATGGCGCCGCCATTCGGGTTCACCTTGGCTGGATCAAGTCCCAGTTCCTTGTTCACAGCCAGCGCCTGCGCGGCAAAGGCTTCGTTGGATTCGATCACGTCGAAATCGCTCGCCTTCAGGCCGGTTTTCTTCAGCAAGTTCTGCACCGCAGGGACCGGGCCGATGCCCATCACCTCGGGGCGCACACCAGCATGGGCGTATCCGACGACCCGCGCCTTGGGCGTGAGACCGGCTTTTTCAGCCGCCTCGGCCCGCGCCAGAACCAGCGCCGCTGCACCATCATTGATGCCCGAGGCGTTGCCCGCGGTCACACGGCCATCCTTCTGGAACACCGGACGCAGACCGGCCAGCGCCTCCATCGAGGTTGCCTTGGGGTGTTCGTCCACCTCAAACGGCACCATGTCGCGCTTGACCTTGACCTCAACCGGCACGATCTGGCTGGCGAAATGCCCCGCCTCGATCGCCGCCGCGGCGCGGGTCTGGCTGGTCATCGCGAATTCATCCATCTGCTCGCGGGTGACGCCGTGTTCATCCGCCACGTTTTCCGCAGTGACTCCCATGTGGCCAGTGCCAAAGGGGCAGCTCAGCGCGCCCAGCATCATGTCCAGCGATTTCACATCGCCCATCTTCTGACCCCAGCGCGCCGACGGCGTGATGAAGGGGCTGCGCGACATGTTCTCGGCGCCGCCGGTCAGGGCGTAATCCGCATCCCCCAGCATCAGCGACTGGATACCCGACACGATGGCCTGCGCACCCGATCCGCACAGACGGTTCACGTTCATCGCCGGGGTGCCGTTGGGAATGCCTGCCTGCATTGCTGCGACACGGGACAGGTACATATCGCGCGGTTCAGTGTTGATCACATGGCCAAAGACCACGTGGCCGATCTGTTCCGGGGCCACGCCCGAACGCTCCAGCGCCGCCTTGGAAGCCACGGTGGCCAGGTCGATGGGGGCAGTGTTCGCCAAAGCGCCACCAAAGGTGCCAATGGCGGTCCGGGCGCCGTCCAGGATCACGATATCGGTCATTTTTCTCTCCTCACGAGTCAGTTGCGCGCATTATGCAGATGCAGCATCCGCTGTCTTGTCAAACGTACCGTCATTGACAAATCAAGACGCAAACCGCACGGTTCCGTTATGCCGGAAAACACAGACGATATCCTGACATTACTGCCATCGCGCCTGAAAGAGGCCCGCCGCGCCAAGGGCCTAAGCCTGGAAGCCGTGGCGAACCTGTCGGGCGTCTCGCGTTCCATGGTCAGCCAGATTGAGCGCGGTGAATCCAGCCCCACGATTGCCACCTTATGGAACCTGACGCGCGCCTTGCAGGTGGATTTTGCCGGGCTGCTGGACGCTGCTGACAAGGCGGACCGGATCGAGGTGCTGCGCGACGGTGATGTGCCCACCATCGACAATATGGGGCAAGGCTGCCGGATCCGCATCCTCTCCCCGCCCGAGGACGCAGGCGGGCACGAGGTTTACGATATCCTGCTTGATGCGGGCGGCGCGCTGGACAGCCAGCCGCACGGACGCGGAACGGCCGAGCATCTGACGGTGCTGGAGGGCGACATCACTGTCACATCTGGCAGCGCCCATATGCGCCTGCACGCAGGGGACACCGCGCGCTATGCCGCCGATATACCCCACAACATCACCGCACCAGATAGCGCCGCACGGGTCTTTCTGATCGTCAAGAACGGCTGAGCCCGATCCGGAGCCGATCCTGTTGGCCTGTCGCGCATGCGGCAGGCACGCCCCTGCCCACCCCACGGCGGGCGCTGAGCACATTGATGCCATCCGGTCATTAGATTCCAATACCATCTCAATCCAAAATTCCAGTTTCACGGATATTTTTCCGTCATTAAGAATTTCCCCTATTTGGGAATCAAATCCGTTATGATAGACACACTTCCGACGTAGAAGGAGATTCCCCATGTCCAACGCCTTTTTGACCGATATCGCCAAGACCCTGGACGCGATCGAAGCCGAAGGTCTGACCAAGCGGGAACGAATGATCACCTCCCCACAGGGGGGCGAAATCACGGTGGGCGACCGCGAGGTCATCAACCTCTGCGCCAACAACTATCTGGGACTGGCGGATCACCCCGATCTGATCTCCGCCGCCTGCAATGTCATGGATGACAAGGGGTTCGGTATGGCCTCGGTCCGGTTTATCTGCGGCACCCAGGACATCCACCGCGAGCTGGAGCAGAAGCTGGCAAAGTTCCTGAACAAGGATGACGCCATCCTCTTTGCCGCCTGTTTTGATGCAAATGGCGGGCTGTTCGAACCTCTGCTCGGCCCCGAGGATGCCATCATCTCGGACAGCCTCAACCATGCCTCGATTATCGACGGGGTGCGCCTGTGCAAAGCGAAACGCTATCGCTACCTCAACAGTGACATGAATGATCTGGAGGCCTGGCTGAAACAGGCCCGCGAGGATGGCGCACGCCATATCATGATCGCCACCGATGGCGTCTTCTCGATGGATGGCTACCTGGCCAAACTGCCTGAGATCCGCGCGCTCGCGGACAAATACGACGCCGTGGTGATGGTGGACGATTGCCACGCCACGGGGTTCATGGGGCCGCATGGCGCCGGGACGCCGGATCATTTCGGTGTCGATGTGGACATTCTGACGGGAACTTTGGGCAAAGCACTTGGGGGGGCCATCGGCGGTTATATCGCCGGGCCGCAGCCAGTGATCGACCTGCTGCGGCAGCGGGCGCGGCCCTATCTGTTCTCCAATTCGCTGCCGCCCTCCATCGTTGCTGCCGGGATCGAGGCGCTGAACCTTGTCGAACAGGGCGCGGATCTGCGCACACGCCTGTTCGAGAACACCCGGTTCTGGCGCGCGGGGCTGGAAAGCCTAGGCTTTGATCTATTGCCCGGCGAGCATCCCATTGTCCCGGTGATGCTGGGCGAGGCGCAGCTGGCGCAGGACATGGCGGCGCAGCTTTTTGACGAAGGCGTCTATGTCTCTGGCTTCTTCTTCCCGGTGGTGCCGCGCGGCCAGGCGCGTATCCGCACCCAGATGAACGCGGCCCTGACGCAAGAAGAACTGACCCGCGCCCTTGCCGCCTTTGGCAAGGTGGGCAAATCGCTGGGAGTGATCTCATGACACGGCCTGACAGGATACCGAACACCATGAAGGCCCTGGAAAAATCCAGACCCGAAGAGGGCCTCTGGATGGTCGAGGCCCCGGTGCCCGAGATCGGCGCGGATGATGTGCTGATCAAGATCAACAAGACCGGCATCTGCGGCACCGATCTGCATATCTGGAACTGGGACGACTGGGCGCAACGCACTGTGCCCGTCCCGCTGATCACCGGGCATGAGTTCGCCGGGGAGATCGTCGAGCTTGGCAGCAACGTGACGGATCTGAAGATTGGTCAACGCTGCTCGGGCGAAGGGCATCTGATCGGCCATCACTCGCGCCAGTGGCGGGCTGGCAAGTTCCATCTGGATCCCGAAACCCGCGGCATCGGCGTCAACGAACAGGGTGCCTTTGCCGAGTATCTGCGCCTGCCCGCCTTTAACGTGGTGCCTTTGCCGGATGAAATTCCGGATGACATCGGCGCGATTCTGGACCCTCTGGGCAATGCGGTTCACACCGCGCTCAGCTTTGATCTGGTGGGGGAGGACGTGCTGATCACCGGCGCCGGACCCATCGGCATCATGGCCGCAGCGGTTGCCCGCCACGTTGGTGCGCGCCATGTGGCGATCACCGATGTGAACCCAGCGCGGCTGGCCCTTGCCGAAAAGGTCGCGGATGTCCGTGCCGTGAACGTGGCTCAGGAAGACTTGCAAAACGTCATCGCGGAACTGGGCATGACCCAGGGCTTTGATGTCGGGCTTGAGATGTCAGGAAACCAATCCGCGCTTGATCAGATGATCGAAGCACTGGTGATGGGCGGCAAGATCGCGCTTCTTGGCATTCCGCCCGGAAAATCCCCGGTCGACTGGAGCCGCATCGTCTTCAAGGCGATCACCCTGAAAGGGGTCTACGGGCGCGAGATTTTCGAGACCTGGTACAAGATGATCGCCATGCTGCAGAACGGCCTCGATATCTCGGAAATCATCACAAACCGATTCGGAATAGATTCGTTCAAAGATGGGTTTTCGACCATGAAATCCGGTCAGTGCGGCAAGGTGATTCTAGACTGGACTTGACCAAACGGCGCGGACAGAACAACGCCCAAAATCATGCGCAGCACCCAATAAAACAACAAAAAACCGCCCTATCAAGGGGCGGTTTGCAATCTGGTCAAGCGCGATAAATTGGCGTGACTGGCGCTAAAACATGTCATCCCAGAACCGAGAAGAAAAACAGAATAAAACTCGTAAAGTAGCGTCCAGCCACAGTTCACTATTAGCACACTTCTCTGTGATTTGCGACGAAAAGCGCTGGGATTCTGCGTAAAAAACGCGGTTCTTTTGGTTAGGCGGAGCCTATGCTTTTGCGCCCCTGATCGCTCAGAAGCCAGCAGTCCTTTCCTTCGAAGACGGCAGCACTCAGCGGGCGGCCAAAGCCTGCGCCGCTGTCCAGATTGACACGGTTGCCGCGATGCTCAGCGCTTGGGACATGGGTGTGGCCATGCACCACCAGCCAAGGGTGTGGGCGGGTGTCGTCGAGGAATTCATGCCGGATCCAGATCTTGTCATCCTCGGTCTGCGCCTGCAGCGGCACGCCGGGACGGATGCCCGCATGGACGAACAACAACTCGCCCTGTTCATGGTGGCTGGGCAGGGCCGCCAGAAAATCCCGGTGGCGCTCCGGCAATGCGGCGCGCGCTTCTTCGTGCACCTCGTGGATACGCGCCCGTTCCGGAACATCGACCCCGTAAGAGGCCAGCGTCTGCACCCCGCCGATCTTCTCGTGCAGCCAGTGATAGCCGACCAGCAGTCGGGCATCGTTGCGGGGATAGTCCTCCATGAACATCGCGAACATGCGGTCGTGGTTGCCCATCAGGCAGGTCCAGTTCTTGCCTGCCTCCTGCCCTTCGATCAGCAGGTCCAAGACACCCCGGCAATCCGGCCCGCGATCCACGTAATCGCCAAGAAACACCACCTGAGCATCGGGACCACCATCCGCCGCGATCCGCTCCAGCGCCTCTTCCAGCATCTCGCGCTGTCCGTGAATGTCTCCTATGGCGTAGATCGGCGCGGGCATGGGCATCTCCTTGGCTGCTATAGGGAATAGATGGCCGATGCACCGCCCTACCACAAGGGGCAGCCTGTGGGACGCCGAAGGTTAGCCGCGAATGACGCCCTCTGCCCGGTGGCGCAGCGCGGGAAATATGTGGATCGAAAACCGGAAACCGGTCACAGTTGTCGCCACCTGCCGCAACCGATCCGCCATTCAAGGCAGGCATGGGATGATACGGCAGGCGTTTTTGGTGAGTTCAAGGGGGACGATCAGATGAAAGGTATTTCATCCGCATTTTTCATTGTCGCGGTCAGCGCGGCGCTTGGGGGTATGGTCTGGGGCATCCAGATGGCCGCGACGGGCGATCACGTCCTGTCGCCGGCGCATGGGCATCTCAACCTGATCGGCTGGGTCAGCTTTGCGATCTTCGGCTTTTACTATCATCTGGTGCCAGCCGCGGATCAGGGGCTGCTGCCAAAGCTGCATTTTGCGCTGTCTGCCGCCGGGCTGGGCCTGATCGTGCCGGGCATTGCCATGGCCATTGCCAGTCACAATGAAATGCTGGCCAAGCTCGGCTCGGTGCTGACCCTGGCGGGGATGCTGGTGTTTTTTGTGGTCGTCCTGCGATCGATCCGGAAATAAGCGGCGCGCAGCTCAGCGGAACATGAAAAAGCCGCCCCAAGTGAAGGGGCGGCTTCTCCGATTTCAGGCCATAAGGCAGGTTATTTGACGTCGAATTGCAGCGGCTTGATCTGGTTGAACAGGCCGGTTTCGGCCAGCTTGGCGCGGGCCTCGGCCGGGACCACACCATCGACATACAAGAGCGCGATCGCTTCACCACCAGCCACAGCGCGGCCCAGGGTAAAGTTCGCGATGTTGACGCCGTGATCGCCCATGGTCTTACCCAGAGTACCGATGATGCCCGGCACGTCGTTGTTGGTGGTGTAGAGCATGTGCTCACCCACTTCGGCGTCGATGTTGATGCCCTTGATCTGGATGAAGCGCGGCTTGCCATCCGAGAACACGGTGCCCGCGATGGAGCGTTCACGCGTCGGGGTGGCGACGGTCACCTTCACGTAGCCTTCAAAGGCACCGGACTGTTCCTGATTGGTGGTCGACACCTTGATGCCGCGCTCCTTGGCGATCATCGGGGCGGAGACCATGTTCACATCCGGGTTGATCGACTTCATGATCCCCGCGATCAGCGAGCAGTTCAGCGCCTCAAGGTTCATCTCGGACGCGCAGCCATCATAGAGGATGTTGATCGCCTTGATCGGCTCGTCATCGGTCATCTGGCCGATGAAGGCGCCCAGATGCTCGGACAGCTTGATCCAGGGTCCCATGACCTTGGCTTCTTCCGCCGTGACCGAGGGCATGTTGAGCGCGTTCTCTACGGCGCCGGTCAGCAGGTAGTTGGCCATCTGCTCGGCCACCTGCAGGGCGACGTTTTCCTGGGCTTCGGTGGTGGCGGCGCCCAGGTGCGGGGTGCAAACCACGTTGGGCAGATTGAACAGCACGTTGTCCTTGGCCGGCTCTTCCGAGAAGACGTCGAAGGCCGCACCGGCAACGTGACCGGATTTCAGTGCTTCCGCCAACGCCTCTTCATCGACCAGGCCACCGCGGGCACAGTTGATGATGCGCACGCCCTTCTTGGTCTTGGCGAGGTTTTCAGCCGACAGGATATTCTTGGTCTGATCGGTCAGCGGCACGTGCAGGGTGATGAAATCGGCGCGGGACAGAAGCTCGTCCAGCTCGACCTTTTCGACGCCCATCTTGTCGGCCTTCTCCTGACCGAGGAAGGGGTCATAGGCAACGACTTTCATCTTCAGGCCACGGGCACGGTCACAGACGATGCCGCCGATGTTGCCCGCACCGATGACGCCCAGGGTCTTGCCGGTGAGTTCAACACCCATGAACTTGGATTTTTCCCATTTGCCCGCGTGGGTAGAGGCGGAGGCTTCGGGGATCTGGCGAGCAACGGCGAACATCATCGCGATGGCGTGTTCGGCGGTGGTGATCATGTTGCCAAAGGGCGTGTTCATCACGATCACGCCTTTTTTCGACGCGGCTTCCTTGTCGATGTTGTCGGTGCCGATACCGGCGCGGCCGATCACCTTGAGGTTGGTGGCGTTCTCGAGGATCTTCTCGGTGACCTTGGTGGCCGAGCGGATGGCAAGACCATCGTAGTTGCCGATCACCTCGGCCAGCTTGTCCTTGTCCTTGCCAAGGTCGGGCTGGAAGTCGACCTCGATGCCGCGATCACGGAAGATCTGAACGGCGGCTTCGGAGAGTTTGTCGGAAATGAGTACTTTGGGGGCCATGTCTGGTGGTCCTTTGTGCGGGGGCCTGTGGAAAGGCCGTCAATTTTGAACGAGGGAAGCGTCCGACCCTGGTGGGTGCAAAGCGCCCTCCTTGGGGAGGGTCGGGCGCTGCCCGGCGGTGCCGCCGGGCGAAGTCGCTTGATCAGCCTTGCGCGGCGATCTCGGCCTCAAAGGCCCATTCGAGCCAGGGCAGCATGGCCTCGATATCCGAGGTTTCGACCGTGCCACCGCACCAGATCCGCAGGCCGGCAGGCGCGTCACGATAGGCGCCGATGTCCAGCGCGATGTTTTCCGCTTCCAGACGTTTGGCCACGGCCTTGGCAAAGGCGGCGCCGTCCTTGATGCGGTCATCGGTGAACTTCAGGCAGACCGAGGTGTTCGACAGGGTCGCCGGATCCTTGGCCAGGAAATCGATCCAGTCATGCAGTTCGACGAAATCGGCAACCGCCTTGGTGTTGGCATTGGCGCGGTTCTGCAGCCCTTCAAGACCGCCAACCGAACGCGCCCAGTCCAGCGCGAAGAGGTAGTCTTCGACCGCCAGCATGGAGGGCGTGTTGATGGTCGCACCGGAGAAGATACCGTCGATCAGCTTGCCGCCCTTGGTCAGGCGGAAGATTTTCGGCAGCGGCCATGCGGGCGTGTAGCTTTCCAGGCGCTCAACCGCGCGCGGTGAGAGGATCAGCATGCCGTGGGCCGCTTCGCCGCCCAGCACCTTTTGCCAAGAGAAGGTGGTCACATCCAGCTTGTCCCAGGGCAGGTCCTGCGCAAAGGCGGCCGAGGTGGCATCGCAAAGGGTCAGACCTTCGCGATCCGCCGGGATCCAGTCGCCATTCGGGACGCGAACACCCGAGGTGGTGCCGTTCCAGGTAAAGACGACGTCATTGGCAAAATCGACCGAGGCCAGATCGACGATCTCGCCGTAGTCTGCGGTCTTGGCGACGGCATCCAGTTTCAGCTGCTTGACCACATCGGTGATCCAGCCGGAACCGAAGCTCTCCCAGGCGAGCATCTCGACGCCGCGGGCGCCCAGCAGGCTCCACATGGCCATTTCCATGGCACCGGTGTCCGATGCGGGCACGATGCCGATCTTGTAGTCAGCGGGGATCCCCAGAACTTCGCGGGTGCCTTCGATGGCGGCCTTCAGCTTGTCCTTGCCGACAGCGGCACGGTGCGAGCGGCCCAGAGGCGCATCTGCGAGTTTGGTCAGATCGAATGTGGGGGGTTTGGCACAGGGGCCAGAGGAAAAACGCGGATTGGCCGGCCGCGTAGCCGGTTGCTGGTTAGCCATTGATGCTATCCTTCCAGATAAATGCCCCTCGTTGGGGAGGGGTGTCCCACGGACGGAGCTAAGGCCTGCCGCGCGGCCGCGCAATACGCAAAACGACAGATTGCGGCGATCTGGCGCGCAATTGCGACCCCTCCTGACGCCTTTCGGAAACTTTCCACCCCGGATCGGCACCCGATCTGCCCCGTACAGGCTCTGTCATTGCGGCGAGGTATGGGATGCTGTTGTCTGTCTCCATGGTGTTTCGAATCGGATTTCGCGGATGAGCAAACTGGCGCTGGTGACCTATTCCTTTGCGCTGCTGCTGATGGTGGGCTGGCTGCTGACCGCCGGTCAGGCCGTGCTGTTGCCGATCCTCGTGGCCGTGATCGCCGTCTACATCCTGACCACCGCCGCCGAGGTTCTGGCCGATGTGCCGGGGTTCGGCCGCCTGCCCCGTACTGCGCGGCGGCTGCTGGTGCTGCTGGCCATTCTTGCCGCCTTCATGGTGCTGGCCTCCTTCATTACAGCCAGCGCCACGGCGATCTCTGCCGCCCTGCCGCAATACGCCGCCAATCTCGATAAGCTGCAACACGATTTCCTGACCTATCTCGGCGTCGACGAAGTGCCCAGCTGGGCCAACCTGGGCGAAAGCCTGCTGGACCTGATCGACGCCACCACGCTGATGCCCGCGATGCTTGCCACCATCAGCAACGGCGGCACCCTGATCGTCAGCGCCGCGCTATACGCCGTGTTCATCCTGACGGAACTGGACCGGCTGCCGGAAAAGACCCTGATGGCAATGAACGAGCCGGAAGATGCCGAGCGCACACTGGAGCTGGCCCGCAAGATCAACGACAAGATCGGAGGGTATCTGGCAGCAAAGACGCTGGTGAACGTCATTCTGGGGCTGGTGTCCTATGCGATCCTTCTAATGCTGGGGATTGCCCACCCGGCCTTCTGGGCGATCCTGATCGGGCTGCTCAATTACATTCCCTATATCGGCTCGATCATCGCGGTGTTCTTTCCGGTCACCATCAGCCTGATCCAGTTCGGCTCCTTCGGCCACGCGGCGCTGGCGCTGGTGACGCTGATGACGCCCCAGATGATCATCGGTTACTACGTTGAGCCGAAATACCTTGGGCATTCGGTCAACCTCAGCCCGTTTTCGGTTCTGCTGGCGCTGGCGCTGTGGACCGAGCTTTGGGGCATGACCGGCGCCATTCTTGCGGTACCACTAACCGCGATGGTGATGATCATCCTGGCCGAAATCCCGACCACCCGCTGGTTGGCGGTGCTGATGTCGCAGAACGGCAAGGTCTGACCACTGGCGCGGGCACACATGCGCGATTGGCCGCAGGGGCTGGCCCCGGCGATCCCGCCTCGCTATGACATGCCGCAATTCACCCTGTTCCTGTCTCTCCCCCGCTCCGGAGCCTGCTCATGTATACCGTCACCCTGCTTTGCAATCCTGCGGCGCCCTGCCTTGAGGCGACCCTGGTCGAGTCCCTGCGCAATGCCTGGGGCGGCGGCGAGGCCCAGTGGCTGGCCCCCGACGTGGCCGCCGAGTTTGTGCTGGAGACACTGCCGGATAACCAATGGGACGTCTGGCAGGACCTGCAGAACATGGCTGTCGATCTGGTCATCCAGCCGACCGAGGGACGCCGCAAACGCATGCTGCTGGCGGATATGGATTCCACCATGATCCAGCAGGAATGCATCGACGAGCTGGCAGAGGTCGCTGGCGTCGGGGAACGGGTAAAGGACATCACCGCCCGCGCGATGAACGGCGAGCTTGATTTCGAAGGCGCCCTGACCGAACGGGTCGGCCTGCTGAAAGGCCTGTCCGAAGGCATGATCACCGAGGTTCTGAACACCCGTATCACCCTGATGCCGGGCGGGGCAGAGCTCGTCGCCACGATGAAGGCAAACGGCGCCTATACGGCGCTGGTCTCGGGCGGGTTCACTGCCTTTACCGCGCGGGTCGCGGGCCAGCTCGGCTTTGACGAAAACCGCGCCAATACCTTGCTGACGGCAGAGGGCACGCTGACCGGTGATGTGGCCCGCCCGATCCTGGGACGCGAGGCCAAGGTCAACGCGCTGGAAGAGATCACCGCCCGGCTGGGTCTGACTGAGGCGGAGGTGATCGCCGTCGGGGATGGTGCTAATGATCTTGGCATGCTCAGCCGTGCGGGGGCAGGCGTAGCGCTGCACGCCAAGCCGTCGGTGGCGGCGGAATGTGATATCCGGATCAATCACGGGGATCTCACTGCGCTGCTTTATGTGCAGGGCTATGCCCGCAGCGATTTCCAGGCCTGATAGACGTGCTCGACCTATTGCCCGGCTTTGAGGTCGGGATCGAAACCCTTCTGCTGTTGATGACAGCCGGGTTTCTTGCCGGGTTCATCGATGCCGTCGCCGGGGGCGGCGGACTGATCACGGTTCCCGTGCTGCTGATCGCGGGAGCCAACCCGGTCACCGCATTGGCCACCAACAAGATCCAGGGCCTGTTCGGCGCCGCCACCGCGGCCCTGTCCTATGCCCGCGGCGGCCATGTGGACCTGCGTCGGCAGGGGGGATCAGCGCTGATCGCCTTTGTCGCAGCGATCGCCGGGGCGCTTCTGGTCTCGGTTCTGCCGACAGAGTGGATCCGGATGATCCTGCCACTGCTACTGATCGGAATCGCGGTCTTCTTTGCCACCAAGAAGGGGCTTGGCGATCTCGACCGCGCGCGCCGCCTGTCACCTGCCTTGTTCGCGGGCACCATGGTGCCGCTCTGCGCGGCCTACGATGGGCTGCTGGGACCGGGTGCGGGCAGTTTTTACATGCTCGCCTTCGTGTCGCTGGCGGGCTACGGCATTCTCAAGGCGACGGCCCACACCAAGCTGCTGAACCTGGCTTCGAACGCCGGGGCGCTGGTCGCCTTTGCCTTTGTTGCGACGCCCTGGTGGATGACCGGACTGGCCATGGGTCTTGCGCAGATCGCAGGGGCGCGGCTGGGCGCCGGGCTGGCGCAGAAGATTGGCGCTCGGTTGATCAAACCGCTGCTGGTTCTGACTTCGGTGGCGCTGGCGATGAAACTGATCTTCGACATGCTCTAAAGGCAGAACCCCGGGCCGACGAGAAGGCGCGCCATATAGCGTCCGGGCCTCTCCCGCGCCCGCAGGTGCAACGGCCCTGGGGCCGTCACCCCATGGCGGCCTTGGGCCCAGCGCCGCGCATCGCGCGGCGCTGGGCCCAACGGGAGGGCGGCTTTTCAAAAGCTGACCGACGGGCGGGAGCCCGCCCTAGCGATTCAGAATGCCAGTTCGGCAGCGGGACGGATGGCGCCGCAATCGATATTACGCCGGTTCAGAAGCGGCGCATTCAGATATTTGCGAGTTTCCGGGTGATCCGCCTCCAGAACGCCAAGCCCCACCAGAATGGCCGCAATGGCGCATTCGCTGGCCCGGGTTGCGCCATCGGTGACCTTCAGCGCAACGCCCAGCTGCTGCTCGGGCAGGATGGCGACGAACACCGCCTCTGCCCCGGTCTTGATCGCCACCCGGCCGCCCATGGCGCGCATCAGGTTGGTGCAGGCGCGGGTTTCCCCGGCGACCAGCTCGGGGTGTTTCGCCATCGCCGCCACCAGCTGCGCCGCCCCTTCAGAGGCCCGGTCGGACCGTGTGTGCGCCGAGGCAAACCAGCCCATCGCCCGCGCCAAACCGTGCACGGTGGTGGCAAAATTCGGCGCCGAGCAGCCATCGATACCATATCCGGGGCTCTCCAGTCCGGTGACCTCTTCAAAGGCAGACAGGCAGGCCTGCTGCACCGGGTGATCGATCTCGACATAGTCCGCCCCACCGCCAAGATGCTGGTTCAGGGTCAGGAAGCCCGCGTGTTTGCCCGAGCAGTTGTTGTGCACCTGGCAGGGGCTTTGATCGGTCTTGATCAGCTCATTGCGCGCCGGGATGTCGGCCGGTTCCTGCGGGCCGCAGCGGAAATCACTATCCGCCAGCCCCAGCTGACCGAGCCAGGCATTGACCCGGTCGGTGTGGATATGGGCGCCATTGTGCGAGGCACAGGACAGCGCCAGCTGCTCGGATGTCAGCCCGTATTTTGCGGCGGCGCCGGAGGTCATCAACGGCAGCGCCTGGATCATCTTGGCCGAGCTGCGCGGATAGATCACCGCCTCCGGGTCACCCCAGCTTCGCACGATCTGGCCGCTGGCGTCACAGATGACCGCATGCCCCAGATGCAGGCTTTCCAAAAGGGAGCCACGCCAGATCTCGGCCATAGGTACGGGTTTATTCATGATATCTGCCTCGCTTCTTGGCGAAATCCTGCCAAAACGCACTTTCGCTCGTGGTGATTGTTACGTTAGTGTGCTTCAGTAAGGCAAGCAGGGGAAACGGGCAAAGACGGCGGTCAAAACGCTGCCAGCCCCGGTACGATTTCCCTGAAATTGAGGTTATGACAGTCTTGGAGTCGGGACAAATGGCATCGAAACTCGCCCGCTTGGCCGCGGGCCTGTGTGTGGCCGCATTGGCCACCAGCGCGAACGCACAGCAAGCAAAAACGGATAACCGCGTTGGCGCCAACGTGGATTGGAGCGTTTTTCAAGGCGAAAACCCAACCGAATGCTGGGGCGTTTCCGCCCCCAAGGAAACCGTCAATACGCGTGATGGTCGGGTTGTCGCCGTGCGCCGCAGCGACATTCAGCTGTTCGTGCTCTATCGCCCGGATGACAGTGACAAAGGTCAGGTCAGCTTTACCGGTGGATACCCCTTCGCGCCCGGATCGACCGTCAACATGGTGATCGGGGATTCCGAATTCGAACTCTTCACCGAAGGTGAATGGGCCTGGCCCGCGACCCCAGCGGATGATGCTAAAATCATCACCGCGATGAAACGGGGATCAGACGCGGTGCTGACCGCCCGTTCGGCTCGCGGCACCCAAACCAAGGACCGGTTCTCCTTGCTTGGGTTCACTGCCGCAGTCGAGGATGCGGAAAAGCGCTGCACCCAGTAATTAAGCCGGGCCCTTCGCATAAAAGTACCGTTTTGCCCCGGCCGCGACAGCAGTCGGGGCTTTTGCTATCGCCCCACCCCAAGCCCCTCTGCAGTGCTATCTGGGGAGGAAATCTTTTGATCTTTGGTCAAACTCCTATATAGAGCCGCATCCAGCCCATAAATCCGAGTCGCCCTGCCATGACCGCCAACGCGCCGATCACCCAAGACGTTCTGACCCTGCCCCGCAAACAGCCCGAGGGCGGCAAGATCAACCTTGTGGGTCTCACCCGCGAGCAGATGCGCGCGGCGCTGATCGAGCACGGCACGCCGGAAAAGCAGGCCAAGATGCGGGTCGGGCAGATCTGGCAATGGATCTACCAATGGGGCAAACGCGACTTTGCTGAGATGACCAATCTCGCCAAGGCCTACCGCGCCCAGCTGGCCGAGCATTTCGAAATCGCCATCCCCGAGATGGTCAGCAAGCAGGTGTCGAGCGACGGCACCCGCAAGTATCTGGTGCGCATCGCCGGCGGGCACGAGGTCGAGGTGGTCTATATCCCCGAGGAAGGCCGCGGCACCCTGTGTATCTCCAGCCAGGTGGGATGCACCCTGACCTGTTCCTTCTGCCACACCGGCACCCAGAAACTGGTGCGCAATCTGACAGCGGGTGAAATCGTCGGGCAGGTTATGATGGCGCGCGACGATCTGGAAGAATGGCCCGTACCCGGCGCGCCCAAGGACGAAACCCGTCTTTTGTCGAACATCGTGCTGATGGGCATGGGCGAGCCGCTTTATAATTTCGAGAACGTGCGCGATGCGATGAAGATCGCCATGGACCCCGAGGGGATTTCCCTGTCGCGCCGCCGGATCACCCTGTCGACCTCGGGCGTGGTGCCGGAAATCGCCCGCACCGCCGAGGAAATCGGCTGCCTGCTGGCGGTGTCCTTTCACGCCACCACCGACGAGGTGCGCAACAAGCTGGTGCCGATCAACAAGCGCTGGAACATCGAGGCGCTGCTGAACGCGCTGCGCGATTATCCGCGGCTGACCAATTCCGAACGCATCACCTTTGAATATGTGATGCTGAAAGATGTGAATGACAGCGACGAAGACGCGCATCGTCTGGTAGAGTTGATCAAGGGCATTCCGGCCAAAGTGAACCTGATCCCGTTCAACGAATGGCCCGGCGCGCCCTACAAACGGTCGTCGAACAACCGCATCCACGCCTTTGCCAATATCATCTACCAGGCAGGCTATGCCTCGCCGATCCGCACCCCGCGCGGCGAGGATATTCTGGCTGCCTGCGGTCAGCTGAAATCGGCCACCGAACGCGCCCGCAAGAGCCGCAAGCAGATCGAGGCCGAGACAGGCACATCGTCCTGAGGCTCGTGATAGGCCGACTGAGAAAAGGCAGACCGCAACACCGGTCTGCCGAAACGCGCGAGACGGTATTTCTATAGGTACAGAATGTCGCCTTCGGTCAGGTTGCCGGCAAAGCCCTGCAGCCGGATCTCGAACCAGTCGTAGTAGCTAAGCACAGTATCAGCGCCGTCCTGCTGGAAGGTCAGTTCACCAAAATATTCAGGATCGACCTGCGAAACATCGATTACATCGACGCCGGATGTGAAATCGGTGATGGTATTCGCATCATAGAAATCATCGTCCGTAAAGACGAAGACATCCGCGCCGCCGCCACCGGTCAGGACGTCATCTCCGTCGCCACCGTTCAAAACGTCGCCGCCACCGCCTCCCAGCAAGCGGTCGTTTCCGTTGCCACCCTCAAGGGTGTCCGCGCCCCGCGCACCGGTCAACCGATCGTCACCGCCGCCACCGAAGATCTGGTCACGTCCGCCGCGTCCGTGGAGCACATCGGAATCGTCCTCGCCGCCCGAGTAGTCTTCCTCTCCGATGCCGCCATAAAGCACGTCGCCACCGCCGCCGCCATTCAGCTTGTCATTGCCGAGCCCACCGATCAGCGTGTCCTGTCCTGCGCCGCCGCGCATCACGTCTTTTGCTTCGCGGCCGATGAGCTGGTCGTCTCCCCCGCGCCCCACCAGCACGGTGGCCTGATCGGTGGAGACCATCACATCGTCCTCGCCCGTCGCGCGGATCTTGACCTTGCCCGCGCGATTGAGCCCGACATTCCAATCTTCAAAGGCGCTGGCGTCACCATAGATGTCCTGCAGCGCCTGGGCGTCCATTGTTCCGAGATCCGTGACGCTGTAGCCATCATAGCTGTAGGTCATCACGGTGTTTTCCTGGTTATCCAGGCTCTCTTTCAGGGTCAGATCCCCGTCATGCGGATGCTTCAGCCCCATCGAATGCCCCAACTCGTGCAGCATGGTTTCGTACCCATAACTACCGGGGCTAAGGGCGCTGGTCCCGATCGCAAGGTCTCCCTGACTGGTGTGACCGTCCTGAGATAGCGCGATATCGGCCCAGCCGCCCGCGCTGCCACCGTTAAAACCGAAGACATTGACCATGGCCGGGCCGTCCACCTCGACGAACCGTATCCCGGCTGTGGCCTCAAACTCTTCTGTCACCTGCCGGAAATAACCGCGCTGCACCTCACTGAAGGACCAATAGGAGCTCGCGCCATAGGGATCTGTCGATACCGGCGCCAGATCCTGCGTTTCGACAAAACTGTAGGTGACAACGACCTGCGTGCCCACGGATGTCTGTCCGTTCCAGCGAAAGACGTCATCGTCCAGATAATATAATAGGGCCGAATAATCGGATACCTCAGACATCCCAATCTCCACACACCAATTCCACGCATCAACGTTTCGTCAGGGAATGTGGCTGCCATGCGGCTTGAGATTGGCGGAAACCGCGCAGTTCAGCGCATCTTTAATAAGTTTTTAATAATTTCAGGGATTAAACGGGAATGATTGAGGTCCGAATATCGCCATTTAGCGAAATGGGCTGCCTCATTTTTTCCTATATTCGGGTGCAATTTCGCCATTCGGCTAGAACAGTTTCGATTCTGAAAACAATGCTGTTGAAAAGGGAATCGCAATGCAACAGGAACCCATCGAAACCCGCACTGTTGGCGCCATTGAACCGGGCGTTCTGACCATGATCCGTGATGAGCGTGAAAAGGCGCTGAGCACCCGTGAATGGCAATTTCGCCTGCGTGGCTATGGCTATGGCATCAAGACGATCGAAGGCGAACAGATCCTGACCCGTCTGCCCCAGGGCATCGCGGTTGGCGTGTTGCCGCCGGAGTTTTTCTGAGCAGCCCGCATCCCCCACGCATTGGTGACGGATGCGGTGCGGCCGAATTTGGCTCGGCAGTCTGATTACATGTCGCGGTCCGGCAAAGCGCCGCGCGCCGGAGCAGGCTCCCAGTTATCGATAATCTCCACGGCCTCTTGTGCCGTTTCGACGAACCGGAACAGGTCGAGATCCTGATCGGAAATGGTCCCGGCATCCGCCAGGGCCTCCCAGTTGATGATTTTTTCCCAGAACGCGCGCCCGAATAGAATGAAGGGCACCCGTTCCATGCGGCCGGTCTGGATCAGGGTGAGGCTCTCGAACAGTTCATCCAGAGTACCAAAGCCACCCGGAAAAACGGTGATCGCCCGGGCCCGCATCAGAAAGTGCATCTTGCGCACCGCGAAATAGTGGAAGTTAAAGCTGAGATCCGGCGTCACATAGAGGTTCGGTGCCTGCTCATGCGGCAGAACGATGCCAAGGCCGATCGAATGCCCCCCGGCATCGCTGGCACCTAGGTTCCCTGCCTCCATCACGCCCGGCCCGCCGCCCGTCACGATGACATTGTGCTGTCCAACAGTCTCCAGGGATGTCAGCGTCATCAGCCGGGCAAATTCCCGCGCCTCGTCGTAGAAATGAGAAAGATCCGCAAGGGTCTGCGTGCGGGCCTGCTCCTTGTTTTGCGGGCTGGGAATGCGCGCGCCGCCGAACATGACGATGGTGCTTTCGATCCCCTTTTCATCCAGCAGCAACTGCGGTTTCAAAAGTTCCAGCTGCAACCGCACAGGGCGCAGCTCGTCCCGCAGCATGAAATCGCTGTCGTCAAAGGCCAGCCGGTAGGACGGGGACCGGGTCTGCGGCGTATGCGGCAGATGTTCGGCCCGGCTCCGGTCGGACTGGGCGTCTGGAAACCGGCTTTTGCGATCGTCGCTCATGTGAAAAGACCTGCGTGTTATGCTCAACTGATGCCCTGTCTATCGCTGCCCTGCCCCCGGCGCCAGCCCACGCGCACCGCTCGGCTCTTGCACCCGGAGCGAAGTGGCGTAGTCTCCCGCCGAAAGACAAGAAAAGGCGGACGACATGGATTGGACAAGCGATATCGCAGCAGCGGCAGAGCGCATTCGGGACCACGTGCAGGTGACCCCCGTGTTGCAGACGAAAGGGTTTGATCTGGACCGGCCGATCGAGCTGAAGCTTGAACACATGCAGCATACCGGCAGCTTCAAGGCGCGTGGCGCCTTCAACACCCTGCTCAGCTGTGATGTTCCAGAGGCAGGCATCGTCGCAGCCTCGGGCGGGAACCACGGCGCGGCAGTGGCCTATGCCGCCAGCAAACTGGGTCATCGCGCCCGCATCTACGTGCCCGAGATGGCAGGCCCCGCGAAAATTTCACTGATCCGCGACACCGGCGCCGATCTTCAGGTGGTGCCCGGCGCCTATGCCAACGCGCTGGAACTGGCGCAGGCCTATGAACAGGAAACAGGCGCCATGCAGGTGCATGCCTATGATGCGCCCGGCACCGTGGCCGGTCAGGGCACCTGTTTCGCCGAATGGCAGGATCAGGGACTGGAAGCCGACACCGTGGTGATCGCGGTCGGCGGTGGCGGGCTGATCGCCGGGGCGCTGGCCTGGTTCAATGGCGCCAAGAAGATCGTCGCGGTCGAACCCGACACCTCCTGCGCGCTCAATGCCGCACTGGCCGCCGGGGCACCGATCGATGTCGAGGTTTCAGGCGTCGCCGCCAACGCGCTTGGCGCCAAACGCATCGGGTCGATCTGCTATGATCTGGCGCAGGCGCGCGGCGTCACATCGGTCACGGTTCCGGACGAGGCCATCACCCGCGCGCAGCATGCCCTGTGGCGCGAGCGGCGCATCCTGACCGAACCGGCGGGCGCAACCGCACTGGCGGCGCTGATGTCCGGCGCCTACCAGCCTGCCCCCGGCGAACGTGTGGCTGTGCTGGTCTGTGGTGGCAATATCGCCCCAGATCCGCTTCAGCCGCAGGGCTAAGGCTTGCGGCAGGGCCAAAGGCACCCTATCGCAGGGCCATGACCGCCACGATCGCAGACAGGATCTATAGCGCGCTGAGCGAGCGCATCGTCACCGGGCAATTGCCCGCGGGCGAAAAGCTGCGTCAGGACCACATCGCCCGCGAATTCGACACCAGCCATGTGCCAGTGCGCGAGGCGCTGTTGCGGCTTGAGGCGCACGGGCTGGCACGGTCAGAGCCGCGCCGGGGCACCCGCGTCAGCGCGCTGGATCCGGCCGAGATCCGCGAGGTGATCGAAATGCGGGTGGCGCTGGAGGTGCTGGCGCTGACCCATGCCTTCCCCCGGCTCAGCGACGCCGACATCGCCGCCGCCGACACAGCCCGTATCGCCTGCGACGAGGCCGAGGACATGGCCAGCTGGGAACGGCTCAACCGCCAGTTCCACCGCATCATCCTGGCACCCTGCGGGATGCCGCGGCTGCTGGCCTCGATCGACGATTTGCACATCGCAGCGGCCCGGCACCTGTTTGCCAACTGGCAGCACCAGTGGCGGCAGCGCGCCGACAAGGACCACGCCGCCATCGTGCAGGCGATGATGCGCCGCGATGCGGCAGCGGCCTGCGAAATCCTGCGCCGCCACCTGCGCCGGGTGCGATAGATCGTCTGAGGACGCTCAAAGCCGCTGTTTCACCGCAATCCGCACATGACCTTCCCCCCGAATACCGCTATGAAAGCGCGAAACGACATTCTTGCCGGAGATACACGCATGTCCAACGCACAGCTGGAAACCGCAATCGAAGCCGCCTGGGAGGCTCGTGACACCATCACCCCCGCCACCACCGGCGAGCAGCGCGAAGCAATCGAAGATACGCTTAACGCGCTCGACAGCGGCAGCTTGCGCGTGGCCGAAAAGCTGGAAAACGGCGACTGGCATGTGAACCAATGGGCCAAGAAGGCCGTGCTGCTGGGCTTCCGCATCAAGGACATGGAAATCCAGTCCGGCGGCCCGCAGGGCTCTGGCTGGTGGGACAAGGTCGACAGCAAATTCCTGGGCTGGGGTGAAAACCAGTGGAAGGCCGCAGGCTTCCGCGCCGTGCCGAACTGCGTCGTGCGCAAATCCGCCTTCATCGCGCCGGGCGTGGTCCTGATGCCCTCCTTCGTGAACCTCGGCGCCTACGTCGATGAGGGCACCATGGTCGACACCTGGGCCACCGTCGGCTCCTGCGCACAGATCGGCAAGAACGTTCACCTGTCGGGCGGCGTCGGCATCGGCGGCGTTCTGGAACCCATGCAGGCCGGCCCCACCATCATCGAGGACAACTGCTTCATCGGCGCCCGTTCCGAAGTGGTCGAAGGCTGCATCGTGCGCGAAGGCTCGGTGCTGGGCATGGGCGTCTACATCGGCAAGTCGACCAAGATCGTCGACCGTGAAACCGGCGAAGTGATGTATGGCGAAGTGCCGCCTTACTCGGTCGTGGTCTCCGGCTCCATGCCGTCGAAGAACGGCATCAACCTTTACTGTGCGGTAATCGTGAAGCGCGTCGATGCGCAGACCCGCTCCAAGACCGGCATCAACGAGCTGCTGCGCGACTGATCCCGGCCTTGACTGGCACTGTTGGAAACGCGCCCCCTCCGGGGCGCGTTTTTCGTTAGAGGATGCCCGGCAGGTTCAGCTGGTGCTCACGCGCGCAGTCCTTGGCGATCTCATATCCTGCATCGGCGTGGCGCATGACGCCGGTGGCCGGATCGTTCCACAGCACCCGTGCGATACGGCGGTCGGCGTCCTCGCTGCCATCGCAGCAGATCACCACGCCGGAGTGCTGCGAAAAGCCCATCCCAACCCCACCGCCATGGTGCAGCGACACCCAGGTCGCCCCCGAGGCGGTATTGAGCAGCGCATTCAGCAGCGGCCAGTCCGACACCGCGTCGGATCCATCCATCATCGCCTCCGTCTCGCGATTGGGCGAGGCGACCGAGCCGCTATCGAGGTGATCGCGGCCGATGACGACCGGCGCCGACAACTCGCCATTGCGAACCATCTCGTTGAAGGCCAGCCCGGCCCGATGCCGGTCGCCAAGGCCGATCCAGCAGATCCTCGCAGGCAGGCCCTGAAAGGCGATCCGTTCCTCTGCCATATCAAGCCAGCGATGCAGGCCCTCGTTCTCGGGGAACAGCTCTTTCATCTTGGCGTCGGTCTTGCGGATATCCTCGGGATCGCCCGACAGGGCACACCAGCGGAAGGGACCAATGCCCCGGCAGAACAGCGGGCGGATATAGGCGGGCACGAAACCGGGGAAGTCAAAGGCGTTTTCCAGCCCCTCCTCCAGCGCCATCTGGCGGATGTTGTTGCCGTAGTCGACTGTGGGAATGCCCATCGCGTGGAACTGGCACATCGCCTCGACCTGCACCTTCATCGAGGCACGAGCGGCCTTTTCCACCGCTTTAGGGTCTGTTTCTCGCTTCTGCTTCCACTCGCCCATGGTCCAGCCCTGCGGCAGGTAACCATTCACCGGGTCATGGGCCGAGGTCTGGTCCGTCACCAGATCGGGGCGGACGCCGCGGGCAACCAACTCGGCAAAGACATCGGCCGCATTGCCCAGAAGGCCAACGGATTTTGCCTCTCCGGCGGCAGTCCAGCGGTCGATCATCGCCAGGGCCTCGTCCAGGGTCTCGGCCTTCTCGTCGAGGTATTTCGTGCGCAGGCGAAAATCGATGCTGTCGGGGTTGCATTCCACCGCCAGACAGCAGGCGCCCGCAAAGACCGCTGCCAGAGGCTGCGCACCGCCCATGCCGCCAAGTCCGCCAGTCAGGATCCACTTGCCACGCATATCGCCGCCATAGTGCTGACGACCTGCCTCGGCAAAGGTTTCATAGGTGCCCTGCACGATGCCCTGGGTGCCGATGTAGATCCAGGACCCGGCGGTCATCTGGCCGTACATCATCAGCCCCTTTTTATCGAGTTCGTTGAAATGGTCCCAATTCGCCCAATGCGGCACAAGGTTCGAGTTGGCGATCAACACGCGCGGCGCATCCTTGTGGGTCTGGAAGACGCCAACGGGTTTGCCCGATTGCACCAGCAGGGTCTGATCTTCTTCGAGCGCGCGCAGGTTGTCGACGATCAGATCGAAGTCCTTCCAGGTCCGCGCCGCACGCCCGATACCGCCATAGACCACCAGTTCGTGCGGATTTTCCGCCACATCCGGGTGCAGGTTGTTCATCAGCATCCGCAGCGGCGCCTCGGTCAGCCAGCTTTTTGCGCTGATCTCGGGGCCGGTGGGGGGATAGATATCGCGGTTGTTCTTGCGGGGATCGCTCATGTCGGCCTCCAGGTTTTCAGATCGGTGAGAATACGGCTCAGATGCGCCTGCAGCCGGTCAGCGCGGGCAGCGTCATAGGTCCAGGGCGCCTGTTCAAGGCAATAGCAGCGCTGCGCCAGTTCCATCTGGATCGCATGCAGGCCTTCCGCAGGGCGGCCATAGTGGCGAGTGGTCCAACCGCCCTTGAAACGCCCGTTCAGGATCGCGGTGTAGCCTTCTGCCGCCTCGCAATGGGCCAGGGTCAGCGCCTCGATCTCCGGATCGCAGGTCGTGCCCATATTGGTGCCGACGTTGAAATCCGGCAGCAGCCCGTCAAAGAGGAAGGGAATTTCGCCCCGGATCGAATGGCAGTCATAGAGAATGGCAAAGCCGTGCTGTGCCCTGACCCGCTCCAGCTCTGCCGCAAGCGCGGCGTGATAGGGCGCATGATAGGCGTCGCGGCGGCGGGCGATCTCTGCTTCGTCCGGCTCCGCCCCTGCTGTCCAGATCGCCCGTCCGTCGAAATCGGTCAGCGGCACCAACGTCGTGGTGTTCTGCCCGGGATACAGGCTGACACCCGCCGGATCGCGGTTCACGTCGATGACATAGCGATGGACCGGGGTGCGCACGGTGGTGACCTCTTCCACCAGCCCCGCGAAAAGGTCGTGAATGTGCCAGTCGGTATCGGCCAGTGCCCGACCCACCTCGTTCAGCCCCGCCCAGATTTCCGGCGGAACGTCGGTGCCGGTATGCGGCAGCCCCAGAACCAAAGGAGCAGAGCCACGGGTAACCTCGATCATCGCAGCACCTCTGTTCCGGCGGCCCGGGCGATTTCACCGCTGCGGATCATGGCGCTGGCGGCCTCAATCTCGGGGGCGAGGTAGCGATCTTCGGCGAGCGGCGGGATCTCCGCCCGCAGCGCCTGCAGCACCTCCGTCAGCCGATCAGAGGTCACCAGCGGCGCCCGTGCCTCGACCCCTTGGGCGGCGCAGAGCAATTCGACGCCAAGGATCACAGACAGATTCGCGTTCATCCGCCCCAGCCGCAGTGCGCCATGGGCGGCCATCGACACGTGATCTTCCTGATTGGCAGAGGTGGGGGTGGAATCGGTGACACAGGGATTGGCGAGATGCTTGTTCTCGCTCATCAGGGCCGCAGTCGTGACCTCGGCAATCATGAAACCGGAATTGAGCCCCGGATCGGGGGTTAAGAAGGGCGGCAGGTCAAAGGACAGCGACGGATCCACCATCAGCGCCACGCGGCGCTGCGCGATGGCACCGATCTCCGCCACGGCGAGGGCAATCTGATCAGCGGCGAAGCCAACGTATTCGGCGTGAAAATTGCCGCCCGACACGATCTTCCCAGCCTCGACCAGCACCAGCGGATTGTCGGTGACGGCGTTCGCCTCGATCTCCAGCGTTGCGGCAGCCATCCGCAGCACGTCCAGCGCCGCGCCCAGCACCTGCGGCTGACAGCGGATGCAATAGGGATCCTGCACCCGGCTGTCACCGTCACGGTGGCTTTCGCGGATCTCGCTACCACTCATGATGGCGCGCATCTCGCGGGCCACGTCGATCTGTCCGGCATGCCCCCTGAGTGCGTGAATATCCGCGATCAGCGGCGCGGTGGACCCCATGATCGCATCCGTTGTCAGCGCCGCCACCACGATGGAGGCTTCGGCCAGACGCCAGGCATCAAACAATCCGGCTAGAGCGCAGGCGGTGGAAAACTGGGTGCCGTTGATCAGGCCCAGCCCTTCCTTTGGCCCCAGAACGATCGGCTCCAGCCCCGCCAGTTCCAGCGCCCTGGCGCCGGGCATGCGCGCCCCGTCATAGGTAGCCTCGCCTTCGCCGATCATCACCGCCGCCATATGCGCCAGCGGTGCCAGATCGCCCGAGGCGCCGACAGAGCCTTGCGAGGGCACAACGGGAATGACCCCGCATGCCAGCATAGCCTCGATCTGGGCGATCACCGCCCAGCGCACACCGGAGGCGCCCCGTCCCATCGAGAGCAGTTTGAGCGCCATCATCAAGCGGGTGCGGTCTGCAGGCAGCGGATCGCCGACACCGCAGCAATGGCTGAGGATCAGATTGCGTTGCAGGGTGGCGGTGTCTTCCGGCGCGATCCGGGTCGAGGCGAGTTTGCCGAATCCTGTGTTGATGCCATAGACCGCCGCATCGCCCGCTGCGGCCTCTGCCACCATCCGGGCCGCAGCCTCGACAGCGGAGCGCGCCGCCGGGTCCAGCCGGACCGGGGTGTCAGAGCGATACAGGGTTTCGAGCGTTTGCAGCGTCACCGCGCCCGGGGTCATCTCAATCATGGTCTGCCTTCGAAAATACGTGCGTGGAGCGGGTTGAAACCGATGCGATAGGACAGCTCGGCCGGGCGGCTGACGTTCCAGATGGCCAGATCGGCGCGCAGGCCCGCCGCTATGCGGCCCCGGTCCGAAAGGCCCAGCGCCTGCGCCGCATGGCAGGTCACCCCGGCCAGTGTCTCTTCCGGGGTCATGCGGAACAGGGTGCAACCCATGTTCATCGCCATCAGGAGCGAGGTCATCGGCGAGGAACCGGGATTGCAGTCCGTTGCCAGCGCCATCGGCACGCCGTGGTCACGAAACAGCGCGATGGGCGGCGCCTGGGTTTCCCGGATCATGTAATAGGCACCGGGCAGGATGGTCGCGACACTGCCTGCCCCGGCCATTGCCGCAGCATCCGCCGCATTGGCATATTCAAGGTGATCGACCGACAGCGCCCCATAACGCGCGGCCAGCGCGGTGCCGCCCTGACGGCTCAGCTGCTCGGCATGCAGTTTGACCGGCAGACCCAGTTCCTGCGCGCAGACAAAGACCTGTTCGATCTCAGCCGGGGAGAAAGCGATGTTTTCGCAGAACCCGTCCACCGCATCGACCAGCCCTTCATCATGGGCCGCGCGCAGGGTGGGCAAGCAGACCTCCTGCAGATAGGCCCCAGCACGGCCGGTGTATTCCGGCGGCACGGCGTGGGCGCCCAGAAAGGTCGTGATGACTGTCACCGGGCGCATCTGCCCCAACCGACGGGCGGCGCGCAGCATTGTCAGCTCAGCCTCGCGGTCCAGCCCATAGCCGGATTTGATTTCGACCGTGGTGATCCCTTCGGCGATCAGCGCATCCAGACGCGGCAGGGCGCTCGCAACCAGTTCCTGTTCTGACGCGGCGCGAGTGGCCGAAACGGTCGAGACGATGCCGCCCCCGGCACGGGCGAGTTCTGCATAGGATGCGCCGTTCAGACGCATTTCAAATTCCCGCGCCCGGTCTCCGCCGAACACCAGATGGGTGTGGCAGTCGATGAGCGCAGGCGTCAGCAGCCGCCCTTCGAGATCCTGCCGGTCCCAGTCTGCGTAAGTATCAGGCAGGTCAGCCTCAGCTCCGATCCAGTCGATCAGGCCATCCTTGATGGCGACAGCCGCTGCGGGAATCAGCCCATAAGGCGCGCGCCCCTGCACCAGCGTGGCAGCAGGTCCTCCGGTCAGCACGTATCGGGATGCGTCAGTCATCAGCCCCTCACAAAGTTCTTGATGCAGGATTGATATGAGCATATTCATATTATGTCTATACATAAGGTGATCAGATGCAGACAATTTTTGCACGGCAGGCCCGCACCCCATCGGGATGGGTTCAGAACGTCCGGCTGAGGATTGAGAGTGGAGCCATTGCAAAGATCACCGCCAATGCGGCGCCCGGCGATGGGGATACCTGCGTCGACACGCTGCTGCCGGGGCTGGCCAACCTGCACTCGCATAGTTTTCAGCGGGCGATGGCGGGGATGAGCGAATACCGCGCCGCCGGGCAGGACAGTTTCTGGACCTGGCGGCAGCTGATGTATCGCTTTCTCGACCACCTCAGCCCTGAGCAGTATCAGGCCATCGCTGCGCTGACTTTCATGGAGATGCTTGAGGCCGGGTACACCGCCGTGGGTGAGTTCCACTATGTCCACCACCAACCCGGTGGCGCCCTCTATGATGACCCTGCCGAGCTGAGCAACCGGGTCTTTGCCGCCGCTGACGAGACCGGTATCGGCCTGACGCATCTGCCGGTTTTGTATTCCTATGGCGGGGCTGGGCAGCAGCCTCTGACAGGTGGGCAATTGCGGTTCGGCAATTCGGTGGACGGGTTTGCCGATCTTGTGGCGCAGGTTCGCAGAAATGCTGACCGAGACCTGCCCGCCGACACCCGCGTTGGCATCGCTCCGCACTCCCTGCGCGCCACCAGCCCCGAAGATCTGGCAGAGGTCCTGAAGATCCAAGACGGCGCGCCGGTCCATATCCATATCGCCGAACAACCCGCCGAGGTGAAGGATATCCAAGACTGGCTGGGCGCCCGTCCTGTCGAATGGCTGCTGAACAACGCGCCGGTGGGCAAGGACTGGTGCCTGATCCACGCCACCCATATGACCGAGGCGGAAACCCGAGCACTGGCCACATCGGGCGCGGTTGCGGGGCTGTGCCCGATCACCGAGGCAAATCTGGGCGATGGCCCCTTCAATGGGGCGGAATATCTGGCCCATGGCGGGCGCTTCGGGATCGGATCGGATTCCAATATCCGCATCGCCCTGCCCGAAGAGCTGCGCCAGCTGGAGTATTCCCAGCGCTTGCGCGATCTGGCCCGCAACGTGATGACCCCGGGACCGGGATCCGTCGGCGACACCCTGTATCTGGGCGCCGCCCGGGGCGGGGCGCAGGCGCTGGGCCGCGCCGCCGGACAGATCGAGACCGGGGCGCTGGCCGATCTTATTGCCGTCGACACCTCTCTGCCTGCTCTCTGTGCGCTGACGCCCGAACAACTGCTGGACGGTCTGTGCTTCGCCGCGGGTGACGGCGCCGTCACCGATGTCTGGAGCGCCGGACGTCATCAGGTGAAACAGGGGCGCCACGTGGGCCGGGAGCAGATTCTGGCCGCCTTCGGCGACGCAGTGCAGTCCTTGCGCGCCGCACTCTGACCGCGCGACTTTACAAAACGCGCCCGGGCGCCGAGAACGGATCGACCCTTTCGCCACAACCAGCAGCAGGACAGCCGGTGCAGCCACAAAAGAAAACCAGTTTTCAGGATATCCGGGACGAGGTGCTGCGCCGCATTCAGGACCGGGTTTGGGATCAGGGTGCCCTACTCCCCACTGAACAGGAGTTGTCCGAGGAATTCGGCTGCGCCCGCGCCACGGTGAACCGCGCGCTGCGCGAACTGGCCGAACGTGGCATCATCGACCGCAAGCGCAAGAGCGGCACGCGCGTTGCCATCGCGCCGGTGAAACAGGCGCGGCTGGAAATCACCGTGACCCGCCAGCAGGTCGAAGACATGAATGCGGTGTATCGCTACCGGCTGGTCAGCCGTGCCGCCGTGCCTGCGCCGGGGTGGCTGTCCTCGCAGATGGGGCTGACGGCGGGGGCAGAGGTCCTGCATCTGCAATGCATGCATTACGCCGACAACAGCCCCTTTCAGTTCGAGGACCGCTGGATCAATATCGACGCGGTACCGGATGTCGCGGAGGCGGATTTTTCGCAGACCGGGCCGAATGAATGGCTGCTGTCACGGGTCCCCTTTTCAAATGCCGAAATCACCCTGTCCTCGGTGGCGGCGGATGCCGCGCTGGCCGGGTTCCTTGGCACGCAAGAGGGCACACCACTGTTCCTCATGGAACGGGCAACCTGGTTTCAGGAGCAGCCAGTGACTTTTGTCCGGATGCATTTTCACCCGGGCTACCGGATGCGCACCCAGTACTGATCCCGCACCTGAACCTTAGCCAGCCTTCAGCAGTAGCTGGCTTTCGTATCCTTTCAGCGCCGGACGGGCAGAAGGGCCGTAGGCGGACCAGTCGCCGCCAATGAGGTGCAGGATCTCCGCCCGCGTTTCACCATCAAAACTGGCAGCGGTTTCAAGGCCGGGATGATAGCTTTCGCTCTCCAACCCGTTGCCCCGGATGATCTCGTGCCGGTCAAACAGCAGGTGCACATAGGTCACCGGGCCGCCATCACGGCGCATGCGGATGCTGTCGCCGTTGACCAGATCCTTGGCCTTGACCAGAACCTGCGGCGCACCAAACAACAGCTCTGCCCGATCCGAGGACACAAGAACCCGGTGGCAGGGCGACAGCTCTAGCGCAGCGTGATCGCCCAGCGCGCCTGCGACCAGGACAACCGGCGCATCGGCGCCCTCTGCGCGGCGGTGGCTGCGGCCGACCCAGCGCAGCGGCTGCAATCCATTGTCACGGGTATGAACCAGAGTACCCGGCTCCAGCCTCTCCACCGGCTGCAGCCCCGCGGCGGTATCAATTAACGTCCCGGCCACGAAACAGGGGACCGTGGTCATTTTCACCAGACCCGTGTCGGTATTCCCCAGCCCATCGGCAACCGTATAGGTAAAAGTCGTGGTCTCGGGATCGTCGACATCATCCTGCGCGGCAATGTCAAAGGTGCCATCGTCATTCAGGGTGATGCGCTGGCCGCCCGACAGGGTGACGGTGCTACCCGCCACCACCGGCTGGCCGTTGATATGGGTGATGGTCAGCGTCGTGCCGGGCGTGTGGCTGTCATTGGTCAGCACATCCAGCGTGTCCGAACTGCCCTCATCCAGCGTGATTGCGTCATCCCCTGCCACCAGCGCGGTCTGGATAGAGTCCCCAGCGATCAGCAGGTTGGAATCGTATTTATCATCACCCGCATCCGCGATGCCGATCTTGATCGAGTTCACCTGCCCCGGCTTGACCGGCGCGGTCAGCGTCAACGTGATGGTGAAGCCATCCATTTCGGTATTGTAGGTGTCGTCATGCTGGTTGTTGTCGACATAAAGATCCTGGTTCGACCCATCGTTGATATTGTCGATGGAAATGTCACCGCTGCCAATCGTCAGCTCGGCCTGCTCGCCGTTGACCCAGACCCCGACCGCGTCGTTGAACCCCTTGTTGACGTACTCCAAATACTCTTCCGAGGAGAACACGAACTGCATGGTCAGCGTCGAGCCCGCGGGAATAAAATTAGCCTCGAACACCGCCGCATCATAGGTCTGCATACCCGCCAGATCGGTCAGGTCGGAATCGCCCGCTTCTCCGTGGCGCGTCGTGGTCCGCGAGCTGGTGTTCACGTCACCGCTGCTGTTGGTCACATCCGCCGCATTGCCAGTCGACAGGATCACGCCGGTGTCCGAGGGGGTGATTTCAGAGGCAACCGTGTCGCCATCCGAATAGATGCCTGAGGCGTCTTTGGCGCCTGTGTAGCTGGCATTGAGAACGGTAATTCCGCTGCCGAACATCGCATCCGCCATCTGCGCCGCAGAGGCTGAGGTATCGACGGGCAACTCGGATGCAATGGGCATAAGATCGGTCCTGAAAAAGCATGAGCAAAACAGAAAATCGGCCCGGCGCGTGAGAACCGGCCCCGCCTCCCTTAGCAGACCCGGAGTTGAGGATCGGTAAACCAGCGCAAATGACAACCGCGCAGACCACTTCTGCAGGCTCTAAGACGATTGACCGCGCAGCGCGCCCCGCGTATGGCCTGCGCCATGGAAAAGAAGAAACCCTCCCGCCAGCAGGTCTATACGCTGCTGGTTCAGATTGGCCGCAAAGAAGGCGACGGGCTGCCCGATGGCGCCTCGGGCGCTGCGCTGATGGTCTATGCCTCGGGCGTGGATGAAGCCGAAGCCGTGCGCGAAACCGTGGCGATCCTGAAACAGGCCGACACCGCGCCGCTGGATGTGACCGGATACGGCACCCTGGCCGAGCGCGAAGCCGAAGGTCACGAGATCGGTGAGGAAGAGCGCGAGTTGATGGACCGCGCACTGGCGGAGAACGCCGTTATCGTCGCTCAGATGACGCCGTTCTTTGACGGGGAAGAACCCACCATCCACTGAACGCGTAACCGGGGGTCCAGATCACCTCGATCCGCCGAACCAGCGTTTATAAAGCTGATCATAAGTGCCGTCTTCTTGCAGTGCCAAGAGCGCGCGGTTGGCTTCTTCCGTGTGCTCTGAGCCCTGCGGGAACAGAAGACCGTAATTCTCCCGCAGGAAAGCAGACCCGATGGTGCGCCCGTGGGCCTCGCCTTCGTGTGTGACGTAGTAATTCAGCACCGGCGCGTCAAAGACCACCGCGTCGATCTTGCGCCCCTCAAAAGCTTCGATCAGCTCTTCCAGCCCCGGGTAGCCATAGAAATCGATATCCCGCCGCTGCAGGAAACCCGACGCCGTCGAACCCTCGATGGTGCCAACCCGCTGGCCATAAAGGTCATTGACGGAATTCACCTTGCCGGTGATCGCCTCGACCGTCATCGCCGTGGTGATCTTTGCGACAAAGACCGACACCACGAACAGCGATGAAATCACCAGCAGCACCCCGAACAGGCGACCGATAGGAGTGCGAGGCACCCGCTCTTCAAAACCGCCATTCACCACCAGATTCAGCGCCCACCAGAAGGACGGAAACCAGGCCTCTTTCAGCGGTCGGTCGAAATAGGGCTGGGCGCGGCGTTCGAAT
The DNA here is from genome assembly GCF_041008745.1 of Pseudophaeobacter sp. 1A09344. NCBI lineage: Bacteria > Pseudomonadati > Pseudomonadota > Alphaproteobacteria > Rhodobacterales > Roseobacteraceae > Pseudophaeobacter > Pseudophaeobacter sp. 1A09344. The sequence goes on from NZ_JAXGFS010000013.1 coordinate 31,409, forward strand.
GTCCACATCAGCATGCCACCCCCGAACAGCAGCAGGAACGCCAGACCGATGGCAATCGCCAGATCCCAGGACAGCATGGCCCGCCACAGCGACGGCGCCCGCACGTCCTCGGCATGCACCATGATCTGCAGCCCGCTTTCGAACACTGGCTGGCTGAAATCCATTTCGGTTTCGCGCGCCGCCGTGATCGAGATATTGGCCGCCGCCATATCCACCGTGCCGTTGCGCACGCCCTCCAGCATCTCGGCAAAGGTCTCGGTCCGGTTGATCTCGTAGTTCCAGCCAAGGCGATCAGCCATCGCCTCCACCAGCTCGATCGAGAATCCGGTATCGACCCCATTTTCCACCATTGAAAACGGCGGCCGCGTCACGGTGTTGACCGTCAGCATCTGGGCCAGGCTAACCTGTCCCCAGAGGGCAAACATCATCAATGGAAGAAGACGGAAGAAAGACACGTCGAAATCACGACCCTGGATTAAGGAAATCAGAAATGTCTTAGGCCGTATAATAGCTTCACGCAAGCGTGATGCCGCGCGCTCCCCTCGGGTCATGCTCTGCCCTGCCCAATGGCGCGGCACAGGAGGCAGACTTCTTGCTCAGCCGATCTGCATAGCCGACAGCAAACGCCCCTCAGCCCCGGACAGGGCCCGCCGGGCCGCAGGTCCATAACCGGTGCCGGTTTCCGGGTCCAACTCGGGGAACAGGGCGCAGATTTCGTCCAACACCCTCCGTTCGAACAGGTTCGGGGTTTCCGGACCGGGCAGGAAGCTTTCGCTGGGCAGGTCCTCAGAATAGATCACCTGATGGCGGTCGAACATCAGGTGGACATACTCCACCTCGCGGCAGGGAGAGGGCCGGACCGTTCTGTCATTGATCAGATCCCGCGCCGTCACCAGAACCTCGGGTTCGCCAAACAGGAGTTCCGCCGCAGCGCCGCGCACCAGCACCCGGTGCTGCGGAGAGACGGACAATGTCCGGTGCGCGCCAAAGCTGCCCGCAGCAATCCGTACCGGTGCCAATTCCCCGGTCCCGGCAACCCGGCGCGATCCGGTCCAGCGCACCGGCTGCGGCCCGTCATCGCGGGTCATGACCAGATCCCCGGGCATTAGGCTCTCGACCGGCACTTCGCCGCGCGGGGTGCGGATCAGCGTGCCCGCAACAAAGCAGGGGATCGAAGTCGCATTCACCACCCCGGTATCTGAATTGGTCCCGTTGCTGACGGTATAGGTGAAGGTGAAATCCTCCACGTCGCCATCCCCGACCAAGGTCAGCGTGCCATCACCGTTCAGCTCGACCGTCTGTCCAGTGCTCAGCGTCACCAGCGATCCTGCTGTGACCGCGACACCATTCAGATGGGTAATCGTCAGCGTGCTGCCCGACACATTTGTATCGTTGGCCAGCACATCGATCGTCTTTCTGCCGTCGGCCTGCACGTGCGCCAGATCCGTCTGCGCCACCAGATCTGTCTGGATCGAATCCCCAGCGATCAGAAGGTTACTGTCGTATTTGTTGTCGCCCACATCGGCGATACCGATGCGCAGGGTGTTCACCTCATCCGGGTTGACCACCATCGTTAGCGTCATGGTGAGCGTCAGCCCGTCCATTTCGGTGTTATAGGCATCGCCGGTATTGTCGAGATAGAGGTTCTGATTGTTGGTAGAACTGACAGTGTCCGGGTTGGCGGTGTCGCTACCCACCTCCAACTGTACCTGTTCGCCATTGATCCAGACCGAGACCGAGTCTTGATAGATCGAATCCTGGTATTCCGGAAATTCCTCTGAGGAGAAGATGAACTGCATCGTCATCACTTCGCCATCCGGAATGAAACTCACATCCAGATAGGAGGCATCATAGGTCCGCGCGCCAGCAGCCGCGTTGAAATCGGCGTTGTCGTTCTCACCGCTGGTATTGGTGGACTGGTTGGCCCGCTGGTTCGCCTCGCCGCTGGAATTGGTGTAGTCATCCGCGCGGCCCGTCGACAGGATCACCCCAGTATCGCCCGGCGTTGCACCGGGGGCTATTGTATCGCCCCCCGAGTAGATTGCAGAGGAACGACTGTCACCGGAATAGCTCGCGCTGACCACCGTGACGCCGGTGCCAAAGATCTCTTCCGCCATCTGATCGGCAGACGCCGCCAGATTGTAGTTCAGTTCAGACGCTGCCACCATTGCCCTGCCCTCACTCATAACGATGAGACAGACCATCCGGCGCATTGAAACGCCTTTTCGGCGCCATGCGGGGTAAAGACCCTTCCGGGTCCTGTTTTCCGGGATGCAGTGGCCACATGGACCTGTACTGCGCGTTGGTGACCTGCCTCAGGTCTTCTTGGTTAATGGATTATTAACACGATTCTTTTTGCCTGTCCCCGCCTCTGAAGGGGGTGCACAAAATGACCTTTTTTGCGCCACGTTTCGCCCCCTCTCCGCCCCTTCACAGTCCCATGACCTGCCCCCTTGGCGACCTTCTGGCGGTTTGCACCTTGCCGGGATCCACGCTAGGCCATGACAAACCGGAATTTCAGGAGCCCACCGCATGTCCCCGACCGATCCCGCCCGCCTGACCGCCGATCTGATCCGCTGCCCGTCGGTCACCCCTGAAGAGGGCGGCGCGCTGGAGCTGCTGGAGCAGATTCTAAGCGCAGCAGGCTTTGACTGCGCCCGGGCAGACCGCGGCGGGATCAGCAACCTGTTTGCCCGCTGGGGTGCAAAAGGCCACGCCCGCACCTTTGGCTTCAACGGTCACACCGATGTGGTGCCCGTGGGCGATGAAGCAGCCTGGACCGTCGATCCTTTTGGCGCCGAGGAAAAAGACGGCATCCTTTATGGCCGGGGCGCCACCGACATGAAATCGGGCGTTGCCGCCTTTGCCGCTGCCGCCATCGATTTTGTGCAGACCACCCCGCCCGACGGCGCCGTCATCCTGACCATCACCGGCGATGAAGAAGGCGATGCGCTGGACGGCACCACCGCGCTGCTGGACTATATGCAGGAACAGGGGGAGGCCATGTCGGTCTGCCTGGTGGGGGAACCCACCTGCCCCAACACCATGGGCGAGATGATCAAGATCGGGCGCCGCGGGTCGCTGTCAGCCTGGTTCACCGTGACCGGCAAACAGGGCCATTCCGCCTATCCGCACCGGGCCAACAATCCGCTCAACGCCATGGCGCGGCTGATGGATCGTCTCGCCAGTCACGAGCTGGATCAGGGCACCGAGCATTTCGACGCCTCGACGCTCGCGGTTGTCACCATCGACACCGGCAACCCGGCGACCAACGTGATCCCGGCGCAAAGCCGCGCCACCGCGAACATCCGTTTCAACGATGCCCACAGCGGCGCCAGCCTGACGGAATGGCTGCGGGCAGAAGCCGACAAAGTCGAAGCCGAGTTCGGCACCACCATCGACATGCAGGTCAAAATCTCGGGCGAAAGCTTCATCACGCCGCCGGGCGCACTCTCCGATCTGGTCTCAACCGCAGTGGCGGCGGAAACCGGCGTCACGCCGGAGCTGTCCACCACAGGCGGCACCTCGGACGCGCGCTTTGTCAAATCGCACTGCCCGGTGGTGGAGTTCGGCCTCGTGGGCAAGACCATGCATCAGGTGGATGAAAACGTTGAAATCGCGCAGATTCACCAGCTGAAAGCCATCTATTCCCGCATCCTGAAAGACTATTTCGCATGACGGCGCAGATTGCGGTCACCGAGGACCGCGAGGCCTGTTTTCGCCTGCGGTTCGACGTTTTCGTCACGGAACAGGGCGTGCCGGTCGAGGAAGAGATCGACGCGCTGGACGAGGTGGCAACCCATCTTCTGGCCACGCAGGATGGACACCCCATCGGCACCGCGCGCATCGTCTTTGCCGGTGACACCGCCAAGATCGGGCGCGTTTGCGTCACACAGGCGGGCCGGGGAACCGGTCTAGGCAAGGCGCTGATCCAAAAGGCGGTGGAGATCGCCCGCCAGACACCCGGTATGTCCCGCGCCAAGCTGGGCGCCCAGCTGCACGCCCTCGGCTTTTATGAAAAGCTGGGATTTGCGGCCACCGGCCCCGTCTATGATGACGCCGGGATCGATCACCGCGATATGGTTCTGGATCTGACCTAAGATGAAAAGACAAACCCTTGTCATCATGATCAAGGAACCGCGCCCGGGCCGGGTCAAAACGCGGTTGGGACAGGGGATCGGCGTGATCCCTGCAACCTGGTGGTTTCGTCATCAATCGGCCCGGCTGATCCGCGCCTTGCGCGATCCGCGCTGGCAGATCGTTCTGGCCGTGGCCCCGGACCGGGCCGTCACCTCCCGCGTCTGGCCCGCTGATCTGCCGCGTTTGGCGCAGGGCGGCGGTGATCTGGGGCAGCGCATGAAGCGGATGCTCAAAGGCGTGTCCTCTGCCCCGGCGCATGGCCCCGTCTGCCTGATCGGCGCCGATATTCCCGGCATCACCCGCGCCCATATCGCCCGTGCTTTTGCGGCGCTGGGACACTCGGATGCGGTCTTTGGCCCGGCCACCGATGGTGGCTACTGGCTGGTCGGGGCAAAACACCCGGCCCGCCTGCCGCAGACCCTGTTTCAGAACGTGCGCTGGTCCAGCGAGCACGCGCTGGCCGATTCTGTTGCGACACTGCCGGGCTGGCGCATTGCGCAGACAGACATCTTGAACGACGTGGACACGGCAGCAGATCTGCGTCAAAGCCGCAGCTGACCCGCTCTTTTCATCATGACCTTGTCTTCGGGTCATGATACGCGGGAGATATGACCCGTATCCCCTCCAAGGCCGAAATCCTCGACTGGATTTCCGCCCACCCGACCCAGAACTCGAAACGCGACATTGCCAAGGCCTTTGGCATCAAGGGGGCTGACCGTATCGACCTCAAGCGCGTATTGAAGGAACTGGAGGCCGAAGGGCACCTGGAGAAGCGCAGGAAAACCTACCGCGATCCAGAACAATTGCCGCCCGTCACCATCCTGACGGTCAAACGTCCAGACCGGGACGGCGATCTGTTTGGCCGCCCGATGGAATGGCATGGCGAAGGGGTGGAACCCATTATCCTGCTGATGCCGCGCGCCTCGGATCCCGCATTGGGGGAAGGCGACCGGATCCTGGCCCGGCTGACCGCCGTCAAAGGCGCGGATCACAATTACGAAGCCCGGCTGATCCGCCGTATCGGTACCAACCCCAAACGGGTGCTTGGCGTCTTTCGCACCGGTGCCGAAGGGGGCCGGATTGTCCCGATTGACAAATCCAGCTCGACCGAATGGAGCGTGGCGCCGGATGCAACGGGCGGCGCCAAGGATGGTGAACTGGTCGAGGCCGAACAGGCCGGTCCCAAGACCCGTCTGGGCCTGCCGCGCGCGCGCGTCGTCGAACGTCTGGGCGACCCATCGGCGCCCAAGGCGGTATCGCTGATCGCGATCCACCAGCACGGCATTCCTGACCAATTCCCCGATCAGGTGATGGCCGAGGCGGACGCCGCCAAACCCATTGGCCTGAAAGGACGCGAAGACCTGCGCGACCTGCCGCTGATCACCATCGACCCGGTGGATGCGCGCGACCGCGACGATGCCTGTTTCGCCGAGGCCGACACCGATCCCAAGAACCCCGGCGGCCATGTGATCTGGGTCGCGATTGCCGATGTGGCCGCCTATGTACGGCCCGGCTCCGCATTGGACCGCGAGGCGCGCAAACGGGGCAACTCCAGCTATTTCCCCGACCGCGTGGTGCCGATGCTGCCGGACCGGCTGTCAGGCGATCTGTGCTCGCTGCATGAAAACGTGCCGCGCGCCTCTGTGGTGGTGCGGATGCAGGTCGATGCGGAGGGCAACAAGATCGGCCATCGCTTCATGCGGGCGCTGATAAACTCCAGCGCCGCGCTTAGCTATCAAGAAGTGCAGGACGCCATGGACGGGCGCCCGAGCGAGAAGACCGCGCCCCTGCTCGAGGACGTGATCAAACCGCTTTATGCCGCCTATCGCGCCCTGACCAAGGCCCGCGCCGCGCGTCAGCCGCTGGATCTGGATCTGCCGGAACGGCGCATCGTGTTGGATGACGACGGACAGGTTGCCTCGGTCAATTTCCGTGACCGGCTGGAGGCGCACCGGCTGATCGAGGAATTCATGGTGCTTGCCAATGTCGCGGCTGCCGAGACCCTGATCAAGAAACGCACACCGCTGGTGTTCCGCGTGCACGAAGAACCGGCGCCAGAGAAACTTGAGGCGCTGCGCGAAACAGCGCAGGCGGCGGGTCTGAACCTCGCCAAGGGACAGGTGCTGCAAACCCGGCATCTGAACGCGCTGCTCAATGCGGCGGCGGGCACGGACGATGCAGAGCTGATCAATATCTCGACCCTGCGGTCGATGCAGCAGGCCTATTACAACCCTGAAAACTTTGGCCATTTCGGGCTGGCCCTTCGCAACTATGCGCATTTCACATCCCCCATCCGGCGCTATGCGGATCTGATCGTGCACCGAGCGCTGATTACCGCCCATGGCTGGGGGCCGGACAATGGCAAGGATGGCCTCACCCCCGATGAAATCGAGCGGCTGGACGACACCGCCACTCATATTTCCGAGACCGAGCGCCGCTCGATGATCGCGGAACGTGACACCACGGACCGCTATCTGGCGGCCTACCTGTCGGAACGGGTCGGCAATGAATTTACCGGCCGGATCAGCGGCATTGCTCGGTTCGGCGCCTTCGTGAAACTGGATGAAACCCATGCCGACGGGCTGGTGCCCGTGCGTACTATCGGACGCGAGTTCTTCCATTTCGATGCTGATGCCGGGACGCTGATGGGGGCCGATACCGGTCTCACGCTTGCCATCGGTCAGCGCGTCACCGTCAGGCTGACACAGGCCGCGCCGGTCACCGGCGGTTTGGAGCTGGAGCTGCTGTCGATTGAGGATCAGGCCCTGCCCAAAGGTGGCAGTGGGCGCGGACGACGCAGCCCGGCGGGCCGCACCGTCAAACGCAAGGCGGCAAAATCCAAACACAAGGCCGCCAAGACCAAGCGCAAGGTCGAACGCAAACGCCGCAAGTAAAACAGCCAATAGATCCGGCCTGCTACGCCGGTTCGGCGGCGCCTTGCGCGCCTGCCGATTGCACCCTTTTGCGATGGACCTGCAATGATTACATTCAAGCTGAGCAGACACTGAACCAAGGTAGTATTCCCATGCGGATCTGGATGAAGGCGGCAGCCCTTGCCGCGACCGGCGCAGTTGCAGCACAGGCCGGACCCGACGAATCCCTGCGCCCCCCTGAGCGCCCGGTCGAACGCGGCGCCCCGGCGGCTGATGGCTCTTACCAGCTGGCGGCGGCGATCTCGTTGCGCCCCTTGAGCCGCCCCAGCGGGCTGGCACCAGACATCGTTCAGGACGATCAGGTGGTGCCGGTCGCCGCCAACAGTGGCTTTCAGGCGTGGATCAACGGATTCCGGCGCCGTGCCATGACACAGGGGATCTCCTCTTCGACCCTGAACCGCGCCTTTCGCGGGGTGGAGTATGACAACGACGTCATTCGCCGCGACCGCAACCAGTCCGAGTTCACCAAGACGATCTGGGAATACCTAGACAGCGCCGTCTCGGACTCCCGGGTCAAGAACGGCAAAAAGGCCCTGCGTGAACAGCGGCGGCGGCTGAACCGGATCGAAGCCACCTATGGTGTCGACAAGGAGGTCGTGGTCGCCGTCTGGGGCATGGAAAGCAACTATGGCAACCACCGCGGCAATATGAACGTCATTCAATCGCTGGCGACGCTGGCCTATGACGGACGCCGCGGGCGGTTCTTTGAAAAGCAGCTGATCGCGGCGCTGAAGATCCTGCAATCGGGCGACGTCGCCCCGCGCAAGATGACCGGCAGCTGGGCCGGGGCCATGGGGCACACCCAGTTCATACCCACCTCCTATCTGGCCTATGCTGTGGATTTCACTGGCGATGGCAAACGCGACATCTGGTCGGAAGACCCCTCTGATGCGCTGGCCTCGACCGCCGCTTATCTGAAGCGGTTCGGCTGGGTCAAAGGCCAGCCCTGGGGCGTCGAAGTGCAGCTACCGCGCGGGTTCAACTATGGTCTGGCTAGCCGGTCGGTGAAGAAATCCCCCGCGGAATGGGCCCGGCTGGGTGTTGTTGGAACCAACGGGCGCGCCGTTCCCAACCATGGCACGGCCTCGATCTTGCTGCCCGCCGGCGGGAATGGCGCCGCCTTCATGATCTTCAAGAACTTCTCGGTCATCGAGCGCTATAACGCCGCCGATGCCTATGTGATCGGGGTGGGGCACCTGTCCGACCGCATCGCAGGCGGACCGGCGATCCAGGCGGAATGGCCGCGCGGCGACCGCTCCCTGAATTTCCGGGAACGCAAGGAGCTGCAGCAGCGCCTGTCGCGGGCCGGTTTCAACACCGGCGGCGTCGATGGGAAGATCGGCCCCAAGACGCTGGCCGCGATCCGCGGCTATCAGGCGTCGAAAGGCCTGATCCCGGATGGTTATGCTTCGCTCAAGCTACTGCGGCGCCTGCGCTGAGCCACACCTCACGACGAGCAAAAGAAAAGGCCCCGCATCCTCTGCGGGGCCTTCTTTATTTCAGCGTTCTGTGGCGTATCAGCCTGGGCTCATGCCGCGCAGACGTTCGGAGCGGCGACGCAGCAGTTCCAGCACCGTCAGCAGGCAGATTGAGATCCCCACAAGGATGGTCGCAACCGCCAGAATGGTGGGCGAGATCTGTTCGCGCAGGCCGGTGAACATCTGCCACGGCAACGTCTTCTGCCCGGCGGAGCCGACAAAGAGCACCACGACCACCTCGTCAAAGGAGGTGATGAAGGCAAAGAGACCACCGGAAATCACACCGGGCAGGATCAGCGGCATCTGCACCCGGAAGAAGGTGGTCACCGGATCGGCGCCCATGTTCGCCGCAGCGCGGGTCAGCGAACGGTCAAAGCCCACCAGCGTCGCAGTCACGGTGATGATCACGAAGGGAATCCCCAGCGCCGCGTGGGCCAGAACCACGCCAAAGTAGGTGCCCTGCATCCCGATGCGGCTGTAGAAGAAGTACATGCCCGCAGCCGAAATGATCAGCGGCACGATCATCGGAGAGATCAGGATCGCCATGATCGCGCGGCGGAAGGGCACGTGCGGCTGGCTCAGACCAATCGCCGCCAAGGTGCCGAAGCTGACCGACAGGATCGTCGCCATCGGCGCGATCTTAATCGAGTTCCACAGCGCCTGCTGCCAGTCGTCATTGCTGAAGAAGTCCTTGTAGTGCTTCAGCGAATAGCCAGCCGGATCAAAGCGCAGCATTTCCGGGGTGAAAGTGAAGAAGTTCTCGGCATTGAAGCTGAGCGGCATCACCACAAGGATCGGCGTGATCAGGAAGACGAAGATAACGCCGCAGATCACCCGGAAACTGTAATGCCACAACACCTGACCGGGGGTCAGATAGGGCGGCAGATGCGCCCGGTAGCGCGAGGTCGCCAGCCAGAAGATGAACCAGCCCGCGAACCAGCCGAACAAGCCGCCCACCACCGCGGCGGGCAGCCCGCCGAACAGGTAGCCCAGCACCAGGAACAGCGCAAAGGTCGCCCAGCGCAGCGGTTTTTCCTTGTCGGTCATACCCGCAAAGACAAATCCAAGTACGCCCAAGATGGCGCCGCCGACGAGGATCCCGATCAGGCCGGTGGCCTGAGCGGTGCCCACGAAGAGACCAAAGAAGGCTCCGGCGCCAGCTGCCACAGCAGCGGTGAAACCGGGGGTTTGATTTGTAACAGGAGTCAATGCCATGTCGATTATCCCAGTTTCACGTTGTCGATGCCGACGATCTTGTCATAGGCCCAGTATAGCACCAGAACGACGACCAGAAGGATCGCGCCAAGTGCAGCCGCGAGGCCCCAGTTCAGCGAAGACGAGATGTGATAGGCGATCCGGTTCGAGATGAAGACACCCTTGGTGCCGCCGACGATTTCCGGGGTGATGTAGTAGCCGATGGCCAGAATGAAGACGAGGATCGACCCCGCGCCGATACCGGGCACCGACTGCGGGAAATAAACCCGCCAGAAGGCCGTCCAGTTGGTCGCGCCCAGCGACTTCGCCGCGCGCAGGTAGGATGGGTTGATCGTCTGCATCACCGAATACATCGGCAGGATCATGAAGGGCAGCAGGATGTGGGTCATCGCCACGATGGTACCGAACTGGTTGTTAATCATCACCAGCCGGGCGTCATCCGCCACAAGCCCCAGCCAGACCAGCACGTCGTTGATGACGCCCTGTTGCTGCAGCATCACCTTCCACGCCGATGTCCGCACCAGAAGCGAGGTCCAGAAAGGCAGCAGCACCAGGATCATCAGCAGGTTGGCCGAGCGTGTCGGCAGGTTCGCAAGGATCCAGGCCACCGGGTACCCTAGCAGAATACAGGAACCCGTGATCACCAGAGACATGAACATCGTACGCTTGAGCAGCGTGATGTAGATCTGCTGGTTCTCGGGGCGCGCTTCGGCGCCATCCGGGCCTTTCTGCATGTCGATGGAGTTCAGGAAATAGCCGCTGGTATATTTCGGGCTGTAGGTCTGGATGGTGCGCCAGTTGTCGACGTCGCCCCAGTCTTCGTCGATATCGAGGAAGGCTGCCTTGAAGGAAATCGGCTCCAGATCGGCCAGTGCTGCGCCCGCGGCCTGAAGTTCAGCCGCGCCGGGGCCGCTATAGCTAGCCAGTTTTTCTGCGCCACCGGGGGCCTGCACTTCGGTGGCAAAGGCCACGAAAACGCTTTCCCAGGGATCTTCTTCGGCCACGACATCCTGATCAATGATCGCCGTGAACAGCGCGAAATCGGTATAGGCGGTCGCCATGCGCGGGAAGAGTTCGGAAATCTCGGCGCCGGGAACAAAGCCGATATCGGCCGGGAAAACCTCATCCGTGAGATTGCGCATCTTTTCGCGCTGTGCGGTCAGCAGATCGGAATTGCCCGCCGCGCCACTGCCACCGGTCATGATTTCGAACCAGAGCGCCTCATCCTTGAGGGCGCGATCGGCAGCGCGTTCGATGGCTTTGACGTGGTCCTTGCCGATGTCATCAACCTTGCGGCCGCTGCTGCGGAACAGGGAGGAAATACCGGTCTGTTCATAGTTCAGGCGGGTGCCGAGCTTGGTATGCTCCTTGGCCTCTGCCGCCACAAATAAATCGTAATATAGCTCTTCATATACCGCGTCGCCGGGGGCTTCACCGCTTTTGGCGTCCCAGTCGGCAAGGGTGACCACGGTCTTGGGAAGCGTGTCCGAAACGATCCGGTTCTCGACCGAGCGGAACAGCATGTCGCCGATCGGGAGAATGAAGGTCAGAAGGATGAAGAGCAGAAGCGGTGCGATCAGCATCAGCGCACGCATCTTTTGCATTCTCAGGGCGCGGGCCAGGCTGCGCTTCAATGGCGTGCCGTCAGCCGCCAGAACCGGGCCGGATTGGGTGGTGTCGCTCATATCTATCCCTGTGTTTTGCCCGCTGTGTCGCCCGCGGGTTTTGCTCTTCCGGTCGTTCAGATGCGACCTGATACGAAGAGTGGGTGCCAGAGAGCGCCGGGCGCTCTCTGGCGAGGTCTTCAGACCGGCTTACTTGGCCAGCCACGCCTGGAATTTGGCGTCGATGTCGTCGCGGTAGTCAGCCCAGAACTCGTAGTTGTAGAGGAACGTGTTCTTTGCGTTTGCCGGATCGGTCGGCATGTGCGGCGCCATGTCGATGCCCAGTTCGGCGTGCTTGCCAACCAGCGGAGCGGAGGACGCACGGGCCGGACCGTAGGAGATGTACTTGGCCTGGTCCGCCAGACGCTGGGTGTCGGTTGCGAACATGATGTAGTCCAGCGCGCGGGCTTTACGCTCGTCGGACAGACCTGCCGGAATGATCCAACCGTCCAAGTCGAACACCTGCGCGTCCCACATCATGGCGACGGGCTGCTTCTGCTCTTCGATGACCGAGAACAGACGACCGTTGTAGGTGGAGCCCATCACGACTTCGCCGTCAGCCAGCAGCTGCGGAGTGTCGGCGCCAGCAGACCACCAGATCACGCTGTCCTTGATGGTGTCGAGCTTGGCCAGGGCCTGCTCTTGACCTTCTTCGGTCTCCAGCACGTCATAGACTTCGTCCTTTGCAACGCCGTCGCAGAGCAGAGCCCATTCCATGTTGTTGATCGGACGCTTCTCCAGCGCGCGCTTGCCCGGATAGGCTTCCAGGTCGAAGACGTCGCAGATGTCATCCGGAGGCGTATCGCCGACCATGTCGGTGCGGTAGCCGAAGGTGGTCGAGTAAACGATCTGCGGGATGAAGCAGTCGGACACCAGCAGTTCGCCGAAGTCTTCGGAGGCCGGGGTGCCATCGGGCGCGGCGGCCAGTTGCTCATCCGCGTCGATTTCCATCGCCAGACCTTCGTCGCACAGACGCATCGCGTCCGCAGCAACCACGTCAACCACGTCCCAGGTCACGTTGCCCGCTTCGTTCATCGCGCGCAGCTTCGCAACCGCTTCGGCCGAGCTTTCGTCGTTGATGATCTTGACGCCGGTCTTTTCAGCATAGGGCTCGTGATAGGCCTTCAGCTGGGAGTTCGAATATGCGCCACCCCAGGACACGATGGTCATCTCGTCTGCCATTTCTGCGAACGCCATCGGCGCGCAGAGCGCCGTCGTGGCGGCAAGGGCTGTCAGTTTGGTGAGTTTCATAAACACTCTCTCCTTGTTGATCTTGAATTTAACTGTGATCCCCCGGTCACTTGGCCGCCGGGGGTTTCAAAGCGCGCGCCGTCGTCAGGCGTCCAGCGCGCGGCAGTCTTCGGGCAGCCAGCCGATTTCAATCTGCTGGCCCGGCTTCAGGCGAACCTGGTCCGGTGCGTTCCGTGTCTTGATAATGAATTCGTCATTTCCCGCCACCCGCAGACGGGTACGGAAGATGTCACCCATGTAGATGAATTCCAGCACTTCGGCCTTCAGGGTGTGGGCGCCTTCCTGCAGGCGTTCCTTGTTGTATTCGACCCGCTCGGGGCGGATGGAAACGCGGGTGCGCTCGCCGGGCTGGGACACGTTGATCGGCTTACAGTCGATCAATTCGCCACCATCCAGCTGCACCAGAGCAAGACCGTTGTTGATCTCTTTCACGGTGCCTTCAAGGGTGTTGTTCTCACCAATGAACTGCGCGACGAAGCTGTTTTCCGGCTCTTCATAAAGCTGATCCGGCGGCGCCAGCTGCTGAATACGGCCATCGTCGAACACAGCAACGCGGTCCGACATGGTCAGCGCTTCGGTCTGGTCGTGGGTCACATAGACCACGGTAATGCCCAGACGGTGGGCAAGATCGGTGATCTCGAACTGCATCTTTTCGCGCAGCTGTTTGTCCAGCGCGCCCAGCGGTTCGTCCATCAGAACCAGCTCGGGTTCGAACACGAGCGCACGTGCCAAAGCGACCCGCTGCTGCTGACCACCCGAAAGCTGCGCAGGGCGGCGGCCGCCAAAGGCGCCCATTTCCACCATGTCCAGCGCACGCTTGACCTTCTCTTCACGCTCGGACTTGCCCATCTTGCGGACTTCCAGCGGAAAGCTGAGGTTCTCGGCGATGGTCATATGCGGGAACAGCGCATAGTTCTGGAACACCATGCCGATGCCACGCTTGTGCGGCGGAATGTTGTTGATCGAAACACCGCCCAGACGGATATCCCCGTGGGTGGCGGTTTCAAATCCGGCAAGCATCATAAGGCAAGTTGTCTTGCCAGAGCCAGACGGCCCAAGCATTGTCAGAAACTCACCTTTAGGCATCACCAGGTTAAGGTCTTTGACGACGAGCGTTTCGCCATCATAACTCTTTTGGACACGTTCGAATTCAACGAACGCATCACTGTTTGACGCATCAGCCAAAACAGGCTCCCCGTGTTAATTTGGCAGTTTGGTCTGCACTCGTTGCACTGATGTAAACATACCCACCATGGTGGATGCAACCGGATCGTCCTTTCAGTGCTTGAAACTAGCTTAGGGACTAGCTTTCAGCGGATCGGACCGATTGCGACCGCAAAAGCAGAATTTGCGGCATATTTTAAATGATCATACAGGAGAATCCTCTGCCACGGGCTCCCTTTCACGAAAATGTGCAAGAAAAGGCCCTGCGCCGGGAAGATCCTTTGATTCCGGCACAGGGCCTGTTTTTCAGGCAAATAATGCATGCCAAACACCGCTTTCCTGCCGAAATTCGGTGTTTGCGCTTAAGTTCAGGCGCTGTGCAGCAGGTCTTGCTCTTTCAGTGCGGCATAGCATTCGTCCAACGACAGGCGGGCTCGTTCGATCAGGGTATCGATCTCGGCCGGGGTCATGACCAGCGGAGGAGAGATGATCATCCGGTCGCCCACATGGCGCATGATCAAATTATTGGCAAAGCACCGCTCGCGGCAGATATAGCCCACCGTTCCGGCAGGTGCCGCAAAGGCAGCCCGCGCTTCTTTGTTCGGTGTCAGCGCGATTGAGCCCATCATGCCAACGATCTTGGCCTCCCCCACCAGCGGGTGATCAATCAGCGCCTCCCATTGCTCTTTCAGATAGGGCGCAGCCACATCCTGCACGTGACCAACCACGTTTTCCTCTTCGAGAATGCGCAGGTTTTCCAGCGCCACCGCCGAGGACACCGGGTGCCCGGAATAGGTATAGCCGTGGTTGAATTCGTCGCTCGCGATCACGGCGGCGACCTCATCTGACACCACCGAGCCGCCGATCGGCGCATAGCCCGAACTCAGCCCCTTGGCGATGGTCATGATGTCCGGGCGGATGCCCATGGTCTGGCTGCCAAACCAGTTGCCGGTGCGGCCAAAGCCACAGATCACCTCATCCGCGATCAGCAGGATCTCGTATTTATCGCAGATGCGCTGAATTTCCGGCCAGTAGGTTTCCGGGGGCACAATGACGCCGCCCGCACCCTGAACTGGTTCTGCGATAAAGGCTGCGACGCGGTCTTCGCCCAGTTCCAGAATCGCCTGTTCCAGTTCCTGCGCGCGCTGCAGGCCGAACTCTTCGGGGGAGGTGTCACCACCCTCGGCCCACCAATGCGGCTGGTTGATATGGTGAATATCCGGGATCGGCAGGCCGCCCTGTTCATGCATCGCCGACATCCCGCCCAGGCTGCCGCTGCCAACCGAAGAGCCGTGATAGGCGTTCTTGCGGCTGATGATGATGGATTTGGTCGGTTTGCCTTTCAGCGCCCAGTAGTGACGCACCATGCGGATGTTGGTGTCATTCGCCTCAGATCCCGACCCGGCAAAGAATACATGGTTCAGATCACCGGGCGCCAGTTCCGCAATCTTGTTGGCCAGAGCGATGACCGGCACATGCGAGGTCTGGAAGAAGGTATTGTAATAAGGCAGCTCGCGCATCTGGCGCGCGGCGACATCGGCCAGCTCGTCACGGCCATAGCCGATGTTGACGCACCACAGGCCCGCCATCGCGTCGAGGATCTCGTTGCCTTCACTATCGGTCAGCGTGACACCGCTCGCGCGGGTGATGATCCGGGCGCCTTTTTCCGCCAGTTCACCATTGGCGGTGAAGGGATGCATGTGGTGCGCGGCGTCCAGGGCCTGCAATTCGGCCGTCGGCATGTGGTTGGTGATCGCATTCATGGGAGTCGCTCCAAAAATAAGAGATTGGCCCCAGAATATGATCAAATTTCACGGTGTCAATCGAATCAGTTGTCCGGATCCAGCCCCATGCTGACCTGATCCATGCCCTGACAAACGTCCCGCTCCATCGCCAAAGCAGCCATTTCGGGATCCCTGCGACGCAAGGCCTCAAGGATGTCCTTGTGACGGTCCGGAAAGCTCTGGGTGCCAAAGCGGCCACAGACCACCCGCAGGGACGGGCCAAAGCGCAGCCACAGGCGATCCGCAAGATCGGTCAGGATCGGAGCGGCGGCGCGACTGTATAATGCGGTGTGGAAACTGTAGTTCTGCGCCAGATACCCCGGCACATCGCCTGCGGAAATCGCCTGATCCAGCGCCGTGTCGATGCGCTCCAGCTCAGCGATATCGGCGTCCGAAACCTGTGTTGTTGCGAGCCTGACAAGCTCACACTCAATTGTTTTTCTTGCGAAAATAAGCTCTTTGACATCCGATGTCCGCAACAAGGGAACGGAAACACGCCGGTTACCCTGAAACACCAGCGCCCCATCCGAGATAAGTCGGCGGATCGCCTCGCGGACCGGTGTCATCCCAACCCCCAAAGCCGCAGTCAAACCCTGGATTGTTACCGCCTGCCCCGGCGCCAGTTCACCGAACAGGATCTGCGCGCGCAGCTTTTGATACACGGCCTCATGGGCCGGCGTTTTCGCCGCGCCGTCTTCTGCATTCTGGGCCGAAGATGTGATCTCTGTCACCTTGGGGTATCCTCCTAGTTTTTGGGCAGCTTGCACCAAGAACCACCCGGTGAAAACATAAACAGTATTGCCCCACGAGGCAAAACTTGATCAAATCCACCCCAGCCGGGCAATGAAACCGGCAGGCACAGGGAGATACTCATGACACTCAAGACGATGACACTGACCGCCGTCGTTGCCCTTAGCAGCACGGCCGCCATCGCGGAAGAGGTGCGCGTTTATAACTGGTCCGACTACATCGACGAAGCCCTTCTGGAAAAGTTCGAGGCAGAGACCGGGATCGATCTGATCTACGATGTATTCGACAGCAACGAACTTCTGGAAACCAAAATGCTGGCCGGCGGGTCGGGCTATGACGTGGTGGTGCCCAGCGGCACCTTCCTGCAGCGCCAGATCATGGCAGGCTCTTTCCAGAAACTGGACATGTCCAAGCTGCCCAACCACAAGAACATGTGGGATGTGGTCGAAAACCGCACCGAACAGTACGACCCGGACAACGCCTATTCCATCAACTACATGTGGGGCACCACCGGCATCGGTGTGAACGTTGGCAAGGTCAAGGAACTGCTGGGCGACGATGCCCCGATCAACTCGCTTGAGCTGGTCTTCAACCCCGACAACATGGAAAAACTGGCCGAATGCGGCGTCCATTTCCTGGATGCCCCGGCAGAAATGATCCCCGCTGCACTGAAATACATCGGCGAAGATCCCGACAGCCATGACCCGGACGTGATCGCCAAGGCCGAAGGCGTCTTCATGGCGGTGCGCCCCTATATCCAGAAATTCCATTCCTCCGAATACATCAACGCGCTGGCGAATGGTGACATCTGCGTGGCAGTGGGCTGGTCCGGTGACGTGCTGCAGGCCCGCGACCGCGCCGCCGAAGCCGACAATGGCGTCGAAATCGCCTATCATGCGGCCGTCGAAGGCGCCCAGATGTGGTTCGACCAGATGGCCATTCCGGTCGACGCCCCGAACCCGGATGCGGCGCATGTGTTCCTGAACTTCATCATGGACCCGCAGAACATGGCGGCGGCATCAAACTACGTCTACTACGCCAACGGCAACAAGGCATCGCAGGAATTCCTGGTTGAGGACGTGATCGGCGATCCGGCGATCTACCCGGATGAAGCCACCCTGGCCAACCTGTTCACCACCACGCCCTATGCCCCCAAGGTGCAGCGCGTCGTGACCCGTCTGTGGACCAAGATCAAGTCGGGCACCTGATCCGATATCGCCTGATCCGGCAGGGCGCACCCTGTGCCCTGCCGGGCTATGCCAATACACCTTCCAAAGGGGCCAGTGCCGCTTTGGACCTGGACCGCGCAGGGGGCCGGATTGACACTTCCCGTTTTTGAACCCTGGAACGACCCCGAGGCCAAGCCTCTGATCGAGTTCCAAAATGTCACCAAACGCTTTGGTGAGTTCACCGCAATCGACGATCTGACAATCGGTATATACGAGCGGGAGTTCTTCGCGCTTCTTGGCCCCTCGGGCTGCGGCAAGACCACGCTGATGCGGATGCTCGCCGGGTTTGAAACCGCGACCGAAGGTAAGATCTATCTCGCCGGTCAGGATATCGCCCCGGTGCCGCCGAACAAGCGCGCGGTGAACATGATGTTCCAGTCCTACGCGCTGTTCCCGCATCTCAGCATCTGGGACAATATCGCCTTCGGGCTCAAACGCGAAGGCATGCCCAAGGACGACATCGCCGAGCGGGTGGAGAACATGCTGCGCCTGACCCGGCTGGAAAAATTCGCCCGCCGCAAACCGCACCAGATCTCGGGTGGACAGCGGCAGCGGGTGGCACTGGCGCGGTCGCTGGCCAAGGCGCCAAAACTGCTGCTGCTGGACGAACCCCTTGGTGCGCTCGACAAGAAGCTGCGCCAGGACACCCAGTTCGAGCTGATGGACATTCAGGAGAAGACTGGCACCACCTTTGTCATCGTCACCCACGACCAGGAAGAGGCGATGACCGTCGCCAGCCGCGTTGCGGTGATGGACAACGGCAAGATCATGCAGGTCGCCACCCCGGATCGCATCTACGAGACCCCCAATTCCGTTTACGTCGCCGATTTCATCGGTGATGTGAACATCATCGACGGCACCGTCACGCCCACCGGCGAAGACAGCTATGCCCTGAACTGGAAAGAAGGGCAGGAACCGCTGACGGTCAAAACCCCCAACACGTTCTCGGACGGGCAGACCGCACATCTGGCCATCCGCCCGGAAAAGGTCACCATCACGGCAGACCGTCCCGAAGGCGCCGATAACGCGGTGCAGGGCAAGATCCTCGACATTGCCTATCTCGGTAATATCTCGACCTATCACGTTGAACTGCCCTCTGGCGCGGTGATCAAGGCGCAGGCCGCCAATACCCGCCGCATCTCGCGCCGGGCCTTTACATGGGAAGACACTGTCTGGCTGTCCTGGACCGCCACGGCAGGCGTCCTGCTGGCGAACTGATGCGCCGCTTTGCCCTGATCATTGTCCCCTACCTGTGGCTCTTTGCGCTGTTTCTGGTGCCTTTTGCCATCGTCCTGAAAATCTCGCTTTCGGATGTGGCGCTGGCGCGCCCGCCCTATATGCCGCAATTCGACTGGGCGACGGGCATCTGGACCTTCCTGTCCGAGCTGGACTTTGAAAACTTTGTCTGGCTGACACAGGACGATCTATACTGGAAAGCCTATCTCAGCTCGCTGCAGATCGCCTTCTTCTCGACAGTGCTGACGCTGCTGGCGGGTTATCCGATCGCCTACGGCATGGCGCGGGCGCCGTCCGAATGGCGCGCGACGCTGATGATGCTGGTGATCCTGCCGTTCTGGACCAGCTTCCTGATCCGCGTCTACGCCTGGATGGGCATCCTGTCGAACGAAGGGTTCCTCAACCAGTTGCTGTTGTGGCTGGGGATCATCAACGAGCCGCTGACCATCCTCAACACCAATACCGCCGTCTATATCGGCGTGGTCTATACCTACCTGCCCTTCATGATCCTGCCGATCTATTCCGCGCTAGAGCGGATGGATGAATCGCTGATCGAAGCGGCCGAGGATCTGGGTTGTTCGCGGCTCTCCGCCTTTTGGCTGGTGACCATCCCGCTGTCGAAACCCGGCATCATCGCGGGCTGTTTCCTCGTCTTCATCCCCACCTTGGGCGAGTTCGTGATCCCGTCTCTGCTCGGCGGATCCGACACGCTGATGATCGGCAAGGTTCTGTGGGAAGAGTTCTTCTCGAACCGGGACTGGCCGGTTGCCTCGGCCGTGGCGGTAGTGCTGCTGCTCCTCTTGATCGTTCCCATCGTGCTGTTCCAACGCAACCAGCAGAAACAGCAGGAGGCCGAACAATGAACAGGATGAGCTGGTTCAATACCGTTTCGCTGACGCTTGGCTTTGCCTTTCTTTATGTGCCGATGGTGATTCTGGTGATCTTCAGCTTCAATGAAAGCAAGCTGGTCACCGTCTGGGCGGGCTTTTCGACCAAATGGTACAGCGAGCTGATGCAGAACGAGGCCTTCCTCAACGCCGCCTGGGTCACCATCAAGGTCGCGGTCTTCTCCTCGACCATCGCGACGGTCCTTGGCACCATGGCCGCCTATGTCATGGTGCGCGGCGGGCGGTTCTTTGGCCGCACCCTATTTTCCGGGATGATCTACGCACCCCTCGTGATGCCCGAGGTAATCACCGGTCTGTCGCTGCTCCTGCTGTTCATCGGCATTGGGCTGGACCGGGGGATTCTGACCATCGTTCTGGCGCATACCACCTTCTCCATGTGCTACGTGTCGGTGGTGGTCTCCTCGCGATTGGTGACATTCGACCGGTCGCTGGAAGAGGCCGCACTGGATCTGGGCTGTTCCCCGGCGGAGGCATTCCGTCTGGTGACCCTGCCCATCATCGCGCCTGCGGTGATCTCGGGCTGGCTGCTGGCCTTTACCCTGTCGCTCGATGATCTGGTCATTGCCTCTTTCACCTCGGGACCAGCGGCCACCACCCTGCCGATCAAGATCTTTTCGGCGGTGCGCCTTGGGGTCTCCCCAGAGATCAACGCGCTGTCGACCATCATGATTGCCATTGTCACCATCGGCGTGATTTCGGCCTCGTTGGTGACGAAACACCAGATGGTGCGGCAGAAACGGGATGAACAGGCGGCGGCGCGGACCTGATGCGGCGGATCTTCTCTGACTACGCCTATGGCCCGGGCCCGCGGGACGGCTGCTGGTGGGATGGAACCATTGCTGCCCCCGACTGGCCCAGGCTGTCCGGTGAGGTGACAGCCGATGTCGCAATTATCGGCGGCGGTTTCACCGGCATGTCCGCCGCCCTGCATTTGGCCGAGGCCGGAGCAAAGGTCGCCCTGCTTGAAGCTGAAACACCCGGCTGGGGTGCCTCCGGACGCAACGGCGGTTTTTGCTGTATCGGCGGTGCCAAGCTGTCGGGCGCTGCCATGCGACGCAAATTCGGCGCCGAGGCGACCGACATCTATGATGCCGGTGAGGTCGCCGCCGTCGATCTGGTGCGCCAGCTGCTGGACCGTCACCAGATCGATGCCGATACCCACTCGGATGGCGAAACCCAGATGGCCCACAGCCCGCGCGCCATGAAGGCGCTGCGCCGACAGGCCGATGAGATTGCCGCTGCGGGCGGCTCACCGCAGTTGCTGGAACAGCATGAACTGGCCGCGAACGGAATGAACGGCGGCTTTTTTGGCGCCCTGACTACCCCGGTGGGATTCGGTCTCAATCCCCGCAAATACCTGTTCGGCATCGCCCGCGCCGCGCAATCTGCCAGGGCCCGCCTGTTTCAGAACAGCCCGGTCACCGGACTCAGCCGCGCATCGAGCGGCGGGCATATCCTGACAACACCAGACGGTGCTTTGCACGCCGATCAGGTGATCGTGGCCACGAACGGCTATTCCTGGGACGGGCTTCCGGACTGGCTGTCAGGCCGCTATATCCCGGCGCAATCCACAGTGATGGTGACCCGCCCACTCAGCGATGAGGAGCTTCAGGCGCAGGGTTGGTTCAGCGATCAGATGGCCTTTGATACCCGCAACCTGCTGCATTATTTCCGGCTGATGCCGGACCGGCGGTTCCTGTTTGGCATGCGGGGTGGGCTTTTTGCCTCGCCACGTTCCGAAACCGCGATTCGCCGTGCACTGCGTCAGCATTTTGACATCATGTTCCCCGAATGGAGCACAGTGGAAGGCACGCATTTCTGGTCTGGCATGGTCTCCATGGCGCGCAATCTGGTGCCGTTTGTCGGGCCGGTGCCCGGTGAAAAAGGGATGTTCGCGGGCCTGTGCTATCACGGTAATGGGGTTGCCATGGGCAGCTATTCCGGTCGGTTGCTGGCTGATCTGGTGCAGGGAAAGCAACCTGATCTGCCCTATTCACCCGTTGTTCAGAGCATGGGGAAATTCCCCTTTGGCCGCGCCCGCCGGGTGGTGATGCCGCCCGCCTATGCGGTGCTAGGGATGATGGACTGAAGCGCGGCGATCTCCAGCTGCATTGCGGCCCGGTCCTGTGCCCCGCCTTGCTCCGCTTTCCACAGACAATAGGCTGCCATGCGCCAATGGAACCAGGGCTTCAGGGCCTCTGTACGCTCGACGACCTGCCGGTCCGGATAGGCCGCAAGAAAGGCGGCCTCCTCCGCGCGGCTCAAGACTTTGCCGCGGTACAGGAATTGCATTGCGGGCGACAGAAAAAGTGCCAGATCCTCGGCCGGATCGCCTTTCTGCGGGCATTGCCAGTCGATCAGGGTCAGTGTTCCGTCATGCGCCACCAGATTGCCTGGCACCGGATCACCATGGATGAGGCTGGTCCGGGAGGCGGGCGACACCTGTCCTGCGGGGCGCAACGCGCGCAGATCCGCGCCACCTTGGGTTTGGGACAGGATGCTTTCGGTCTGCGCCGTCAGCATCGCGCTGCCATTCACGCCTGCGGGAACGCCTGCGAAAACCGGCTGATCATGCAACCTGCCAAGCAGCCGGGCCACTTCGGCAGCACCGCGCTGCCAGGGAGCGCCCTCAATATGAGAATAGGCCAACCAATGGCGCCCCTCGAAATGACCAGAAGTGACCAGATGCGGCACCATTCCGGTCCCAGACAAGGCCGAAAGCGCTGCAATTTCCCGCAAGGGATCATTGGCAAACAGCGGATTTTTTCGTCCCGGCTCGAACAATTTCACCACCAAATCGCCCATGCGCCAGACATGATTCGAACGCCCCCCGGTCAGGATCCGGGGGGCGCGCGCCTCAAATCCCGAGGCGTTCAGATACGTAAAGAATCTGCTGTGAAATTCAGGCGATTTGGCTGACAGGGTCCGCTCCAGTCTTCATCCCCCGGCGAAATGCGAGGGTATCAGGGGACGATGCCCCCCGATGTTCCGGCGGTCCCTGCCCTATTGTCAGGTCTCGGCCGGAGCGTCGCGAAGCCCCGTCACAGTGGATGCCAAGATCGCCGAGCCGCCTTCGGTGATCAAGACCACATCGCCGCCCTGCATCTGGGTTTCCGTCACCTTGGTATAGACCTCGGCCAGATCCGTCAGCAGAACATCGCCGTCACGGCTGCTTTCGATGGTGAAGGCATAGCTGCCGGGTTCGAGCGTATTGCCCTCCTGATCGGTGCCATCCCAAGAATAGGGCTCCGCCGAAACAGGCAGGTTGATACGAGCGACTTCGGTCCCATCAGCATCTGTGACGACCATTGTCACCTGATCCGCAGCAGCCGCCGGATTGGGGGCCACAACCACCGGAGAGGATCCGTCAAAATAACCCGGCGCCGCAACGCGGGCCTCCATGCCCACCCAGCCGGACATCGCCGCCATGTTGGACAGGCCCAGCTGATTCTGCATGGCGAGCAGCAGATCGTTGCCCTGAACCTGTTGCTCCACCATCGAGAACTGCGCCAACTGTGATGCATATTCCGTCGAATCGAGCGGTTCCAGCGGATCCTGATAACGCGCCTGGGCGGTCAGCATTTTCAGGAAGGTTTCAAAGTCCGAAGCCAGTCCGGTCGGACGCGTGGCTTTCGCGGCGCTGGCCTGTGTCGTTGTCGCGGCACTGGCCGCGCTTACAGCATCTGTCATGGTTCAAACTCTCATATCAACGCCGGTCGAGCCCAACCGGAGGTTCTGTATCTGTGTTTCAGCGACCTCATCGGTCGCGCTCATATCGGTGGCCCCGGTCGAGGCGCCATGCCCGGTCCCGGCACCGGTGCCATCGCCCAGTCCCTGCTGCGCCTGACCGCCCGCGGAATCACCGCTGCTGAATTCGAACGAGATGTCCTGGAACCCCATGCGGCGGAATTCCTCGGCCAACTCATTGATATGCCGACGCATCAGATCGCCAGTTTCCGGGCGTTCTGTCTGGATGATCATGGTGATGCCGTTTTCACTGGTCGCAACGCGCATCTTCACCTTGCCCAGCTCTTCGGGGTTCAGTGAAACATCCACGTTCCGGTCGCCTTTCGCCACGAATGCTTCGGCCATTTGCGAAGCGATCATACGCGGGGTTTCCGGTCGGTGCGTAATTCCGGGCTGGAACACCGCTTCGGTCAGAAGCTGCGGCAGCCCGGGAAGATCTGCTGTCATGCTCAACCCGCTACCGGATGAATCCCCCAGCAGCCCCGGCGCCTGCGACAGTTTCATGGTGTCTGCCTGCAACGCCTGCATCATTGCAATGGCGGAATTGGTGGTTGCGTTGACTGCAGTGGCCGCGTTTGTCTGGACACCCGCAGCGGCAGTGGATGCCTTGGCCACTTCGGCAGCGGCCTGCGCATCACCATTGCGGGTGCGATAGCGCGCCTTGCGGGAATCCCCGGCTTCTGCGTTTTCGACCTGCATTTGGAACACAGACTTCGGCACGCTGTCGGCGGAAGATGTCTTGCTCGCGGCGGCAGCGGCAGCGGGCGTCGCCTTGTCTGCTGCAGCCATCCGGGCGTCAGCCGCCTTTTCTTCTGCTTTCAACGATGCTTTCGCCTCTGCCGGACTAGCCGGTGTCGCGGATTTGGTCGCGTCAGCCGCGGTTGCAGGGCTGGCCGGGGTTGCCGCCGCAGCGCCTGGCTTGTCCTGAGCCACTCTGGCGACGGCCTGATCTGCGGCTCCGGTCTGCGTTCTGGCGGGGCTTGCTCCCTCCTCCTGGGCCGCTTCGGTATTGACCGTCATGGCCGACTGTTCGCCGACCTTCACATCGCCACCGCCCGCGGTGGCTTTACCACCTGACTGTGCCGCCCGCGCCGGGGCCTGGTTTTCAATCGTCTCTCGTCCGGCAAAGGCTGCGCCTGCGGCAGCCGGACCTTGCGCTTTTTCCTCGCCTGCCGTCTGAGCTGTCGTGTTCCCGGCCGCTTTTGAAGCGGCTGCTTCGCCGTCTTCTGCCACCGCCGATCCGGCGACAGCTCCCTGACCTATCTTCTGCCCCACGCGCGCACCTTCAGGCAGATCTGCAGACCTGGCAGACCGTTTTTCCGCATCCAGAGCCGCATGTCCTGCCGAAATGGCCGCTTCGCTCGGCGTTTCAACATCCTCTCCCGCTGCGCTCCCGGTCGATTCTCCCGTCGCCTGATCGGCAACCGCGTCCTCTGAGCTGGCGGACGCGCTATCCGCCTCAACAGCAGCCTGAGAATCAGCCTGATCCGCTATGCCGCTATCGATTGTTTCTGATGTTTGGGACTGTGCCGCCTCCTGCTTGGAGGATGCGTCATTTACATAATCTGCGAACGAACGATCCTGAGTCTTCTTCGGAGCATCCTGCGCTGGGGAGGTCTTGCTGCCTGTGGCTCCGCCAAGGGCCTGACCTATGAGTGATGTGGTATGCATGGGTTTCCAGACGTTCTATCTCGATACCCCCTTCTACCTCAAAGCGGTTACGGCAATTTTAACCGGTTATGTCGCAGTCTCAGAAAAATCGAAGCAATTCGTAGTTTCTGTCAGACCGAGGCCAAAATGCCGAATGCAACCATATCCCCCCTGTCACAGGCCCTGCCGCAGGCCAAGCCCCAGCCCGTGCAACAGCCCCCGCAAGATGACCCTCTGCGCAAGGCGGCGCTCGAGCTAGAAGCTTCATTTTTGGCGGAAATGTTGAAATCTGCGGGGCTTGGTGAATCACGCGAAGGACTTGGCGGCGGCGGTGCTGGAGAAGAACAGTTTTCCAGCTTTCTGGTCCGTGCCCAGGCAGAACAAATTGCAAAAGCCGGCGGCATCGGGCTCGCCGAATCACTCTATCACGCACTGAAGGAATCTCAGAAATGACTGACCAAAATCCCCAGACCCTCATCGATGAACTGGATACCATCCTCGACGAAGAGCGCGCTGCCCTTATGGACGGCGATTTGAAAAAAATGGAAGCCATCCTTGCGCGAAAAGAACAGGCGATCGAAGCGCTCAACAGTTTTTCCGATCTGGAACGCCAAACCCTTTCGAAGGTGCAAAGCAAGGTCACGCGTAATCAGGACCTTCTGGAAAGCGCCATGGAAGGCATCCGCTCGGTCGCAACACGTATGGCGGAATTGCGCCGGGTTCGCAAAGGTCTGGACGTATATGACAGCGCGGGCCGCAAGACCCGCTATGGCACCCGTTTGGACCAGAAACTCGAGAGACGCGCGTAAGGAAATACAACCAAAAGAGGATATCACAGAAGCTTTATCTCGCAATTAGGGTTCCTTTAGCAAACTCCACAACAAAGTCCGCTTGCGCCTCGGGAAACGAGGTGGCGCGGAAGCCAGATGGCTTAACGCATAGTCAGAAAGACGTCAGAGATGTCCTTCGGGACAGGAAATACTCGGGGACGAAACGTCTCATATTGCTAAAGGACTAAAAGCTATGACCAGCATTCTGACGAACAACGGCGCAATGGTCGCCCTGCAAACCCTAAACTCCATCAACATGAACCTGGAGAATACCCAGAACGCGATTTCCACCGGTAAAGACGTCGCAACGGCCAAGGACAACTCGGCCATCTGGGCGATCTCGAAAGTCATGGAATCGGACGTTGCCGGCTTCAACGCGGTAAGCGACTCGCTGGCTCTGGGGGAATCCACTGTTGCGGTTGCAACGGCCGGCGCCGAACAGATCACCGAGCTCCTGAAAGAGATGAAGGAAAAAGTGGTCAATGCGACCGGGGAGAACGTGGAAAACGGGAAACTTGCCGCCGAAGTTACCGAGCTGAAAAACCAGATCACCTCGATCATCAAAGGGTCGCAGTTCAACGGTGCAAACCTGCTGAACAAGAACGGTGGCAACCTGACTGTTCTGTCCTCGCTTGACCGCAATGGGACTGGCACATCCTCTACAGTATCCGCTTCGAACATCACCGTAGCCTCGGTTAACTTTGAGGATAACCTGTCCCTGGGGACCATCGATGTTTCGAATTCAACGCAGGCTGAACTTTCTATCTCGAAGATTGAGTCTCTGATCCAGACTGCAATCAACGGCGCTGCTGCCCTGGGTGCTTCGGCAGCCCGCATTGAGAAGCAGGCCGACTTCGTCTCAAAGGTGTCTGACGCGATGAAGAGCGGCATCGGCGCGCTGGTGGATACTGATATGGAAGCCGCATCCGCGCGATTAAAGGCGTTGCAGACACAGCAACAGCTAGGGGTACAGGCGCTATCGATTGCAAACTCGGCGCCACAGACCCTACAGCAGCTGTTCCGTTAAACGGCCTGATCCGGGGCGCGCCAGACGCGCCCCGGTTTCTTATCCTTAGCCCCTCATCGATGAACGAAATGTCGGCCTCGGCGAAGGGCGTACTGCCATGATGGATGGCGCTTTGAAAAAGAGAAAAGCCGTCCTCGTGCGACAAGAACAGGCGATCGAAGCGATCAACAGTTTTTCCGACCTGAAACGCCAGCCCTTTTCGACGGCGTGAGGCAAGGTCACGCGCATTCAGAACCCATCGAAAAGTGCCATTGGGGAGGGGCATCCGCTCAGTCGCAGCACGAATGGCGAACCTGTGCCAGTTGCGTGGCGATTGCAATCAGTGGACCCCACACACGAGCCTAGATGAGCTCCCCCGTACAGGTCTCACCAAAGGCCAGTTGAGCCCCCAACCTTGACAAGAGCGAAGAAAAACCGCGCGTCCTGCGGCGAGCGGGTCATTCGGACAGGTCCGGATCTATACGAAGGCGCAGGCCGCAAGACCCGCTTGGCACCGGATTGGATCAAATATTCGAGAGGCATGCAAAAGCATGCACAACTTAGGCGGAATTCTAGAGACCCCAACTCTCGCCGTTAATGTTCCCTTAGAAACTATTGCAGAAAGGTACAATCGCGCCTCGGGAAACGGGGGGGGCGCGGAAGCCGCACGGCTTAACGCATAGTCAGAACGACGTCAGAGACGCCCTTCGGGGCATCAAACACGCGAGACGAAACGTCTCCTAATGCTAAAGGACAAAAAGCTATGACAAGCATTCTGACGAACAACGGCGCAATGGTCGCTCTGCAGACTCTGAACTCCATCAACATGAACCTGGAGAATACCCAGAACGCGATTTCCACCGGTAAGGACGTCGCAACGGCCAAGGACAACTCGGCCATCTGGGCGATCTCGAAGGTCATGGAATCGGATGTTGCCGGCTTCAACGCCGTGGGCGATTCGCTGGCTCTGGGGGAATCCACTGTTGCGGTTGCACTTGCTGGCGCCGAACAGATCACCGACCTTCTGAAAGAGATGAAGGAAAAAGTGGTCAATGCAACCGGGGAGAACGTGGACAGCGGCAAACTCAAAGCCGAAGTCGACGAGCTGAAAAACCAGATCAAAGCAATCTATAAAGGGTCGCAGTTCAACGGTGCGAACCTGCTGAACACCGCCGGCGGTAACCTGACCGTTCTGTCCTCGCTTGATCGCGATTCGACTGGCACGGTCACCGCGTCAAACATCACCGTAAGCTCGGTCAATTTTGAAGCCAGCCTGACGCTGGGCGACGTCGATGTCAGTTCTTCGACAGCCGCTGACGGTTCCATCGCGAAGATTGAGGCTTTGATCCAGACTGCGGTCGACGGCGCCGCTGCCCTGGGTGCTTCGGCAGCTCGCATCGAAAAGCAGTCCGAATTCGTCTCAAAGGTGACTGACGCGATGAAGAGCGGCATCGGTGCGCTGGTGGATACTGATATGGAAGCCGCATCCGCGCGATTAAAGGCGTTGCAGACACAGCAACAGCTAGGCGTACAGGCGCTATCGATTGCCAACTCGGCGCCACAGACCCTACAGCAGCTGTTCCGTTAAACGGCCTGATCCGGGGCGCGCCAGACGCGCCCCGGTCTTTATCCCCGGCCCCTCATCGAAGCGCTCAACAATGTCTCCGACCTGGAGCCCCCCCTTTCGGGAGCGCTAAGCAAGGTCACGCGCGATCAGGACCCATCGAAAACACCATGGGGGCATTCGCTCAGCCGTAGCACGGATGGCGAACCTGCGTCGGCTGCGCAAAGGTCTGGCGGTATAAGTCAGCGCAGACCGCAAGATCCGCTATAGCAACCGGGTGGATCAGAAACTGGAAAATCCTGCGAAAGATCGCACAACTTTGCGACGATTTAACTACCACCCACTCTCCCCATTAGAACTCCCTTAGCAATCTTCATGGCAATGTCTACTTGCGTCCCAGGAACCGGGGTGGCGCGGGAGCCGGATGGCTTAACGCATAGTCAGAAAGACGTCAGAGATGCCCTTCGGGACATCAAACACGCGAGACGAAACGTCTCATATTGCTAAAGGAATAAAAGCTATGACCAGCATTCTGACGAACAACGGCGCAATGGTCGCTCTGCAGACCCTGAACTCCATCAACATGAACCTGGAGAACACCCAGAACGCGATTTCCACCGGTAAGGACGTTGCAACGGCCAAGGACAACTCGGCCATCTGGGCGATCTCGAAGGTCATGGAATCGGATGTTGCCGGCTTCAACGCCGTGGGCGACTCGCTGGCTCTGGGGGAATCCACTGTTGCGGTTGCAACGGCCGGCGCCGAACAGATCACCGAGCTTCTGAGAGAGATGAAGGAAAAAGTGGTCAATGCAACCGGGGAGAACGTGGACAGCGGGAAACTCGAAGCTGAAGTTACCGAGCTGAAAAACCAGATCACCTCGATCATCAAAGGGTCGCAATTTAACGGTGCGAACCTGCTGAACACCGCTGGTGGCGACCTGACCGTTCTGTCCTCGCTGGACCGCGATTCCACGGGTACAGTCACCGCGTCGAACATCACCGTAAGCTCGGTTGATTTTGAAGCCAGCCTGTCCCTGGGGACCATCGATGTTTCAAATTCAACACAGGCTGAACTTTCCATCGCGAAGATTGAGGCTCTGATCCAGACTGCGGTTGACGGCGCCGCCGCCCTGGGTGCTTCGGCAGCCCGCATCGAAAAGCAGGCCGAATTCGTCTCAAAGGTGTCTGACGCGATGAAGAGCGGCATCGGTGCGCTGGTGGATACTGATATGGAAGCCGCATCCGCGCGATTAAAGGCGTTGCAGACGCAGCAACAGCTAGGCGTACAGGCGCTATCGATTGCCAACTCGGCGCCACAGACCCTGCAGCAGCTGTTCCGTTAAACGGCCTGATCTGGGGCGCGCCAGACGCGCCCCGGTTTCCTATTCTCAACACTCATTGATGAGTTCAACACGCATTCCGGTCTGAAACACCCGGCCCTTTGGGAAGTGCTAAGGAAGGTCAGGCGCAATCAAAACCCATCGGAAAGCCCCATTGGGGCCGCCCGACTAAACCAAAAGCCTTGGATCAGAAGCTGGAGAACACTGCGCACCTTTATAACTTAAGAAAAACTCCAGGTAAATTTAGGGAAAAATTTACGAAGCCAAACTCCACGCATTAGGATTCCTTTAGCAATCATCACGGCAAAGTGTCTCTGCGCCTCGGGAAACGGGGGGGCGCGGAGGCCGGACGGCTGAACGCATAGTCAGAAAGACGTCAGAGATGCCCTTCGGGGCAGGGAAAACTCGGGACGAAACGTCTCATATTGCTAAAGGAATAAAAGCTATGACCAGCATTCTGACGAACAACGGCGCAATGGTCGCTCTGCAGACCCTGAAATCCATCAACATGAATCTGGAGGACACCCAGAACGCGATTTCCACCGGTAAAGACGTCGCAACTGCCAAGGACAACTCGGCAATCTGGGCGATTTCGAAAGTCATGGAATCGGACGTTGCAGGTTTCAACGCCGTGGGCGACTCCCTGGCTCTGGGTGAATCCACTGTTGCGGTTGCAACTGCTGGCGCCGAACAGATCACCGACCTTCTGAAAGAGATGAAGGAAAAAGTGGTCAATGCAACCGGCGAGAACGTGGACAGCGGGAAACTCTCCGCTGAAGTCACCGAGCTGAAAAACCAGATCACCTCGATCATCGGATCGTCGCAGTTCAACGGTGCAAACCTGCTGAACACCGCTGGTGGTGACCTGACCGTTCTGTCCTCGCTTGACCGCGATTCCACCGGCACAGTCACCGCGTCGAACATCACCGTAACCTCGGTTGATTTTGAAGCCAACCTGTCCCTGGGAACTGTCGATGTAAGTACTTCGACAGCCGCTGAAAATTCCATCGACGACATTGAAGCTCTGATCCAGACTGCGGTCGACGGCGCCGCCGCCCTGGGTGCTTCGGCAGCCCGCATCGAGAAGCAGTCCGCATTCGTCTCAAAGGTGACTGACGCGATGAAGAGCGGCATCGGTGCGCTGGTGGATGCAGATATGGAAGA
Organism: Pseudophaeobacter sp. 1A09344; assembly: GCF_041008745.1. NCBI lineage: Bacteria > Pseudomonadati > Pseudomonadota > Alphaproteobacteria > Rhodobacterales > Roseobacteraceae > Pseudophaeobacter > Pseudophaeobacter sp. 1A09344. The sequence goes on from NZ_JAXGFS010000013.1 coordinate 62,464, forward strand.
AGCGTCCGCGCGATTGAAGGCCCTGCAGACGCAGCAACAGCTGGGTGTACAGGCTCTGTCGATTGCCAACTCGGCACCGCAGACCCTGCAGCAGCTGTTCCGTTAAACGGCCTGATCCGGGGCGCGCCAAGCGCCCCGGTTTCTTTTCTTTAGCCCGTCATCGATGAACGAAGTGTCGGCCTCGGCGAAGGACGCACTGAAAAAGAAAAAGTCATTTTCGCAATGAAACTGCTGATCGAAGAGTTCATCAGTTTTTCCGATCTAGAACGCCAGTCCCTTTCACAGGTGCAGGGCAAGATCACCCGCATTCAGACCCCCATCGAAAAATACCATTGAGGGTATCCTAGGGTGCCCGCATTGAGTGTTCCGATTTGCGTGGCACTTTATCATCTGAATCTGATCCACCATGACAATACATTCGAGCGCTGGCGGCCGATAGCGCTCTGCGCCCCGACCAGGTTGTATTGAGTGCGCCATTGCTCAATCCGCATTGGGCTTCCCGCAGACTGTAGAAGATTTCTCCATTTAGCAACTCGCCGCGGCAACGGACATTGAAGGTCTCGCAGTATTCGTCCCCGACAAGCGCTGCCCCCTGCCCCTACAGCACTTCAACCTGTCGAAATTTCGATGCAGGCTCTTCAGGAATTTTCGTTTCCAGCCATCGCTGATACCTCAAATTTGGGAAAAATTCACGTGGGTTTAGCCCCCTTTCCGGGGCCACTCCAATCCGCTCAGACGGATCACGGATAGCAGGCCGGCGTCGGCTACGCAAAGGTCCGGTGCTATACGACAGCACAGGCCGCAAGACCCGCTTTGGCGCCCGGGTTGGATCAAAAACTGGAGCGGCGCGCCCAAGAAGACACAACCCTTAAGTGATTTCACGGAGGCGTGATCTCCCGATTAGCACTCCCTTAGCAAACGTCACGGCAATGTCCAATCGCGCCTCGGGAAACGGGGAGGGCGCGGAAGCCGCACGGCTTAACGCATAGTCAGAACGACGTCAGAGACGCCCTTCGGGGCATCAAACACGCGAGACGAAACGTCTCATATTGCTAAAGGACTAAAAGCTATGACCAGCATTCTGACGAACAACGGAGCAATGGTCGCTCTGCAGACCCTGAACTCCATCAACATGAACCTGGAGAATACCCAGAACGCGATTTCCACCGGTAAAGACGTCGCAACGGCCAAGGACAACTCGGCCATCTGGGCGATCTCGAAAGTCATGGAATCGGACGTTGCAGGTTTCAACGCCGTGGGCGACTCGCTGGCCCTGGGGGAATCCACTGTTGCGGTTGCAACGGCCGGCGCCGAGCAGATCACCGACCTTCTGAGAGAGATGAAGGAAAAAGTGATCAATGCAACCGGGGAGAACGTGGAAAATGGCAAACTCGACGCCGAAGTTACCGAGCTGAAAAACCAGATCACCTCGATCATCAAAGGGTCGCAGTTCAACGGTGCAAACCTGCTGAACACCGCCGGCGGTAACCTGACCGTTCTGTCCTCGCTTGATCGCGATTCGACTGGCACAGTCACCGCGTCGAACATCACCGTAAGCTCGGTCAATTTTGAAGCCAGCCTGGACCTGACCACCATCAAAGTCGGTACTTCTGCAGAGGCTGACGCTTCCATCGACGACATTGAGAAACTGATCCAGACTGCGGTTGACGGCGCCGCCGCCCTGGGTGCTTCGGCCGCCCGCATCGAAAAGCAGGCCGAATTCGTCTCAAAGGTGTCTGACGCGATGAAGAGCGGCATCGGCGCGCTCGTGGATACTGATATGGAAGCGGCATCCGCGCGATTAAAGGCGTTGCAGACGCAGCAACAGCTAGGCGTACAGGCGCTATCGATTGCAAACTCGGCGCCACAGACCCTGCAGCAGCTGTTCCGTTAAACGGCCTGATCCGGGGCGCGCCAGACGCGCCCCGGTTTCTTATCCTTAGCCCCTCATCGATGAACGAAATGTCGGCCTCGGCGAAGGACGTACTGCCATGGTGGATGGCACTCTGAAAAAGAGAAAAGCCATTCTCGCGCGGAAAGAACAGACGACCAAAAACCTCAACAGTGTTCCGACCTGAAACGCCAGCCCTTTTCGACGGCGTGAGGCAAGGTCACGCGCATTCAGAACCCATCGAAAAGTGCCATTGGGGAGGGGCACCCGCTCAGTCGCAGCACGAATGGCGAACCTGAGCCAGTTGCGTGGCGATTGCAATCAGTGCCCCCCACACGAGCCTCGACGGGCTCACTCCGTGGGAGTATCACCAACGGTCAATAGAGGACCAAACACTGAACAGAGCGAACTAACAACCGCGGACTCAAAGGGGAGCAGGTCACACGGCTTAACGCATAGTCAGAACGACGTCAGAGACGCCCTTCGGGGCATCAAACAAGCGAGACGAAACGTCTCCTAATGCTAAAGGACAAAAAGCTATGACAAGCATTCTGACGAACAACGGCGCAATGGTCGCTCTGCAGACCCTGAACTCCATCAACATGAACCTGGAGAATACCCAGAACGCGATTTCCACCGGTAAGGACGTCGCAACGGCCAAGGACAACTCGGCCATCTGGGCGATCTCGAAAGTCATGGAGTCGGATGTTGCCGGCTTCAACGCCGTGGGCGACTCGCTGGCTCTGGGGGAATCCACTGTTGCGGTTGCACTTGCTGGCGCCGAACAGATCACCGACCTTCTGAAAGAGATGAAGGAAAAAGTGGTCACTGCAACCGGGGAGAACGTGGACAGCGGGAAACTCAAAGCCGAAGTCGACGAGCTGAAAAACCAGATCAAAGCAATCTATAAAGGGTCGCAGTTCAACGGTGCGAACCTGCTGAACAGCGCTGGTGGTGACCTTACTGTTCTGTCCTCGCTGGACCGCGATTCGACTGGCACGGTCACCGCGTCGAACATCACCGTAAGCTCGGTCAATTTTGAAGCCAGCCTAGTCCTGACCGACGTCAAAGTCGGCACTTCGGCAGAGGCTGACGCTTCCATCTCGGTGATCGAGAATCTGATCCAGTTTGCGGTAGACGGCGCCGCCGCCCTGGGTGCCTCGGCAGCCCGTATCGAGAAGCAGGCCGAATTCGTCTCAAAGGTGACTGATGCGATGAAGAGCGGCATCGGCGCGCTGGTGGATACTGATATGGAGGCGGCATCCGCGCGATTAAAGGCGTTGCAGACACAGCAACAGCTAGGTGTACAGGCGCTATCGATTGCCAACTCGGCGCCACAGACCCTGCAGCAGCTGTTCCGTTAAACGGCCTGATCCGGGGCGCGCCAGACGTGCCCCGGTCCTTTTCGTTCCCCCCTGATGGATGAGCTCAACAATTATTGCCGACCAGAACCGCCAGCCCCTTCGGGAGGCAAAGGAAAACCGCGCACAACTTAGAGATGTTGCCGCTGGCAATTACAGAAAATTCTACAGAATCGGTCTCTCCGAATTAGCACTCCCTTAGCAAATATCGCGGCAATGTCCACTTGCACCTTGGAAAACGGGGTGGCGCGCAAGCCGAACGGCAGAACGCACAGTCAGAAAGACGTCAGAGATGCCCTTCGGGGCAGGGAAAACTCGGGACGAAACGTCTCAAAACGCTAAAGGAATGAAAGCTATGACCAGCATTCTGACGAACAACGGCGCAATGGTCGCTCTGCAGACCCTGAACTCCATCAACATGAATCTGGAGAATACCCAGAACGCGATTTCCACCGGTAAGGACGTCGCAACTGCCAAGGACAACTCGGCCATCTGGGCGATCTCGAAAGTCATGGAATCGGACGTTGCAGGTTTCAACGCCGTGGGCGACTCCCTGGCTCTGGGGGAATCCACTGTTGCTGTTGCGACAGCCGGTGCTGAACAGATCACCGAGCTCCTGAAAGAGATGAAGGAAAAAGTGGTCAATGCGACCGGGGAGAACGTGGAAAACGGGAAACTCGAAGCCGAAGTTACCGAGCTGAAAAACCAGATCACCTCGATCATCGCATCGTCGCAGTTCAACGGTGCGAACCTGCTGAACACTGCTGGTGGCGACCTGACCGTTCTGTCCTCGCTGGACCGCGATTCCACCGGTACGGTGACCGCGTCGAACATCACCGTAAGCTCGGTTAATTTTGAAGCCAGCCTAGACCTGACAACCGTAATGGTCGACACTCCCGCAAACGCTGAAGCTTCCATCGACGATATTGAAGCTCTGATCCAGACTGCGGTCGACGGCGCCGCCGCCCTGGGTGCTTCGGCAGCCCGCATCGAGAAGCAATCCGAATTCGTCTCAAAGGTGACTGATGCGATGAAGAGCGGCATCGGTGCGCTGGTGGACGCTGATATGGAAGAAGCATCCGCCCGATTGAAAGCATTGCAAACCCAGCAACAGCTGGGTGTACAGGCTCTGTCGATTGCCAACTCGGCACCACAGACCCTGCAGCAGCTGTTCCGTTAAACGGCCTGATCTGGGGCGCGCCAGACGCGCCCCGGTCCTTTATTCTCAGAGAACCTGAAGAAATAGTACGTTAGGATAACACGTGAATGCCCTTCTGAATGCGAAGCGCGCCTATTCGGCGGCGAAAGCCCCGACCCGCACACCAAAAGACCTGGAGTTCGAGGCAATCGCCCGGATCACGCACCGTATGATCAGTGCTTCCAAACAAGGGTCAAAAGGCTTCACTTCACTTGCCGAAGCTCTCCATGATAACCGAAAACTTTGGCAGATTTTCCGCTCGGATGTTGCCGACTCGGACAATGGGCTTCCAGAAGAACTTAAAGAACAAATCGTATATCTCGCAGCGTTCACAAGCCAACACACCAGCCAAGTACTCTCCCGTAAATCGGGAATTGGCCCCTTGGTAGAAATCAACACAGCCATCATGCGTGGCCTTCGCAGTGGAGCAACCTAAAATATGAGTGGACTTGTTCTGAAACTCGCCCCGAAAGAGCGCGTTCTTGTTAACGGCGCTGTTATTGAAAACGGGGATCGTCGTAGCCGCCTTTCGATTGTAACTCCAGACGCAAACATCCTGCGTCTCCGGGACGCGATCCGTCCCGAAGAGGCAAATACCCCCGTCCGCCGCGTCTGCTATGCAGCGCAGTTGGTCCTGACAGGTGACAGCAATCCCGAAGAAGACCGCCTGCCGATGCTGCGCCGCATCGAAGAGCTCAGTCAGGTTTTCACCGATTCCGACAGCCGTGCGGCACTGGCCGAGGCCACGGAATCTCTGCTGAATGACAACCATTATCGCTGCCTGAAAGCGCTGCGGGCCTTGCTGCCGCGCGAAGAACGCCTGATGGCCATTCGCCCGTCATGATCCTCTACCAGCCAATCATACCCGCCGACGGGATTGTTGGATGGAGAATTCTGCAGGCGACCTACGACAAGCAGTTCGAAACGTTCTCCAACGACACCCTGCTCAAACGCGAGAGCGACTATTTCCGCGAGAATATCGGAAATATCAAAACAGCTGGCGATTTGGTGAAAGACACCCGCTTGCTGGGCATCGCTCTGGGGGCTTTCGGCCTTGACGATCAGCTCCCTATGAAGGCCCTCGTCCAGAAGGTTCTGGAGGAGGGGTCTTCGGCGGATGATGCATTGGCGAACAGATTGGGAGACGACCGCTGGGTTGCCTTCACTGAAGCATTCGGTTTCGGTCCCGGTGACACAGTCAAAACCGGGTCCGTAGAGGACATGGAGAACATCATCTTCTCCAACAAAACCCAGTCTTTCGAAGCCGCGGTCGGCGTACAGAACGAATCCATGCGGATTGCGCTGTTTGCCGAGCGCGAACTGGTCAATATCGCAACCGACCTAAACGAGGACGGCGAGCCAACCTCCATTGATACCAAATGGTACAATATCATCGGTCAGCCCGCCCTTCAGAAGATGTTCCAGACAACGTTCCATCTGCCGCCGAGCTTTATTCAGCTGGACGTGGACCGTCAGCTCGAAATCTACAAGGATCGCGCGCAGAACTTTCTTGGGACCGACGATCTGAGTGTCTATGCCGATCCTGAAAAGATGGAAGAACTGACAACACGCTACCTGGCTCAGGCGCAGCTTGCCGATTACCAATCCTCGCAATCAAGTGCCTCGACCGCGTTGCGGCTGCTCCTTGGCTCCTAGGCGACAAGACACGTCCAAACCATGCAAAAGGCGCCTGTCGGTATTGTTCGACAGGCGCCTTTGTTTTTACCATCCTATTGAGACCATCCAGGCACGGCGCGCCGGCCGCGCCTGGTTCCGTTTCAACGCGCGCCTGCTGCGGCGCGGCGCAAGAGCAGTTTCAGGCGGTCGAAACTGCTCTTCACACCGTTGGGGTCGTCGCGGCCAAAGAAGCCGTCCAGCTCTGGCCAGAGTTTCACTGCCGTATCGAGAACCGGATCCGTCCCTTCTGAATAAAGGCCAGCGCGGATCATGACTTCGGACTGTTCATAAGAGCCGAGGTATTTCCGCACGTCGAGAATCAGATCGTTCTCTTCCTTGGTCGCCGCGGCTGGCAGGCTTCGTGACACCGACCGCGACACATCGATCGCCGGGAAACGGCCGCGTTCCGCGATTTCGCGGTTGAGAACGATATGCCCGTCCAGAACGCCGCGCAGAATGTCGGCGATCGGCTCATCCATATCGGAGCCCGCAACCAGAACGCTGAAGACCGCGGTGATATCGCCCTGATCCCCGGTGCCGGGACCTGCCCGTTCACACATGCCTGTGATCAGCGGCGTTACAGAAGGTGGGAAGCCACGCAGGGCCGGCGCTTCGCCCGAAGCCGCCGAGATTTCGCGGTGGGCTTCGGCAAAACGCGTGACCGAGTCGGCCAGCAGCAGGACGTTCTTGCCTTGGTCGCGGAAATGTTCCGCAATCGTCATTGCCGCCCAGGCACAGCGCCGCCGCACCAGCGGTGATTGATCCGATGTCGCGGCAACAACAACCGCGCGGCGCATACCCTCCGGCCCCAGAACCTGCTCAACAAAGTGATTAACTTCGCGCCCACGCTCCCCGATCAGCGCCATGACGACCACATCGGCCTCCATATGCTGTGCCAATTTTGCCAAAAGCGTCGATTTACCAACACCAGACCCCGCAAAAAGGCCAATCCGCTGACCACGCACAATCGGGAGAATCGTATTGAACACCGACAACCCCGTATCCAGACGCTCTCCCATATGGCGGCGTCCGGCGGCTTTTGGCGGCGGTGTCATCAGGTCACGTGCTTGTGACCCGCGCAGCAATGGCCGCCCATCAAGGGGCTCTCCGAAAGGATCGATAACGCGCCCGATCCAGTTGTCACTTGGTGCAAACTGCGGCGCAGGATAGAGAAGAACCGCATCCCCGATCGCGACACGATCCGGAGTTTTGTCTGACAACATACTGATTTTGCTTGCTTCAATCTTCAGAACCTCGCCATGAAGTTCGTCATTTGGACCGCGACGCAACACCAGACGATCCCCGATGCGGGCGATATTCTGCAGGCCTGAAATCTCGATCTCACCGCCAACAATACCAATCACACGCCCGACCGGCGTCGACAGCCGTTTGCTGGCGATTTCTTCAGTCATGGCTTTCAGCTCAGCAATCATTGTCCTGGCCTCCAATTGTTTCCTGCAACAATTTCTAAAGGAATCGGGGTTAAGCCTTGATTGAAATTGATCGAGGGAGAAGCCCCGGTGTTTACGGAACTGAATGTTTTTAAAATCGCATATGCCATGGCGACCCATGCGGGTAAGCGCCAGGCTCTGGTGTCGCAGAACGTCGCGAATGCGGACACCCCTGGCTATCATGCCAAGGACATCAAACCCTTCAAGGAAGTCTACGCTGCAAAGGCACGGCCCGGCGACATGATCGCCAGCCGCGGCTCTCATCTGAATGGCGCCTCCGGCGTCGGCATGGATTGGGCGGTGACAGAATCGGTAGATGGCAGCGACCCCAACGACAACTCCGTCTCGATCGAGACAGAGATTCTGAAAGGGGTCGAAACGAAGCGCCAGCACGATCGGGCACTGGCGATCTACAAGTCGTCGATGAACGTCCTGCGCACCAGCATCCGCACCACCTAGACCGAGGGCTGATCCATGAGCGAATTTGCCAAATCCCTGAGCGTAACCGCCAGCGGCCTTCAGGCCCAAGCCAAACGTCTGCGCCACGTATCTGAGAACATCTCCAACGCCGACACCCCCGGTTACCGCCGCAAGACTGTGCCGTTCCAGGCCGTGCGCGACATCAACACCGATGTCGAAAGTGTCAAGGTCGGCCGCGTATCGCTGGACCGCAGCGAATTGGAACAGGTCTATGACCCCTCGCACCCGCTTGCCGATGAAAGCGGCCACTACAAGGGCTCCAACGTAGATCTGATGATCGAAATCGCAGACGCCCGTGAAGCCCAGCGCAGCTACGAAGCTAACCTCAAAATGTTCGACCAGACGCGGCAGATGTCGTCGTCCTTGATGGACCTGTTGAGAAAATAAACTCCCCCTGAACCAGGAGATCCAGAATGGATATTCGCACTCTTTCCGCCGCAACCGGCTATGCCGCCGCCCGCCCTGCAACGCAGGCAGATCCGGAATTCACCGGCGCCACACCGGGTGAACGGGCCAAGGCGAGCTTTGAAAACTTCACCAACACGCTGCAGCAGGGTGAACAGATGTCCGTGCAGGCCATGACTGGCAACGGCGACCCCCACGCGCTGGTGCAGGCGCTGGCACAAACGGAACTGGCGGTAGAAACCGCAGTGACCGTCCGCAACAAGGTGGTCGAAGCCTACCAGGAAATCCTGCGGATGCCGGTCTAAGCCATGATGAGTGAGGGCGTTTTCTACGACACGTTGCGGCAGGCCCTTTGGGCAGCCGTAGTGATGTCGACGCCGATTCTGGTCGTGGCACTGGTCGTCGGCCTGGCCGTCGGCCTGTTTCAAGCTCTGACATCGGTTCAGGAAATGACGCTGACCTTCGTGCCCAAACTGGTCGCGATCCTCATCGTTTTCTGGATGTCGATGGGCTTCATGACACAAACACTCGTGGCGTTTTTCAACGGCCACGTCATTCCAATGATTTCCGGAGGTTCGTGATGGAAACCGCAGGGTATGCAACACTGTCCCGTCAAACCGGCCTGATGCGTGAAATGCGGGTGGTGGCGAACAATATCGCCAACTCCGCAACCACGGGCTATCGCTCCGAAGGGCTGATTTTTTCGGAATACGTGCAATCAGCGCCAGGGCAGCAATCCATGTCGATGGCACGCGCGAATATTCACAACACCTCGATGGAGCAGGGCCAGCTGACCAAGACCAACGGAACCTTCGATTTTGCGATCGAAGGCGATGCCTTCTTCATGGTCGAAACCCCGCAAGGTCAGCGGCTGACCCGCTCCGGCGCGTTTTCATCCAATGCCCAAGGGGATCTGGTCACCATGGATGGCCACCGGGTGATGGATGCCGGTGGCGCACCGCTGTTTGTGCCGACGGATGCCGAATCCTTCCAGGTCGGCTCTGACGGCACGCTCAGTGCAGATGGCCAGCCCCTGGGCCAGATCGGTCTGTTCAAGCCGGTCGAGATGCACACCATGTCCCGCGAAGACGGGGTGATGTTCCGCGTCGATGGCGAAATCGAACCCGCACTTGAAGGCCGGGTCCTGCAAGGATTTCTCGAAGGATCGAACGTGAATGCCATTCAACAGGTGTCGCGCATGATCGAAATCCAACGGGCCTATGAAATGGGCCAAAGCTTTCTGACAACCGAAGACGAGCGCATCCGCGCCGCCATCAAGAACCTGATCAAGTAGGAGAAACACCATGCGTGCCCTTAAAATCGCGGCCACCGGTATGAGCGCACAGCAGCTGCGTGTCGAAACCATTTCGAACAACCTCGCGAATATGAACACCACCGCCTACAACGCACGGCGGGCGGAGTTCGCCGACCTGCACTATCAGCAGGTGTCGCGGGCGGGCACGGTGAATGCCTCGGATGGGACCGTTCTTCCCACCGGTGTTCAGGTTGGCCTTGGTGTGCGTCCCGCTGCCATCTCGGTTCATCTGTCGCAGGGGCCGCTGCAGGAAACCAACAATGACCTGGATGTGGCCATCGACGGTAAAGGTTATCTGGAAGTCACCCTGCCCTCTGGTCAGACCGCATACACCCGCGATGGTGCCCTGAAACAATCTGGAGAAGGGCTGATCGTCACCTCTGACGGCTATACCGTTTCTCCTGAAATCACCATTCCGGATGATGCCCGCAGCATTTCGATCAACGCCGAAGGTGAAGTTTACGCCTATTTCGACGAAACCGCCGAAGGTCAGATCCTGGGCCAGCTGACCCTCGCGGGTTTCTCCAACCCCAAGGGGCTGGAGGCGATCGGCAGCAACCTCTTCACTGAGACCGAAGCTTCCGGGGCACCTCTGGTTGCCACTGCGGGCGAAGACGGTCTTGGCACCCTGCGTCAGGGTTATCTGGAGGCCAGTTCGGTCGATGCGGTGCGCGAAGTCACCGAACTGATCGAAGCGCAGCGCGGCTATGAAATGAACGCCAAGGTCATCTCGGCAGTCGACCAGATGATGGGCGCAACCACACAGGTCCGCTGATGAAACTCAAGCTCGCCCTCCTTGTGACGCTGATCGCGCAGACCGCCTGGGCCGATATCCTGGTTCCGGTTCGCACGGTACGCCCCAAGGAAATTCTGACGGCATCGGATCTGGCGCTCAAACCCGGCGAGGTTCTGGGTGCCCTGTCCGACCCCGAAGAGGTGATCGGTCAGGAAGCCCGCGTTGCGCTTTATCCGGGTCGCCCGTTGCGGCCCGGCGATGTTGGCCCCCCGGCCATCGTCGAGCGCAACGACATGGTGATTCTGACCTTCGTTCAGGGTGGGCTTTCCATTTCCGCCGAAGGGCGCGCGCTTGGACGCGGCGCCGAGGGCGAACTGATCCGCGTGATGAATCTGGCATCACGCACCACTGTAACCGGACGCATAGCAGCCGACGGATCCGTCGAGGTACGAAAATGAAACACACAGCATTCACTTCCAAAGCCGCCCTGGCAGGGCTGATCATTCTCGGCGCTTGTGGGCGGGCTGATCACCTTGGCAAGCCACCGTCGTTTTCGCCGGCCAATGAATCCTCCGAACATGTCGCGATGCTCTGGCAGGGCCTGCCGCAGGACAGCCAACCGCGGCGCGCGGTCGATAGCGCCTCTTTGTGGAGCGGTTCGCAACAGTCCCTACTGGGCGACCGCCGCGCCATCAAGAAGGGCGACATCATGACCGTGGTCATCGAGATTGATGAAACGGCCGAGATCAAGAACGACACCGCGCGCTCCCGCTCCGGCTCGGAAAGCATGGCACTGCCGCAGCTTCTGGGGCTGCCTCAGCGCCTGGATCGTCACCTTCCGGATGGAGCCAGCGCCTCGAACGCGGTGGAACTTGGCAGCTCCAGCTCGGCTGCGGGCAAGGGATCGGTGAAACGCAGCGAAAAACTGGAACTGCGGGTGGCAGCCACCGTGGTTGACGTACTGCCAAACGGAGTTTTGGCGATCAGCGGCTCGCAGGAGTTGCGAGTGAACTTCGAAATGCGCGAACTTCTAGTGTCCGGCTATGTACGGCCGCAGGATATCAGCCGCCAGAACGAGATCACATACGACAAGATCGCGTCGGCCCGCGTGTCCTACGGCGGTCGCGGCCAGATCACCGACATGCAGCAACCGCGTTACGGCCAACAGGTCCTGGACGCCATCCTGCCATTCTGAGGTAAACCATGCTTGCAAAGATACTGCCTCTCATCCTGCTGATTGTGGGCACCGGCGCTGGAATTGGCGCCGGGATCATGATGGCGCCCGAACCGGCCCCCGAGCATGAAATGGCCTCAACCGGGGAAGAACACATGGCCCCGCCGACGGAAACTATGGACGACGGGCATGGCGCCGCCGAGTCCATGGAGGGTGGAGAGCATGATTACGTCAAGATCCCGAACCAGTTCATCGTTCCCGTTGTTGAACACGACGAACTGACCTCTTTGGTTGTGATCACTCTCAGCCTGGAAACAAAACCCGGTATGGCGGATAAAATTCGCACCTTTGAACCCAAACTACGCGATGTATTCCTGCAGGTACTGTTTGACCATGCAAACATGGGCGGCTTCAAAGGCGCGTTCACTCGCTCTGACGTGATGCACCCCCTACGCACGGCGCTGCGTGAAGCCGCACAGCGGCAGCTTGGACATGACGTCTATGACGTCCTGATCATGGATATGACCCGCCAAGACGTCTGATACAACTTACCTATATACAACAAAAAGGCCGGACCTTGATTGGTCCGGCCTTTTGCGTTTCGCCTGTCACTGTTTCGTTTCGCCAATACGTTTCGCCTGCCACCAAAACTGTGTGACCTTGCCTGGAGACCTCTCCGCGCCGCTCCTGTTTCAGAGCTGGTCGAGCGCGCCCAGCACCCGGACTTAATTCAACAACTTTTCCTGCAGCGCCTTAATACGCGCGGCCTTGTGCAGATCGCGTTCGGCCTTGGCCATGTCCGCAATGGCGGTCTTGCGGCCAAAGGATTTGCGCAGCTTGTCCATAGCCATCAGCTTCTTTGCCGTGACCTGGGCCAGTTCGGTGTTCAGTTCCCGCTTTGCCCGGGTGTGCCAGCCTTCCCACAGCAGATCAGCGCCCAACGCTTTCATCATGTGGTTTTCATCTGCTTCACTGCGTGTGGCCTGCACATGGGCGTTCAGCTTGGTAAGCTGCCCACGCAAACGGGCTTCCTCATCCAGAATCGGCTTCACCCGCGCATGTTCGCGCAGATATTGCGCCGCAGTCACCGCTGCCATTTGATCCAGCATCTTCTGTTTCATCAGACCCCTCCTTTCGCCCGCTGGCGCATGGCCTCGGCAAACCGGATGGCCGCCGCAACAGGAGCATAGTGCTCTTCCATGATTTCCTCACCGATTTCGATGGTGGCGTGCAACGCCCGGGCAGTGGGCGGATCACTGTGGATCGGTACCGCATGTTCGTTGGCAACCCGGCGGATTGCGGCGGCAACTTCATCCACCCCTTTGGCAACGCATTTCGGCGCAGAGCCTTTTTCCCGGCTCCACTGCAGCGCAACCGCATAGTGGGTCGGGTTGACGATCACCACATCGGCCTTGGGAACATCAGCCATCATCTGACCCATGGCGATTTGCTGGCCCTTCTGACGGCGTTGCCCCTTCACATGTGGATCGCCTTCGGAATCCTTCACCTCATCCTGGATTTCCTGGCGCGACATCATGTTCTTACGTATGTGCTCGGCGTGCTGAAACACCGCATCCACGACACCGACAGGCAATGCGAGCAACAGGGCGATAATAAGAAATTCCATTCCCAGCTGCGCCAACATCGCGACGACGGAAAAGGCACCCGTTCCGGAGGAGGCAATCATCTCTGGCAACCGGTAACTAAGATAGACACCAAGACAAATCGAATAGAGAACCAGCTTTACGAAGCTCTTGAGAAACTCAAACAATCCAGCACGGCCGAATTTGTTCTTCGCGTTCGAAATGATAGAGATCTTTGACATCTTCGGCTCCAGCTTGCTGGGCGCAAAGACCAGCGCGCGCTGTGCCAAGATCGACAACAGCACCGCACCAAAGGGCAGAATGAAGATCGGCAAAATAGGTATCACCAAAGCCATCAGGATCCCGCCGACGGGGGCGCTTGCGGCGCCGGTGAACATTTGCTGGGCCAGCCGGTCGGGTTGATCCAACAGGGATATCAGCACCGTTCCGAAGCCCTCGACCATGCCACTGCCAGAAACATATAAAGCCACGACCAGCCCCAGATAGGCAGCCGCAACCGACAGATCGGTGGATTTGGCAACCTCGCCTTTTTCCCGTGCCTTCTGGAGCTTCTGCGCCGTCGGCTCGAATGACTTATCTGAGTCGTCGTCACCACCGCTCATGGTATGTTGCCTCCCGGATTGGCAAGGAACGTCATCAACGCCCGAACCCAGACATCCAAGATCACCGGGCTGCCGACCATCAAAATAAACAAGCCGCCAAAGGTGATCACCGGCGCCCCGACAAAGGCCACCATCAGCTGTGGCATCGCACGGTTAATGACGCCAAGTGCCAGATTGTAGATTACCGCCGTAATCAGGAAAGGTGCCGCAAGGGTAAATGCCATGTAATAGCTTTTGGCAACCCGGTGGACGCCCCATTCAGAAAGACCGCCCGCCGCCGGGAAAACCCCGGCCGGAAAGGCGTCGTAGGAGTAGATCATGAATTCTGCCACCCGCACGTGCAGGCCCATCATCACTGCCAGCGCCAGGCCAGAGATTAAAAGAACAGCGCCAAGGGCCGGCATCGGTTCTGCGCCGATACCGCCCAACACCTGCGACAGCGAGGTACTTTGCGCGGCGATGGTGCCGGCGGTCTGGAGACCGTGAACAAAGAACCGGATCCCGACGCCAAGCGCCAACCCGACAACAGCCTCGCTGGCGGCGTACCCTGCAAACTGCAAGGCGCTTGTGGGCTCGGGGATTGCGGGCAGCGCAGGGGCCACAATCGCGGTAAAGGCAATGGATAGCGCCAATTTAACCCGCATCGACACATATTGCTCACCAAAGGCGGGCAGCACGGACACGATCGCCGAGATCCGCAAAAACACGATGGCCGCGTGCCAGAAGCCCGCCCCCAGAAGCGCAACCAGCCCTGGGGGAAGATCCAGCAGGTTCATGCTTGCACCATCCCCACGAGCGCCGGGCGGGCCTCCAGCCCGATTTCCTCGAAGGACAGCACCGGGTTGGTAATGCCGCGCGACTTCAGGATCGTGCGCAGATAACGGCGGCGGCGGGTCGAGGTGACAACCGCAGCAAAAATCCCCTGCTCGGTAATCGTGTTGAGCCGCTCGCTCAACCCTTCGGCCAAGCGGTTGAACATGTCGGGCGGCAGCGCGATATCCATCCCCCCGCCCTGGATGTCCACCTGATAGGTCGAGAAGGTGTCTTCCCATTCCGGCGCCAGTTGGATCAGCGGAATGGTACCATCTTCGCGCTTCATCTCTGCCACCAGTTGGAACCCCATGCGCTGACGCACGTGCTCGCAGATCAGTTCAGGCTGGGTGGTGTGCACCCGTGCCTCTGCAATGGCTTCAAGGATCAGCGGCAGATTCCGGATCGACACGCGTTCATCCAGCAGCAGGCGCAGCACCGAATGTAGAGTGTCCATAGGCACCTTGTCCGGCACCAGATCATCCAGGAGCTTGCGGTTTGCCTCGGCCCGGAAAGCATCCGACAGCTCGGTCATTTCGTTCAGCAGACGGCGCAGCGATTTCAGGGTCAACAGCCGCGAGAAGTTCTGTTTGATCACCTCAAGCAGGTGAGTGGCCAGGATTTCGGGCGGCGTTACCACGGTCGCGCCCGCAACGGCAGCCGCATCCTGATTCTGGGCTCCGATCCACCGGGCGGGAGCGCCGTAGACAGGTTCTGTCACATCGGTTCCGGGCGGCAGTGCCGAATGGTTGTCCGGCATCAACGCCAGCACCATATCCGGGTGCAGCGTGCCACGGGCCTGTTCCACACCCTGAACCTTCACCACATAGGTTCCCATCTCAAGATCCGCCTGATCCGTCAGCCGGATTTCCGGCAGGATCAGACCGAAACTGGTGGCGATATGGGTTCGCATATTGGCAATCCGCGCATCCAGCCCGGTGCCCTCATCCAGAACCATACTCACCAGATCCGGTGCGAACTCCAGGTGCAGATCGTCAAGGTCAAGAATATCACCAAGCGCCTTGGACGGCGCCGGATTGGCCGCCTCTTCAAGCTGTTCTTCAACCTCGGCCTCTTCGGCGCTCTGTTTTTTCATCTGAATGCGATACGCCGCAAAGCCCAGAGCCGCGCCGCCAACGATGAAGGGCAGGAACGGCAAACCGGGCACCAGCGCGAAGAGAACCATCAGAACCGCAACGGTGGTCAAAGCGGCCGGGTGTTTGCCGAACTGTTCGAACAGGGCGATATCGGTGGCGCCGGTAGCACCGCCGCGCGCCAGCAGCAGGGCCGCGGCAATGGAAATGATTACCGACGGGATCTGCGAAACCAGACCGTCGCCGACGGTCAGGATGGCGTAGGTTTCAAAGGCGCTGCCCACCGGCATGCCATGCACCAGAACACCCATCACCAGACCCATCACCAGGTTCAGCAGGGTGATCAGCAGACCGGCAACCGCATCGCCTTTGACGAACTTCGATGCACCATCAAGCGAGCCAAAGAATGTGGTTTCGCGCTGGTCATTTTCACGGCGAGCCCGGGCGGTGGCATGGTCAATGGCACCAGCGGACATATCGCTGTCGATGGCCAGCTGCTTACCCGGCATACCGTCCAGTGCGAAACGGGCGCCCACCTCGGCCATCCGGGCCGCGCCCTTCGTGATGACCATGAAGTTCACGATCAGCAGCACCCCAAAGACCACGAGGCCCAGGAAAACACTGCCGCCCATCACGAATTGGGCAAAGCCCTGGATAACATCACCAGCCGCATCGGTCCCGGTGTGACCCTGACCAATGATGAGTTTCGTGGAGGAGACGTTCAGTGACAGCCGCAACATCAGAGAGGCCAGCAGGATCGTCGGGAAGGACGAGAAATCCAGTGGCCTTTCAATGAACAGCGTGATGGTGAAGATCAGAATCGCCAGACCAAAGGAGGCAGCAAGACCAACGTCCAGCACCCAGGACGGCATCGGCAGAATCATCATCACGATGATCGCCATCAATGCCAGCGCCAGCAGCACGGTGGGGCTAAACAGCTGTTGAGGTGTGATTTTGGGCACCTGTAATGTCCCCTATTTCAAAGATGTCAGTGCAGGCCGGGCAGGTGCCACGGCATGCTGGGAATATGTTGAAGACCGCACGGCAGAGGGCAGCTGCCCGGTCCTGGACCAGCGCCGAGAGCGTAGCGAACGGGAAGGACGCAGCGCGCAGCTGTTCGCGCGGGGGATACCACCCCCGGCCTGTTCAAGCGTTGAGAAAGCGGAGAAAGCGACAGCCGTGTCGCCGGGGCGCAGCCTGTCGAGTGAAGCAGAATCACCCAAAGACGGCGGGACCTGCTCAAGGTGCAACGGTTGCCCAAAGCGCCGCCGCCCAATCAGGCGTATTCTATGTTGTTTTTCCGGCATTCTGCCCGTTCCAATTGCGGATTCATCCGCGGTTCAAGCTAGGCAAAGACGGTTTACAAACCGTTATCACCCAACGCAAAGACCGCCCTCAAAAGAGAGCGGTCCATGATCTAAAGGAGCCTTCGATTACTCTGTTTCAGCGCGTGCGGCTTTCAGCTGTTTCAGCAGATCTTCGATCCCGCCGCGGGTGCCCTGGCTGCTTTCGACAAGTGCACGGGCATGGGCCAGCGGTGTCAGACCTTCGGGATCCTTCGCTGTCTCGCCGATTTCTGTAGTCATGTCGGCAACTTGCCGGAACGGAGTTCCCTCATCCGCTTCCAACGACTGGATCGCTTCCAGGTTTTCGGAGTGCCAGAAGCCGCGGGCCGCCGCGTTCTTGTCCTCTGCGACCTGCATGTATTCACCCGACCGGCCGTATTCACCATTGCGCCACAGCGCCTCGGCGCGCAGACGGTTGGCCTCGGTACTCTCCAGCCCCATCAGTTCAACCAGAGCCCGCTGAGGCTTATTCAACGCCAGAGCTGCTTCGGCCAGCATCTCGCGGCGTTTCTCGTTTTCGGGCTCCAGCGCCAGTTTCTTCAGCAGGGACATGGCCTGCTCTGCAAATCCGAGATCCAGCAACCGGCGCGCGATGATATCTGCGACCGGCGCCGCTTCTCTGGCGGTGGATTGCATCGCAAAGACGAGCGCATACTGAAGGAAGGTTACGTCGTCCGCGCGCTCAGTCAGAAGAGTCATCAAAGGTTCCAGAGCGGCCGTGCGGGCGGCCGGACCATCGCGGTTGCTGAGTTCCTTCAGCTCTTGGAATGCATCGTGGAAACGTCCGGTGAGCGCCAGGGCTGTGATCTCGGCCTTGCGCAGATCCGCCCCCAGTTCGCCGTCGCGATTCTCGTGCTCATAAGAGCCGACAACATCCGGCACGTCCGGCGACAGAGCCTTGCCTTCCTTATAGCTGAGCGCAATCAGCTCAATCAGGGCAACCGGAGTATTCTCTGTGCGTTCCGCAACAGCTTCGGTCAGTTTTTCCGCAGCCTTTTCCGTGTCCCCTTCCAGATCCGCAATCGCGGCCTCGGCCATGTTCAATTCCGGCACGTGATCAACACCGGTCCGGTTCACCGACCTCAGGATCGCCCCGGCTACATGATATTGCTCTGCCTCGGAAAAGAGAGAACTAACCTTGGGGCCAAGGTGCACCCGCAGATGTACAGGCAAACGCCCAAACGCCTGCTGAATGGCATCGGTATTGGCACCTTTCTTGATTTCACCATCCGCCAATACCGACCACAGGGTAGTGTCGCCATCACAGATTTGCTGTCCGGAAAACGGATGGTTTATCGGCAATGTCTCGCCTTCAACGAGATCCGCCAAAGCATTCAGGATATTTTTGTTTTCCGGTGTCAGCCGGTCCTCGGGCATGGCTTGGATCATCGCCTTGGCTTCGGCGCCAAAGCCGAAAAAAATGTAGAGTTTCGCCAAGGCCAACACACCTGCCGGATTAACGTCGTCAAACTCGCGAACTAACGCACTGCGCAGCGGTCCCACCTGATCGGCAAAGGAGCTGTCATTGCCCCAGTTGTATACGGCGATACCATGATCAGGCAGGCACAATTCGGATTCATCCTCTTCGTCACGGGCGCGGGCGAGAAGCCCCGCCTCCCGATCGACTGCGGATGTAATGGAGATATTATCCAGTGGATCCAGTGGACGCCCATCCCGGTCCAGCGGATTGATCTGCCGCTGTCCGGCATCGATCTGCCCACCGGCGATGGCGATGTCCAAAAGACCCTGGTTCGCGGCCCGGCCAATCTGACGCAGCAGGCGCTGTTCAGAGGCGTTCACGGTCGCAGCGCGGGCCGATTCTTCCATATCGAGAAGCAGATTCACTTCCGGCAACGTCATCGGATTCTGCGGCTCGCCCATATTGGCCTTGACGGGATCCGGCGTCGGCACATTGCTTGCTTCGGCACGCGGCTCCAACGGCAATAGCGCAGGCAGACGTAACTGTTCGGCGCTCGTTGCGGCGTGCATTTCAGACTGGGCGACGGGCGCCTCTACACGAGTTGTACTGGTTGCTGGCGCGGGTGGTGCGCTGCGTTCCACCGCAGCAGCGAGGTCCAGCGCGAGGCGGGCATCCGCGATGGCGCTTTGTCCCAGATTGAACCGGTAACCGGATGTCGGTTGCTCGGTTTTCGGCTCCTCGGCGGTTTGCAAAGGAAGGGAGGGCACGAAGGGCCGACCACTGCCTACGGCGGCACCACTGCCTGCCGTGGAATAGACTGGTTCATCGTTGCCATCACGGATATCGATCACGAGATAGCCATCGCGTTGCACGTAAGACCGGATTTCGCAGTTGCAGCCCAGATCCATCCGCAACGGCTGCCCGGGCGCGGCCTGCCCGATGGCCTGCAACCGGTCCCGTGGGATCAGGTTGAAAACGCGGGACGTGTCATAAACAATGTCCCGGGCGCCGATGTTCAATATCGCACTCCGGCCACTTTGTGTCAGCGACCAGTCCGCCCCATTGGGCAGACGCATAACCAGCCGGGAAAATCCGTCGTGTTCACCTGAGCGGGCCACGATCGTCTGGGCCCGGGCTTCGCCCGAGACCAGAAGACTGGCCAAAACTGTGGCAGTTATCGCGAGTGCGCGCCAAATCATGCTGCGTCCTGTTTCACCGATCTGAGAGCTTCTTCCAGTTCCGAAAAACCGGGGCGGATGTGAGACGGGGTATTCTGACGCCCGACCTCGATGCAAATTGCTGCCGCGTGGTTATGCAGGTTGGCCACCAGTACTTCGCGGATCAGCTGATAGAAATGCGCGTCTTCCTCGGTCACCGATTTGACCTTGCTGGCGAAGGGGCCAACCAGGCCATAGGCCAGGAACACGCCAAGGAAGGTACCGACCAGGGCGCCGCCGATCATCTTGCCCAGAACCTCTGGCGGCTGGTCGATCGAGGCCATGGTCTTAATCACACCCAGAACCGCCGCAACAATCCCCAGGGCCGGCAGGCCGTCTGCCATGGTCTGAAGCGCGTGGCTGCCGTGCATTGCGTGGTGCAGGTTGGCTTCCATCCGCTTTTCCAGAACTTCCTCGACCTGATGCGGGTCGTCGTAGTTCATCGAGGCCGAGCGCATGGTGTCGCAAATCAGATTCACCACTTCTTTGTCGGCCACGATTTTCGGATATTTATTGAACACCGACGAATTCTCGGGGTCTTCGATATGCTGCTCCACCTCGACCGGGTTCGCGCGGGCGATCCGGATCAGGGAAAAGAGCAGGCACAGAAGATCTCGGTAATCATCCGGCTTCCACTTGGGGCCCTTGAAGACTTTTCCAACGTCTTTGAGCGTGTGTTTGATACCGCTCATGTCATTGCTGATAAGAAAGGCGCCGACCGCTGCCCCGCCAATCATCATCAGCTCAAAAGGAAGCGACTTCAGGATGATGCCCATCTTGCCGCCAGCCATCAGATATCCGCCAAAAACCATGGCAAAGATGACGACAATACCTATAATCCCGATCACAGGTTCACTCCGAATTGTGTTGCTTTATAGAAGCTTAGGTGAGTCTGATTAAAAAAGACTAATCAACTGGGCCAAGTTCGACCGGCCCAAGTTATTCCGTTGGTACGGCGCCATTTCTTCCGGCCAGCACAACGCTGATCGTATAGGCCGCTTCGGGGCTCAAACCGGCCATGATGCCAGCCGCTGCCTCGGGACGCATGCGCGCCAGAAATCCGGCCGCAAAAGTCGGATCCATTTCTTCAAACAGTGCCGCGGATTCTTTCGGCTTCATCTGTTCGTAGACGGTGGTCAGCCGGGCCACATCCGCCTCGGTCGCACCATCGGCCAGGGCCAGAGTGGATTTCAGCTTCTCCTCGGCATCCTGAAGCGCTGCGAGTTTGGTGTCGATCGCCTGGTCCGCGATCTCCAGCGCCTTCATACGGTCCTCGATTTCAGCCTCGCGGGCTGCAAGAGCCGCTTCGCGTTCCTTGAACGCAGCCAGCATCGCCTGCAGCTCTGCCGAAGACGGCATCGATTCGCTGCGCATCTCGCCTTTATCCGCGTGATCTTCGTTGCCTTCCTTTTGAAGGCTGGCAACTTCACGAGCAATCGCCGGACCTGCGTCGAGACCGAGGCGAAGAATCGCTGACCCCATCAGCAGCAATGCAATCATCATCAGGGTGCCGCTTTTTGCGCGAGCGCCCTTCTTTGATTTCTTTTTCTTCTCGCTCATCACGCCACCCGATTCTGACCACGAGCGTGACGGACAAACATCAGACCGGAGGAGCTGGACGTATCCTCGGCCGGTTTTTCCGGCTCACCCTGCGATCCGTAGGCTTCCGCCAGAGCATCGTGTTCTTCGGTACCCTGGGCTGTGGGCTGCGGCGCTTCGGGCACTGCGGCTTCGGGCATGTCATGCATCGAGGCCATCATCAGCTCCAGCCGCTGGGCAACCGTCTCTGCGCGTCCGGTGAGCTGTTCCAACGCCTTGCTGGAGCCATCCGACACCTTCTGGGCCGATACGAGAGATTTGTTCAGGTCATCCACCTGCGCCGAAAGAACCGCGACGGCACCGCCGACGCCTTTTTCCAGATCGTTGAACCGTTTCAACCGGCGCGACAGCACCAGACAATAGAAACCAGCTCCAAGAGCTCCGGCTGCAAGCAGGATATCAGCAATAAGGTCCATCCTGTCCTCCTAGTTTAGTACGAAATCCATGATCAGCAGATCCCTCACGCGACCCTGTCCGGTCGCGATATTGATCCGCCGCAGCATCTGTGCGCGCAGTTTTGGCAGGGCCATCGGATCGGAAAGATCCTTAACCTCCAAAGCGCGTAGATAGCTGTTCAGAACATCGACAACTCGTGGGAGGACTTTTTCGACCTCGGCCTGATGGGCCAGATCGACCTCTAGTTGTGCACGGAACCGCAAATGCCGAATGCCGCTGGGACTTTGCAGCGATATTACAATCGGTTCCATTTCGATGAAGGCGAGATTGGCAATATCCTCTGCCGTCTCACCACTATCCACGCCTTCTGGCGCCTCTTCGGTCATATGCGCCGATTCGGGCGCTGCTTTGTGACCAAAAGGAAGAAGGCCTGACTGAACGGCGAAGAATCCGCCGCCCGCACCAGCTACCGCAAGCACAACCCCAATAATCAGGGGCATTTTGCTTTTTTTGGCTGGTTCTTCTGTATCTACTACAGCGTCTGTCATGGCTATCCCTAAAACGTCGTGCTCCTCTTCATAACCCGTGAGGAACTAACCGAATGTTAAGGCCGTTCGTTCAAAAAGGTTGCACGCCGGACAGAACGCCGGTGCGACGGAGGTTAATGTGCAGCAGATCAAGAATGTCTGGGCAGGTTTGGATACGCGGAAGCGCCTGATCGCAATTGGCGCGACTTTGGCCGTGATTCTCAGCATCCTGGCGATGTCCAATTTGGCAACCAAGCCAACAATGCAATTGTTATACGCCGGGCTGGAAAGCGGCACGGCCGGAGATGTGGTGAGCTCGCTTGAGCAGCGCAACATCCAATATGAAGTCCGCGGCGGCTCTATTTATGTGCCCTCGGACAAACGCGACGAGCTTCGGATGACCCTGGCAAGCGAGGGCCTTCCGGCCAACGGCGGGCGCGGTTACGAACTGCTCGATTCGCTCAGCGGGTTCGGAACGACTTCGCAGATGTTCGACGCCGCCTACTGGCGTGCAAAAGAAGGCGAGTTGGCCCGGACCATCGTCGGCAGCCCGCATATCACCCAAGCGCGAGTCCATATTGCCAATACTGGAACGAATCCCTTCCAGCGGACCGCAGATGCCACCGCATCGGTATCCGTGGTGCCGATGGGGTCGCCCATTACACCGGCGCAGGCCAACGCGATTCGCTTTCTGGTTGCCTCGGCCGTCACAGGCCTTGCGGTGGAAAACGTCGCCGTCATCGATGCCAATGGTGCCCTGATCGGATCCACCGAGGCTGCAGCAGCAGCGGGTGCAGGCTCCGATGACAGGTCGCAATCCATCCGCGATCGGGTCATGCGCCTTGTTGAGGCCCGAGTCGGCCATGGCAACGCAGTGGTTGAAGTCAGTGTCGAGACCGTAACCGACACCGAATCCATCCGCGAAAAGCGCGTCGACCCGGAAAGCCGTGTTGCGATCAGCACCGATGTGGAAGAACGCGCCGATTCGTCTCAGAACCAGGCCGGAGAGGTGACCGTCGCCTCGAATATTCCCGATGGGGATGCTGCATCGGGCCAGGGTTCCAAGGCGAACACCAGCGCAACGCGGGAACGGGTAAACTACGAAATCTCCGAAACCGAAAAAGAGATCGTCCGCGGCCCCGGTGCCATCAAGCGTCTCACCGTCGCGGTTCTGGTCAACGGTGGCATGGCGACCAACGAAGCCGGTGAAACCGTCTTTGAACCGCGCCCCGAAGAAGAACTGCAAGCCCTGCGCGAGCTGATTTCGGCCGCTGTCGGATTTAACGCGGACCGCGGTGATGTGATTACCCTGAAGTCGATGGATCTTCCCTCTGTCGAGCCGCAGGGCACGGTGGCCACCAGCTCCTTCATGGACAATCTGTATTTCGACGCCATGTCGCTGATCCAGATGGGGGCCCTGGCACTGGTTACCCTGATCCTTGGCCTGTTCGTTGTCCGCCCGATTCTGTCCAACAAAGGATCCTCTGTCGCCGCGCTGAGCGCACCTACCGGCGGTGCATTGCCTGATCTGCCCGCCTTGGGCGGAGGTGGCGACTTCATGTCGAACCCGGACATGGGTGCGAATCTCGCCCTGGACGGAGAAATCCAGGACAACATGGGCGGCGATTTCGCTCCACTTGGCGATATGCCCGGCATGGGTAGCGGCCTGGACGACCTGGGCGGACTGCCCGCACTGGGTGGTGGCGGCGAAAACCCCGTCGACAGGCTGCGCTCCATGATCGGTGAACGTCAGGAAGAAACCGTCCAGATTCTGCGCGGCTGGCTGGAAGAGAACGAGGAACGAGTCTGATGAGTATCACGCACCTTCTGGAAGACTTCGGCGGCGGTTCAGCCGTCGAAGCCCCCGACCCCGGGCTTTCCGAGGAGGCCGTCGAAGAACAAAGGCTGGTGTCCTTTGAAAAGGGATACAGCGCTGGCTGGGAAGACGCCATCAGCGCAAAGGATCAGGAATCAACGCGGATTTCGGCCACGCTGGCCAGTTCGCTTGAAGACCTGAACTTTACCTACCACGAGGCCCAGGCCCAGCTCATCGAATCGCTGGACCCGATGTTCAAGGTACTGACCAGTTCGGTCCTGCCGGATGCTATGTCAGCCACCTTTGGCCACCACATCGTTGATCAACTGACCGATATGGCCCGGTTCCAGACCGATCAGGCGATGCAGATCGTGGTGTCGCCCAGCGAAAGCCATGCGGTCCGTGCCCTTGTTGCGGAAAACATCTCGGTTCCGGTGAAAGTTCAGGAAGACGATACCCTGGCCGAAGGTCAGGCTTATCTGCGTGTCGGCGCCTCCGAACGCGAACTAAACAGCTCCGCGCTGCTCGAATCTATTCATGGTTCGATCGACGCCTTTACCTATCATGTCAGAGAGGACAGCCAGTATGGATAATGCAGCCGAACTCAATATGAAAGCCACCGATGCAAGCAACCCCTTCGTATCGGTTCCAGTGGAAGTGGTTGTTTCGGTCGGCAAGGCCCGGCCACTGATCCGCGATCTGGTCAACCTTGGCGAAAACGCGATCCTGACTCTGGACAAACGGGTCGAGGATCCGGTCGACCTTTATGTCGGGGACCGCCTGGTCGCCCGCGGTCAACTGGAAGAAATGGAAGGCGATCAGGCTGGCCAGCTTGCCGTGCGCCTGACCGAAATTGCCGATCTGCAAAACGGGCTGGGATGACACACAAACCTATCGCCTATGCGGCGCTGGCGCTTTTTCTGGCGCTGGCCCTGCCGCAGGCCGCCGTTTCTCAAGAATTGAGCCTATCATTGGCGGATGGACAGTCGATTTCGGCGCGGTCCATCCAGCTGATTCTGCTGATCACCGTGCTGAGCCTCGCGCCCGGCCTTTTGATCATGGTTACCTGCTTTCCGTTCCTCGTAACGGTGCTGTCGATCCTGCGCCAGGGCATGGGCCTGCAGCAGGCGCCGCCAAACATGCTGATGATCAGCCTGGCGTTGTTCCTGACCTATTTCGTGATGGAGCCGGTATTCAACGAAGCCTGGGTGAACGGGATCAGCCCGTTGATCGAAGAACAGGTGGACGTCGAAACCGGCATTACCCGGGGGCTGGAACCCTTCAGAGCCTTCATGGCAAACCGGCTGGATCCGGACACCTTTTATGCCATCGCAGATTTGCGCCCAGCTACCCAAGGGATCGATCCAACAGCCGATGCGCCGCTGTCTGTTCTGGTCTCCAGCTTTCTTCTGTCGGAAATCGCGCGGGCATTTCAGATTGGCTTTCTGGTCTTTCTCCCCTTCCTGGTTATCGACCTGGTGGTCGCTGCGATCCTGATGTCCATGGGTATGATGATGGTGCCACCCGCAGTGGTCTCCCTGCCCTTCAAACTGGCGTTCTTCGTCGTCGCCGATGGCTGGAGCCTGATCGCAACCGCCCTGGTACGCAGTTACTATCCATCCTAGCCAGACCGGCAGACAATCAAGACAGATCTCAGCCCTCCGAACAGCGGTTCGGGGGGCTTTTATGTTATGTTCCGTGAGGCGCTGAGTTTGTTTCTGGAAGAGATCCTTTAATTCTCATGTCTCTTAAAACTGCCCCGTGTCTGCTTGCGAAACGATGCGCATTCTTCACCACATGCATCAGCCACAAGCAACGAGACACGATCTACAAAACATGTGGGTCCACTGTGCGGACAGAGCAGGCATTCATCACAATGGTTTGAGTGTCCGCAAATACTTACTCAGGATGCCCGACATTCTGGGGTGCATCATCGCAGATTTCATACCATGAGGGTTTTTCGCCAACGAATTCGTGTAATTGATTCACAAGGTCCAGATCGCCATCCAGAGTGTTCGCGGCAATTGGAAAACTGTCTTCAGCCGATAAAATCTCACCCAAGGACGTGCCACAGATTTTGCAGAAGCAGCGCGAGTAGATGTAGGGCGCAACCGGCTCGAACACCTGCACGCAGTCTTTGCCTGAGATCCATTTCACGTCTTCGCCTTTG
This sequence comes from Pseudophaeobacter sp. 1A09344, assembly GCF_041008745.1. Taxonomy (NCBI): domain Bacteria; kingdom Pseudomonadati; phylum Pseudomonadota; class Alphaproteobacteria; order Rhodobacterales; family Roseobacteraceae; genus Pseudophaeobacter; species Pseudophaeobacter sp. 1A09344. Next base: position 88,753 of record NZ_JAXGFS010000013.1, read on the forward strand.
ACAAATGCAATCGTACTTGCGCCAACTTTTCGGCACCGCGAGCAGTGGCAAGTTCCGACAAATGAAGGTGGGTTTGCCAGCTCAAATTGAACGGCTTGGCAGCAGCAACTTCCTTTAATCATGGTGGTCTCACTTTCTGTTTAAAGCACCGTCCTGTCATGTTTTCTGAGCGCGATAAATATGGCATGCTGACAGCATAGTGGCAGCATAAGGCGAAGGGGTGTGATCATGCGCAAGGCAGAGCGCCTGTTTGAGATTGTTCAACTGCTGCGGCGCGTGGGTGGCCCTGTCTCTGCTGAAAAGATCGCGCAGGAACTGGGGTCGTCGAAGCGCTCGGTATATCGCGATATCGCGGCCTTGATGGCGCAAGATGTCCCGATCCGTGGTGAGGCTGGTATCGGATATGTTCTTGAAAGAGGCTTTGACATGCCGCCGTTGATGCTGACCTCGGACGAGTTGGATGCCGCTGTATTGGGCGCGCATTGGGTTGCCAGCCGGGGGGAGCCAGACTTGGCAAAAGCTGCGCTCAACCTGTTGGCTAAGATCGAGGTGGTGGTGCCTGAACGGTTGCGCGGGCATGTATTGGAACCTGCAACCAGCATCGCCCCGGTAAGCCCGACTGCAGAGACAGTGGATGCCGCACTGCTGCGCAATACCATCCGTGCCCATAGAAAGCTGGCACTGGTCTATCGTGACGGAAACTGCACGCATACCAGCCGTGTGGTTTGGCCTGTCCTCCTGGGCTATAGGGATGAGGGCCGTATTCTGGCCGCGTGGTGCGAGTTTCGCGGCGGGTTTCGTTACTTTCGCACCGAGCGCATGATTTCGGCGGAGCCATTGGAACAGCGGATACCGGAAAATGCACGGGCGCTGCGGACCCGGTGGCGGTGTGCGATGGACCTTGAGCGGGAAAATTTTGTGGCTTTGGATCAAGGTTTTCAGCGCGGCCTTGAAACCGAGTAACTCAAAAGCCGACATTCGTGCGTTGCGCAGCATTTGGCAAGTTGGGCTCAAAGCCGACAAACGCGTTTTGCAGACATGGCCAAAGAAAAACCCGGCCTGCTTCTGCGGACCGGGTTTTCACGCCGTTTCTGTTTCGCGTCAGCGCACAACGAATTCCGCGTGCAAAGCTCCCGCTGCTTTCAGGCTTTTGAGAATATCGATCATGTCACGAGGCGAGACGCCCAGCGCATTGAGGCCAGCGACGACTTCGGACAGAGACGTGCTTTCCGGAACCTCGGCCAGCTGGATGCCCTCTTCCTCTTCGATGGCAGCTCCGGTGCGCGGCACGACAACCGAGTCCCCATTGCCGAACGGGTTGGGCTGCACCACCAGCGGTGCTTCTTCGATCCGGAGGGTCAGATTACCCTGAGCAACGGCCACCCGCGAGATCCGCACGTCGCTGCCCATCACGATGGTGCCCGACGCCTGGTCAATGACCACCCGCGCCTTGCGCTGCGGCTCGACAAGGATGTTTTCGATACGGCCAACCGCGTGGGCGGTGGAGCGCGCACGGGTACGCTGGATATCCACCTCAACCGTGCCAGAGTCCCGCATCAGGGCAACGCTACGGCCGAATTCAGCGTTAATGGCCCGTTCGATCCGTCCTGCGGTGGTGAAATCCGGTTCACGTAGCGCCAGACGCATCGACGAAAGAGAGGACAGATCGAAATCGATCTCCCGCTCAACCCGGCCACCTGCCGGGATCACACCAGCGGTCGGCACGCCCTGCGTCACACTGGCGGCCTCCCCCTCGGCGACGGTGCCACCGGCCAGGATGGTCCCCTGAGCCACGGCATAGATCTGACCGTCGGCCGCATTTAGCGGCGTCATGATCAGGGTGCCGCCCATCAGGCTTTTTGAGTCGCCAATGGCCGAAACCGTCACATCGACGTTGCCGCCAACCCGCGCAAACGGTGGCAAAGTTGCCGTCACAAACACTGCGGCCACGTTCTTCGGACGGAATTGTTCGCCCGTCACGTTAACGCCCAGGCGCTCCAGAATGTTCGACATGATTTCTTCGGTGAAAGGCGAATTGCGCAGACCATCACCGGTGCCATCCAGCCCCACAACCAGGCCGTAACCAACCAGATCATTGCCGCGCACCCCATCAAATTCCACCAGATCCTTCAACCGGATCGCGCTGGCCTGAGCCATCGCAGGCAGAAGCAGACAGGCGATGAGGAGACGTAGAAATTTCAACATTACATGTACCTCAGCAGCGACAGTTGGGAACTACGCGAGGTCACCGAGTATAGGCTTTCCAGCTGCAGCTGAGCTTCTTCTAGGCGTGTATGCGTTTCATAGGGGTCCGCGTTGATCAGGTTGTTTTTGGCGATGCTCAGACTGGTTTCGGTCGCGGTGTTGCGTGTACTCACGCGCTCCAACTGCCCTTCAATAAAGCCGATGCTAGCCTGTTTATCGATGAGCTGTTCGGTGCTGTTGAGCAGTTCAGTCCCAGTCATCTTGGCAAGCTCAACCTTGGTGGTGTCGCTCAACCCCAGCGCGCTTTCGTTGACCAGAGCCGCGATGGCAAAGCTTTGCAGCGGGTGCTTCAAAGCAGGATCATCGGCACGCAACGCAAGCGATACGGTTTCCCCATCGGCGACCTCGACCGGTGACAGATCCTTGGTGGAGCCCACATACATGGCATCGTCAAACCCCATCGGATCGGCGAACCAATCCTTTACCGCCTGCACGATGTCCGTTGCGCTTGTCAGCCCCGAAACCTCGGACACCAGTTCGGTCATCAGCGTACCTGCATCATTCAGCGGCGAGGTAGAGGTGGCGGTGCCGGCAAACAGGCTGCGGCCACCAGCCCAAGAATTCAGCTTGCTGATGGCATTATCCAGCTGGATCCGTCCTTCCGCACCGAAACGTTCTGCATCGTCAGGCTTGAGCGTTGGCGTCAGGCCCAGCAAATTGTCACGCATGGTCTGAGCCGAAGATTGAATGAGTTCCAGGCTGCCCTGCATGCCCGTTGCAAAAAGCTTTGCCTCGTTGGTGGCAATCACATGGCTTTCCAGGCGGGTCAGGTTGGTTTCGATATCGGAAAGATACGTGAAATCACCACCCAGTCTGGCGGTAATATCGGAGAGTTTCCCGCTGGCAAGCTCTTGCCCCAGCCTTTCGATATCCTGCTTCAGCTCGGCGTTGCGGTTACGCAAGAACATATGCTGCGCCATGTCGCCATAGGACTTAATAATCATTGATCAGATCCCCAGAATAGTTTCCAGCAGGCCATCCACGACGGACAACACCTTGGCATTTGCACCATAGGCTTTTTCATACAGCATCAGGTTCTGCAGCTCGGCATCGGTATCGACACCAAAGCTCGCCTCGGTCTGGGCCATTTCGGTATAGCTGGCTGCCGCAAAGGTCAGCGTGTTCGACGCGCTGTTGTCGTCGCGGGCAAACCGGGACAGCAAGACGGAACTCAGCGTCGAGGCATCGCCACTGACACTGCCAAGACCTGTCGAACTCAGAGAACGGTTTTCCTTCAGGGCCTCTGCGTAGCCATTGATCAGACTACCGTCACCGGGATCACCCTGCGTGGCTGCATAAAGCCCGTCCCTGAAACGCCAGGTTTCCGCCTGACCATCCATGGCAACCAGATCATTCAGCTCCAGTCGGCCGGAAATCCCAACCGTGTCGGCGCTATCGAAGAAGTTGCCACCATCAGTGAAGATACCCGCATCCGTGGCGCCGATCGTGGAATCGAGTGCCGGATCCTGGAACCGTTCGATCAGATCGCGGGCATAGGCATCAAGATCGTCCTGCGCCTTCACGGCCAGCACGTCACGGACCTGGAACTGAGCAACCAGTGTACCGCCTCGGATGGGGCCGTTTGCGCTTGTGCTGATCGGTTTGCCATTCACCTCAAGCCCTGACAACAGCCCGTTGTCCTGGGTCATATGAGGCAGCATGTCACTTTTGGGAGAGAAGCTGAGCTCAGAAGCTTTACCCTCCAAGAGCGCAGTGCCACCGGAGGAATAGAGCGCGATCCTGCCACCATCCCGGTTGATAACATTAACCGGGATGATCGCGTTGATTTCATCAACCAGCATGCTGCGTTGGTCAAGCAATGTCGTGGTGTCGGCCCCCGCAGCTTTGGCCACGACAACGCGGGCATTCAGCTTTTCAAGCTCCTTCAGGGTGGAATTCACCTTGTCGACCTGAATACCGATCGAGGTATCGGCCTGAACCCGCATATCGCGGAGCCCGTCAGCCGCGTCGGTGATCGAGCGGACCAGAAGGTCCGCCTTCACCGCCAGATCATTCAAACGCGGCGTGGAGTCGGGCCGAGACAACGTCTCGACCAGACTGCCGTCGAAGTTGGCCATCTGCGATGCGATCGAAGATTCATCGTCAACGCTGCCGACAAGGCTACTCATCCGCGCGTAAAAAGTCGCGTTGACTTCAGCCACGGCATATTCAGCCTCAGAATCGCGGCGCGCAGAGACCACCCCCGGATCGACCATGCGCTGGACCGCACCGATTCTCACCCCCGGAGAGTAGGCATTCGCATTCAGATCCAGTGTCCGCCGCGTGTAACCCGGGGTCAGCGCGTTGGCGAGGTTCTCGGACACGATCTGTGAAGATCGCGACGCAGCATTCAATCCGCTCATCGCGGAGTTAATTGCACTTGTGATAGACATGATCAGCCTGCTCTTTCTAAGCCGGGGTCCTTGCGCATCAGCGCGTTAACGCTTGATGTTGGTGGTTTCCTGAAGCATCTCGTCGACGGTCTGGATAACCTTCGCGTTCGAGGAATAGGCCCGCTGCGTCTGGATCATATTGGTCAGCTCACCCGCCACATCGGTCGAAGATTCCTCACGCGTGAAGCCAGCAATTTCACCGGTGGGTCCATCGCCCGCATTCCACAGGAAGAACGCACCGCTATCTGCTGACGGGAGGAAGGTCTGATAGTCCAGCGACACCATCCCATTGGGGTTAGGCATATCGACCAGCGGGATCTTGTAGAGGATGCGGCTTGCGCCAGTGCTATAGTTGGCCCGCACAAAGCCAGACGTGTCTACATCAACCCCAAGCAAGTTACCCGCAGTCGCACCATCCTTGGTGATGGTCGCGGGGGCAAAGGTATCGGAAACCTGGGTGAAACCATCATTTTCACCGATCAGGCCGATATTGATTTCGATCGGGCCGCCATCGACAGTAACGATAACACTACCGGTCGCAGCATCATACGCACCACCGCTCACATCAGTTACCGAAGCCAGATTGCCGCCATCGGTGCGACTGTCGTCAAATTCCAGAGTATATTCACCCACAACCGCGCCGCCGCTGGCGGTATCTTTGATGGTCATCGTCCATTGGTTGGATTTACCGGTCGCGGGCACCGTCGGAGTGAACTCGATATCCAGATTTTCCGAGGATCCAAGGTTGTCGAAATACTCGATCGACAGGGATTCAACCCCTGAGGTTGCGCCAGCCTCCGTCGCTGTCGCAGGCAGGTTGGCACCAATCTGCATTTTGGTTGTCGGCTCGCCGACCAGCTGGTTCTTATTCAGATATATCGGCTCCAGACCATCGCTCGAGTCCACAGCGCCGGCCAAGGTGTTCCCGGCAGCATCTGTCGGCCATCCAAGCAGTGCCAGCCCCGATTCCGTTGCGAGATAGCCATCGGAATTCATGCTGAAGGATCCCGCAGTGGTCAGCCGCATCGACGGCGCGCCATTACCTGCTGCAATTTCCGAAAGGGTCGTCACAGGCAGGAAGCCACCGCCGTCGCGCACTGCCAGGTCTGTCGGATTATCTGTCGTCACCAGGGGGCCGCGCTGATCAATCAGACGCACATTGGTGGTTCGCACACCGCCCGCACTATAGGCACCGCCAGAGGACCCCGCCACGATCGAATGGAAATCCGTCTGGACGCGCTTGTAGCCAGCGGTAGAGGAGTTCGCGATGTTATCGGAGATGGAGGCCAGTCGGCTGGCATTCGCGCCGAGCCCGGATACACCCGCATATAGCGACGAAGAAATGGTCATAGCACGCCTTTCTGCTGCTTCAAATTCTTGATGCAATAGCTAGCGCACGAGCACTTAACGGGCGGCTAACAGATAAAATCCAATCTATCTGTCGCCGCCCGGTGGTGGTTAATTGTCATGTTTTACTTGCGCAAAAGGGTGATTTCGACGCGGTTGTTGCGAACCCGCATGGGGTTTTCAACGGCCAGAGTACGATCGGCATAGCCTGTGATCCGATGGATTCGGTTGGATTTCAGACCACCCGATTCGAGTAGCTGGCGGGCGGCATCAGCCCGGGCGTGCGACAACTCCCACACCGGGTTCTTGGCAAGCACCACAGGCTGGGACCGGATGTGCCCCCCAATGGCGATACCGTTGGCCACCGTACCGCTAACCCGGGCCACCATGCGCACCAGATCGCGGAACAAGGGCGTCGGTTCTGCTGTACCATCTTCGAACAGCGCTGCGTCTTCGGTTTCGAACAATTCGATGATCAGACCTTCGTCGGTGACCCGTGTCACGATATGGCGCGCCAGGTCGGTCGAGACCATGCTTTCACCGCCAAGCCCTTTCAGCTCCTCTTCGACGACCCGGAAAACCTCCTCTTGGGCGGACTGCTCGCTTGCATCCATTAGCCCGGTCGCGCCTTGAGCCTGCCGCGCATTTGTCGGGTGTTCGTCCGTCGCGCCAATGCCGCTTTGCGGTTTGACGTCCTCGGTGAACATGCTGTCCCCGCTGAACGCGCCGTTGCCGCCACCGGAGACCCGGCTGAGCGGAATGGACGGCGAGAAATAGTCAGCCAGACCTTTGCGCTGCTTTTCAGTGGTCGCATTCAGGAGCCACATCAGAAGGAAGAATGCCATCATCGCGGTCACGAAGTCGGCGTAGGCCACCTTCCATGCACCGCCGTGATGACCATCGCCACCACCTGACTTTTTCTTCTTGATAATTATCGGAGCTACATTGCTTTGAGCGCTCATTTCAACCACCACTTTTTTTCACCCACAATCGGGGTATCAGGCAGTGTGTTAATCAGATCTTAACAGCTAAAATTGGCTGCTATTAAGACATCTAAACAAATGATTTAAGGGCATAAATGTGGTTTTCAGGGGTGAACCGAGACGACCCCAAGTCAACGATGTGGCAGCTTTGTGGCGAAGGTGTGGCGGAGGTCTGACCCCGCCACAAAAAGGGCGGGATCAGAAGGGTGTTTCAAGCGCCCAAAAGGATGTCGCCGAATGATTCGCGCAGCTTGTTCTTGAGCACTTTGCCGGTGCCGCCCAGCGGCAGATCATCGGTAAAGACCACGCGGTCCGGAATCTGCCAGCTCGCAACCTTGCCTTCGTAATGCGCCAACAGCTCTTCTTCGGTCAGACTTTCGTCGGAACGCACCGCGATGACCACCGGACGTTCATCCCACTTGGGGTGCCGAGCCGCGATGGCAGCCGCCTGAGCGATCTTGGGGTGGGACATGGCGATGTCTTCCAGTTCCACCGTCGAGATCCACTCACCACCCGACTTGATGATGTCCTTGGACCGGTCGCGGATGATCATATAGCCATCGGCATCGATGGTGGCGACATCGCCGGTATCGAACCAGCCATCCATGGTCAGCGCGCTGGTGTCATGGCCAAAGTAGGTATCGATGATCCAGTGACCGCGGATCTGCAACTCGCCCTGGGTCTCGCCATCCTCGGGCAGGCGTTTGCCCGCCTCGTCCACGATGCGCAGTTCGACACCATAGGGCGGACGCCCCTGCCCTTCGCGGATCTTGCCCTTTTCCTCGACGCTCAGGTCGTCGTGTTTCTGCAGAAGGTTGTTGAGCGTACCCAGCGGGCTGGTTTCGGTCATGCCCCAGGCATGGATCAACTCCACCCCGTATTTGTCGCGGAAGGTCGGGATCATAACCGTCGGCAGGGCTGAGCCACCCACAACGGTACGCTTCAGGCTTTCGGCCTTGCTGCCGGTCTTCTCCAGCGCCTGCAACAGCCCCATCCAGATGGTCGGCACGCCCAGCGCAAGGGTGACCCGCTCGCCATCGATCAACTTGACCAGGCTTTCCCCATCAAGATGCGGCCCCGGCAGAACCAGCTTGGCGCCTACAGCCGCTGCAATATAGGGAACACCCCAGGCGTTGACGTGGAACATCGGCACCACCGCCATCACCGTGTCGCGCGCCGAGATCGCCAGCCCGTCCGGCTGGTTGCCGCCCATGGAGTGCAGCACTGTGGTGCGGTGGGAATATTGCACGCCCTTGGGGTTGCCCGTGGTACCCGAGGTATAGCACAGGCTCGACGGCGTGTTTTCATCAAGGTCGGGCCAACTGTTGTCATCGCCTTCGGCGGCCAGCAGTTCGTCGTAGAACAGGATGCCTGGCACGGCCTCGGCGGCCGCCTCATCCCGCGGCCCCATCAGCACGATGTGTTTCAGCGTTTTCAGGTGCTCTTTCAGCTTGCCCACCGCAGGCACAAAGGTGGCGTCGATGAACAGCACCTGATCCTCTGCGTGGTTGATGATGTAAATCAGCTGTTCCGGCTTCAGGCGCGGGTTGATCGTGTGACAGATCATCCCGCCACCGGAGACACCGAAATAGATTTCCAGATGGCGGCGGTTGTTCCAGGCGATGGTGCCGCAGCGCTCTCCTGCCTTGATGCCAAGACGCTTCAGCGCGGCGGACAGTTTGCGGGCATTCGCCTCGATCTCACCCCAGTTGGAATGCACGACCTCGCCCGAGGTTTCGACCGAAGTCACGGTGGTGTTGCCGTGGTACCGGCCCGCGTGTTCGATCAACGAGCTGATCGTCAGCGGTTTGTGCATCATCTTGCCAAGCATTTTGCCTTGCTCCTCCAAAATTCACTCGGCGGCCAGAGCCGCCCGGTTGCGGATCAGATCCGCGGCTTTTTCTGCGATCATGATGGTCGGTGCGTTGGTGTTGCCCCCGATCAGCCGCGGCATGACCGATGCATCCACAACGCGCAGGCCCTCCATGCCGCGCACTTTCAATTCCGGATCGACGACCGCCATTTCGTCCTGCCCCATCCTGCAGGTACCCACCGGATGATAAATCGTATCCGACCGCGCGCGGATGTGCTGCTCCAACGCTGCGTCATCCGGCTCACCTTCGATGAACAGCTCCTTATGGATGTAGCCCTGCAAGGGCGGCGTCTGCATGATCTGCCGGGTCTTGCGCACGCCCCTGATAAGGGTGGTCAGATCCTCGGGATCGGACAGGAACTGCGGATCGATCCGCGGCGGCGCCATCGGATCGCCCGAGGTCAGCCCGACCGAGCCACGCGATTTAGGCCGCAGCACGCAGATATGGCAGCTGAAGCCATGCCCCAGATGCAGCTTGCGGGCGTGGTCATCGACGATGGAAATGACGAAATGCAGCTGCACATCGGCGCGCTCCAGCGTCGGATCGGTTTTCAGAAACGCCGCCCCTTCGGCAAAGGGCGTCGCCAGCATCCCCTTGCCAGTCTTGCGCCAGTCGTTGATGTGTTTCAGCAGGTTGACACTGCCCGGCAAAGAGATCCCGAAATTGTCCCGGTCCTTGCTTTTGTAGGCGAGGGTGAAATCGAGATGATCCTGCAGGTTCTGCCCGACGCCGGGCAACTCGTGCACCATACCAATCCCATGCGGCGTGATATCCTCCGGGCGCCCCACCCCCGACAGCTGCAAAAGCTGCGGTGAATTGAAGGCGCCACCGCAGAGGATCACCTCGCGCCCGGCGTTGACCGTAAGATCCTGCCCGCCCTTCCGGTACGCAACGCCGGTGGCACGCTTGCCCTGAAACAGCACCTTGGTGGCGTGAGCGCCGGTGATCACCGTCAGGTTCGCGCGATCCATTACCGGGTGCAGATAGGCGGCCGCGGCCGAGCAGCGCTCGCCATTCTTCTCCGCCGCGTGGAACTGCGTCACCTGATAAAGGCCGATGCCTTCATTATCTCCAGTATTGAAATCCGCCGTCTCGCGGATCTGCAGCGCCTTGCCCGCCTCGACAAAGGCGCGGGTGATGGGGCGCGGGGATTTCTGGTGACTGACCTGCAGGGGGCCATCACCGCCATGCACCGCATCGCTGCCAGCTTCGTTGTTTTCGGCGCGCTGGAAATAGGGCAGCACGTCACTCCAGCCCCAACCATCACAGCCCAGCGCTGCCCATTCATCATAGTCACCCGCATGACCGCGCACATATAGCATGGCGTTGATCGCACTGGAGCCGCCCAGCGCCTTGCCGCGCGGCTGGTATCCCTTGCGCCCGTTCAGGCCCGGCTGCGGCACAGTCTCAAACGCCCAGTTGTTGATCTTGGGACGACCCGGCAGCATGGCAACCACCGCCGCCGGTGCGCGTACCAGAATGCTGTCACCGCGCCCGCCTGCCTCCAGCAGGCAGACGCTGGTGTTCGGATCCTCGCTGAGCCTCGAGGCCAGAGTTGACCCTGCTGAACCGCCCCCCACAATCACATAGTCGAACTGCATCGCTCCCCTCCCAAGGCTGCATCCTGTTCCAAGGTGAGCGCAGGAAGGGGCATCCTGTCCACGTTTACTGTGCGTAAACCATGATTGCGCGGATCCTGGCTTAACTACCTTCGCGCGCGCCGGTCACCGGGCGGGCCGATGTCGCATAGCGCTCCGAGGCTTCGTAATAGTCGTCAAATCCGATCCGGCGGCGCAGCTCCATGAAATCCATCAGGTTGCTACGTGGCTGACCCACTTTCATCTCGGCCAGCGTCTGCATCATTGCCTGCATCGCCGAGGCCATCAGCGACAGCGGATAGGCTGCGATACGATACCCGATCTCCTCCAGCGCCTCGGGCGGCAGGTCGGGGGTTTCACCGCCTTCGACGATATTGGCCATATTGGGTGCGTCCGTTGCCGCGCAGACCTCGCGCATCTCCGCCTCGGACCGGGGCGCCTCGACAAAGATGATATCGGCGCCCAGCTCGCGGAACTTCTGCGCGCGGGTCAGCGCCTCATTCAGCCCGTGATCATGACGGGCATCGGTGCGCGCAAGGATCAGGATATCCTGACCTTCCTCACGTGCATCCACGGCGGCGCGGATGCGGTCATAGGCCTCTTCGCGGCCCACCACGGCCTTGCCCGGTGTGTGACCGCAGCGTTTAGGTGCCAGCTGATCCTCGATCATCACGGCGGCGCAGCCCGCATTCGCCATCCCCTGTACCGTGCGGCGCACGTTCATCGCATTACCATAACCGGTGTCCCCGTCGGCAATCAGCGGCATGGAGATCGCCCCGGCGATATTGCGGGCCTGATCCAGCACTTCGCCATAGCTCATCAGGCCCAGATCCGGCGCCCCGATCCGCGAGGCAGAGGCGCCAAAGCCAGTCATGAAGGTCAGGTCGAACCCGGCCTGTTCGATCAGCTTGGCAGACAGCGCATCATAGGCGCAGGGCATGGTGTGAAGGCGGGGCTGCGCAAGAAGGGCGCGCAGGCGGTCAGCAGGTGTCGTCATGTCACTCACAATTTGAAGGGAATATAAAGGGCAAGGTCGGGCACCAGATAGAGCAGCACCACACAGAAGAACATCAGGAGCAGGAAGGGGATCGCCCCACGCGCCACATCGCCAAGTGTGGCGCGTGCCACGGCCTGGATCACGTAAAGGTTCAGTCCCACCGGCGGCGTGATCAGGGCCGCCTCGACCATGACCACCATGAAGACGCCGAACCAGATCGGATCAAAGCCCAGCCCCATGGCAGCAGGCAGCAGCACCGGGGTCATGATCAGCACCATCGACAGCGCCTCCAGTACCAGCCCCATCACCACGAGGATACCGGCCACCAGTAGCACGAACATCACCGGGCTGGACACCGCGTCCGAGATGAAGGCGCTGATTTCCTGCGGGATGCGATACAGGGTGATCGCCTTTCCGAACACCTTGGCACCCGCGATGATCAATAGGATCGCGACCGTGGTCGCCATGCTGTCCACCGCCGCCTCCCAGAAGGCTTTCCAGGTCAGCGTACGCAGGACCAGAGCGGTGATGACCACGGCAAAGGCAAATCCGATGGCCGCAGCCTCGGTCGGGGTAAAGGCACCGGAATAGATGCCCGCCACAACCACGGTGGCCAACGCAATCGACGGCAGCGCCCGCAGGGTGGCGCGGCGGCGTTCGGTGCCGGTCGCCTTTTCACTGCGGCCCATGCCCTTCATCGAGGCATAGATCATCGAATAGCCCGCAAACAGCACCAGCAGCGCCAGACCGGGGCCGACACCGGCCAGGAACAGGGCAATCACCGATTCCTCGGTGACGAAACCGTAGATGATCATCGGGATCGACGGCGGGATCAGGATCCCCAGTGTGCCGCCAGCGGCCAACAACCCGTAGACAAAGCGCCGCTCGTAGCCGCGGTTGATCATTTCCGGGATGGCAACGGTGCCAATGGTAGCGGCCGTCGCCACCGAAGAGCCGGAGATCGCGGCGAACAACCCGCAGGAAATCACCGTCGCCACGGCCAGCCCACCAGGCCAGTGGCCGACCCAGGCCTGCACGGCGGCATATAGATCACGCCCAACGCCGCCTTTCAGCAGCACATTGGACATCAACAGGAACAGCGGCACCGCCAGCAGAATGAAGCCATCCAGAGTGGAGAGGATCGCCTGCGGCGCCATCAGCGGAGAAAACCCGCCAAGGATCAGCATCGACAGCCCGAGCCCACCAAGCGCAAAGGCAACCGGCACACCAACAAGCAGCAGCGCGAACAGGGCGAAAAGGATCAGGAAAACCGTCATTATTCATGCTCTCCTTCAGCCGCGATATGCCCCTGCGCCGCGCGCCAGACCTCGATCACGGATTGCAGCAGCAGCACCGCAAAGCCGAAGGGCAGCGACAGTTCGACGTACCACATGGGCATGTCCAGCATGGTGCCGGTGGTGCGCCCGCGCATGAAACTGTCGTGGAAAATCTCATATCCGTAGACCAGCACGACAGCGGAGAACACCGCCACCACCGCCATGGCAAAAACATCCGCACCGATCCTGGGACCACGCGGCAATCCGGAGATCACCGCCGTGATGCGGATATGGCGCCGTTCGCGCAGGCACCAGGGCGCCGCGATCAGCGATCCCCAGATCAGGCAGAACTGGCTCAGCTCCGCCGCCCAGATGGTGGGGCGGACAAAGAAATAGCGGGCCATGACCTCATAGGTCAGCATGACCCCCGCAAGAACAAAGAGGACCGCCGCCACAAGGGCCAGCGCGGTCACGAACCTGGCAAAAACGTGCATGGAATTTCCCGAAGAATAAGATGGACCGGCCCCGGATGCGGCGCCGGTCCGTGACTGTCAGGCTCAGAACTTCTCGGCAGCAGACAGGATTTCTGCGCCCAGATCACCGGCCTTGGCGCGGAAACCGTCATAGACGGGCGCGGCAGCCTCTTTCCAGGCGGCGATCTCTGCGTCGGTCGGTTGGTACACCGTCATTCCGGCCTTTTCTGCCTCGGCATAGGCGGCAGCCTCGATCGCGGACATCTCGTCCCGTACCGCGATTTCAGCCTTGCGGGCGGCATCGGCCATGATTTTCTGATGCTCAGCCGACAGACCATTCCACCAGTCGGTGTTGGCCACGACGATGAATTCGATATCGGCGTGGTTGGTGACGGTGATAGTGTCCATGACCTCCCACAGTTTGCGGGATTTCACGCCCGAAACACCGGTCATGCCGATATCAACGGTGCCGCGCTGATAGGCCAGATACTGCTCGGAGCCGGAAATCAGCGTCGGCGCGCCGCCGGTCGCAGTGACGAAATCACCCAGCGTCTTGCCGAAGACGCGGGCCTTTTTGCCTTCCATATCAGCAGGCGTTTTCACCGGACCGTCCTGGGACAGCATGATCGCGCCGCCATAGGCCTGCCACCACAGAACCGTGGCCCCGGTATCAGCGATGGCCGCATCGATGGGTCCGCGCACCGGGCTGTCCGGCGCAACGGCCTTGCGCACCTTTTCCTCTGAGTTGAACAGGAACGGCATATAGAAGACATCCACCGCGGGAATATCCCCGACATAGCGCGTCAAGGAGGCCACGCCCATCTCGATGGCGCCAGAGCCAACAGCGGCAGGCACTTCCTTGTCCTTGTAAAGCTGCGCGGAGTCGTAAATCTCCACCGCGATGTCACCGTTCGAGGTCTTTTCGACCTCTTCCTTGAACATCAAGAGGTTCTGGCCAAGGTGGCTTTTGAGCGGCAGCTGCAAAGAGATACGTGCGGTCACATCCGCAGCAAATGCGGGCAGTGCAGTGCACAGCGCCAGCGCGGCGCCGGTCAGCGTCGAAGTCAGTTTCATGAATTTTCCTCCCGTTAATAAAAGAATGTTCCATCAAGGACTTACCTTTGGTCAAGGAAAATGCCGGGGGCCTGCCGGGTGCGATAGTCGAACTTTGAAAAATTAATACAATTCAATTATTTGACTGGTTTTGCAGCTCAAATTTTTTTGGAAAGGCCGCATCCAAAGCGCCCTCAGCCGGGCGATAACGCGCAGCGGCTGCAGCAAAAAGAAAGGCGCCGCGCAAATTGCGCGACGCCTTTCTTTTTGCCGGGCCCAACGGGAGAGGATCCTCCCGCAGGGGATCCGATCCGGGCGGGAGCGCCCCGCTCGAGGCGTATCCGGACCTCAGCCCAAGGTATTAGCCCAGAACCGCTTTCACGGCCCGCGCGGTTGCCGCAACCACGGTGTCGGCCTCTTCACGGGTCAGGCAGAAGGGCGGCGCAAAGCCCAGGATATCACCCTGCGGCATGGCGCGGGCAATCACCCGGTCCTGCTCCAGGAGCTTGGCCGAAATCTGCGGACCGATCTTGTCCGCCGCGTCAAAGAAGGTGCGGCTATCCCGATCCTTCACGAATTCTACCGCACAGAGCATGCCTTCGCCGCGGATGTCGCCGACATGGGCATGATCGCCCAGCGCGTCCTTCATCGACTGGTTCAGGTAGGCGCCAACGCTGCCTGCGTTTTCAACCAGATTCAGTTCATCGATCAGCTTGAGGTTGGCAACGCCCGCCGCAGCACCGATGGGGTGCGCCGAATAGGTCCAGCCGTGGCCGATGGGGCCGTTCTCATCGGTGCCCTGCTCCAGCACCTTCCAGACCTTGTCGGATACGATCGAACCGGACAGCGGCGCATAGGCCGAGGTTAGGCCCTTGGCGATGGTGATGATATCCGCTTCCAGCCCGTAGTGATCGCTGCCGAACATGGTGCCGAGACGGCCAAACCCGGTGACGACCTCATCCACGACCAGCAGGATGTCGTGCTTTTTCAGCACGGCTTGGATCGCTTCCCAGTAACCGGCGGGGGGCGGCACGATGCCACCGGTGCCCAGAACCGGCTCACCGATGAAGGCGGCGATGGTGTCGGCACCTTCGCGCTCGATCAACGCCTCCAGCTCGGCCACGCAATGGGCAACGAACTGTTCTTCGGTCTGGTTCTGATCCTCGCGGCGGAAATAATAGGGCGCATCGGTGTGCACCACCTGCGCCAGCGGCAGGTCGAATTTCTTGTGGAACAGCTCAAGCCCCGTCAGCGAGCCGGTGACCAGCCCAGAGCCGTGATAGCCGCGCCAGCGCGAGATGATCTTCTTCTTCTCGGGGCGACCCAGAATGTTGTTGTAATACCAGATCAGCTTGACGTTGGTTTCATTGGCGTCCGAGCCGCCGAGGCCAAAATAGACCTTGGACATATTCGAAGGCGCCCGGTCCAGGATCATCTTCGACAGGGTGATCGAGGCCTCGGTGCCATGGCCCACGTAGGAATGGTAATAGGCCAGTTCGCGCGCCTGATCTGCGATGGCTTCGGCGATTTCCTGACGGCCATAGCCCACGTTCACGCAGTACAGCCCGGCAAAGGCGTCCAGCAGCTTGGTGCCGTCGCGGTCTTCGATATGCACGCCGCTGGCGGTCTTGATCACCCGGTTCGGGCTTTCACCGCGCGCGTGCTGCGCCAGATGGGTCGAGGGGTGAAAGAAGTTGTCGCGGTCCCATTGGTCCAGTTGATCGTTTTTCAGCATATCTAGTCCTTCTGCGTTTCCCGGTGCCCGCACGGCCCGGGTGTGATCGTTTGATATTCAATTGCCCGGCACGGGGCCCGTCATGCCCAGTCGCGGCAGACGTATTTGACCTCGGTGAATTCTTCCATGCCCAGACGCGCACCTTCGCGACCCAGACCGGATTGCTTGGCGCCGCCAAAGGGGATCGGCGCACCGGTCACCTTGGTCCGGTTCACGGCCACCATGCCGAATTGCAGCGCCCGCGACAGCCGGTAGATACGGCGCGGATCCTGCGTATGCACATAGGCCACCAGCCCGTATTCGGTGTCATTGGCACGCTGGGTGATTTCCTCTTCGCTGTCAAAGGGGGCCACCGGCGCCACCGGACCAAAGGTTTCCTCGTGCATGATCTTGGCATCCTGCGGCACATTGGTCAGCACGGTCGGCTGATAGAACAGCGGCCCCATGGCATGGCGTTCGCCGCCGCAGGCCAGTTTGGCGCCCTTCTCAATCGCGTCGCGCACGTGTTCTTCCTGCTTCGCCACGACCCGGTCGTGCATCAGCGGCCCGATGTCCGGGTCGTCCATGCCTAGACCAACGGTCAGTTTCTTGGTCGCCGCCGTCAGCCGTTTGCAAAACTCCGGGTAGACGCTGCGCTGCACGAAGATCCGGTTAGCGCCGAGGCAATCCTGACCCGAGGTCGCGAACTTCGCCTTCATGGTCTCTTCGACCGCCTGATCAAGATCGGCATCTTCAAAGACGATCACCGGTGCGTGGCCGCCCAGCTCCATCACCAGCCGCTTCACCGTATCGGCGCTTTGCCGGTACAACAGCTTGCCCACTTCGGTAGAGCCGGTGAAGGACAGCGCCCGCACACGAGTATCTTCGGTCCAGGGTTTGACCACAGTGGGCGCATCGCCGGTGACGACGTTGAACACCCCGGCAGGCACGCCCGCGCGTTCGGCCAATTCGGCCAGGGCCAGAGCGCTGAACGGGGTTTCCGCCGAAGGGTGCGCCACAACGGTGCAGCCCGCCGCCAGCGCCGCCGCCGCCTTGCGCGTCAGCATTGCGGAGGGGAAGTTCCACGGCGTGATCAGCGCCACCACGCCAACCGGCTCGCGCCACAGCTCGACCTCGGCATCGGGCAGGTGGCTGGTGACGCCTTCGATGTTCGGACGCTTGGCCTCTTCGGCGTAGAACTCCACAAAGCCCGCGCCGTAGTCGATTTCGCCCATCGCCTCGGACAGGGGTTTACCCTGTTCCAGCACCATGATCCGGGCCAGATCCTCCTTATGATCGAGTTGCAGCTGATACCACCGGCGCAGGATGGCCGAACGTTCCTGCGGCAAAAGCCCCGCCCAAGCGGCGAAAGCATTCTGCGCGGCATCGACCGCAGCAGAGGATTCTTCTGCCGAAAGGCTCGCGACATGGCCAACCACATTTCCGGTTCCGGGGTCCTTCACGGCAAAGGTATTGCCATCTTCGGCCGTCTGCCACCGGCCATTCACATAAGAAAATGAACGGACTAGCGTTTTGTCCGCGATATCGCTGCGGGCAGAAAGGGCGGTGTCGGCCATGGCAAATCCTCCTGAAGTTCAGGAGGACATTCCTCTGCCAGACCCAGAAACAGTAGCCAAAGTTCCCCCATGAAGGAGAAGATTCAGCTGCCAGCCCCCCGTCCCAGCAAAATATCCAGCGGCGGACCGCCCGGACCTTTGACCGGTTTGGTCACAATATAGGTGAAATAGCGCGACAGGCCGATGCGGGCATCCAGCATCGAATCGATCAGCCGCTGATAAGCATCGATGTCATGGGTGACGATCTGCATCAGATAATCGAAGCCGCCGCCCAGCGCCCAGCAGGCCGTGACCTCATCATAGCGCTGGATCGCAAGCTCAAACGCCTGAAACCGGGCCGCGGTGTGATCCGCAATTTCCACCGCCACAAACACCGTTATATGCGGTGCCAGTTTGCGCAGGTTGATGCGGGCGCCGTAACCTTCGATCAGCCCGGCCTTTTCCAGCTTGCGCAGCCGGTCCCAGCACGGTGTCGGAGACAGGCCGATGCGTTCGGCCAGGGCCGCTTTGGTAATGCGCCCCTCCTGCGTCAGCACGCGGAGAATGGCGATATCTCGGTCATCAAGACGTATCATGCGTCAGGGCTGTATCACGGGTGTGATCACTGGAAAAGCGCCCCGCGAATCTGTGAACACTGCGCCACCTGCCGTGCCGGAGAGAACACAGGTGACCGCGATACCGGCGTAGGTTCTACTCTGGACCAAAACTGTCCAAAGATTCGCCGGTTGTGCACAACAATCACGCAACCTGCCGCTCACGACGTCGCAATTGCCGATTATGCGTGTCGTTTTGAGCAAATCCTTTGCCGCGAATAGATCGGAATCGGATGATGTACTCATCTACAAAGATTAAAGTCCCTATTTCCGACACCCCTTCTTTGATCAGAGGTCCCCATGCCACTGGAACATGCTCCGTTTACTGAGGGCGAATACGCCCGCCGCATCGCCAAGACCCGCAAAGCCATGGAGGCTGCCGGGATCGACGTTCTGTTCGTCACGGATCCGTCCAATCAGGCCTGGCTGACCGGCTATGACGGCTGGTCCTTCTATGTGCATCAGGGTGTCATCCTGGGGCTGAATGGTGATCCAATCTGGTGGGGCCGCACGATGGACGCCTTTGGCGCCCTGCGCACCGTCTGGATGGAAGAGCGCAGCGTCATCGGCTACGACGACCGCTATATCCAATCGACCACCTGCCACCCCATGGAAGATCTGGCCGCGCATCTGACCCGGCTCGGATATGGCAAGGCCCGCGTCGGCGTGGAAATGGAAAACTACTATTACTCTGCCAAGGCCCACGCTGTCCTGCAAAAGAACCTGCCCAACGCCAGCCTGCATGACGCCACCGCGCTGGTGAACTGGCAGCGTGCGGTGAAGTCCGACGAAGAGCTGATGTTCATCCGCCGGGCCGCCCGCATCACCGAAAACATCGTCAATCTGGCCATCGAACGCGCGCGCCCCGGTCTGCGCAAGAACGAGCTGGTCGGCGACCTGCTGCAAGCCGGCACCTACGGGGTTGGCGAAGACTGGGGTGATTACCCGGCCATCGTGCCGCTGACGCCCTCGGGCCTGGATGCCACCGCCGCGCATATGACCTGGGACGGGCGCGAGATGCAGACCGGCGAGGCAACTTTCTTTGAACTCTCTGGCTGCTACCGCCGTTACCACGCGCCGCTGTGCCGTACCGTGCACCTGGGCCAACCGCCGCAGGAGATGCTGGACGCTTCTTCCGCGCTGAACGAAGGGATCGAGGCCGGGATCGAGGCTGCAAAGGCCGGCAACCGCGCCTGCGACATTGCCAATGCCCTGAATGGCGCCCTGAAAAAGGCCGGAATCGACCGCAACGGACGCTGCGGCTACCCGATCGGACTCAGCTACCCGCCGGACTGGGGGGAGCGGACCATTTCGCTGAGGGACACCGATGAAACTGTGCTGATGCCGGGGATGACCTTCCACTTCATGCCCGCGCTCTGGATGGACAGCTGGGGGCTTGAGACCACCGAGACGATCCTGATACGCGAGAACGGACCAGCCGAAGCCCTCTGCGATGTGGAGCGCAAAATCTTTGTGAAAGACGAGGTTCTGAATGACCTTCCTGCCCCGAACGACGGATTTGTTGGGAGAACTCATCGCGCAACCGACCGTGTCCGCGAGCAGCAACCTGACATTGATGTCGCTATTGGCGGACCGGCTGGATAGCGCAGGCGCACAGGTTCATCTGTGGACCGACGACACCGGCAGCAAGGCCAATCTTTTCGCCACCATCGGTCCTGATACCGATGGTGGCATCGTTCTCTCGGGCCATTCAGACGTGGTGCCTGTGACCGATCAGGACTGGTCCAGCGACCCCTTCCAGATGGTGGAGCGCGACGGCAAACTGTTCGGCCGTGGCACCTGCGACATGAAGGGTTTCATCGCCGCAGCAACCGCGATGGCGCCGCATTACGCGGCGCTGAACCCATCCCGGCCGATCCACTTCGCCTTCACCTATGACGAAGAGGTCGGCTGCTTTGGCGCGCAGGCTCTGGCCAAGTCGCTGAAAGAACGGGAGATACGCCCCTCGGTCTGCATCGTCGGAGAGCCTACGATGATGCGCATCATCGAAGGCCACAAAGGCTGCTATGAATATTCGACCCACTTCACCGGGCTCGAAGGACACGGATCCGGGCCGGATCTGGGGGTCAATGCTGCGGAATACGCGGCGCGCTATGTCGCCCGCCTGCTGGAGCTGAAGGACGCCCTGCGCGCCCGCGCGCCCGAAGGCAGCCGGTTCGAACCGCCCTGGACCACCATCAACACCGGCGCGCTGGTCAGCGGCCACGCGCATAACGTGATCCCCGGCAAGGCGCGGGTCGACTGGGAAATGCGCCCGGTGCAGAAATCCGATGCCGACTTCGTCAAAGAAGACCTGCACCGGCTATGTACTCACTCCCTGATCCCGCAGATGCAGGCGGTGTTCCCCGAGGCAGGCATCGTCACCGAGGTCATCGGAGAGGTCGACGGCTTGGAGCCAGTGACCGACAACGAGGCCCGCGAGATCCTGCAGGAGCTGACCGGGGCAAATGGCGCCGATCTGGTGGCATTCGGCACCGAGGCCGGAATCTTTCAAGGGCTTGGTATGAATGTCGCCGTCTGCGGACCGGGATCGATCGAACAGGCGCATAAACCCGACGAATACGTCTCGCTCGACCAGCTGTCGCAATGCCTCGGGCTGCTCGAAGGGCTCTCTGCCAAACTGGTCTGAACAGATATTTGCGCCGACGGGCGGGGACAGGTACACAGGCACCCAACCAAGGGAGGCCTCCAATGACCTCATCCTCGCCCAACATGGCGCTGGATCTCGACAATGCCGACTATAGTGCCCGTGACCGGTTCGAACTGATGCACCGGGAAATCCGGGATCGCATCTGTCTGCTGGATTATGCGCCCGGAACCCGCCTGTCGGAAACCGAACTGGCAGAGGAATTCGGCGTCAGTCGCACCCCGCTGCGCCGGGTTCTTGCCCGGCTCGAAGACGAAGGGCTGGTGCAATCGGTACACGGCGTAGGCACCTTCGTCACCGATGTCAACCTTGAGGAACTAGCGCAAACCTACCAGCTCAGGATGGAACTGGCCGGCATGATGGGCCACATCATGCCCCTGCCGCCCTGCGACGCGCTGCTTGCCGAGTTTCGCGCCCTGTCGGATCGCTCACAATCCCTGTTGCAGGACCCGGCCCCGCGCGAATTTGCCCGGCTGATCACCGATTTCTTCCTCGCCACGCTGAAACTGACCGGCAATATGCCGCTGCGCACCACGGCCGAGCGGCTCTATTACCAGACCTCGCGGATCTGGCTGACCTCGGTGATCGATTCCGTCATCGACCTGTGCGATGAAATGCGCATCTTCGATGGCGAGATCAGCACTGTCACCGCGGCGCTGGAGGCTGGCGACCTTCAGGCTGCCGCGATGCTGCAACAGGCTCATATCTCGATGAGTTTCAGCCGCATGAGAGCTGGATAAAGACTGCCGGGCCGAATGCTTTGGCAGGTTTCCTATTTGGCTGACCTGCCTTAAACCCCATGTTAGCAGAAATATCGTCCAGTGCTGCCCGACACCAAGGGCGGGGCTGGGCTACAGTTGAGTTCAGAGGCTTTAGCCCCTATTTCGGCAGAAAGGCGGGCCGCGCGCCCTGCCCAGACAAAGGACCGCTCCATTGGCCAATCATCTTTACAAAAACGACCTGCCGGACGGGCTTGACCTTGGCCCGGTTGTTGCAATCGATTGTGAAACCATGGGGCTCAACCCCCACCGCGACCGGCTTTGCGTGATCCAGATGTCCGGCGGTGACGGCAACGCCCATATCGTTCAGGTCGAAAAAGGCCAGAGCGAAGCACCGAACCTCTGCCGGATGCTGGAAGATCCCAATGTGCTGAAGCTGTTCCACTTCGGGCGTTTTGACATCGCCGCCATGTACCACGCCTTTGGCGCGCTGGCAGCGCCGGTCTACTGCACCAAGATCGCAAGCCGCCTGATCCGCACCTATACCGACCGCCACGGATTGCGGAACCTGTGTCAGGAGCTGATCGGTGTCGATATCTCGAAACAACAGCAGATGAGCGACTGGGGTGCCGAAACCCTGACCGAAGCGCAGCTGGACTATGCCGCCTCGGACGTTTTGCACCTGCACCGCCTGCGTGAAGAGCTGGACAAACGTCTTGCCCGTGAAGGCCGCACCGACATGGCGCAGGCCTGTTTCGACTTCCTGCCGATGCGCGCGCGCCTTGATCTGGCGGGCTGGCCCGAAACCGATATCTTTGCGCACTCATGAGCGGGTCGGAACACTTCCTCGCCACGGCGCGTCAGGTCGTGACCGACGAAGCCCGCGCACTGGATGCGCTGGCTGCCGGTTTTGACGAGCGGTTCGCCGATGCGGTGCGCCTGATCCTGAAGGCCGAAGGGCGTGTGATCGTCAGCGGTATCGGCAAATCCGGCCATATCGGTCGCAAGATCGCAGCCACATTGGCCAGCACCGGCACACCTGCCCATTTTGTGCATCCGGCCGAGGCCAGCCACGGCGACCTTGGCATGCTGTCCAAGGGCGATGTGGTTCTGGCCATCTCCAACTCGGGCGAAGCGCCGGAGCTGGCCAATCTTCTGGTCTTTACCCGCCGCTTTGACATTCCGCTGATCGGCCTCTCCAGCAGGCCGAAAAGCACCCTGATGACCCAAGCCGACGTGCAGCTGGAAATCCCGGCCCTGGGCGAGGCCTGCGGATACGGGATCGTGCCGTCGATTTCGACCACGCTGACGCTGGCCATGGGCGATGCGCTCGCCATTGCCATTATGAAGCACCGCGATTTCCGCCCCGAGAACTTCCGCGATTTCCACCCCGGCGGCAAACTCGGTGCGCGCCTGTCCAAGGTCCGCGACCTGATGCACGGCGGAGACGCCCTGCCACTGGTCGCTGAAACCAGCCCGATGTCCGAGGCGCTGCTGGAAATCAGCCAGAAGGGATTTGGCGTGGCCGGTGTCACCGGTGCTGAGAACGCCCTGACCGGCATCATCACCGACGGCGACCTGCGCCGCCACATGGACGGGCTGCTGAGCCAGACCGCTGCCGATGTCATGACCTCCTCGCCGACAACCATCGGCCCCGACGCCCTCGCCGAAGAGGCGCTTGCGGTGATGAATGCCCGCAAGATCACCTGCCTGTTTGTGGTGGATGCTGCACAGGGCCCGCAGGCACTGGGCCTGATCCACATCCACGATTGCCTGCGCGCGGGCCTCGGCTGAACCGCAACGCCAAAAAGAGAAAGGGGACACCGGATGGACCGCTATTCGCGCACAGTCGCCTATCTCAAGGTGCTGCTGCCACTGGCCGCGCTGGCGCTGCTGTCGACGCTGTTCCTGATTTCGCGCGGCGTCGACACCGAGGCGGTCATCCCCTTTGCGCAAAAGGAGATCGAGGAACGCATGCGCGGGCAGCAGGTTACCCGCCCCTTCTTTTCCGGCACCACCGCGCAGGGCGATGAGATCATGGTGATGGCCTCGGTTGCTCAGCCCAACAGTGACAGCGGCGGCGCCACGGCCACCAATCTGCAGGCCGAAATCCGCATGGCCGAGGGCGGCCGCATGACGTTGGTCTCTGACAGCGGCGCGGTGCATCCCGATCAAGGTCTCGCGCGGTTCAGCGGCAACGTCAAACTGACATCTGCGGATGGTATGACGGTTGAGACCGAACTACTGGAAACCGCCCTGGACGGAGTGCGCGCAGAAAGTCCCGGACCGGTTCATGCCACGGGCGCCCTTGGCGTTCTGACTGCGGGGCAGATGCTGGTGACGGCAAAAACCGAAGGCGGACCGGTGCAAATGGTATTCAAAAACAGAGTCAAGCTGGTATACGATCCCAATACTAAAGAAAGATAGCCCGTGTTCAGATTGCCCACCTTGCTGATTTGCCTGTCTTGCACCCTTGCATCGGTTGCACCGGTTGCGATGGCCCAGACGGACGTGATTGCCTTTGGCGAGGTTAAGGCCGACCCCAAGGAGCCTGTCGAGGTGACAGCCGATGCGCTGGCGGTCAACCAGGCCGATGGCTCGGCCGAATTCACTGGCAATGTGCTGATCATCCAGGGGGTGATGCGACTGTCTGCGAACCGGGTTCTGGTGATCTACAAGACCGATGAGACCGGCAAACGTGGCATCGACCAGCTTGAGGCGACCGGCGATGTGCTGCTGGTCAGCGGCCCGGACGCCGCAGAGGCCGAAAAGGCAGAATACACCATTGATAGTGGCACCATCGTGATGACCGGCAATGTCCTGCTCAATCAGGGAGCCAGCACGCTGACCTCGAACCGGCTGGAGGTGAACCTGACCACCGGCACCGCGAGCATGGCCGGACGGGTCAAGACCATCCTGAACCCGGATGGCGGCAACTGATGGCGGCAAAACCCGAACTGAAAGTCACCGAAGGCTCTTCCGGCCTCAGGATCGACCACCTGCGCAAAAGCTATCGCAAGAAGGTGGTGATTCGTGACGTGACCATGCGTCTGGACCGGGGCGAGGTTGTCGCCCTTCTGGGGCCGAACGGGTCGGGCAAGACCACCAGTTTCTACGCCATCGCCGGCCTTGTCTTTCCCGAGGCGGGCACCGTCACCATCGACGGGCAGAACGTCACCAACCTGCCGATGTACCGCCGCGCGCGGCTTGGCATTGGTTACCTGCCGCAGGAAATGTCCATTTTCCGGGGCCTGTCGGTCGAGGACAATATCTCGGCCGTGCTGGATATTGCCGTCAAACACGACCACAAGCGGCGCGAACGGCTGGAAGAGCTGCTGTCGGATTTCTCTATCGAACACCTGCGCCGCGCCCCTGCGCTGGCCCTGTCGGGCGGTGAACGGCGCCGGGTGGAAATCGCCCGCTGCCTGGCGGCGGATCCGAAATACCTGCTGCTGGATGAACCCTTTGCCGGGGTCGACCCGATTTCGGTTGGCGATATCCGCCATCTGGTCGCCGATCTGAAGAAACGCGGCATCGGGGTGCTGATAACCGATCACAACGTGCGCGAAACCCTCGAAATCGTTGATCGCGCCTATATCCTGCATGACGGTCAGGTTCTGATGTCCGGCAGCCCCGAAGAGGTGGTCGAGAACGAAAACGTGCGCCGCGTTTATCTGGGCGACAATTTCCGTATTTCCTGAACCGAACCGTACCTTTCGGGCCTCGGCCTGTTCCTGCCGGTTTCCTATTCCTTCACCATCTGCATCGCTTCTCCATTGACTCTTTTCGTCAGTTGTCATGGAATTGAAGTATGGCAAATGTGCAGTCCGATGCAGTCCGCAAGCTGGCCTTGGCAACAGGGTCCGCATGGTTGCTTCCGGCGTATTTGCCTAATCCCCTCATCCGCAGCTGACGATAGTCTGCCGGGCTTGGCCCCGGCGGTGTTGCGGGTGGTATTATTGTGAAGGAGATCACATGCGTTACAAAATCAGCGGTCAACAGATCGACATCGGCGAAGCGTTGCAGTCCCACGTTAAGGATGAACTGGGAACGGCTGTCGCGAAATACGCAGAGCGCCCGACGGACGCCACCGTGGTCTTTTCCCGTTCGGCGCATGAATACGTCTGCGAGGCCACCGTTCACCTGTCCACCGGTCTGACCGCTCAGGCCAAGGCTCATGCCACTGAAATCTATGCGTCTTTCGAAGGCTG
Source organism: Pseudophaeobacter sp. 1A09344 (assembly GCF_041008745.1). Classification (NCBI taxonomy): domain Bacteria; kingdom Pseudomonadati; phylum Pseudomonadota; class Alphaproteobacteria; order Rhodobacterales; family Roseobacteraceae; genus Pseudophaeobacter; species Pseudophaeobacter sp. 1A09344. The sequence continues at coordinate 114,495 of NZ_JAXGFS010000013.1, forward strand.
CTGCAACAAGATGGAAAAACAGCTGCGCCGCTACAAACGCCGCCTGAAGGACCATCACCGCGACCGCAGCGAACCGGTTGAACATTTGGGCGCCAGCTCTTATATCCTCGCCTCTGATGAAGCGGAGACCGGGACCGAACCCGACTCGCTGCAGCCGATCATCGTGGCCGAGATGGAAACCAAGATCCCGTCCCTGTCCGTTGGCGAAGCAGTGATGCAGATGGAACTGGCCGGGGCGCCCGTTCTGGTTTTCCGCAACGAAGGCAAAGACGGATTGAATGTGGTTTACCGCAGGGATGATGGCAACATCGGTTGGATCGATCCTTAAGCAGTAGCCCAGCGGCCCACCGGATAAGGTGGTCGAGCGGAGCAAATGACCGAGATGCAGATTTCCAAGATCCTCAAACCGGACGCCGTCCGCGTGATTGGTGCAGCCTCAAGCAAGAAGCGGCTGTTTCAGGAGATCGCCGAGGTCGGGCATCTCGCCTACGGTCTCAATCCGCAACCCACGGTTGAAGCGCTGCTTGATCGGGAAAGCCTGGGCCCGACAGGGGTAGGACACGGTGTTGCCCTGCCCCACGCCCGCCTTGATGGCCTCTCCGAGGTCTGCGGCGTCTTCGTGACTCTGGAAAAACCCCTGGATTTCGCGGCTGTCGACCGGCAACCCGTCGATATCGCCTTTGCGCTTTTCGCGCCCGAGGACGCAGGCGTTGAACACCTAAAAGCGCTGGCTCTGGTCTCCCGCACCCTGCGGGAGCAGAATTTCTGCACCAAACTGCGCGCCAATAACGATCCGGCGACGCTGTTCACCATTCTCACCGAAAACCAGCCGGTTCAGGCTGCCTGAGAGCGGCATTGAACAGTCTATGGGGAAACTGCCCTTGTTCAGGGCAGACACTCTTCAGCGCTGCGGCCTCCAGGCATCGAACCCCAGCATCACATAATCCCGCTGATAGAGCGCTGTGATCATCTCCTCCAGCGCTGCATCATGAATATCGCCCAGCGTATAGGGCTGCGATCTCGGCTGTGACGTCGCATAGGCAGGCGCGGAGGCTGCAAACCTTTGTGCCAGCGCGGGAAGTTCAGTCGCCAGCTCCTCTTCGCGCAGGATCAGGTCTGGCGGGCCAAGTTCGGCAAAGCCCGACAAGGCCTGTGACTGGCTGGACCATTCGGCATCGACCCGGATCGAGGTCTGTCCGGCAAGGTTGGCTTTGACAAAGCTCAGGAACCCTTCAAAGGCAGCGCGGTGATCGGCGCGGGAATAATTCTCATCCGGGCCATCCTTGGGCAGCGGCACCTTGAATTGACGGCGCAGGGTTTCGCGAATGGCGCCATAACTGCCCGGCCCCTTTTGCAGAATGCGCTGGCAAAACACCTGGTGAATTCGCTCGGCCGGGTGACGCAGAACGGTGAAACTGCGAAAGCCCTTGTTCTGAGTTTTCCACTGGCGGAGTTCTTTCTGGTTCATCCCGGAGATCAGATCCTCCGACGTCACACCATCCAGCGCTGCCAGCCATTCCGCCACGGCTTCCTCGGGCCCGCCCCGCATCGGCATGTAAAGGAGCGGCGTCTTGGCGGCGGCCAGATAGCCGCGCACCGCCGGACCACGGCGCGGCTCGAAATTCGGCGTGCGCGACAGGTTGAACCAATCCATTGCCGCCAGTGCTGCCGTCATCTCATCCGGGTTGGCCACCTTGGACAGGGTCGGCGCCGGGTTCTGCCGCTTCAGCTTGTCATCCAGTGCCTCCAACCGGGAGTTGACGCCCAGCCATTGTGCCAGACCGTTCATCACATCCAGATTCTGCAGGTCTTCATAATCCACGTAGAATGCGGTCTGGCCTGAGGACTGAAGCCGGTTCATCAACGTGATCTGAAACGCCTGAAGATCCTCGACATGGCGGGAAAACTCCACCGCATCGAACTCCGCCTGCGCTTCTTTGCGGCGCTTGATATTGGTCAGCTTCCACTGGCCGGTGGCCGCAGCGATCTTGCGCGAGACGTAGCTGTCCAGCGGGTTGCGGGTCAGGATGATCTTGGCGCAGCGAGGATCCTCCAGCGCAATGTCCAGAACCCGCGGATCGTGATCGTGGAAATACCGAAAGCCGCCAAAGGCATCGGGCTGCGACCGGATCCGATCGATCAGCTTGCCAGGGTCCGCTTCGCGCATCTCCTGCGTCAGGCCCAAGATTTCGGTGCGGTTCGGGTAGCCGATGAAATGGGGATTGAAGGCCTCTCCGTGGCAGATCACCCCTTCTAGCGCGTTGAGGTTGGACTCCAGAAAATTGGAGCCCGTGCGCATTTCAGCAAAAACAACGAAGTAATCAAAGGGTTTGGTCATCAGAACCTATCGCACCAAATACGGTTTTCGGGGGGACTTTGGCATGCTCACCGGTCCTTGTTCCACCGGGAAATCCCCCATCAGATAGGGGTGCATGCCCTGGTTCTTGAGGTTCTGCAGAAACTGTCCAAAGCCCTCCAGATCCGCCATCGTCGGCGCCTCGTTCAGATGGCGCGGGGCCTGCGCCCCAAGATCTTCCAGAATGGCCTGCAGGGGCTCCATCGGTGCCTCGACAAATTCCGCCATGGTCCAGATGCGGACGCGGGCCTTGGTATGCTGATCACGCAGCAGATGCAGATGCGCAGCCTCGATCCGCTGCAGGCGCGCCGCGATGCGCCGCAATTCGGAAAAACTCTGCGTCGAGCGGAACAAGGGCACCGCCCAAGCGCCGCTGATCACCGACACATGCGCATTGGGATCGCCTGCGATAAAGGCGCCGATTTTCTGGTTGTCCTGCGGGCCAAACTGGAAGCTTTGCCGTTGCCCCCGAGTATTCCAGATCAGATTGGTGAGGAAGCTTTCGGGATTATAGTCGCGCAATTTCGCCGTATCGCTGAGTGCGCCATTGATCATGCTGTCGCCATCGGCGAATTCGGCCCTATCCGGCGCAAACAGATGGCCATGCACCCGGCTGCCCGTGGTCCGGTTCAGCCAGCTTTCAAAATCGACGAAGAGTTCAGCAAAGCCCTGGAACACCGAATAGGGATTGGCGGTCACATTGCTCACCGACCATTTGCTTGGGAAGCGGCTTTGCATGTAAAGACCCGGCCGCCCGCGGGTGCGCCGCTCCACCGCCTTGGAGAAGACCCGGTCGATCTTGCCTGGGTTGGGTTCCGTCCGTTTCATCGCCCCTGCCGGATCGGTCAGGAAGGCATCATAAAGCCGCTGCGCCCGTGGCCAGATCTTGCGGGCGACGAAACAGTCGGACCGGCGCAACAGCTGCAGGTGATCGTCATAAAAGATATGCGGTTTGCCCTCGAAATCGAACTTCGACAGGGTCAGCGACCGGCTTTCGATCTGCGCCGAATGCTGCCGCGCGAGGGTCTGGAAATAGCTTTCGTCGGGGATCCAGACCTTCTTGAAGTAGCGATCATGGATTGGCCGGTCCGGGTCCTCAAGAATCGCCGACAGGGTGCGGCGGGTCAGGCACCACCATTGGCTGCCCATATGGGGCACCAGACCGGGCGGGATGCGCCGCTTGATCCGCAGCCTGCGCTGCAGATTGACATAACCATCGAATAGCGCGCGCTGCTTTTTCCAGGAAAAGGGAAAGCGCAGGGTAAAACGTTCCACATCCAGACCGCCCACGATCCAGGGGACATCGGCGGTGGTCGCGCTTTCGATGAAATCGGTTTGCGGGCGGGCGGCCAGATAATCGACAAGTTCCTGCACCGGTCTGAGCGGCAGGCAGGATCCCGACGACAGGTAGACGTGGCGCACGCCGGGACAGGACCGCAACATCATCTCCGCTGCCGATTGCGAGGCGGCGACGATGCCCCAGGTGCCCCATTCGCAGGTGTGGCGCGGCGAAAACCGGATCAGCTGCTCATCCGACAGCCCATCGCGGAAGGTTTTGAACGTGGTCTGCGGCACCTTACGGTCCACATGGATCACCACCGGGCAGCCCGCCGCCGCCCAGTGGCGCGCCACCTGCTCGGCCCGCTCCAGCGCCGTATGCACCAACATGACGATGCCGACCGTTCCCTTGGTAGCCTCTTCCTTGCTGGTCTGGCCTGCGCTGCTCATGCCCAGTTGCCCTTGGACATGAGACCCAGAATCTCAAGCTGGCGCCAGTTGATGTATTTCTCGCTCCATTTGCACCACAGGTCCGGTTGCTCGGCCAGGGACGCGGCATAGGCCTTGTACTCGGCCGATTGCGCATAGTGCTGGCTGCGCGTCATCTCTTCGCGGGCCTTGTCACCAAAGGTGTCCAGAAACTTGGTATGGAGCAGCGCGCCGCTGGTCTTTTCACCGCCATTGGTCTCATAAACTCGGTTCAGGCCGCGCGGCAGCAGAGCATGGGTCGAACTGACATAGGCGTATTTCCGGTCCCATTTGACCAACGGAATCTTGTTCAGCGCCGGCGCCTTCTTTGGCCGGTCGGCAAAGAACATGCGCGCACGGGGGCCGCCCTGGATCCACAGGTTGCCATAGGTTGGGTTCGGGCTGATCGTGTAATTTCCGCTGTCGAACCAGTTGGCGATTTCCAAGGGATCCTGACCGGGCTGATAAGCCGCATCGGTGACCTGCCCCTTGGGATAAACATCGATCAGCATGGCGGCAAAACTGCGGATCGCGGAATTGTCCAGCCAATCGGTCAGCGCCCGGATCGGGCGTGTGTCGCAGAAGGGATAGATGAACAGCTCATCCGGATCGACCACCAACACCCAATGCCCATGGGCATAGCGGCGTTTCAGCGCATTCATCCAGTCCACGCCGTAGTTTGCCCGCCGATAGCTCGCATCACTATGCCAGAGGGACACATCCGGCATGCCTTGCAGATAGTCGCGGGTGCCGTCCTGCGATCCGTTATCGACAAGGAGAAAGTGATCGACTCCCAGATCGCGGTAATAGTCGAGAAAGTAGGGCAGGCGGATTTTCTCGTTCCGCATCGTGGAAACCAGCAGGATATCATCCGGCCGGATCTGGCCGGTTTTGTCCTGAATGGTCTTCAGTTCACGGGATTTACGCAAGGCTCGGGCCAGCCTGTACCTGCGCCGTACACGCATACGGTAAGAATCCCAAAGACCCACGGCTACTCCATATCCGTCTGTTTCCGACCCTGTACGCTCCGCGCGGGTAGGCCCCGGCGCGCGACTGCCTGCGTGCAATATGTCACGCGCCAATTCTATTAACAACGAATTTAGAAACAGTTACGGGGGCTACACGCACCACCGAACCCGGGCAATTCACACCCTACCACTCGGGCGCCCGCATCAACCCCAGATCGGCCAGTTGCTCTGGCCCTGTGTATTTCAAAGCTTTCTCAAACCACAGGTCCGGGGCCGAGGTCAGGTGATCGTAATAAGGATCGAAATCCTCGGACGTATGGAAGTGCTGTTTTCGCTGCTTTTCTGTTGCCGATTTTGCGACAATTTCGGGCAGGAATTTTGTGTGCAGCAGCACGCCCGACGGCTGCGGCCCGCCCGGCCCGTCGTATAGGGCGTTCAGCGCCGGCGGCAGCGCCGCATGAGTCGAATTCACATAGGCGTAGCGGCGGTTCCAGCGGATCAGCGGGATCTTGTTCAACGTCGGAGAGCGATGTGGCTCCCCGGCAAAGAACACCCGCTCCCGCGCGCCGCCCTGCAGCCACAGGTTTCCCATCGGGTGCTGCCGGACCGCACGGTAAGGCACCGCATCGAACCACTGCAAAACCTCCAGCGGGTTCTGACCCGGCCTGTAGCTGACCTGATTCAGCGGCCCGCGCGGATAAAGATCCAGCATCATGGCGCCAAACCCGACCTGCCCGCTGCGGTCCAGCAGTTCGGTCAGCGCACGCATATCATGGTTGGCAATGCCGCCATAGGTCAGCAGTTCATCCGCATCCACCGTCAGGCACCAGTGATCCCTGCCATAGGTCATCAGCAGGAAGGTCAGCCAGTCCAGCCCGAAGCGGGAGGCCTTGTAGCCCGCGGACGTCTGCCAGAGCGAGACATCGGATTGCTGCCGCAGCATCTCTGCGCTGCCATCATCACTGCCGTTTTCGATGATCAGGAAGTGCCCGACGCCGAGGCGCCGGTAATAGTCCAGGAAATACGGCAGCCGCGTCGCCTCGTTGCGCAGCACAACAAAGGCCAGAATGTCCTCTGCCCCGATTGCCGCGGTCTGATCGCGCAACAGGCTCAGCTGGTGACGTGAGCGCCAGGAGCGCCACAGAAGCCGCCGCCGTTTCCACCGCATTCGGTAGGCCGCACGCCAGCCGATATCCGGCATCTCGGCGGCGGAGCGGGGCGGCTCCATGCTCAGGCCTCGTAATTGCCCGTCTGATGCCATTTCCAGGCATCAGCGATCATCATCTCAAGACTGGAACGCTGTGGGTTCCAGCCCAGATCTGTGATCGCCCGGGTCGATCCCGACACCAGTTTGGTGCAATCGCCCGCCCGACGCGGCCCCACGGTGCAAGGTACCTTGCTGCCGGTGACCTCTTCGGCCTTGTCCATGACCTCGCGCACCGAAAACCCGCTGCCGGTACCGAGGTTGAAGATCTGGCTGCCCTTGCCATCCTTCAGCCACTGGAGACCCAGAACATGGGCATCAACCAGGTCGCAGACATGCACATAGTCGCGGATGCAGGTTCCATCGGGGGTGTCGTAATCGGTGCCGAAGATGGTCAGCGCATCGCGTTTGCCGTCGATCGCATCCAGCACCAGCGGCACCAGATGGGTTTCGGGACGGTGGAATTCGCCGACTTCAGCCTCGGGATCGGCGCCAGCCACGTTGAAATAGCGGAAAATCACCGAACGCAGCCCATAGGCGGCACCGAAATCCTTCAGGATATCCTCGACCGCACGTTTGCTGGCGCCATAGGCGTTGAGCGGCAGCTGCGGCGTGTTCTCGTCCAGCACCACGTTGTCATGTTCGCCATAGGTGGCACAGGTTGAGGAAAACACGAAATCAAGGCACCCGGCAGCAACCGCGGCTTCGATCAGGTTCAAAGATCCACCTGTGTTATTGGCCCAGTAGCGGCCTGGCTGGCTCATCGCCTCCCCGACTTGACTAAGGGCCGCGAAATGCATCACCGCGACCGGCTGATAGGTGGCGAAGACCTCGTCGAGACGGGCACGATCCGCAAGGTCGCCCTTTTCAAACGGGCCGAATTTGACTGCGTCCTGCCAACCGGTGACCAGATTGTCATAAGTGACGGGTGTAAACCCCGCCGCCTTCAGCGCCTTGCATGCATGCGAGCCAATATAGCCGGCACCGCCGGTCACCAGAACATTTGCCACTGTCCGTATACCCCTAATTCGATCCTGTATTACCCGGTCTCAAAACCAGAGGCTGGCCAGTGTTTCCTACTCGGCAGCCTGTCCGACCTGAGCGATTTCGGTGATATACTGCAACAGCTCGTCCCGCAATTCCTCACGCCCCAGGGCAAAGGCGACAGTGGCCTGCAGGAAACCTGCCTTGGAACCGCAATCAAAGCGCTGGCCGCGGAAGCGATAGCCGTAAACAGGCACATC